>CAYHBS010000001.1:0-55863 GCA_964354975.1 uncultured Candidatus Saccharibacteria bacterium
TGATTGAGCGTGGTATCTATACACCCGAGTTGTTAAATCGCTTCGACGCTATTGTGCTCTTTAACCCGCTTACAGCGCAGCATCTTACGCAGATTGCACACCTGATGTTGCAGAAACTCCAAGTCCGTATGCGCGAAAAAAATCTTGAGCTTGTGATTACTGACGACTTAGTAAACGCTGCGGTGAAATTTGGAACCGATAAACAATTCGGCGCGCGCCCAATGAACCGAGCAATTCAGGAGAAAATAGAGCAGGCGATCGCGGATAAACTGATACGTGGTGAAATCCGCGAGGGTTCACAGGTGATTATTGGACCAGAGGAGCTTGGATAATATAAAAACAAATTGTGCTTGTTAATTTAGAAAAAGCGTGCGCCCAGTAAGCACTTTTCGCGCATTTCCGGCATTTCGCGTGACAAATTTCACGGGATGTGGTACAGTTATGCAATCATCTTTGGGCTGATCCAGAGGAGCAGGGATCGACCTTCAACTCCAGCACATTTGCATGATACATTACTCAACACTTGATTTTTCTCTATGGAAGAAGGAATTATCGCCCGTGTCACAGACAAGGGCTTTGGATTCATCAAGCGCGAAGGAAAGGAAAAGGATCTCTTTTTCCACTCTAACGAGCTTGTCGGAGTTTCTTTTGAAGAACTCCGCGAAGGCGACAAAGTGACTTTTGAAGTTTCGGAAAGTGCAAAGGGTCCGAACGCAACAAAGGTCAGCCGCGTCTAATCGAAATTGTTTCCTACAACACCCCGCTTTGGCGGGGTGTTGTTATATGTTGGGCGCCTCTCAAAAGATCGAAAAGCGTGTTTTCTGGAAGTACAAAAAGATGATTCTTGCCACCCGAAGCGTTGTGTCGTAATATTTTAATATAGACTGGGATAGTCCTAGGAGTCTGCCTGGAGGGTAGAAAAATGAAGTCTGACGGTAAGTTCAGAAAATCGACTTTTTCGCGCATCATCACCTGGTGCGTCGAGGTTGCGCAGGACGGGGAAACAATTCGAGTCCGAGACTCGAAAAACAAAAACGGCGCAGTCCTCTTGTTCAACAAGAATGAGTGGGACGCATTTGTGAGAGGTGTCAAGGCTGGAGAGTTCGACCCTTCGAAGTGAGAAGAAAGGAGTTTGCCAGTTCTCGAAAAACTGGCTTTTTTATTGGCGCTATGTCTTATCGTAATTTTTTAATAGCGAATATGTTATTTGCTCTCGGTTCCGGGATTGCCGCACCGTACTGGGTTCTTCGTGTTAATGAAATCGTTGGTATTAAATATTTTGGTATTGCATTTGGTGTGTCCATTCTTTCGCAATCTATCGGTGCATTGTTCGTAGGTAAATATATAGTGCTTCGACTAAGAGCGGTGATACTCACACAGTTTTTATTTGCCTGTGTGATATTGTTACTTGCGACGGATCTTTCATTTACTGCAGTGATGGGCGTTGAAGTGGCCATTGGGATTCTTATGGCAGTGCAAATTGTGTGTACTCCGGTACTCATTGCAGAAATGAGCGAAAAAGAACATCTTGGGAAACGATACGGATATTTTCACTCACTTGACGGTATAGCGATTGGTTTAGCAATGATGCTAGGTAGTACTATTTCCGTGGCGTTTGGCGTAAATTCAATATTTATTATTGGTGCGGTGCTTACCCTAGGTTCCGCGCTACTGTTACTACTGTCTTCAATACAGAAAAAAAGCAGTATCATTTTATAATGTAGAAGTAGTATATCGGCTTGTGCTGCGATGATGTGTTGACTCCTACAGCCACTCTGCTATAAGGATGAGTAGATACAGGAGGGCATATGACTGTACTACACGTTGCGCTCACGCTTGTCGGAGCGTTTGTCCTTTACCCGCTTGTTCTTTACATTGCGCTTATAAGCATCGCACATCTCAAAGAGCGCCGCGAAGCAAAGGAGGACTTTGAAGATGTGTCTGATGCTGATACGGCTGCCAGGCTTGCTTTCATGCTCATTCCCCAAATCATCGAGCTAGGGAATTTGCCTGTGTATCCAAGATGTCCCACTTGTCGTGAAGAAATTCGACAAGTGCGTATATTTTGGAAAAACTCCAAGAGTGCAGACACAGGAGAAGCATGCGGAAAATTAGATCTCCAGTTCATTACATGCGGCGAGTGCAAGTCGGTAATCCCTGGTTCCTATCGCTTCGAGTAAGGAGAAAACAATGGAACGTTTTGAAGTGAAAATGCTGCGTCCCGGAGCAACGCTTCCGCACGTCGCAACCGCCGGAGCCCATGGGTACGACGGGTGCGCTGCAGTAGCGCTTGATCGATTCACAAGAGAAGTGTCGGCTGAGTTGCCGTACACGATGCAACCGGGTGAAGTAACATTGTTTGGACTTGGGTGTGCGTTTCGCATTCCCCGTGGATACGAAATTCAGATTCGACCTCGCAGTGGGCTTGCCACCAAACAACGCATTGAACTTGCGAACACCCCCCGGCACCGGAGACTCGGACTATCGCGGCGAGATTACCGCGGCGCTGGTGAATAAAAGCGACGTACCGTTTGAAGTGAAAAGGGGTGATCGCATTTGTCAGCTGGTGTTTGCGCGTGTTCTGCTACCAGTGTTGGAAGTCGTGGACGAGCTCCCGGTGACGGTGCGCGGCAAAGGAGGGTTTGGATCGACCGGACTTTCTCCGATTCTCACCGGAGCCACGTCGTCTGCAGAAGAACAACGGCTCATGGACGAAATGTTTCTTCGCATGGCAGATGCCGCGAAGATCATGTCGCAGTGTAGTCGCGGAAAGACGCCAGAGTGTCCGCAGGGTACGAGACGTTTTGGATGTGTGGTCGCCCGTGACGGTAATGTCATCGCGGTGGGATATAATGCGTTTCTTCCAGGACAGAGCGAATGTAGTCCTACTTCGTGCATCCGCGAAACACTCGGTGTACCCAGTGGAACGAGTCTAGAAGTTGGAGGATGCGGGCATGCAGAAAGTTTTGCCATCGCAAAACTCGCTCGGCAGAACGGAGGTGGAGAGGGATCAACATTCTACGTGACGGGAGAACCGTGCGTAAAATGCGCAAAGGATATCATTCTTGTCGGTGCGCGCGTCGTGGTGATGCCAGCGGGCATGTATCCCACCAATGGTACCGAGATTCTTCGCCAAGCAGATCTGATCGTTCGGTACATCGAACTCGCACGCTAGTAATACGCCCAGTAGTCACCATGACTGCTGGGCGCTTTTTCGTCACTAGGAAATTTCGTAGCAACTGGGGGGATGTCAGTACATCGTCATATCTCACACATGTCTCCGTCTGATATGTTATGAAATATGTGAGTATTTTTGGTCTTATTATTATTGCGATGGTGGGTGCGATAGTGTATTACATGAGCACACCTCCCGTTGAAACAGCGGACTCTACTGTCTCGCGAGGCATGCCGGTTCCCGAAACAAATACTTTCGACACCGCGGTGACGGACACGTCGTCCTCGGCAGTCCCAACATCAGCAAACGGCGCACCGCCGGGATCGATACATAATCTTCCTGTGCCTGAAGCGGTTGCGGCCGTGCGCACACTTGCGGCAACACTCGCGGGAATCTCTGAAAACAAGGTCATCATCCTTACTGCATATGAGAAAGAATGGTCGGACGGTTGTCTCGGGATTAGGAAAGTCAATGAGGGCTGTATCCAGGTGATCACGCCGGGGTATGAAGTGACGGTGTCTGTGAACGGCGCGGAAGCGACCTATCACACCAACAAAACAGGAACGTCAATTAGAGCGGTGAGATAAAATATTCACGGTATTAAAAAGCCCCGGTCGGGTTTTTTTAATTTACACGTTCGACAATACTTATAAAATCCGACACAATAGCAGTACACTATGAATTTACTTGAAGCGCTCATGTTGAGCGTTGTTGAGGGGTTTACCGAATTTTTACCTATCTCATCGACTGCGCATCTACTTATTGCAGGGAAGTTACTTGGGATTGACGCGGACGTCGTAGCAAAAAGCTTTTATATTAGTATTCAGTGTGCCGCCATTGCATCGGTCGCGCTGCTTTATTTTTCACAATTTTTAAAATGGGAAACTATTTCTCGGCTGATTGTTGCATTTATTCCTACCGCCGTTGTGGGAGTCACACTATATTCCATTATTAAATCAGTATTTTTTGAGGAAATTGCAATTATTGCGTGGGCGTTGATTATTGGCGGTATTATTATGATTGTGTTTGAGCGTCAGTATGGTCGCAGGTCCTTTACAATCGAGCAGTCACCACCACAACCGATTACATACGCTCAAGCGTTCGGCATTGGCCTGATGCAGTCAATCGCGGTCATTCCCGGAGTGTCACGCGCAGGGGCGACTATTATTGGTGGAATGGCAGTGGGAGTGCCGCGCAAACAAATAGTTGAGTTTTCCTTTTTGCTCGCGGTGCCAACGATGCTTGCGGCGACAATCTTAGATGGCGTAGAGACACTTGCATCATTCACGTGGTCAGATCTTCCGGTATTTGCGGTAGGATTTACCGGTGCGTTTTTGACTGCACTCGCAAGCATTACGTGGTTGTTGAAGTATATTCGATCACACACGTTTGCATTATTTGGGTACTATCGGATTGCGATTGGTATTATCACATTACTTATTATTTCGTAGATATAGTATGAAAAAACAAAATGCAATTATCATATTCATTATTCTCGTCGCTGTTGGTGCGCTGTGGTATGCTTTTCTTCGTACAAACAAGGTGGAAACGCCGTTTGTGGGGTACGTGGATGCCACCTACAATATTGAAGGGCGAGTAGTGACACTGATGAATGGGCAGTCGTCTATGGAAGCAGGTCCGGAATCTGCCGCGAGGATTGAAACGAAAATATTTGGCAATGAAGTGAGAGGAGATTTTGACAGTGACGGCGACGAGGATATTGCGTTTCTTCTCACGCAGAGCTCTGGAGGAAGTGGAACTTTTTTCTACGCTGTTGTGGCATTAAAGGAAGAGATGGGTTATCGCGGGACAAATGCGATACTGCTTGGCGATCGCATTGCTCCGCGAACTACGGAGTATCGTGACGGGGCTATTATCGTTAATTTCGCAGATCGCGCAGACGGTGAGCCAATTACTACCCGTCCCAGTATAGGGAAGTCACTCTACTTCAATATCGACGGCACGTCACTCCGCGAAATACAACGATAGTGTGTGGTGAAGAGCAACTTTACAGTTTGCTGAAAAACCGATACAGTGTCGGTGAAATCTGCACCGATGGGAGTGAGGAATGAAAATACCAAAAAATCCGACCACGGAAAGAAAGTTCGAAAAGCTCGTAACGAAATATCTTGAGCGTCACACGCGTTTCAACGGTAGCTCATACATACATGAGTGCGGAGAAAAGCTGAAGATTGCTGACTTGCGAGTCTGGGTGGTACTTTCCGACGGGGAAGTGATTGAGCGGGGCACCATTCGCACCACACAGTGCCCGAAGTGTGATGAACGGTTGGTGCGCGGGGGGCATCTATAAAACGCCACTTCGCATCAAGGCGACCAAATCCCAACAACGAAACGCTCAACTTTCAAGAAATTCGCTCGCCGATCGACTTCCACGCGTAAATGGTTACGCAAATCTCTAGATCCATAGCCCCCGATTCATCATCCGACAGACTGATATCCGGGGGCTTTTCTATTCACATGATTCTTCTTTACGGTAATGAAAACTGATTTCCGTACTATAACGGATACCGAGGTTGCCCAAGTTGGCTATGGGCTGAATAGTCGGCCGAGAATATAGCTTTGCCTGGCACACTGCGAGGTTGAATTCTCCTTACATGTGTTTGACTGTTCGTTTATAATGCGTTACAAATCAATACATCCCAAGGAGGTAGTGCAATGTCAATTTGGCTTTGGTTCGGTCTTTATACGCTAGTGCTTTCGACAGCTCTTTTTGTTCTTTGGTTCCATCGCTGGTGGAAGCGCGAAGTTGAGAAAGACCACGAGCGCATCAAACAAATGTTAGCGCGTTCCACTTATCCGGGCGAGGCGTACAAACAATGGGCGGCGAATTTCAACGCCGCGTTCAACGGAGAAGATTCGTGTGAATGCGCATCACTACGTCCAGAACGCATCCTTATGGAGTGTGCAAAAAGTCTGGAAACCACGTCACGTGATACAACATTCAACCCGGCAGACGCGGACACTCCCGGAAAGCGAACGCTGCATTAGTACCGTAGTACCACAGTTAACAACATGCGACATGCCCCGTCCTGATACGCCAACTGGCCGATCAGGACGGGGCATTCTTATTTATGGGTGTTCCATATGATAAAATATAATGCGTGACATATCTCATCGCACAATTTTTGCAACTTTCCTTACTTGCGCAAGCATTCATCATTATGGCGCTCTATGTTGGAGTTGCCGTGCTGATGGTCTGGTACGTAAAAAAATATAGAGGAGACCGCACAGCAGCAACGGTAGCGGTTGCGCTCGCCATGACGGCACTTGCGGGAGGATTTCTGTATGCGCTCGGTCATCCGCTCATTTGTAAATGTGGGTACGTGAAATTGTGGCATGGAGTGACCGTGAGTTCCGAAAACTCGCAACACATATCCGATTGGTACACGTTTTCTCATGTCATCCATGGATTTGTTTTCTACTGGCTACTCACGATATTTGCGCGTCGCATACCCGCATCGCGTCGACTACTTATCGCGATTATTATTGAGGCGGCGTGGGAAATTTTTGAAAATACAGATTTTGTGATCAATAGATACCGTGAGGTAACGATTTCACTAGATTACTATGGAGATAGTGTACTCAACTCACTCTTTGATATTGGCGCGATGGTGCTTGGATTTTTTATGGCTCGCACGTGGCCGGTGTGGGTGATTATTGCTCTCGCAGTTGTAATGGAGATATACGTGGGCTATATGATTCGAGATAATCTGACGCTGAACATTATTATGCTCATCTATCCGCATCCAGCGATTCTTGATTGGCAAAGTGCCCCGACGTTATAATCTATGAAGCTCCGACGTTTTGTCGGAGAGCCGACTGAAACGTCGGGAGAGGGCTGAAAATGTCTAATATCTAATAACTAATTACTGTTGGAACCCTTCGCCCGAACTATAGAACATGGTTCAACAGCGTTATTGCGAATTAATAAATTACTTAAAGTGATGTTGGCAAGGTATTGAACCATTACGCTTGAATTAGCACTCTAATTGCAACCTTTCACTTCTTTGAGAATACGTGTTTTGGACTTTTGAATTTGAGCCGCTTCCGCTCTCGGTCGTTGAGTCTGCGAACCACGTGTGCGAGTTCTTTCGGAGTGATCAAGTTGAAGTCATATGATTTTGGGAAATACTGACGAAGGAGTCCGTTGGTATTCTCGTTTGTCCCTCGCTCCCAGGCATGGTACGGATATGCGAAATATATGGTTCGTGCGATTTCGCTGAATGAGTGACCGGCCTTGAGCATACGCGAAATACAAGGCCAGTCGTCTCTTCCGATGTGTGTATGTGACATTCCCCCAGTGTGGCCATCCGGGCAGGGGTTGCAATTAGCCTGCAAACTAGGTTGCGGTTAGCGTGAGAATTCACCACGGAACACTTGACGACGCCCTGTGAACGTGCTATTTAGTTTGTAGAACAAAGGAGGTTTCCATGCGACAGATTTTTATGAAAGGCACCAATATCCATCTTGGACTACTCGACGTCAGTGATGCAGAAGAATGTGCGACGTGGATGAATGATGAGGAGGTAACCCAATATCTGCAAACTCGGCTACCGATGTCGGTGGCGATGGAGCGGGAATGGATCGAACGCATACAAAAAAGTGGGCAAGATCACGTGTTTACCATTTTGCTCCAAGTCGGGAAAGACTGTATGCAACACATTGGAAACGCGGGCATTCATCGCGTCGATCGGATTCACCGTCATGGTACTGCCGGTATCTTCATCGGCAGAAAAGACCTTTGGGGAAAGAAGTACGGCACGGAGGCAATGCATCTGTTGCTAAGGTTTTCGTTTCTAACCCTCGGACTTCATCGCGTTGGACTATCCGTGAATCTAACGAACAAACGGGCGATTCGATCGTATCTACGGTGCGGATATCGTCACGAAGGCGTACAGCGGCAGCATCTCTTCCTGCACGGTGAGTACATCGACAAACACACCATGGGCGTCCTCAGAGAAGAGTGGGAAGAATCGTACCAGAAATGGCATCTAAAATCCATTCCGTAACTTGATTGATCGGCCGTTTCCAAAGGGACACGGTCGATTTTTATTACACAGGAACCCCCACGAGGCTTGACAGAACATTAGAAACATGCTTTACTGTGTGCAGATATTGCTGGTCGCAGGGGTGCAAAAATACACCAGCAAAGAGTGGAGGTTGGGATGAGGTTTCAATTCTTTACAATATCGTTCGTTTTACCACTTGCGATTGCTATGTGTGGCAAGTCGGGCTTCGACGGAGTCGAGGCCGCATCGAAGTTGCCGACGGAGCGAGAGTTCCGCGAGCAAACGATCAGAGAAGCGGATGAGGCGTACGCGCTAAATCCATCCTTTTTCAGCGCCCTGCTTCAGTGGGGTCGTGAGGACGACGAGACTGCAAAGTTTCCGGACACGATTGAGGTAAAGAAATATCTCAATCTATCGGAAGCGAAAGTAGGGGATACTGTCGTAGTCAGAGTATCGTGGTACGGAAAAGAGTTCCACGGAAAGAAAACATCGACGGGAAAGATATTCGACATGCATGCTGCGTCGGTAGCAAGTCGGGTATTACTCCACGGTACTGTGATTCGAGTGTCTAACCCAAAAACGGGTAAAGCCACAAAACTCACTGTTGACGACCGTGGTCCGTACAAGTCCAACCGAGAGCTCGATCTCTCGTATGGAGCTGCCATTGAGCTCGGTACGGTTACCGATGGCGTCGCACTTGTTGCCGTCACAATACTCTCGATTCCCGATAGCACGGTGAAAAAGAAAACATAAGAAAAGGGCCCCACGAAACCGAAAGGAATCGTGGGGCCCAATTTTTTATATTGCCTTCAGTGCTCTCCATAACGTCACGAGATGTAGCGGCAATGCTCGTCGGGTCATCGTTTGTTTCCAGAGGCGTGCGTAGCGCGCTGCCGTTTCAGAAGCGTTCGGCAGAGTGATATCAATCACCACCCCATCGTGATCCGAAAATGGTTTTGCCTTTCTGCGATTACAAATTGATACGGATGATACGCCGGTAGGATGAAATGCTCTTCCTACGCCAAACACATGATCCACTGTGCCTGTAGCGCGAAGAGGCAAGCTCACGCCATTGGAACATACATATGCGCTGTCTTGGGAAAGGTACTTCCATCGCAGCCGCTCCGTCATAAAGCGGAACACGCGTGAATCTTCCTTCGCGTTGAAGTCGCCCACGATGAGAACCGGCATCACAACGGACGGACCCGCGATACGACGCGCAATTTGCGTGAGTTGTTTTTCGCGAATTCGGTCATAACCATCGTACGCTTGGAGGTGTGTATTCACGATACCGAATCGCTCTCCGGTATCTTGATTGGTCAGCTGTGTCCATTGGTATCCCTTGTCGACGTATCCATCTCCTTGCCAGAATTTCCAATCAGGAGCTTCGGCCGAAAAATACTTCAAGGTCGCACACTCGAGGTTCCAGCAGTTCCGCACGAGCGTAAGGAGGCCCGTTTTTCTAATTGAATAGAAAAGTCCACCAATATTTGCACCGGGTAAAAACCACGGCGGATATGCCTTCGTTTTGGCTCCGTCGCAAATGTGATACGACACACTCAACACTTCCGCAACCATGCGCACATATTTCTGAAAGAACAGTTCTTGCAGACAAATAACGTCGGGCAGTGGTCGAAGTTCAAGAAGCGCGCTCATCATATTCCGCAATCGTTGCGTTCGTTCTTCCGCAAGGTATGGGACGAGAAATGTATTCCACGATACGACTCTTACGTCCACCACGTCCGTCACCTCCACTTTTTCTGATTACAGTGTACGCCAATATATCCATAAATGAAACATACATCGGCATACTCGAAGAATACCGTTTGATGGTGATGTTGGGAGACGTCGTATCAATGTGTCTAAAGATTCTGTATCAGTAAATTTTGCGTGAGCGTCATGTTTTTACTATTGACACGTCTCCATTTTACAGATAAGATCCGACTACGAACGAGCTCATAGAGAAGTCGAAGCAGGATTTCTCCATTCGCTTGCATATTTGCAGGAGGTGTCTCATGCGGAAATCCGCAATTGTTCTTTTTTCATTCTTTTTCTTTGCGTGGCTTTTGGATCTCAGAGATTCAGTTCCGGCATACGCACATTCGTGCCAAGTGGGGTATCGCGGTGTGTGCGCCTCATACTACGACGGCAACTTTATCGGTCGTACAATGGCCAATGGTGAGCGGTATCATACCGATACGTACGCGGTTGCTCATCGATGCCGACCCTTCGGGCAGATGGTCCAGATCACAAACCTACGCAACGGAAAGTCCGTTGTTGTAGAGGTGAAAGATCGAGGACCATATCCTGAAATGCTCGGGAACAAAAAACCCATTGCCTACGATCTGACTCTCCAACCAGCGAAGGATCTCGGCATGACCAAAGACGGAGTGGTGCCGATCGACGTGGTCACACTGTACACGCCACGGAACGCGAAGTATCCGTGCGGAAAGAAAAACAAAACATGATTACCCTCGCAAAAGGGTCACAACCTCACCGCCCCGAGCAAGTCGACGGGCGGTGAATTTTTTATTAAAGCGGGCGGAACCGATTGGTTCCGCCCGAACTTTGTTTGAGTGGGGAAGTGCTACTTCACCCAGCCTTGTTCGATAGCGACACGCGCAAGCAGTATCCTCTGATGAATTCCAGTGCGCTCAAAGATCGTGTCCAAATTTGAATTCACGGTTTCTTCAGAGATATGGTTTGCTACTGCTATTTGTGCAGTCGATAGCCCCGCGCACACACCCGCAAGGAGTAGCCGCTGCTTCTCGGTGGGAATGTACGTTTGTACCTCCATCGAATCGTAACGCATTTCTGGAAACCACTGATCACGTGCTACAAGCGCAACGACAGCAACGCGATTTCCAAGCCTTAGCTTTCGTAACATGCGCCTGATGTGGTATTTCACTTGCTCGACGGAAAGACGCATTTCGAGCGCAATTTCCGCCGTTAACTGGGGCATATAAGATCTGCGGATAATTTCGATGTCGATGCTTGACAGTCCGCAATCAAATGGAATTGTCACCAGTTCGATTTTTCCCTCGGTATGTTTGAACCCAAGTACTGTACCCACAGCCGCACCTCACTTTTTTTGATGCGCAGATCATACTACATTTCAATGCAATTACAAGTGCAAATGACATCCTCCCCGCAGTTCCTGCGGGGTTTCCTGGTAACAAAAAAATTGGGCGCCACAAGTGTGGCGCCCCTTTGTTGGTCCCACTGCGTTCACAGGGGAGAAGTTATCGTTTATGCCCCCATGGGCTGCTGGTGATATGGTCTACGCAGAACCGGGTCTTTCGGAACGTTCGGTCGCGCCATGCCCGATTCATCGATGCCGAGCTTTGCTTGAACCTCCTGCAACGCGAGCACCTTGTCGATGGAGCTCACACCGAAGGCTTCGCACACCCGAACGAGGTACGACCGCACCGCCTTCACGGTAACGGGGTATTGGTCAGGTCCGGGGGCCATGCGCGACGGCATGGCGTTCGGCGGAAGACCCATGGCGGCGAGCTCGAGTACTTCTTGCTGCCGCATGGAAAGCCCATCGAGCTTTTCGGCATTCGTCTTGACTACCTTCTCACCACCACACCCATTGTGTTTCTTCATCCACATCTCCTCCTATAGAGATTTCCACATTGTATGCTTTCACAAACGGCCGTCAAGAGTGGTGCGCATTGACCATTGTGTATATCTGTGACATGCTGGAAGCATCATTTATGCCTCGCTTTCAGCGGACAGTAGAGATGTTTGTATGCGAACACTGTGCGAACGAAGTGAGTGGGGATGGATATACCAACCACTGTCCTTTGTGCTTGTGGTCCAAACACGTCGATATCTGGCCGGGCGACCGTAAAGCCATGTGCCGCGGACTCATGCGGCCTGTGGGTGCAGAAATTCGTAAAGGTGGACATCGATTAGTGCATGAATGCGTGCATTGTGGCTATCGCTCAACCAACCGACTTGCGGTGGGGGACAACATGGAGCGTTACATCACCATCATGACGGAGCGGGCAAGTAGAAATTAAATACCGGGCACACAACGGTTCTTTAAGAGGGGGTGCGATGTGAACTCGTTTCAACGGTTGGCGTACGACTTCGTACAGGTTTTTGTTTTTGCGGGCGCATTTTGGATCGTGATCCAAGTGGTGCTGAAACTACTCAACAATGTGGCGCCGCCAGAACCGCGAAATGATAAATAAAGGAACTGCTCTTGGTGTCGTGCCACTCACGATGTGGGTGGCGTGGTGCGGTCAAAATGAGTGGAAGTCCACTAAAATTATAATGTGCATACACATGCCGATGCCCGTGGTCCACTATCCGTCTGCGTACGGAAGTGGATCACGGGCTTTTTTTTATACAATCATAAAAACATCCACACCAAGGTCTTGGTGTGGATGTTGAGAACAAACGGAATACTTATGAAACGACACTCACTACCTTTCGGCGTGTCACCGTGCCGTCAAAATTCTTTTTGCGCCTTTCAGAAAACACGACGGTACCGATGCTGACGGAATAGAGCGTGTGGTCTTTGCCCATGCGAACATTCGTACCTGCGGTGTAGCGACTACCGCGCTGGCGCACTAAAATTGCGCCCGGTTTTGCGCGCTCGCCGGAGAACAATTTCACGCCGAGATATTTTGCCGCTGAGTCGCGTGCATTCTGTGTGGAACCGCCCGATTTTGTATGTGCCATAAAGCGTTATATTATGATAGTGAAGATAACTTGCGCATGATACGACGAATTCAGGAAATAATCAAGAACACGCCAGAGATTGTTGCGGCAGTTGATGGCCTCCTCGCCGCGCTCACTGTGATCGCGATCGTAGGCCTCATGCTCTGGCTGCAGCGAGGAAGCGAGCTGACGGGACCACAATTCATTGACGAAGCGTTTACGGTTCGTTTTGCCGATGACACCACTCTGCCATACGGCGCAAGTATCCATGGAGAAAAATATTACCCAGTGGGATGCAAAGGGATCGGCCGAATTAAGCTGGAAAATCGCATTTATTTTAGTTCAGTGATTGAGGCGACAGGTGCGGGCTACACGGCCGCTTCCGGTTGTTGAGTGTCAGCATCGCTCATTCCTGGTTTCAGCGACGACGTGCGAAGCGTCGTAAATGTTTTCATTATTTTTGCCTCGGCCTCTATCTGGTTTTTTAATGCATCAGGCAACTTTGCAAGTATCGTTTTTAGTTTTTTTTCGCTCGGTTCTAAGAGTAAATTCGCAAACTCGGTTCCCGCGAGAATTTCAGAGACTTTTGTGATGTTATAACTCGTGCGCGTTTGTTCACTCGCGGCGAGTACATTACTTCCTGAAAACAGTCTCGTGAGTTTCTGATCCTCCATGTAGGCGCGAAGTTGCTCACTGATTTGAGTCAATTTTGTTTCGTCAGTATCCATGCGATCAGAGAGTTCAAAGTATTCTTTTAATAATGCGTCGGCATCAATAGGAGTTTCAGATGTTTGTTCGCCAGGTTTTCCGTACATATGCTTCCATGCGGGACAAAACGGTTTGTATCCGCACCAATTGCAAAGTTCAGACGGACGGGGAGGGAAGGCGCCTTCGGCGGTGCGTTTTTCTATGGCTTGTATAGTCTCTACTACTTTGCGTCCCGTTTCCTCTGGTGAAAGCGCACTGCTTGTAACAGATAATTTTTCACCGGCACGAAGAAAATATAGTGATAATTGAATACGTTCGGGAGTCAGTTGCGGCCAGCGCTTGAGTGCACTCATGCGATAAATCTGTAATTGCAAGTTATTGTTTACATCGTCTTGAGAGGGAAGTTTCCGCGACGTTTTGTAGTCAATGATTTCGTAGGAGCCGTCTTCGAGCACGTCTATACGATCAATGATGCCCGCAAGGGTATGAGCTTCATTGCCTACTGCGTCACGTAGCGGCATCTCAAATCGTGTTTCGAGTCCAATGATGTTATAGGTCCAGGGAGGATTTTTTTTCCAAAATCTGCGAATGAGTTGTTCCCCGAGCGCAGTGAAGCGCTCCTTTTCATTGTCAGCAATTGCGGAAGGTGCGATGCTACTCCGAAAATACGACACCACCTCCTCCTCGGTAGGGAATACCGGATCTTTCGAAAACATATACTTGAGCGCGGCGTGTACAAGCGTGCCAAAAATTGCTTCCTTACTTTTAGGAACTTTGAGGCGCTCAATTTCTTGAAACTCATATTTTTTGGGGCACTGCGTAAATGTTTCCAGTGCCGAAAAACTCGTCCGCATATTCGTAGTGTAGCAGATGCTAATTCCTTGTTATATCTAAGGACAATGATACTATAACCTACAGAAAAGGGAGGGAGTGATTATGGCTGAAAAACAAAAGGCTAACAAACATACTGGCAGGATAGCCCCTACATTGGATCAATGGGAGAAGCTCACCGATATACAAAAGGATCGCATTGTAGGTAACCTGCTCAAAGTGGGCACCGTTCGCGGCACTGTCTTACTTTTAATGCGTAATGGTTTGCTATGAAAAGTGCGGGGGTCGCATGAGCATCTTCGGTGATGACCCGTATCAACATGTTGATCATCTGTACATACGCCGCCGCGCGTCAGATTACGACGTACTTCTCACGCTAGTACGCTGCGGTTGGGGAGGGCAGATCATTCAGGTTGAAGAGCCCTTCGAACGCAGTCATCCACAACGATTCAAAACACCAATGCTCTTGACGCGAAATCAAATGTATTCCGGGGAAAAAGAAATATATCAGTACATCAACCGAGTGCGACACGAGAGACATCGCAATAAATTCGTTGCGAAAAAGCAGCGAATAAATAAAGACCCAACTCAGTGAGGGAAGGGTCTTTTTCTTAAACAATGTTATATTGATAGCATGTCGCACAATATACCTTTTACGACATACGATATGGGTAAAACTGCGGCACTCACCTATCCATATATATTTGAACGACCATCACAGATACGTGAAATATAACCCAAAATTGCCCTGTATAGGTAATTCTATGCCGATACGAGTGTTAGTACTTACCTGTTTGTACGGCACATATTTTCGAAAAAAACCTGTGCTATGTCGTTCTGACAATTTTGCCAAATTGACCGTTGTTACAGGTATCCCAGTACCTTTTGCGTTACCTGACTGCGCCCCAAAATTGACCCCAGAGAGGCTTAAGGTATGTCTGCCATAGTTCCACGAGTTTCCCGGTGACATACGAAAAGTTTTCACGAACGGTGTGATCGTTAAACAGTGACGCAATGTTGACGCCAAGTAAACTTAAAATAATAATGACGAGGACAAAAATTATAATCCAACGAATCATAACGTATTTTTTTACAAATAATCGAGCGGATTTACGTACCCTCCAAATGGCAGATATTTGCAGCGGCCACTTTTCGACGGTCCAAATTTTACGGTACCAGCGTCATATACCGTAAAATGCAAATGCGGTCCCGTAGAGTATCCCGTCTGACCACTAAACGCGATGATCTGCCCTCGTTTGACAACTGCGCCTTTTGTGGTGTTGAAACCAGAGAGATGTCCGTAGATTGTCGCTAGTCCATTTGCATGGCGCAGGAGTACCCATTTGCCGTATGAGCCTCCGGGACACGTCAGATCCGTGTTTCCGATATCCCACACTTCCCCATCATCTGCAGCTAAAATTGGAGTGCCGAGTCGCGCGCGAAGATCAATGCCATTATGCCCCTGTCCTTTGTAAATATCGGTGCGTGCGGTTGCGAATTCGGTAAAACCAAAACCCTGCGTGATCACCGGATTTTCCACAGGCCACGCGAGCACGCCGGATTTTTTTGACGGAAGTCGCGACGGATCAATCAATTTCTGCAGTTCGTATTCCATCGCACTAATTTCATCCTGCAGGGCCTTGCGCTCCGCTTCGCGTTCTCTCAACAACTTTTGATATGCGGTTTCGCTCTGTTTTGTTTGTGTTAATAGTTGAGATTTTTCATTTTTTACTTCGGTTTCTGTTGACTTTCTCGTGACGAGATTATTTTTTAAACTCGCAAGTTTTGTCTGTTCCGCCTCGGTAGACATCTTGCTTTGTTCGAGTGCAACTTTAGCATTTGTGAGCATCCCAATATTTTGCGCAATAGCATCATCGAGTGTGTTGAGATATTCCACCTGATCAAAGAATTCGGAAATCTGATCATTGGCGATGACAATTTCAAACAAACTTTGTCCGTCATTTTCGCGAAGAGATCGCAGGAGCGATGCAATCGCCATTTTTTGCTCTGCAATAGACTGCGTACGATCACCAATTTCGCCGGATAACACTTCGATGGTCAGTTCTGCTTTTTCAATCTGCTTCGTATTGAGACGAATATCTGCTTCGAGTTGTTTGATTTTATTATTCAGATTCGTCACCTCTGCGGTCAGTGTTTGTTTTTGTTTTCCCACGGTGTTCAACGTTGATTGTGTCGCTTCAATTTGCTTTTCAAGTTCCTGAATTTCCTGTTGCTTTGAGGTAATTTGTGATTTGAGCTCATCCACATTTGCCGACCACGTGCGTGACGGAGCAATAAGCACTATCAGGATTGCCAAGATGACAAAGCGAAGAGATTTCATGAGGCAAGTTTTTTTAGCGCTTCGTCAATTCTTCTCAACGCCTCCGTTTTGGAAAGCACCGAGAGAAGTTCAAATGGACTCGGAGACCCACGCATCCCTGAAAGCGCGACACGCAAAGGCCACAGTGTATTCCCTTTTCCATGAATTTCTGCAAACGGCAGTAATACCTTCTCCCAGTCCGCTGGAGCGCCGTGGTGTACGCTCGCAGCACCAATGTGACCGCGCAGCTGTGAAAGAATGGAGCGCGCTTCCTCAATAGGTTGCGATCCCTTCCATAAGAGAAGTGATGCGTCGTACGTAGGTAATGAAAATAAATATGTAGCTTGTGTGATGTCGTTCAGTTTTTTCATGCGCGGGCGTTCGATTGCGATCATACGTTCTAAATGTTCGGCTGTCGCTTGTGAACCATCAATAAATTGATACTCGGGATGTGGCGTCATTGCATCGGAAAATGGATCTGGTGTACGCTCCCAATGCTCCTTGATCAATCCGTCGTGCACAAGTCGCGGAATGAGCTCCCGCGTGAGCTCATGAATGGGCATCCGAGCAATGTACTTTGCATTCATCCACTGTAATTTTTCCATATCAAATATGCCCCCGCCTTTTTGTACGCGCTCAAGTTTGAATTCTTTAACGAGTGTGTCGCGATCCATAATTTCAATATCGGAATCAGGGTGCCACCCAATGAGTGCGAGAAAATTAAACAGCGCATCGGGTGTGTACCCCTCTTGCTTATAGTCGATTACCGGTGTTGCACCGTGACGCTTTGAGAGTTTAGAACGATCAGAGCCAAGAATGAGTGGTAAATGCGCCCACAGAGGAATTGTCGCCCCGAGTGCACTTCCAATTAATATCTGCTTTGGCACGTTGGTGATGTGATCTTCTCCTCGTATCACGTGAGAAATTTCCATCTCCGCATCATCCACCACGTTCGCCAGAAGAAATAACGGACGCGTGGGAGATACCGCAATAGCAAAATCCCCTATCGTCTCCGGTGTGGTGCGAATTTCTCCGCGAATCACATCCGTAAATACAATCGGATCCACCGCGTCATTACGAAAACGAATAATCCCCTCCGTAAGATTTTTATCTCTGTCATCGCACACATGTGGAACTCCGGGCGGTCCACTGCGTGATGGGTGCGAACAATAAAACGCGCGCCCCGTGCCAAGTAACCTGCGAATTGCCTCTTCGTACAGTGCAGTGCGATCACTTTGATACACAAGTCCATCAAATGGAATGCCCAGCCAATCAAGACCTGCGCGAATATCCTCGACAAATTCTTTTTTTGATCGTTCGGTATCAGTATCTTCGATGCGTAACAGCAATGGCGCACGAAATTGCTGCGCAAATAAATAATTATAAATGGCGGTGCGCGCGGTCCCTACATGCAACGCGCCCGTAGGAGACGGAGCAACACGTAATCTCGTGGCGCGCGGCATATCAATCGTGGCGCGCCATTGAAAGTAATTCACGAGCAATCGTGACCGCCGCGTCCGAGCGTGAAAATGCGCGCGCCGCGTTCTGCATCCGCGCGGCAACGTCCTCTGTATCGAGCATATATTCCACGCGAGATGCGAGCACATTTGGCGTGCAATTCTGTTGTTCAAGGACTTCAGCAGCTCCTATGCGCGCATATGCGTATGCATTCAGCCGCTGGTGATCTTGTGCCGACTCTGGTAGTGGAATAAGAATTGCAGGCACACCCCACGATGCAATTTCCGCGATGGTACCAGCGCCCGCACGCGCAATCACAATACGCGCGACCGCACCGAGATCACGGAGTTCTTCTTCGGAAAAAAATCCTTTTGGTACATATGTGCCAGCAATGGTTGAGACCTGATCACGATTGAGAAGCGAGACTTCGTCCTTTACTAATTGCTCGTGCGTTTCTCCGGTTTGATGAATGATATGCACGCGCGTACGAAGCCTCGGTAGTGCGGAGATAATAAGATCATTTAACGCTTCCGCTCCTTGCGAGCCTCCGAGCACAATAAGCACCGGTAATATATCCGTGAGGCCAAATCGGGCGAGGGCGGCCGTCGTGATACCCCCGAAGAGTTCCCGGCGCACGGGATGTCCGGTTACGGCAGTACGCTCCGCAGGAAGATGTGCTGCCGCTTCAGAAAAATTAATGGCGATACGATCCGCAAATTTTGCCGCGTACATCGTGACACGCCCCGGCGTAGCGTCCGCCTCGTAAATGAGGGTCGGGATGCGAAACAGATGTGCCGCAACAAGCACCGGAAATGCCTCATGTCCGCCCGTTGAAAACACCGCATCGGGAGGATCCACGAAGAACTTCCATATTGCACCGATAATACCAAAGAGTGTTTTAAATGGATCAATGAGATTTTGAAACGAAACATACCTCCGTATCTTTCCAGAGCGTACCATCGAAAATTGAATACCCGCATTCGCAAGCGCCCCTGCGTCGTATGGATCAGATGACATATATATCATCCGCAGATTCATCTGACGAACCTCATCCGCCGCGGTCGGAAGCGAGCGCCCTACCGCCAGGATAGGATAGAAATGTCCACCTGTTCCTCCTCCGGTGAGTACAATCTTCATGATCGATGTCGAGAAATATTGAGAATAATTCCAGTGCTTGCAAGCGCGCTGACCATCGCAGTGCGACCGTAACTAATAAATGGCAGCGGAGTTCCGGTCACTGGCATCAGTCCAATGAACGCCGCAATGTTGGTACAAGTCTGAATAAAGAGCACAAGCATGATTCCAGTTGCAAGAAGTCTCCCGAATCCATCGGGCGCCCGTGCTGCTATTACAATACCACGCAGAAAGAAAAACGCGAAGCAGGATAATAGTATTATACTTCCAACAAATCCAAGTTCTTCAGAAAAAATGGCAAAAATCGAGTCTCCCACTGGTTCAGGAAGGCGCGATATTTTTTGCGTCGAATTACCAAATCCTTTTCCAAAAATTCCTCCCGATCCAACCGCGATGAGCGACTGGCGAATTTGATACCCCTTTCCTTGTGGATCCAACTCCGGATTGAGAAACACCATAATACGATCAACGTTATACCCCGTCATCCACATAAAGAGCAAAACCGTGCTCACACCAACGGCAATGCCGCCAATAATTTGCATCGTGCGTCCACCGCCGACAAAAAACATGCCGAGCGACGCACCGCCAAGAATTATCAGTGCAGAAATATTTGGCTGCAAAAGTAAAAATATTCCCACAAATCCTGTAAGCACTGCAAATGGAACAAACCCATCTGCAAACGAGCGCACGTGCTTCCGTTTTGCGTCTAGCCACGCGGCAAGATAAATAAGAAATGTAATCTTCACCACCTCTGCCGGTTGAAATTGTATGGGACCCACATTAATCCACCGCTGAGCCCCCTTTTGGTAGGACTCGCCAATACCAGGAAGAAACACCGCAACGAGCAATGCGACACTTACGATAAGCATCGGAAGAGCGAACTTTCTCCACGTACGATATGAAATACGCGATAGAAACAGCATCGCAAGAAGCCCAAGCGCGATACCGGATAGCTGACGGGAAACAAGAAAATACGGTGAATTAAATTTCACCGTTGAAAGTCCAAACGATGCGGATGTCAAAATAAAAAGACCCGCAACGAGCAAAATACCTACCGCCCACAGCATGCCACGATCAACACGCTGGACGCCTCGTCTCGCCATAATTAGTAGTGTACCATGGCACGCTCAAACCGATCTCCCCTATCGAACTCGTTTAAAAACATGTTAAAACTTGCGCATCCCGGCGTAAGAATGATGTAGTCCCCTTTGCGCGCGTGTCGCGCCGCATCAGCCACTGCAGATCGCATTGATTTGTGGACACGAATAGTGTTTGGCAAATATACACTAAGTCGCACCGTAAATGAACCGTCAAGAAGCACCATATGTTTCGTATACGCCTGTAACACACTGGCAAGCGCCTTAATTTCAGTCTCTCGCAGCGCTTTGTCGTGGCCGCCAACAATGGGTATGATGTGCGCCCTTCCAAAGTGGTGAGCGGCAGATCGAATGGTATCGATGGCGGCGATCGGCGCCGTTGCCGTAGTGTCATTAATGCAATGCACACCTGTACGAGTTGTATAAATCTGTTCGCGCCTACCCACCGCACCACGAAATGTGTGTATCCGGTCCACAATTCGCGCGTCACTCATCCCAAATGTCTTACACACCGTATAGGCAGCGGATACTGAATTTGGATGTATGGACCACGCAATATTTCCCAGAGCTCTTGGGGGTATTTCAGAAAACCGGCGAACGGTGGACGCGGTAAATATAAAATCATGACCGCGCGTGAGCACGGTTGGGAGCACGGCGATATCGCCCCTTATTTGGTATCGAAATAAGTTCCCTTTCGCTTTTGTATAAGCTCGCATCGTACCATGCCGACTAATGTGATCCCCGGCAAGCGTAGTCAGCACCGCAATATGAGGACTCGACGAAGCAAGTTCTAAATCATAGCTTGAACATTCTGCAACAACATAATCGGGAACGCGTCGCGCATGAAATATATCAAGAAATGAAGTGCCGGGAATTCCAAGCGCGATTGTTCGAAATTGTTTTTTTAATATGTGAGCGATCAGCAGCGCGGCCGTAGTCTTTCCTTTTGTACCTGTGATACCAATGACGCGCCGAGGATCAAACGTAGTGAGCAATAAATCAAAATCGTTGGTGAGAAATTTCCCTGATTTCTTTGCTGCAATAATAAATGGGTGTGTCATTGGAATTCCAGGATTTTTTACAACAACATCAATATCACGCAGCAATCTCAATGGAACATTTCCAAATTTCCAATCAATATATGTACTTCCGAGCTCACGCATGAGTGGTGCAAATACTGATTTTGGTTTTTCGTCCACCGCAGTACAGTGCCAGCCCAGCGCATGAAAAAAACGCAGCACGCCGGCTCCGCCGCCATGCATTCCTATTCCAAAAACGAGTATGCGAGGTTTATTGCTGGGATGAACGGAGAACCTTGCCCGCAAGCGTTCCTCGATACGTACTTTGTTCAACTGCGATATTTCCATTGATGATGACCCATTCTATTCCTGTTGGATACCGATACGGATTTTCGTATGTTGCGTTATCGCGAATACGTGAGGGATCAAAGACCACAATATCAGCATATGTATCTTTTGCAATGCGGCCGCGGTCTTTGATGCCAACTTTGTCCGCAGGTCCCATTGTTAATTTTTGCACTACCTCGGTAAGAGCAATTTCACCTTTACTATCTTTTGCAAATGAAAGTGCGGTTGGCACCGTTCCATACGAGCGCGGATGTACAAGATTCCCCGTCGAAGAAAGATGCCCTTGCTCTGCCTTTCCAATACCGTCGGATGAAATAAATGTGTAGGGCTCCTTCAGTAGCAATCTCAAGTGGTCATCCTTAAGCGTGTGCCCGAATATCACCACAGAAAGTTCGTTGATAAGGAGCACATTGAGTAGCGCTTCCTCCGGAGGAAGGCCAATAGCGAGCGCCGCGTCTGCAAGTGTTTTGCCGACAAGTCCCGTTTTACGCAATGTGGATGCGAATGTAACACGATCATAATGCAGCGTCAGTGCCTTGAGATCATTGAGAATAATACGCTTTTTTTCCGGATCTCTTAGGCGTTGCATAATTGCGTCTTTTCCTCCTTCTTTTGCCCATTGCGGAAGCATCGTGTAGAGCAGCGATCCGGTGCGATTATATGGAAAAAAATCCGCGTGAATGTTCAGGCCATCAGTGCGCGCGCGCCGCAGAAGATCAAGCGCAACTGAAAAATCTTCCCAGGCACTTTGTCCAATTGCTTTGAGGTGCCCAATTTCGATATTTGCTCCCGAGGTACGCGCAATATCTACCACTTCATTAATTGATGGAACTAAGTGTTTTCCTTCATCCCGGAGATGGAACGCTGCAAGCGCTCCATACGCACGAGCCGATGTTGCGAGCTCCTCCATTTCATGCAGCGTGATTGTTTCTGCGTTATCAAACGCAAGTCCAAAAGAAATTCCAAACGCGCCATCACGAAATGCTGTGCCAATAACGCCCTGCATTTCTTTAATATGCTCCTCGGAAACTTTTTTTGTGTTTGTTCGGAGTGTCCCCGAACGAAGCGTCATATGACCAACAAGCGTTCCGTAGTTCACGCCTGTTGGGCGTGACGCGATAAATTTGAGATATTCATCAACGGTTTGCCAATTGATATTCAGGCGAGAAATATCTACCCATTGACGGAGACTTTCAAGCGCCTTCGGACTTACGATGGGCGCAAGCGATGATCCACAACTCCCACCAATAATGGTCGTAATACCTTGCCGAAGCAGACTTTCCTGTGATGGCTCGTCGAACAGTGTCCAGTGCGTGTCGGAATGATTCAAAATATCAACAGCTCCCGGCATCACGGCAAGACCATGGGCATCAATAATCCGCGTTTCTTTTGCAGAAGAAAGTTCTCCGAGAGCGGCGATGCGGTCTCCCACAATACCAACATCCATCGGTTTTGGCTCCGCTCCAGATCCGTCGTATACTGTTCCGCCCTTAATGATGATGTCGTACATAATTATCCAACAAGCATGATAACCATACCGATAATTGCAACCACCGCGCTCACCACCCAATATCTCATCGTCACTTGCGACTGCGTCCATCCAAGCGCTTCAAAATGGTGGTGCAATGGAGCGGCAAGAAATAGTTTCTTCCCACGATATTTTTTGGATGCGATTTGAAGAATCGCAGATGCCGAAGTTGCAAGTAACGGAAGCGCAATAATTGGAAGCACCGCAACTGCGTCAGTGAGCACCGCGACAACGGTGAGTGTTGTCGTAAGTCCTAGTATACCAGTTTCTCCCATATAAAACGCGGCAGGTGGAATATTGAACCATAAAAAGGCCAGGAGCGCCCCAACCATCACCGAAAGCATTGCCGCAATATCGTATTGTGTCTGAAAAAACGCAATACCCATATATGCACCAAATGCAGATGTCAACACCCCTCCTGCGAGTCCATCAAGTCCGTCGATAATACCTCCGCTGAACGTTGCAAGCATCACCAGGATGAAAAAAGGCACAAACCAAAATCCAAGACGCACTTCACCAAAAAATGGAATTAAAATATCGTCTATGCCGTTTTGACGAAAAAACCACAGCCCTCCAATGAGTCCAATCAGTGCGACGAGAACGATACGCTTGCGCAGTGAAATTCCGCCAGCGACATATGTGCCGGACGAGCGAATAAACATAAGGTCATCCACCAGTCCAATACTACTTGCAATAACCAATGTAAAAAGCGGAAGCCACGTCTGATTGCGGGATAGAAAGTTTAATTTTTCAAGGAGTGGGCTCGTAGTTACTTCCGCAAGTCCCCAAAACAACAATGTAATCGCGAGTGTCGTTCCCCATATGATAATGCCTCCCATGCGTGGAACATCACGACGTTCATCTTTTCGAAGCGCAGATACTACCGTTGCTGTTTCTCCCGTTACTGCTTTTGATCTGCTGCGTTCCGGCCACGCTTTCATCTCATACAGTATTTTACGAAGTGTTGGTGCGATGAGTATACCAACAAAAAAAGAAAATGCACCCATACCAAACACTTTAAGCACGTTCAGGATGTCAAATGGGGCGTCGGTAATATTCATGTACGGTATTTTAGTATGCGAGCTGATTTGCACGCAATAATATTTCGGCGTCTTCGATACGTTGAGAAAATTGAGAACCAAGAATAATAATCGCAATTGGACGACCAACCGGAGACTCCATAAGTATCACCAGCGACTCCTTCGCCTGATCTGTCGTTCCTGTTTTAGATCCAATCACGTTCGTGAGCGATGCAAGTAATGGATTTGTGTGCACCACTTCATGAGCTTCCCCATTCGCGCTGATAATCACTGCAATGGGATCGCGCGCAAGTTCCCACACAACAGGCGTGGCGTACGTTGCGCGTGCAAACGCAAAGAGATCTCGGGCGGATGAATAATTACTTGCGGCTTCTCCCGTATCGAGTCCGGTGATATTTTGAAAAAATGTATGGTCCAAATGCATTTCGGCAATCCGCGCGTTCAATATATGTTCAGCGCCCAGCACCGGTGATATCGGGTGCGCGGTGTTCCATGCTTCACGTAACGCCTCCCCAATTGCAGCCGCGCCATCATTTGAAGATGAAGTAAGCGTCAGTCGCGCTAAATCTAATAATCGAAATTGCTCTCCCACCAGCAACGTCCCTTGATCCCCTTCTTCTGCAACTGCAGCCTCACTTATTGTTACCAAGGATTCAGCATTGAGCGTGGCGAGTGCGGCTTCCACCAAAAACAATTTCGTCAGTGATGCAATGGGAGCGAGACGCTCGGGTGCTCGCGAAACATACACTTCCCCCGTTGTTAAGTTTCCAATGAGCACGCTTTCGGCAGTGACTTCGTCCGGAATAGTCATCGCCGTGGTCGGTAGCGGGCTTGGGGTGAGATCAACGAGTGCGGAAAGTGCGAGGGCGGGGCTCGACGCAGGTGCTCCGAAATATTGCGTCAACGCTCCCACGCCTATCAGAAGAAGAAACAGCCCATATGGAATAAATTGTTCAAGATTGCGTTTCATCATGTTCAGTTGCTTCTGCTGCGACAAGTGCCGCGGCGATTTCATCATCTTTTGCGTATGTGAGTGCGGTAAATCCTGGTAATTCAGATGGTCTCATGACACCAAGGTATCTCAAAAACTCCTCTGATGCGGTGTATATAAATGACCGCGCGTCTTTCGGATTTACTTTTCTCTCTACAAGCCCACGCGCAAGCAGTGACTGCAACGCATAGGTTGAATTCACCCCACGAATATAATCAATGACACTGCGCGATACCGGGCCTTTATAGAGCACAATGGTCATGGTCTCGAGTGCAGATTTCGATAAATTACTCTTTAATTCCTCCCCCACAAAATCACTGACTACCGGTGATACGTTTGGGTGCGTTGCGATTGTTATTTTGGTATCTGCGGCATGTATCTGCAGTCCCAACTGCTCAAGACGCGCAGAGGCGGCAGTACAAACTTCATCAAGCGTCGCCCGCTTTACATTCAGCGCGTGTTCGAGACGCGCATGAGTAATGCCTTCGCCTGCGGTAAAAAGTAGTGCTATGAGTTGTTGAATATATTGTTCCATAGTTACTGGGTATGTTCAGTCGGTGCATGCATCGCAATACGCCCAAACTTTTCTTCCTGATGTGCAGATACCACTCCAACTTTTATAAGTTCGAGGAGCGCAAGAAAACTTACGATGATATTCGTATGATCGGTATTCTTCCCCACAAATTCTGCGAATGATCGCGCAAAGCCCCGCTCAATCCGCACGCGCAGTTCCTGTATCTTATCTTCAAGTGACACAATTTCGCGAACTTTTTTCTCCGGAAGTTGTTCACGACTAGGGATAGCGCCGAGCAGCGCCTCCATAATATCGGGAAGCGATGCGAGGTCAAAGATACGCGGAGGAATAAATGACTGCACCACTCCAATAAATGGTTCACGAAGATACACCGGACGGGGATGCGCATATCGTTCACCAAGCACGAGTGCGAGTTCACGCATACGCTGGTACATATTGAGTCGATCTTCAAGATCAGACACATCGCGCTCTTCCTCGGACGAAAGGTGAAATCCGGGTAGGAGCGATTTTGACTTAATGAGGATGAGCGTCGCCGCAATACGTAAAAACTCGGACATTTCTCCATACTGCTCCTTCGTTATTCCCGTGGGTGATTTGAGTGCCTCCAGATACATAAAATACCCTTGCGTCACTTCAGCAAGCGATATGGTATTGATGATGAGTTTGCGCTCCGTAATAAGATCGAGGAGCACTCCGAGTGGCCCTTCGTAGGCGTGCGTACGAACAGTATATGTCATATTAGGCGGAAGATTTTTTGATCGAAATACCAAGTTCACGGAGCTGCTCTGGCGCAACTGATGCCGGAGTGTCCATCATCGGATCATATCCCTCGCCTGTTTTTGGAAACGGAATCACTTCGCGGATACTTGATTCTCTTTGTAGCACTGCGAGGAGTCGGTCCATTCCGAGTGCCGCGCCTCCGTGTGGGGGTACTCCATAATCGAAGGCACGCAACATATGCGAAAAATATTTTTTTTCTTCGTCGGAAAAACCAATTAAATCAAAAATACGCGCCTGCAACTTGGGATCGTGAATACGGATGCTTCCCCCCAGTACTTCGTATCCATTCAGCGCGAGATCATATTGATATGAACGTGCTTCTCCGGGCCTGGTATCGAGCAGGGGGATATCTTCTGTCTTTGGCATGGTAAACATATGGTGGGACGGAGCGTAATGGCCATCCACCATTGCTGTCTCGAATAACGGGCAGTCAATAATCCAGACAAATCCAAGTTCATGCAAATTATTTTTATCTTTACGGATATCCGGCTTGTCGCTTTGGTATTTCTCCATTGCTTCCGAATATGTAATACGCGGCCACGGAGTTTGCATCACAGCGTCGGGATAGTATTGTTGCACCATGGTCGTCATCATTCCCTCTATCAGCTGCATGACTGCTTCCCTATCAATAAAACTCATTTCAATATCGAGTTGCGTAAATTCTGGTTGACGATCGGCGCGAGTATCTTCATCGCGAAGACATTTGGCAAACTGAAAATATTTCTCAACTCCCGCGACCATCAACAACTGTTTATATTGCTGTGGACTTTGTGGGAGCGCATAAAAAGTACCGGGTTCTTTGCGATTTGGGACGAGATAATCACGCGCGCCCTCGGGCGTCGATTTCGAAAGCAATGGGGTTTCTATTTCAATAAATCCCTGATTGTGTAAGTAGTTGCGAAAATATGAAATGACTGCATCTCGATGACGCAGATTGTTTCGCATGCGCTCTCTTCGTAAATCGAGATACCGATATTGCAGGCGCAGTTCTTCATTGATGAGTGCACCGTCTGAATCAATATCAAATGGAGGAGTGAGCGATTCGTTAATCACCGTTATCATATGCACCTCCATCTCAATGTGACCAAGTGCCTGTTCGGCATTTTTCATGCGCTCCGGACGCTCTTTTATGTCCCCCTCTATCTCCACCACCCACTCTGATCTCAACGTGCTTCCAATCGCGTGCGCATCCGAAAATTGTGGAGTAATGACACACTGAAGTAGCCCATCAGCAGTGCGAAGATCAATAAATATGATCTTTCCGTGGTCTCGGCGAATATGGACCCATCCGTGTACTTTCTTCCCTGTGCCTATTTCAATCATATGCATCCAAGATTACCCGCGAACGATAGTTGCGCCAAGTGCTCGTAATTTTTCTGAAAATCGTTCATATCCGCGTCCAATAATTTCCATGTGCGCAATGGTGGTTTCTCCGCGCGCGGTAAGTGCCGCTACGATGTACGAAAATCCCGCGCGCAGATCAGGTATTGCAATGCGCGCACCAATGAGCGATGTCGGTCCCATAATAATTGCGCTGTGGAGGTGACTCTTTTGTCCAAATCTACACTGCTTGCCGCCTAGACATTCGCGATAGAGCTGAATATCTGCTCCCATGCGCTTCAGCGCATCGGTAAATCCAAATCGATTTTCGTATACCGTTTCGTGCACCACCGACGCACCGTGTGCTTGTGTGAGCGCTACCACAAACGGCTGTTGCCAATCGGTCATAAATCCCGGATGCACATCGGTTTCTACCGCAATTGATGTGAGTTCCCGCCCGCGAGAAAATGTAATGCCGTCGTCATGGATTTCAAATGCTCCGCCAATTTGCTGATATTTGTTCAAGAATGTCGTCATATCGAGCTGGCGAGCATTCCGTACGGTAATGCGTCCGTCGGTTGCGATCGCTGCACACGCCCACGACGCGGCCTCAAGTCTGTCTGGCATGACGGTGTGATCGTATCCATGGAGTGCCTGCACGCCAATGATTGTGACCGTGCGATCCGTATCCACCGAAATGATTGCTCCCATTTTTTGGAGAAGCGCAATCAGATCAATAATTTCGGGCTCCACGGCGGCATTTGATATCACGGTGATGCCTTCCGCAAGCGTCGCGGCAAGTAAAATCTGTTCCGTGGCTCCCACGCTGGGATATGGTAAATGTATGCGATTCCCCACAAGGCGCGAGGTGCGCATGATAAATCCTTTCGGTACGTGCTCGATCGTCGCACCAAGTTGCTCAAGTGCAGATAGGTGAAAATCTACCGGGCGCGGACCAATGTTACATCCGCCCAGTTCCGGAACCATGGTATGCCCAAATCGCGCAAGCATGGGACCGGCAAACAAAATGGGAATGCGACTACGTCCGGCAATCGACTTGAGTGTTGTTGGTGCGATTTCTTTGATTGATGTTGCGGTGATGCAAATGACCCCGGGACGCACCTCTTCTACCGTTCCTCCAAGCGCGCGAATCATCTCCCTCACAACGTGCACATCGTCAATATTTGGAACGTTTTTTAGTGTGCACGGCTCGGCGGTCAGCATGGCCGCCACCATACACTTCGAGACGCTGTTTTTAGCTCCCTGTACGGTAATTTCCCCTTTCAACGGCACACCACCAATAATTGCCATTTCGGTTGAAACGGAGGTAGGGGTCGCGAGACGGGTGGTACGATTCATGAGAGCATTCTAGCGCAAAACTCGCCTTCTCTAAAGGGATAACGCACTACTTCGTTTTTTTGGCAGCTCGGATGAATGCGCGAAACAACGGGTGCGGCGAGAGTGGTCGCGAGGTAAATTCAGGATGAAACTGTGTACCAAGGAAAAACGGATGGTCTTTCAACTCTGCAATTTCAACAAGACGTGTGCGTGGGTTTCGCCCAGAGAATACCAGTCCCGCCTCCTCCAGTCGCCCCACATACGCGTTATTTACTTCATAGCGATGTCGATGTCGCTCAACAACTTTTTTTACTGCGTACGCTCGCTGTGCAATGGTACCTGGCGTGAGATTGCACGTATAATTACCCAATCGCATCGTTCCTCCCATCGTATGGTTTTTTAAATTCTCAATCTGTGATTCCATCACATCAATCACGGGGTGCGGAGTATGTATTGCAACTTCCTTCGTATGTGCTCCCTTTAATTTTGCGACGTGGCGAGCAAATTCAATCACCATGAGCTGCATACCATAGCACAGACCAAAATATGGAATGTGTTGCTTACGGCAATACTCAATCACATTGATTTTTCCCTCAATACCACGAGCGCCGAATCCTCCCGGGACAACAATCCCATCAAACTCCGAGAGCGCTTTGCGCGCTTTCACGTCGTGCTCGTACGCCTCCGCATCAAGCCATGTGAGTTTTGCATTTCTCCCTTCCGCCCAGGCCGCGTGTTTCAGCGCTTCAATGACCGAAATATATGAGTCGGAGAGGGAAAACTTTCCCGTTGAAAAATATTTTCCCACGATACCAATGTGGAGATCCGGTTTTTTCTTTTTCACAGCCCGCAAAAATGCACGCCACTCTATCAAGTCATGCTGCTTCGGTTTTATTTGAAGCTTTTCAATGATACGGTTTGAGAGATTATCCTTTTCAAAGTTAATTGGAACCTCGTAGATGGTCTCAATATCAGGAGCACTAATGACATCTGCCTCGCGAAGGTTGCAAAAAATTGATATTTTCCTTTTTCGTGGTTGATCTAATGGAAATTCTGAACGTGCAAGAATGATATCTGGTTGAATGCCCGCGCTTTGCAGTGCGCGCACCGCATGTTGCGTGGGCTTTGTCTTCATTTCCCCAATTTTCGAAGGGACCGGCAAATAGCTCACCATGACAAACAGCACATCGTTTGGACGCTCTAGGTGTAACATACGCGCCGATTCAAGAAACAACAGGTTTTCGTACTCCCCCACCGTACCGCCAATTTCAATCATCATAATCTCCGCCTTATCTTTTTTTGCCGCAGCGCGAATGCGGCGAATCACTTCTTCCGGAATGTGTGGAATGGGTTGTACGCACTTTCCTCCGTATTCCAAATTGCGCTCTCGATTGATGACGCTCTGGTATACCGAGCCCGAGGTCATATAGTTTTCACGGTGCAGTGCAATATTCAAGAATCGCTCGTAATTCCCAATATCCTGATCACACTCAAGACCATCGGCAGTAACAAATACTTCTCCATGTTCCACCGGATTCATCGTACCCGCATCCACATTGAGATACGGATCAATTTTCATCGCGCTTACTCTCCATCCGCGTGATTGTAATATTTTCCCAATGGACGATGATGCGACACCCTTCCCGATGCCAGACATCACACCCCCTACAACAAAAATGTATTTCGTGTTCATGCGGCAATAATTTCGAGTGTAATATACGCTTTCTCCGTTCCCACATGCACGGGCACTTCGTGTTTTCCAATCTGTTTCATCGCATGCGTGAGATCAATGTCTGTTACAGTGAGCTCCTTAAGTCCGATGTTGTGGAGTTGTGTGAGGACATCATCCCTCCCGACACCTTCATACAACGCCCCCGCAGGGGACGCTTTCCGAGATATCTGAATTGTGGTTTGTTTCAGTGTTGCAATATACGCAGCGCGCTCTGCTTCTCGCTTTCCTGATTTCATTTCACGCGCGCGTATTTCTATTGCATGTGCTTTCATCGCTCCTTCAGACGCTGGCGCTGCAAGTCCTTTTGGGATGAGGAAGTTTCTTGCGTATCCATCAGAGATGTCTTTTACTTCTCCGCGTTTTCCGAAATGTTTTACATCTTTCAGGAGTAGGATTTTCATAGCGCTATGTTCCAGTGGTGATAAATTGCATAGCTCGGTCAAGCGTGAAATCTACGACGCCCTTTTCTTCTGCAGCAGCCGCCTCTTCTGGGTCAATTGCGATATGAGGCACGAGCCCCACTTCGGTGATAGAGACGTCATTCGGTGTAAACCACCTCGCGATAGTTATCTTCAATGTGGTGTCCCCAGTGACATCCACCACTTCCTGTACTGATCCTTTACCAAATGTCGTCTCCCCAATAATTGTGGCAATGGAATGATCTTTGAGCGCACCAGCGAGAATTTCAGAAGCAGATGCCGATCCACGATTCACCAGTACCGCCATCTTGAGGTCACGGATCTCGGCATATCCGCGACTCCGGTACTCGCGTGGTTCTTCGCCGCGCACGCGCTCAATCAGCACAACTTCATCACGCGGTATAAACCAACTTGCGATATCTACTGCCGCATCAAGATACCCACCGGGATTGTTGCGAAGATCTAAAATAAGTTTATTTTTACCAGACCCTACAAATTCTCTAATTGCTGTTTCAAACAAATCTGGGGAATTTGCGGAGAATTGATAGAGTCGGATGATAAAGACATCGCCGTTGATTTCTGTATCAATAACTGGAATTTCAATTTTTGCGCGGGTGATAGAAATTTCCTTTGCAGTGTCTTCGCCTTCGCGGAAAATGGTGAGTGTGACCACGGTACCACCCTTGCCACGAATCTTCGTTACCGCCTCTTCAACGGTGATATTGGTAGTATCCTCACCATCAATTTTTAAAATATAATCTCCCGCTTTCAGACCCGCCAGTTTTGCGGGAGACCCCTCAAGAGGTGAAATGACGACCAGTGCTCTACTGCGAATACCAATCTCGGCACCAATACCTTCAAATGCACCGCTGATATCTTCTTGAAAAATTGAACTTTCCGATGGTGGCATAAATACGGTATATGGATCTCCCACTGCACTCACCATCCCTTGAATTGCTCCCCACACCAATTTTTGTCTATTGATTTCGTTTTTTGCGACGTATGTTTTTTCAAGAATATTCCACGCTTTCCAAAATGGATCAAAATCTACCGGGTCACCATTCTTGACTCCCCATTGCTGATTACTCACGCCAATGACACGCTCAATGTATGGGCGCCGTTCGTATCCGACATACATTCCTGAAACAAAGACGATCCCCACCAGGATCAGTGCGCTCGCAATTGTCACCAGCTTTGCATTTCGCATTTGTTCCAGTATAGCGTATGGCAGGGCCTGTGCACAAAATGCTACGCTACCATTATGATCACCGAATTGCTATGAGACTCTTCAACACCTTCGGAGGCACCGTTCAGCCGATTATTCCACAAAAGAAATCGTCCATTTCGCTCTATAGTTGTGGGCCGACTGTCTATCAGCGCGCACATGTCGGAAATCTGCGAACCTATATTATGGTGGATATTTTGAAGCGCGCGCTCCTGCATGAAAAGTACACGGTGCATCATGTCCTTAATATCACTGACGTTGGTCATCTGACCGAAGATTCTGACGACGGAGAGGACAAAGTAGAACGTGAAGCGCGTGCACAGCACAAAACTGCAAAGCAGATTACAAAATACTATGAACGCCTGTACAAGACAGACGTGCGTGCACTCGGAATTCTGAAGGCGGACATTTACCCGAGGGCTTCAGAACACATAAAGGAGCAAATCGCGATGGTACGCGCACTAGAGCAGAAAGGCCTGACATACCGCACGAGCGATGGAATTTATTTTGATACGGCAAAATTTCCAACTTATGGAATACTGGCGCAGAAGAATCTCAAGGGGCTGCAAAGTGGTGCGCGCGTTGCAGTAGGAGAAAAGCGCTCACCCACTGATTTTGCGCTGTGGAAGTTTTCTCCGCCTGCCGGTGCACGTCGCCAAATGGAATGGAAGTCTCCGTGGGGAGTGGGATTTCCGGGGTGGCACATTGAATGTTCCGCAATGAGCATAAAATATTTAGGCAGCACCATTGATATTCATACGGGTGGTATTGATCACATTAATATTCACCACTCAAATGAAATTGCGCAATCAGAGGCAGTGACGCATAAACCATTTGTAAAATATTGGATGCATATCAACTTTCTTGTGCTCCCTGGTTCGGGAGAGGACGCCAAAATGGCAAAGTCAAAAGGAAATGTGGTAACGCTCGATGATATCCGCGCGCGAAAGTTCGATCCGCTCGATTTTCGCTACATGATGTTACTTTCCCACTGGCAACAGCCAGTCACCTTCTCTTGGGATGCACTGGAGGCGGCCAGCGTAGGTCGGAAGCGTCTGATTGAGGCCTACGCACGTGCGCCCAAAAAACTTTCTCGTGAATCTCTTCTACCGTTTTGGGATTATATTGCCGATAATCTCCATACCCCCAAGGCAATTGCATGGCTGTGGACTGAATTGAATGCCGGGAGAATCTCTCAACGCATGCTCCGCGAAACGGACACCCTACTTGGTCTTGGGCTTACGAAGCGTAACATCATGAACGTAACCATCCCAAGTGATATTGCCGCACTCGTGGCCCAACGAGAACGTGCGCGAGCACAGCAGGACTGGACGTTATCAGATACCATCCGTGAACAACTCAAATCACTCGGATGGAGTATTGAGGATACGTCTTCGGGACCCATCGTCCACAAGTTATAACCAGAAATTAGGGGTTTACCAAGCTCTTATTCGCTGCGGTCTGTCAAGGAGTGAGGTCATATGTGTAGTAACTGCAGACACATTGCGCATGTGCGAGCGCATGAGAGCTCGGCATGCACACCTTGCATGTCATTTTTGCTCAAAGCGGCACTTGTGGCGTGCATATTCCTCCCGGTACTATGTGAGCAATGGACGCTCCGTTTAAAGTTCCTCCACACGATGAGGATGCCGAGAAAGCAGTTCTTGGCTCATTAATGCTCGACCCGCGCGCAATTGAAAAAATTGCGGATATGTTGAACGCGGAAGATTTTTATAAGCGCGAGCACCATCTGATTTACACGGCAATGGTGGATTTATTCGCAAAAAATATTCCCATCGATGTCGTCTCTACCTCCACACGCCTCAAAGAATCCGGGGCACTGAAAGAAGCCGGGGATCGGGCATACCTCGCGGAACTCACCGGCGGAGTTGCCACTGCCGCACATATACAACACTACGCGGATACCATCAAAAAAAAGCGAGTGCTCCGTGAACTCATTCATATATCACATCAGCTCGGAGAACAGAGTTTTCAAGAGAACACGGATGTGGAGCTCCTCCTTGATGACGCGGAGCGTCGCGTGTTTAATATTTCACAAAAATCTCTCCGACAAAGATTTATTAGTGCAAAGACTGCGCTTGCAGAAGCATGGGAACGTATCGATCGTCTGCACCGTGGAGATGCGGCGCTTCGCGGGGTACCTACGGGATTTGCGGATCTTGATAAATTACTTTCAGGACTCCAGCCTTCCGATCTCGTGATTCTTGCCGCTCGCCCTTCAGTTGGAAAAACATCTCTTGCTCTCGATATCGCTCGAAATGTTGCCGTGAAGCATAAAATTCCCGTTGGAATTTTTAGTCTTGAAATGTCCACACAACAGCTGATTGATCGCCTCATCGCCGCAGAGGCCAATGTGGATCTGTGGCGCCTGCGCACTGGGAAACTTCGTGCAGACCAGGGCGATTTTCAGCGTGTGCAAGATGCGCTGTCTAAACTTTCAGAATCCCCTATTTTTATTGATGACGCAGCATCAAACACTGCAATAGAAATGCGTGCGATGGCGCGGCGACTCAAGGCGGAGCATGGACTTGGACTCATTATTATCGACTACTTACAGCTCATGGAGGGACGTAGAAAAACAGATAACCGCGTCCAGGAAGTTTCCGAGTTTTCTCGTTCTCTGAAGTCGCTCGCAAAAGAGCTTGATGTTCCAGTGCTTGCGCTCTCGCAAATGTCTCGTCTCATTGAACAACGTCACCCGCCCATTCCACGTCTTTCTGACCTTCGTGAATCAGGGTCTATTGAACAAGACGCGGATGTGGTGATGTTTATTTACCGCGAGGACAAAATGAAGAGAGAGGGCGCACGCGAAAATATCGCCGAAATTATGGTGGAAAAACATCGGAACGGACCTACCGGAAAAATAGAGCTCTTCTTTGACGGAGAAAAAGCGCGATTCCTGCCGATCGAGCGCCACTTCGCTGCGGCGCAGGGTGAAATGGGCGCAGAAACGCACCAACTCTAAACATGACACGACCAGATGTTATAAAAAAAGTGATTGAACTCTTACAGCATCTTCCCGGTATCGGTCCCAGGCAAGCGGAACGATTTGTCTATGCACTCATCGATATGAAAGAGGCGGCGCCGCGCGAACTTGGTGAGGCATTGATTGCGCTTTCTCGCGGGGTTACTCGATGTAACGTATGTATGCGTGTAGTTGAATCGGGTCACAATATCTGTAATGCGTGTCAGTCGGGAAATATTTCTCACATCATTGTTGTTGAAAAAGACCAGGATATTGATGCATTTGAGCGCAGTGGGATTGAGGGCGTGGGGTTCCATTTGCTCCGTGGGTTTATTCTTGGAGGACCGGACGATGCAGCGGTACGAGATCGGATACGCGCACTCTATGCACGCATCGAACAGGCCGGTACGCAGCGCGCAGAGGAATCCTTAGAAATTACGCTCGCATTCGCCGCGACTGCTGACGGAGATATGACCGCGGCATATATCACAAAAATACTAGAGCCGCTTACCCGCCCTACGCTTACTATTACGCGACTTGGGCGAGGACTCTCTACTGGATCAGAACTCGAATACGCTGATCGCGATACTATTAAGCATGCGTTTGCGGCACGAAATAAAACACCCTAGTCCGCCAGCCTGCGGATTAGAGTGATTTTACTTTGACTTGTGTAAACGGCTGGCGATGTCCTTGCCTGCGGCGTTGTCTTGTCTTTGAGTGATACCTCATAATGCGAATTTTACGGCCGCGCCCTTGTTTAAGCACGTCTGCCTCTATGGTCACACCAACAATATAGGGTTTTCCCACGGTAATTGTTTCTCCATCAACCGTGAGCAGTACTTTATCGAATACCACCTTCCCTCCTTCGTCCACGGGCAATTTTTCGATAGACAACGTCTCCCCATCCCCAATGAGGTACTGCTTCCCGCCGGTATCAATGATTGCGAATTTCGCCATATATAGTGCCTGGGATATTATCACGCCTCCTCCGGTTTATCAAGTGCTATTGGCTCGATGCCGGGGGCTTCCCCGGTAATGCGCAGTACGTCTTTATCAATCTTTTTTAGCTCCTTATAGGCGAGGTTATAATGCCCCACCGTGGTACCAAGCGTGTTCCCGACCTTACCCATATATTGCTCATATGTCGCCAAATGCTTTCCCAGTTCACCCACTCGCCGAATGACGTCCACTACTTTCTCCTCAATTTGCATGGCATTTAACGCCTGGAGCACGGTCTGCAGATATGCCAAAAATGAAGTGGGAGAAACAATAATCACCTTATACTTACTCGCTGCGCGCTGAATGAGCGTTTCTGTGCTTTCTTCAACGGCGCCGACCCGGTTGATGAGCAAATCATAATAAATGGCTTCGTGCGGAATAAACATAAACGCAAAATCCATTGTTTGTTCTCCCGGGCGAATATACTTTGCGGTTTCTTGGATACGATTTTTTAAATCATTCACAAACACTTTTTCAAGGCGCTTTTTTTCATTTTCGTCGCGTTCTTCAAAAATTCTATTATAATTTTCCAGACTGAATTTTGAGTCAACCGGAATAATTTTATCTTTCACAAATACTACTGCGTCGACGATTTCGCCATCGGCAAATGCGTATTGCATCTGGTAGCTGCCAACCGGCATGACGTTTTTTAACAATGTTTCTAAATAGTACTCCCCGAGAATTCCTCTTTGCTTTGGATTTTTAAGAATATCCTGCAGGGATTGCAGTTGATCGGTGAAGTTGATGACTTGCTTGTTCGTTTCGTCGAGCTTGGTAAGGCGCTCCGTCACTTCACGAATGATATTTGAAGACTCTGAAAACTGTGAGCGTACCGTCTCGTGCATAAGCCGCGAGGACTCCCCCATTCGCTGGTCAATCGTGCGCGTGAGGTCTCCAATTTGTTGTTGCAGCAGCTGCATCCCGGAGCTGTCGGAAGAGGAGCGCCCACGCAACATAAACACAGCAATAGCTCCTACAGCAAGGCCAATGAGTAGTGCGATAATCCCGGTTGAAAAATCCATGTCATGTATTCTAGCGCGAAATGTCTCTTGCGTCGAAACAAAAAAAGCCTGTTGATCCACCTCCGCCGGTTGGCGGATGGCGGATCGGGGCTCTTTTGTTCAAGTATTCACACCTGTGCGTTTCGTAGCACAGTGTTGGCTTTTTGCCATATTTCGTCCGGGATGTCGGAAAGGTGCGTGCATGTATGATCACAGGGAACGACTCGAACTTCTTCGGGCCTCGGTCCACGACGATACCCCTGATGGATATGAAATCTTTTATTGTCCAGTTCGACACACCACTTGTCACCGAAGACCTGCAGATCATATTTACCAACTGGCTCGTTGATTAGCCCTTGAAATTTTTTTCCTTTCACCTGAGTTCCTCCTATACTGCTTCTTCAAATACAGTATCACCGAGAAAATATTTCCACAATCGTACTGCTGTCCGCCCACTTGGATTCGAACCAAGGACCCGCGGCTTAAAAGGCCGTTGCTCTACCAACTGAGCTATGGGCGGATATTATTGTACTCTACCAACTGATCCGCCGGCTGGCGGAATGGGCGGGGATCATGAAAGCACGAGAACATTAAAACATTAAATCACAGAAACATTAAATCAATAAGGCACGAGAACATGAAAGCACGAGAACATTAAAACATAAAAGCACGAGATCATGAAAGCACGAGATCATAAGTCACCAAATCATAAAAAGACGAAAGCACAAAGGCACTATTCGAACTCTCTAGTTGTATCATAAAAAATCACCGCGCTCAAACAGTCAAGTCGTATTCGCCTATTCACTCGAATAGGTCCTATTACTCCGCGAGTGATTGGTGAGCACTATGCGTGTTTGATGGTAGACGCGCTCAATAGAAACACCGCGGTCCAGATGAGCACGCGGATCTCCCCGAAAAATAATAGAGAACCGAGACTGGAGAGTTGAAAAATCCCTTCCCATACCTGATATGTTGATATCAGTGCAATCGTAAATCCAGTTGCGGTAATTGCTACGAGCCCGCTCGCCCACCACGCACTCAACGACCGAGCAAGTAACTTCCCTTTGAGCAACATACCGAGAATGAGTAATTGAATCAACACAAATACTCCAAGACGAATATATCCGGAAATTTGCGGATACAGCACGGAAAGTGACCACACGGTAAGTGTGGTAATGGGGGCAGTAAGACCAAACGCCACCACACGGCTTGCGCGCTCTTGGAGTCCCCACAGAAATAGCGAGCCCACCATAAAAATTGAAATTAAAATTTCGGGAGCGGGAGTGAACATATTAGAATCCTTCTTTTCTCATTTCATCTGCAATTTCTTTAATACGCTTGGTCACGCGACGCGGCATTTCAATATGTACTTCAAGTAACAAATCTCCGCGTTCCGTTCCCTCTCCCCTCGGAAATCCTTTGGAACGAATGCGTAGCATGTCCCCTGTTTGTGTGCCTGCGGGAATTTTGATATTTGTTTTTCCCTCGAGTGTTTCAATAGACCTATCAGCGCCTACCAGTGCGTCTGAAAGCGCGACGTGCAAATCCATAATCAGGTCATCATTTTCTCTATGGAATTTTTCGTGCTTGAGTACGTGTACTTTTACGTAGAGATCTCCGGGTCCCCCGTTCGGCATTGCCTCTCCTTTACCGGACATACGAATCACTTCTCCGTTACGAATACCTGGAGGTACTACAATATGGATTTCCTCATTTGCGGGATGCACACCGGTCCCGCCACAGGGTTTACACGGATTTTCCGGAATAGTTCCCTTTCCACCACAGTGTGTACACTCGGTGAGCTGGGCAAATGTGCCAAAAAGTGTGCGACGAGATTGACGCACGGTTCCAGATCCCTGGCACGTTGTGCAGGATTTTGTTGTTGATCCCTTGGCGTTTCCGGATCCCTGGCATACGGTGCATGCGGCAATTTTCCGGATAAGCACTCGGCGATCGGTACCAAATAGTGATTCTTGAAATGGAATTTCAATATCGATGGAAATATCTCGCCCGCGTTTTTCGCGCTGCTTTCCACCTCCTCCAAACCCAAAGAAGTCTTCGAAAATTTCGCCCATGTCCACATTAAATCCACCGCCTCCAAAATTGCGGGGATCAAATCCGCTGAAATCCCAACCATTGGGAGATCCTCCTCCTACACCAGGACCTGCGGCACCAAACATGTCATACTGCTTGCGCTGTTCGTCGTTGGAGAGCACCTGATACGCCTCGTTGATTTCTTTAAACTTTGATTCCGCCTCCTTGCGCTTTTCTGGGTCACGATGCTTGTCGGGATGAAATTCATGCGCGAGTTTACGGTATGCCTTTTTAATATCATCCTTCGTGGATGACTTTGAAATACCAAGGATATTGTAATAGTCCTTCATGAAATTGTGGGATATTTAACAGTCACAATACGTTCTTTATACGTGATGAGATGCAGATTGTCCATGGTGCGAAGCACGCCGAGCGCAATAAGGATAACGGCCCATTTAAGGAAGAAAAACAGAAACTGTAGCGTGAAAAATATACCGATTGCGCTCACGATGGGAAAATACCTTGCAAAATATTGCGAAATACTCCCCACACTGCCAAACGGCCTATCTGCGAACGCCAACACAATCTCATAACTCACATCAGCCATCGTATCATCCGGCTCAATAGTGGTGTTGTATTTTGTATTCAGCGCTGAAAGTTGTTGGCGTACCAATTCTGCGCGGAGATACGCAGGAACTTGATCATCAATTTGCGCAAGAATATATGATTCGACTGTCTGCTCCGCTGTAAAATTTGGAGACGTTTGTTTGAGAATAGGTTCAATTTTTTGCATCACTGCGACGATATGCTCACGCTTTAATGCAGATTGCAGTGTGGCCGCAACTGCGGGGCGCGTGTTGTAAAACGAGATTGCGATAATGAGCGCCATCACGGTAAACCAAAAGCCGTACGCTACACGAAGGGGTTGAAAAAAGAATGTGTCGCGCTCATCTTCCACAATGTGGCGCACGCGGTTGCGAATGAGCATACCAACAGCAAATAGGGCGCCAACTGGGATCACTTGCAGAAATACCACTTGCGGAATTAGTGCGGCAACAGCAACAATCATCCATGCATATTTCCAATACGCTGAACGTGCGGTCAGGATCATGGTGACCCCGTACCACACCGAAAACACGGTAAGCGTCGCAAACCCCCACACAATTGCATTATCGCTCATACGCACATCCGGGAGCACCGCTCGTAACGTAAAAAAATACCAGCATGCGGATGCAAACAGTACGACGTAGAGCAGCATCTCCTTCCAGCTGATGCGTGTACGCGTGCTACTATTTGCTTCCGTCGTTTCCAAGATCTTCGTGTTCTACGTCTTTGATATGTTCTTTTGTTTCTGATGTGCCTCCGGCGCCACTCTGTGCCTCGGATTGCTTATACATTGCCTCTCCCGCATGAGAGAGCGCCGCGGAGAGCGCATCAGTAGTTTTTTTAGTCTGTTCTTGATCGTTCTCACTCAGCGCCTTTTTTACGGCCGTGATATGATCTTCGAGCCCCGTCTTTGTTTCTGCAGTTATTTTATCACCGGCGTCTCGTATTGTCTTTTCCGTGGTGTAGATAAGAGATTCAGCGGTATTTTTCATTTCAATCTCTTCCTTCTTTTTACGATCTTCCTCTGCGTGCACTTCCGCATCCTTTTTCATGCGCTCGATATCATCCTTTGAAAGTCCACTTTGCGCTTCGATACGAATAGACTGTAGTTTATTTGTTGCTTTATCCTTTGCGCTCACGGAGAGAATACCATTGGCGTCAATGTCGAATACGACCTCGACCTGCGGCAGCCCTCTTGGTGCCGGTGGAATGCCGTCCAGAATAAAGCGTCCGAGCGTTTTGTTACTGTTTGCCATTTCTCGCTCTCCCTGGAGTACATGCACCTCCACCGATGTTTGATTGTCTGCTGCTGTTGAAAACACTTGTGATTTCGAAGTTGGAACTGTGGTGTTTTTCTCAATAAGCTTTGTCATCACACCCCCAAGCGTTTCAAGTCCCAGAGAGAGCGGAGTCACATCCAGGAGTAAAATATCTTTGACATCCCCCTGTAGCACTCCTGCTTGTACCGCGGCTCCCACCGCCACTACCTCATCGGGGTTTATTGAAAGATTCGGTGATTTACCAAAGAGCTCCCGAATGGCCTCTTGAATTGCGGGCATGCGTGTTTGACCTCCCACAAGAATAATTTCGTTGATGTCCGTAATGTTCATCCCAGAATCGCGAATGACACTTTTTGTAATTTCAATGGAACGATCAATGTGCTCGCGCACTAATTGCTCGAGTTGATTGCGCGTCATTTTAATCAGCAAGTGCTGCGGACCGCTTGCATCTGACGTGATGAATGGAATATTGATTTCAGTTTCAATGGTACTGGAAAGCTCATGTTTTGCTTTTTCAGCGGCTTCTTTGAGGCGCTGGAGCGCGAGCGTATCTTTTGATACATCAATGCCCGACTGTTTCTTAAATTCATCAATAATCCATTTTACAATATGATAATCAAAATCATCTCCCCCGAGATGTGTATCTCCTCCCGTTGCTTTTACTTCCACTGTTTTGTCTGCAATTTCAAGCACACTGACATCAAAGGTGCCCCCGCCGAAGTCGTACACGACCACTTTTTCATCGGTCTTTTTATTGAGTCCATATGCGAGTGCGGCAGCAGTTGGTTCATTGATGATGCGCTCAACCTGAAGACCCGCAATTTCACCCGCATCTTTCGTTGCTTTTCGCTGTGCATCATTAAAATATGCAGGTACCGTAATGACTGCTTTTGTAATACTCGTACCTAACCGCTTCTCCGCATCTGCTTTGAGTTTTTGGAGCACCATTGCGGCAACTTCCTCGGGACGCATCCACTTATCTCCAAGTTTTATTTCGACACCTCCATTTGCAGATTTTTGAATGTCGTATGGAAGTAATGCTTTATCCCGTTGCACTTCCTCGTCATCGAATTTACGCCCAATAAGTCGCTTCGCGGAGTATATTGTTCCCTTTGGATTCGTCACCGCTTGACGCTTTGCGAGAAGCCCCACGAGCCGGTCTCCGCCTTTGCCAGTGGCCGCAATAGAAGGCGTGGTGCGATTCCCTTCAGCATTTTCAATAATGCGCGGCTCCCCTCCCTCTACGACAGCCATAGCGGAATTTGTTGTGCCCAAATCGATTCCAAGAATTTTTGACATATATGTAATTGATTATATTGTTAGTTATTTCACCATCACTTGCACGGGACGAAGCACCTGATCTTCATGCATATATCCATTGCGAACAATGACTGCGATCTGTTCACCTTCTCCAGAGATCGCCTCATGTATATAAGGATCAAACAGATCTCCCTTCGTAACCGTAATTAGTGTTACCTTCTCTCGCGCTAGGATTGAAAGAATTTTTCGTCGAATCTGTTCAATGCCTTCGTCGCTCGTATGTCTGACCGCCTCATCGAGTGCATCTGCGATTTCCAGCATTTCCCGGAGTACCCGCTCCTCGGCGTACCGCGCGAGCTCTGCGGTGTGCGTTCTCCACGTGCGTTCGGCATTCGCAAAATCTGCTTTTGCTCGTTTCCATCCATTCAAATACTCTTCGCACGTTGCTTGGAGTGCCTCTATGGAATCTTGCTCGGGGGGGCTCCCGTTTGGATGTGTATCCTCGCTCATATATGAAATAGCTCTTCAATAATTGTTTGATACGGCATACGCATGGGACCTGCAATAAATAGCGCACCGCGGGGTTCAATGGGAGCTACAACCATGCTCATACCCGTGGTACGTGCACCCGCCAAATCACTTCCAATAAATACCGTAATGGGGCGTCCCTCAAATCGTTCAAGAAGTGCGCCATACCCACTCATGAAGTGATCAAGTACATATCCGACGTGGCGCAGCGTCTCTTCATTACGCATTTCAGGAGACTGAAATAATTGTTCAAATCCCGAAAGTTTCATACTACGATCCTCACTGACGGTACCAGCGAGTACCTGATATTTTTCCGCTATGCGCTCTCTCATGCGTTCAGCCATCACATGCGTAAGTATGCGCTGATCTTCGATCTGCTCTTGATACGAGTCAAACAAGGCGTCCACATACGTGCGTACTGCTTTTTCCGTCGGAATACGGCCAGAGGAGGTGTGCGGCTGCTCTAAAAATCCCTCGTCTGTGAGGCGTATGAAATGATTACGAATCGTCGCGGGACTCAGTGCGCCTCTAAATTTCCTCGACAAATACGAAGATGGCACTGGAGCTGCCGAGTGAATATAGGCGTCAATAAGCGCAAAAAGGATTTTTGAGTCTCTTCCCTCTAACATATGGGTATCATAAAAACATTAGCACTCTCATGTCAAGAGTGCTAATTTGTGCCCCCATTATTTATACTTGAGCGCGGTGAGCGGATTGAGGTGAAAGGCTCGCCGTCCCGGTAAAATCCCCGTCACAAACCCCACCATCGTCGAAAAGATAATAATAATTGCCACAAACCATATTGGGGTCTTAAAGATGTCAACCTGCGTTCCTCCTAACTGACTTGCGAGAAAATCAAGACCCGTGGTGACAATCACCTGACCGAGGAGCCCTATTAACACCCCTCCCACGCCTCCAAGAAATCCCATAAGACCTGACTCGATAAGAAATAGCCAAAACATATCAACGCGGCTTGCGCCCAGAGATCGCATAATACCAATTTCTTGTGTGCGTTCAAGAAATGCGATGGTCATCGTATTAATCATACCAATCGCAGATACCACAAGCGCGGCGGCACCAAACACCACGAGAATAATTTGCACCGCCCGAAAGACTTTATTTGCCTGATCTACCACGTCCGAAAGTGCCTGCACACTAAATCCCATCTCGAGAATAGTATTTCGAATCCCATCAAGCACATCGGCATTCTCTACTCCCACTTTTGCCTGCGTATATTCCTTCATCGTAATTTCCGGAATGAGCCCAGGTGAAAAATACACGGTGGGAGATTCCGATGGAATAATACCAATGATCACCGCATTTTTTACGAGCTCGTTTGTAGCGACTACCGTGGTGCTGGTGGCGGTATATTCAACCGTTTCTTCGATAAATATTGTAAGTGTTACTTGTTTTCCAAGAATCTCTTCTGGTGTCCATGCAAATGTTTCGGCAAGCGAAGATGCAACGAGCACTCCGCTGTCATCGCCCACATCATAGAGCTTTCCTGGCGCAATTTTATCCTCACTAAACCCATTCATTGGGAAAATAGCTGGCTCGGCAATTTGTGCGCTTACGTCAGTCGTTCCTTCAGAATCTGTGAGTTGGGCGGCAAGAATTGATACCGGAACAACTTTTGTCACACTGGATATAGTGTTGAATTTTTCAAGCGCCTTTGTATCGAGCTTCAATAATTCCGCATCCGCAGGGTAGACATCGAGTGAAAGTAGCGCTTCGCTTTGCGCAATACTTTCGATGAGTAGCACCTGAAGACCCGTGCCAAGTGAAAAAAGAAAGACAATCGTGCCAATACCTACGGACATGCCAAGAATGGTGAGCGCGGTACGGAGCATGCGCGTATGGAACATGCGGGTTGAAAGCGATAGCGTATCTGATACTCGCATAGTTATTGAATGGTGATTATTCTTCTTGGCCGTTCTCCGCGTACATCGTCAATTTTGTCCGCAAATACGACATGCGGAGTGTCGAGCGATGTATGTTCAGCGGACACAATATGCGCAGTTGGTTTCTCTTTGGATTCTGAACGCGCTTGTGTGTCTACAAGCCCCTCAATAGGAACATACATCCGCGGCGGTGGTTTTGGTGGAAGAACGCTTTGCGCGTGTGCGGGATGTTGGATGGGTTTCGTATATGACCGAATATCTCCCGACGAGGATGGTTTCGGCATAATGACATGAGGAACATGTGGCTTCGGTATTAAGAGAGAAGAAGTGGGTGTGCGTGCGGGCACCGTGGGAACAACCGACGCCACGGACTTAGCTGTCGCTGCAGATGACGCATCGAAATCATTGGTGTCGCGAGCAATTTCCGATTGCGGCGTGGCAACTTCTGGTAACACAAATGAGCCATTGGTCAATTTCAGTGCATTCTCGGTGAGTCGTTCAAGTTGCTCAACGGTCATGCGCTCGAGACTCCCTAAATCACTCTTTGACTTCGCGTGCGATGTTGCCGGAACCACAACTTCAGATTTTCTGACTGCGGTGTGTACCCGTTTCGTTGGTAGGACAGCTGAAGGTGTATCTACGCTCGTATCCACTTCAACGGGATCACGCGGGAATTCAATAGCCGGCGACATCTTCTTTTCACTTTCCTGAACAGCGCGCTTCGCCTCGTCAATACGAGGAGTGTGCACTACCGGCGACGTCTGTGAAATTGGTACCTCCTCTTTCTTGGTTGGTGCGGCGCTCGGAGTGGATGCGGCAACTGGCTTCTGCACGATTGGTGTAGCGCGCATCGCTTTAATTGGTACATCAGCGATTGTTTTAACAGGTTCCGTTACTTTTGGAACAATGACCTCTTTTGAAATAGGTTTAGTCGGTATGTCAGTAGCGTCTTTGCGAATCTCCCCCTTATTCTTTATTCCAAAGAGGTGCGGGCGTAGTTTTTTATCACCAATACCACGCTTCATTTCATCAAAGTTCATTAAAATGAGCTCGAGTTGCCTGGCAATATTTCGCGCGGTGCGCACATTGAGACCCGCTCCACCCTGCGCAAACGGTTTATCGAGGAGCGCCATAAATCCATCATGCCCGAGAGATCCTTCAAGACGGCTTTTAATGATGCTCTGCAAACGCGTAAGTAATTCCGGTGTTGATTTGTGCTCGGTAATCTCAAGTAGATATGCGGTGACGGTATCGAGAATAATTTGATATTCTTCATACGATGAAGGGTAGGATCGGAATTTTTCGATCATGTACTCACTCATGCGTGCGATATGATCGAGTCGCTTGGACATTCTTTCTGCAAACGGATGATAGAGACCAATTCCAGACTTCCGAATTGGAGCGGTTGCAATGTTTTGAAATTCTTCGAGCGAGATTTTTTTCTTTATGTACTCACCCACAATCTGCTCTAATCGCTGTTCTGCCTGAATATCAAGCTCGTTGAGCAAATACCACGTAACCATTTTCGCCTTCAGCTCATCTTCTTCAAGATGCGGATATATTTTTGCAAATTCTTGGAGTCCGTGATTGATGAATGGCTGTACTTCTTGTTCTTTCTTCTCCTGGATTTCTGCTTCTACATTACGGACTTCGCGCACAATTTTTCCATCTTTCATATAAAATACGCGGTCTGCATATTTTAGGTGGTTTGGGTTGTGCGTGACCATGATAATGGTTTTGCCATCTTTCTTATTAAGCTGCGTGAATACTTCAAGCACGCTTTCCGCCGCTTTTGAATCGAGGTTTCCAACGGGTTCATCCGCAAGTAAAATTGGCGCTTTATTGATGAGCGCTCGCGCGATAGAAACGCGTTGCTGCTGACCTCCGGAAAGTTGGTTTGGAAATTTATGTGCCTGCTCGTCAATACCAAATCGGGAGAGATACTGCATTGCCTCGGCTTCCCGTTCCCTTTTCGATTTACTCGTAAACACCTGTGGAAGTGTCACATTTTGCATATTCGTGAGCGTACTAATGAGATAGTACGCCTGAAATACCATTCCGATAGAAGAACGGTGATACCGAATCGCATCGGTTACCGAGAGTGAATCAAGCGCATATCCATTTGACGCAATGGACCCTGAACTCAATTGCTCGAGCCCTGCAATGGCATACAGTATTGTCGATTTTCCACATCCTGATGGCCCAAAGAAAATCACATACTCATGCTCATAAATATCAAGTGAAATATCGTCAAGCGCACGCTGGGGAGTGCCGGAGTGCTCGCCATATACTACGGATGCATTGCGAATGGATATAATGGGTGTTGGCATAGTATTAGAGCTCCTTCAGAAACCCAAATGCGTCTTCAAAGTTCTTAATAATAAGCTCAAGCACTGACTCTTCCTTCCGAGGAGTAAAAATCTTGAATTGTCGAGATTCTCCCCTGTTCCCCGCGGCGTCCGTCGAAACAACCCGAAAAGTGTAGATTGTTGCTGGGCGTAGTCTCGTAATGACGATCACGTGACTTGAGGTAATATCACTCATTGTCGGTGATTTTTGGAGATTTGATCCCTCAAGCCGCGCGCCTTCAACATACTCTACCTGGGACGTTGAAGATTCGTCGGTAGACCACGTGATCACCGCTTGCACATTATCTTCTCGTCCGGTAGAGAGCGTAAGTTTTGTGCGCACTGAAGTAATCTCGGGAGGTATATTATCGGGACTCGTTTGAAAGTTGCGCGGATCGGTGCGCACCGTTTCACCTTCTTCTGATTGTGCCACAATAAAGAGCGCGTACTTTGTTTCGGACTTCAGGTCTTTTGCCACATACTCATGCTCTAATTGCACGTCGCTTACTTCGATGGTGCGCCCTTCTCCCGTTGTTCTATCCTGGATATTGATCACCGCTTTGGTGGGAATGTTTGTTTTCCAGCTCACGCGCACGGAATATTCCGTAATGTCTCCGATTTTGAATTCATCAAATTTCGGCTGAATGGGCAGTGTTTTAAATGTACGATTTATGCCTATCGTTTTTGTTCCGCCCTTTTCTTCACCGCTGATTTGAAAATTGTACGACGTGAACGGCTTCAATTCCGTCAGCGTTACTTTGTGAACTGTGACAAATTCTGATTTCTTCCCCGCCTCTTTCGTATACGGATTATCTTTATCATCTTCGAATTCTATGTCCGAAGCATACGAAACAATACTGTTTGTTTCAGTAAGCGTCTCCCACTCAATAATTGCAGTGGTGTCGGTGACCGTCACGTTTGGCTTTGATCCCAAAATGCGAGGTGGCCCCGCGAGTTCTCCAAACAGTACCTTGAGCGCCTTTGCCCGCTCTTCCTCTCCAACTAATTTAATCCCTGCGAGGAAATCTTGAAGGAGCGCTTGAGTGGACGATGAGAGTGCGGTAAAACTTTCAAGCAGTTCCAGTTGCTGTTTGTTTGCCTCCTCGAGCAACTGCTCTTCTAATTCATCAAGTGCCTCTTCTTCGGTGGTACTTGCGAGTGTAGTGAATGTTTTTTCAAGACTTGATGACTGCACACCACAGGAATTCAAGGCGGTGATTTTATAGAAATACTCTGTGCCGGTTTTCAAACTGTCAACCGAAACAGTAAAGTCAGATTTAAATGTTGGCCCCGCGCTCACAAAATCGTCCAGAGATCCGCTGGAAAGTCCGTATTCGACCGTGCCAATCGTGTCTTCATTGGTATACCATTTAATTTTTGCTGATTTCGACTTCACCTCATACGCTTCAATACCGCTGATGCCAATGCCCGCTGTGGAATTGCATTCCCCAGGAACAATTTGCTCCTCGGTCCCGGCAGTTTCCTCGGCAGTTTTAAATGAGAATGAGACGCCAGACGTATCCGCACTCAAGCTCGAAATGTTCCCAGCCTCATCCGTGGCAGTGATTTGATAATAATATATGGTATTTGGCTGCAGGTTCGTCAGTGTAACCGAATGTGTGGTGTTAAAATCTGTCGTTGAGGTTCCGACCTCGACTCCGTAGAGTGTTGAGAGACCATAATCAAGAGCGGTCAACGCGAGCTCACTGGTGCGCCACGTTACGACCGCAGAATTTGCTGTGATAATTGGAGTTGCTATATTTGAAATGACTGGTGGAGTTACATCATCTTTTTTCTCTGTTGCGGCAGATGGAGGTGCAATGAAGATCGCTACGTCTTCCGAAGTTTCTTCGTCACCATTAGTCGCTCTGGCGCGTACCCGAAACGTATATGTCACTTTTCCAAGGAGATCTGTTGGAAGCACGATCGAATGATTTGTTGTCGGGGACATATTTCCATACACTTCCCCTAGTCCACGATTAAATCCATATTCGACGTATCCAACTGCTGCAACATTAGTGATAAATGTGACCGTCGTCTGTTGTTCGTTGATACTGACGTTCACATTTGAAATCACAATTTGATTTGTATTTTTTAATGTTCCAAATTTATAGATAGTGTCAGAATCGGGTACCGTGTTCCCACGGGGATCAGCGCTTTTAATACGGGCGTACCAGAATGTTGCATCGGGAAGTCCCGCCACTTCTAGCATATGATTCTGGGTGAGGTTTGGATTACTCGCGCGGTAGATGTCAGTAAATGAGGTTGATTTTGAAACTTCCAACACGGATGTTGCATCTTCGTTCGTGCTCCATTGCATCAACACGCTGTTTGTGTGGGCACCAACAATAGTCGCTCCACTCACTACCGGTGGGGCGCTGTCGGTTGATGCTGGTGCGTCCGTTGTAAAACTTTCTTGATCAGAAATAACCTCATTTCCTGCTCCATCTACCGAGCGCACTCTGAAGAAATACTGCTGCTGGGATGAGAGTCCCGTGAGTTTTACACTATGATTTATCTTGAATTCACGCATCCCCGTAGTGTTTGAATATAGTGCGGTATTTTGCGAGGATGTTGCCGTTCCATATTCCACAAATGATGATGATTGTTCATCGGTTGTCCATGAAACGGTTGCGGTGAACGCATCAGGATCAACCGCAATGGGCGTAGTGGATGATATTACTGGACTCAACGTGTCTCCGGTGTTCGTGTGTGTCACGCTTCCGGAGGTTCCCGCTTCGTTACCATTAATATCTCGAATCGTTACGGTGTACGTCAGTGGACTCGAAGCAGCATAATTTGTGGGAGGAACAATAGTATGATTTCGTTTATATTGATACGACCCGTACACATGCGCACCATCCGAAATAAGTGCAATCACATCTTTGTCGGCAGATATTTCAAACAGCGCTGTTTTCTCTTTTGGAATGACGGTAATGGAGGGAGTACTCGGAGAAGTATTATTTGTTTTTGCAGGAAATGTAAATGGTTGGGACGACGTTGCTCGCCCGATATTATTTGATGCATCAATGGCACGCACTTCATAGTCATATGGACTGCCCGGTGTAAGTCCAACAATATTGACTTCATGCTGCCCTCCTGACGCAACAATGGATGTACTCGTTGCGGCTGGAGAATTTTCAAACGATGAGCCGCCAAATGGAGCGAGTTCATAAGCAACAGCGGAAAACGCAGCTTCCGAAGCAGTCCAATTGATGGGGATATAATTAACACCAGCTGTTCCAGATGTTGGCCCACTTTGAATAAGTGGTGCACTTACGTCAGTCGTTCTTCCTGTTGCGGTAATTTGCACCGCATTCGAGTCTCCCGAAGTATTTCCAATATTATCCCGCGTCGTCACTTTGTAGGCGTACGACTGTCCCACACAGGTGCTCGTGCAGACTTCGTGTAAATAGGTGTTATCTTCTAAATCTGTGTTGGTCACAAGGAGCGTATAACTGACACCTGCATTGGTCGAGTAATAAATATCATACGCTGCAAAATCGTTCTCGTACCCATCGTTAGGTATTGGTACCTTTCCCCAATTGAGTAAAAATTGCACTTCGCCGGTGTATTCATTTGATACTTCCGTAACCTGTAGCGCCGAGGGGATCCCCGGTGCAGTGGTGTCATAAATAATGTCAGACGATGCGGTTGATGTATTTCCTTTCTCATCTTTTACATACACATGGATAGTATTTTTTTGCTGCGTCGCTGGGAGATACGCGTCCACTGATCCCGCATACGATCCATATTGTGCCCCACCAATAGCGCCTGTCGTTTGATCAAATGTTGATCCGGTAGCATCTGAACCTGCCGTGGTGCCGTATCGGAATCCTTGGGTTTTTGTTGTGTCGTCGGAATAATTAAATGAAAGTATGAGCGGACCGCGGGATTTCGATTTATAGAGCCCCGGAGTGGTGCCCGAAGGCGCCGTTAACACAATGGTATCCGTCCCAGTCGTGAATGAAGGGAAGCCACTGCCTTGCGTCGGGGGCTTCGTATCGAGAATAAACGTATTTGATTCGGCGCTCCCAATGGCATTTGCGGGCTGTAAATCACTTGCGGTGACTCGCACGCGCGCAGTTGCATAAAATACTCCTGGAATATCAGTGCCTGCAGTCCATGAAATCGTCTTATTGGCACCAACGGGGATATTTGTGCCCACACCGGTGATGGTGGCTGCTTTAAAGTAAATACGCGCTGCATTGGTATGATTCACTACCTTTGAATTCAGATGACCCCGGTTTGCGGTGCTCGTGAAATTGATGGTGGATCCGGAAATGCTGGTGTATGTTATGAGTTCGTCGTCAATTTGCATAACACCACTCGACGGCATTTTATCGAGTTGAGTACCAGACACCGTCACTGATGTTTGCGTTGAAGACAATGTTCCATCGGCCTCATTCACAGTGTGCCCTACGTGATACAGCGCATACACCGTTCCATTCTGTGTGTCCGGATCGGGATCGCTGTAGTCATATTGCGCCGATACAATCCCGGAATTTGACTGCTCAACAGATGGCGCAGTGTCAATACTTATGGTGGGCTTAGTGTTGATCACATACGTCACACTGATATCGCTGAATGTGGGAATGACGGCTCCATTCGATGTAAGAATGACTTTATATTGAAAATATTGATCATTGCCGTCCCGGAACATATCGGGAATCGTGCAATCTACTTTTGTCCCGGACTTTGTGCATCCACCGGCACCCGACGCAAACGCAATACTGGTACCGGAAGGTCCGCTCCATGCGCTCCATGTGCCTGGATTTCCTCCAGTGTCAGGCGCGGAGCGCAGGAGTACCTGCACTCCCGCTCCTGTTGAAATACTTTCATTCCATGAGAGTCCTCCGAGCACACTCGAATACGCCGTGCTTGAGTCGCCAGTGTTATATGGAGATGAAATAAGCTCCGACGTAGCGGGTACGTATGAGTAATTTATACTCATCGATTTGAACCGTGGCGTTGCGGTAGTAATACCGGTAAACAAAATTTGATACTGAATATATTGATCCCCATCTCGCACACACCCACCTGTAATATCGAGTCCCACCGTCAGAGACACATCGCACGTAGGTGACCACGCAGAGGCATCACTCATGGCACTATTTCCTGATCGCATACGATACGTCATCGTCGTACCGGAGGGAACGGTCCGTTCAAATGCGGCAATGGACCCCCACGCGATTGCAGACCCTGGTTGTGGTTGAATAATTTTTGACGTATAGGTACCCGACAGCGCATACTCGGTCGAAAAATATTGGGTATTATTTCCACTATCGGTCAAAATAATGATGGGCTGCTCTTCATCAGAAAATACTAAATTGAGTGAATCGGTCGGAAATTTATTTACGTACGTAATACCGTTGACTCCGCCAGAATCACTGTTCCATTGCGAACTGGTGACGCATAAATTAGTACCATTAATTCGACACTCCATTTTAAACACAGCATTTGTTGGTTTACTGCTGTACAGAAACATAATTCGGCCTGAACTATTAGCCCCAAGAGAGGTGAATTTTCCCCAAGGGTTTGTTGCTGTTCCACCATTTAGTCGCAGCATGAGATTACCACAATATAATCCGAAAGTGGCTGGTGGACTTCCGATTATGCAATAATCTAGCAATGGATCTTCAGTTGTATCACCATTATTACTTTTTTCTCCAAAGCTTACCCATAAATGGTTCTCGGAATCGATCGTCGCACCAATACTACCAGAGGAATAAAAATTTGTGTTCCCATAAACATCTAGGTAGGTGATCTTTGAATTTCCCACGGATAATGCTATAAAAAAATTGGCATCACCAGCGCTATCAACCATAACAATAATTGCATATTGATTCTGATCCACCACCATACGCATCATGGTAATATCTTTGCCAATATTGACCGTCGACGATTTGAATTCAAAGTTGTTAGCCCCGGAACAAATCGGAGTAGTTTGCAAGTTACAGGTAAAGTATTTTATGTAATGGTCTGTTGAATTTTGTTTATCCCAAAATGCATAGTGCAATGTCGAACCTTTTACTACAAGGAGTGGATACCCATCTCCAGCAGGAGTTGTTCCAACTTGAACGGGCGTACTCCATTTTGCCGAGTTTGTACAATCCGTTGTTCCCGAAGGAAGACAAGAGGTGTACCAAAACTGCTGCGTCCCCGTCTTTTCCATTGCCACGACATGGATACGGCCAGTGTCGTCCACCGCTATTGCGGGAGGGCGCCATGTTGTTGCAGCTCCTTTTGATGCAGCACTTCCGAGAATTGGCGTGGTACCTACATCGTTCGGCGTGTATTTCCAGACACTTGCACCATTACTATTAATTTCATTCCACTTCACACCAATATATTGATCTACCGCCTTTGTGCGGAACGCAATAAATGCTCTATTATCGTACGTGGTGAGGCGCGCATTATCATTGACTTGATCTGCAAACGAGGTCATTACGGGATCAACCGGTTCAGCCGCAAGTAACACATCATTTCGGGAGAGTCGAATCTGCCCGTCGTCACTCGTTGTAGTAATTTCATCCTCGACGGTGACGGACTGTAACACCGCCCCCACTGCACTAAAATCACTCTTAAGTGTTTGTGTAAATGTTGCGTTCGTGGGAGTTACGGTAAGTGCCGCGCTAGCAGACATACTGACGTCTTTTGACGTATAGTTTTTCCATCCCGTGAGTACACTCGCAACAGCGGTGGATACTCCAGATGACCAGTCGGTTTGTACGAATGTATAACTCTGTGCTTCTGAAATATCAGCGTAATAAAAAGATACGGCAACAACCGTAATAATAACTGCGTATACAGCAATGGTGCGACCACGAACAACGATCTGGTGAAGAGATCGCTGTATTACACAAAAAGCACGGCGGAGGTATTCCACCATGACTCTATTGTAAAGAAAAAAGCCCATCTTCAGGGCTTTTCTCGATATATCACTGTGGACAGGGAAAAGCTTCTAGCTTGGAGCTGACAGCTTATAGAAAAAATCGATACTAAAAGGTAATCAAATAGCTCACGCTTTTAGATGAATTCGGAAATTTGTACTGTTTGTTGATTGAATCTACAAGCTCCAAGCTACCAGCTATCAGCTCGTATTTGAATGCCCTATCAGCTATAAGCTACCAGCTAAAAGCTGATTTTTTCCTACCAGCTATAAACTTGAGCTATATTATTTCATTAATCGTAGCGTAGTGGCTGGAACCTCGTGCGTGAAAAATTCTTTTACCATTTTCCAACTTGCGCGAAAATGAATTTGGAGATCCGGGTCGTGTTCCGCATCATCAAAATACACAAGACTTTTGAGAATATGATGGTAGTCATGTGCTACAGAAGGATACTGTTTTTTTAGTCGCCGGATAATGTCTTCCAGTGGCTCAATATGCTGCGCGCACCAAAATAGATCGAAAAAATCTCTCTTACTTCCTCTCTGCGTAATTGCGATAATTTTCATGACTGCGATATCACGCGCATCAAGTACCCTCACCATGCCGTGCCATTTTGGACGCTGTGCCCGAATAAATAATGGATACGCAAGAAAGCTGATTTTTGCCCTGTGGAATTCCCCATACACGGTTCCTTGCTCACGTAGAGTCGTCCGCCACGCTTTATTCCTACCAAGTCGTGCAATTAATGCGCTTTCATGAAAAGAAGCCAGCGGAGTAAAAAAATCGAGATCCACTGACATTCGGTGTCCGGCCTGCAATGCAAGCGCAGTGCCGCCCGCAAGATACCATGTGGACGATTTTATCCACTGCTGAACAGAAAAATACTCCAACGCCTTCGTTGTTGCCACAGGCAAGGATTCGTAGTGCCACGCTATTTTATCTTTACGAGCAGTGACCATAGTGCTTTCGTCCGTGGACGAATGGTGCGCGAACGATCAATAACTTTTCGAATTGCCGCAGAGTCATAATGATTAAGTACCCAGCGTGCTTCCTTGTCATTTCCAAAATCAGCCACTCGCTCAATAATATACTCTGCGTGTCGTTTTGTATTAATATCTTTAATATTTACGTCCCAAAACAGCGATTTCCGAAATGTGATGCGCGGTTTCATACACACATGATACCACAAAATGACTCATATCTCAACGATTATACGAGGCTACGTGCGGAGAGTTGAGGGCTGTTGCTGCATTCTCTCCGTGTTCTAAGCGAGAAGCGAGAAGCGAGAAGCGAGAAGCGAGAAGCGAGAAGCGAGAAGCGAGAAG
>CAYHBS010000001.1:55963-121690 GCA_964354975.1 uncultured Candidatus Saccharibacteria bacterium
GAGAAGCGAGAAGCGAGAAGCGAGAAGCGAGAAGCGAGAAGCGAGAAGCGAGAAGCGAGAAGAATTATAATCGAGTACACGTATGAACTCCGATACTCAGGACTTCACGCATATTACAATGGTAGATTGTGGTGTGCTACACACTTACTCCCTGCTCCCTAATTTCTACTCCCTGATCGCTGTTAACTATCTCTTTGACCATTGAGGGGCCCGCTTGTCCCAGCACTAGCACGCAAGTGCGGGACTGCGACGCATCAATATGTTTCTGAGAGTTTGAAGAAAGTAGATAGGTAGGTACTTATCTCTTTGACCATTGAGGGGCCCGTCTTGCCTTATGGAGACCGAATTTCTTGCGCTCCACTACGCGCGGATCACGCTTGAGATACCCCGCTTTCTTGAGCGCCGGACGAGTTTCTGCGTCACGCTCAACAAGTGCGCGCGATATTCCAAGACGAATTGCCTCTGCCTGCGCATGCACTCCGCCACCTTTCACGACTGCAGTGATTTTTACCTTACCAAGAATGCCCGCGGAATTGAGCGCATCGGTGATGATATTGCGCGTTTCATCGGTAGGAAAATACTTTTCGTGCGACTTTTTGTTCACCGTAATTTCGCCCTTCGTATCAAACAAGCGCACACGTGCGGTTGCGGCCTTGCGGCGACCAATTGTTTCGATATATGTTGCTTCAGTTGCCATGTGCTTTGATAATCAGTTGGTGTAATCGCGCCTTTTTTAATTTATTACGGGGAATCATTCCGGAAATTGCATTCATCATTGGTGTCGTTACGTCACGCGCTACCACATCGCGCATTTTTTTGTGAAGCAGTCCACCTGGGTATCCGGTGTAATGTACATACGTTTTTGTGAGTGTTTTCGATCCCGAAAACTTCGCGCCGGCGACGTTAATGATCGTGACTGATACGGGAATGATTTGATTGCGCTCATATGCGGGAGATTTCTTGCCCATTAAAATAGCCGCAGCTTGAGAGGCAACGCGTCCAACGGTCTTGCCCGCCGCATCAATAACAATATCTTTTTTCCCCACTCCTTGTTTGACTGGTTTCTGCTTCATATGATTATACAAATTCTATAAGCGCTACACGGGCGGCGTCCCCTCCACGATTTCCCAGTTTCGTAATGCGCAAGTATCCGCCACTGCGATGCTCATACCCCTTTGCAACGGTCATCACCCGCGCAGCTGCACGCGCATTGAGCTGCGAGCCTACCCGGCGTCGTGCGGTCAGAGTTTGTTTTTTTGCTGTGGTAATAATTGGCTCAAGGAATTTACGCACTTCTTTTGCGCGCGCCTCCGTTGTTTTCATCTTTCCATGGATGATGAGCGACGACGCTAATCCTGACAGAAGCGCGCGGCGCTGATCTGTCTCGCGTCCAAATTTTCGCCCCCGTCTCGCGTCTCGCATACTGTTAGTTTCGGTGTTCAATGGTAAATCCAAGCGTCCCAATGGCGCGCTGTACCTCGGTCAGCGCTTTCTCGCCAAAACCGTCAAACTCAAGAAGATCCTCGTGCGTATATTTGAGCAAATCACCAATCGTTGCAACCCCCGCTTTCGAGAGCGCATTAATGGTGCGCGATGACAGCTTCAGATCTTCAATTGGCGTGCTCATTGCATCGCTTGCTTCTTGGGAAACTGATTTTGCCTCTTCAAGAAACTCGCGGCGCACATCTTCTGCAACAGGGGCATCAATGATGTCCACCTCGGTATTAATGTGTTCAAGCTGTTTGAGCTGTGCGGTGAGAATGGATACGGCTTTTGTAAAGGCCTCGGAAGGCGCTATGGAACCATCCGTCTGAATGGTAAAAATAAGCTTGTTGTAGTTGGTTGAGGTCCCAACACGCATATTTTCGATGTCGTAGCGTACTTTTCGTACGGGCGTAAAAATTGCATCAAGTCCGATCGTGCCAATCGCAACCTTGTCTTTTGAAAGCATTTCGCGGGGAATATACCCCACACCTGCTTCAATAGTCAGCTCCGCTTGAAATGTGGCTTTTGCGTTTGTGAGCGTTGCAATATGAAAATCGGGATTGATGACTTCCACGTTTGTCGGGCATTTGATATCGGACGCAAGAATCACACGCTCACCCTTTATATCAATGGTGACGGTTTGTGGTCCTTCGGTGTGCAATTTAAAGCGTACTTGCTTGAGATTGAGTAGTATTGCAAGCACATCCTCGAGCACCCCATCGATAGTGGAGAATTCGTGTTTTGCACCTTCAATGCGCACGTGCGTGACCGCGGCTCCCGGAAGTGACGAGTGGAGCACGCGCTTCAGCGCATTGCCAAGCGTAATGCCGTATCCCGGGTGCAACCCTTCGATTTCAATTGTTGCTTCATGCCCGGACTCACTCACAATGCGCGGAGATTTTGGAAGTAAAATTGCGTCCATCATAAATTAACGTGAATAATATTCAATAATTGCTTTCAAGTTGTATGACGTGCCGACATCAGGTACCGATGGGCTCCCCACCACAGTTCCCGTTTGCTTCTCCACGTTCAATTCCAACCAAAGCGGTGCTTTATGTTTTTTCAGGAGTGCATCTAAGTGTTTTCCAAGAGCTCCTTCGCGCGCGGTCGTTCCCAGTGTGACCACATCTCCATCATCAGCTCGATACGAGGCGATCGTCACGCGCTTGCCGTTCACATACACATGCCCGTGACTTACCATTTGTGCCGCAAGCGAACGCGAGACGGCAAAGCCAAGACGGAATACAACGTTATCCAGACGGCGTTCGAGCGAGCTGACCAATGTACCAAGTACGTCTGATTTTGATTCCATTGCCTTTTCAACATACGTTTCAAACTGCCGCTCCATAACACCATAGGCATGCCGCATCTTTTGCTTCTCCTGTAATTGCGCGCCATATTCTGACTGTCGAGGCTTACGACCGCCTTTTTTCCCACCATGAATACCCGGAGCGTATGGCTTCCGAACAAGTGCGCACTTCGGTGAGAAACAGCGCTCCCCCTTGAGAAAGAGCTTCTCACCGGCACGGCGACATGTTTTACATTTTGTATCAGCCATATGTTATACGCGACGTGGTTTCTTAAGTCTTGGGTGACCATGTGGAATTGGTGTTAAATCTTTGATAGCCGGAATGGAAAATCCTCTCTGAACGAATACGCGGACAGCGGAATCTCGCCCGGCACCGATACCATTTACTTTCACAAGTACTTCTTTCAGACCCAGTGCTTGCGCAAATTCTCCTACAATTTCAGCGGCGCGAGATGCAGCATATGGAGTGCCCTTCTTCGATCCGCGAAAACCGAGTGCTCCGGATGACGATTGAAATATCGTGTTTCCCATATCGTCAGTAAGTGTAATGAGCGTGTTGTTATAGGAAGAGTGTACGTTCACAATGCCCTTATCAAACTTCTTTTTTGTTTGATTGGCCTTGGTGCGCGCAACCTGAAATAGTGTCTGCTCGTCGGCAGTCTCGGTTGCTTTTTTAATAATACGTTTCTTTCCCATGCTATTCAGTAAATCATTAAATCACGAAAACACGGGTGTCTCCCGAAAAATAGTGGTAGTTGTGCTCTTGTGATTTCATGATCATACGATCTCGTAATTTTATGTTCTTGTGCTCTTGTGTTTTTATGACCTTTTATTTCTTCTCTACTTTGCGCCGCCCCGAACCCATTGTTTTGCGAACATTCCCGCGCACGGTGCGAGTATTCGTTTTAGTGCGCTGACCGCGAACCGGAAGGCGTTTCGCGTGACGCGTGCCGCGGTACGTCCCCGCATCCTTCAGGTGCTTGATGTTCATCATGATCTCCTTACGGAGCGCCCCTTCAACGGTAAGGCTCTTCTCAATAATATCGCGAAGTTTGTTTACTTCGTCTACAGTAAGCTCACGCGCGCGCTTGTTCATATCTACTTTCGCCTCAGCCAAAATTCGGTACGCCACCGTGCGTCCGATACCATAGATGTAGCAGAGTGAATATGGAATTTTCTTGTCATCGGGGATGTTGACCCCTGCAATACGTGCCATACAATCATCAAATCATTACACCATTAAAACATGAAATCAAAATGCGATGAGACGTCGCGTGCGCCCGCATTATTGTGTGATGATCCCGTTGATTTATTGTTTTCATGTTTTTGTGATCTCGTGATTTAATGTTCTCGTGATTTTATGTTCTTATGCTCTCGTGATTAACCCTGCCTCTGTTTATGTTTTGGCGTAGAACAAATCACTCGCACGCGTCCTCCACGGCGAATGACTTTGCATTTTGCGCAAATCTTTTTAACTGAAGATCGAACTTTCATATGTTACAAACGTTCAATGATTCGCCCGCGATAGTTGTCGTACTCCGAAAACTCCACGCGCACACGATCGCCCAGCACGACTTTAATATAGTGCATGCGCATACGCCCAGAGAGATGGCAGAGTACTTCCCGCGCTCCTTCGTCGAGGCGAACGCGAAAAATGCCTCCCTTCAAGGGCTCTATAACTATGCCCTCGAGTATCTGTTTCCCATCGGCCCCTTTGGTCATGCGATCATCATCATTGAGACTTGCTGAATACTACCAATACTGCTCATTCCCGTCAAGTCTAGGGGCTAAGCACTTCTATGTGAATTTTGGAGGTTCGCGAAGGAATTCTCCGCCACCACGAAGGGGTAAACCGCACATCGGCCGACTCGATAGCGCTATACCCGGAAAAGACGTCTTTAATCGTACTCACTTTGGCCTGTTGGATGTCTTCGGCAAGCTGATTTGCATCTGGCATGACCGCAATGCGGATGCTACCGGAAAGTTGAATGCTCGCTTGCTTCGCTTCGCTAAAATTGAGCACCGAAAATCCATCAAATGAGAGCGTGCGTAAACTGTTTTTTTCTGCAGGAAAATCTTCAAATAAAATTTCTTCGAGTATATTATTGAGATCCTCGGTGCGCACAAGTACGCCCGATAGTGTGCCCGACATGGATATTTCAAATGATTCTGCTGGTTTTCCTACCACGGGATTTGATTCTGCCGCTCCGAGCGCTGGTGCACCGAACGGAATAAGTGTAAATCCTTCCGCCGCCGATGATGTGAGTTCGGCGGTAAGCACATCAGTGAGTTGCTGACGCAGCTCCGTAGAAGCGGCAGTGACGTCTTCAATTGCGACAATGCCGGACTCACCGATAAATCCCCCATCAATCACTCCTACAGATTCTCCATAGAATCCTTGATATTTCGGCGAGCCCTGAAATCCAGGAATCGTAAACTTCGTCGTGTCCGTGATATTGTATGCGGTTCCTGGTTGATCTGCATACACCGTCACCTCAATGCTTTTCGGAACAATCTTGCCACCTTCCGTTGTCGCGGCCGGGACAGTGACCGCTTCTTTAATGCGATATATATTCCCTGCCGGTGACATAAATCGCGTGCGTGCGGAGAGCGCCTGCGGGGATGTGCCAAAATTATTCACGATCTTTATGCGCCCTGATGCGACGCTACGCACGGGTTGTTTTTTTGTGGCAGTGCGTGTCACAGAAACGGTCTTGTCCGCGCTCACTTTACTTCCCGCGAGCTCGAACACCGCGGGCTTTTCCAATTTGTACAGCTGTTCACGTGGAGTCACCACTACTACCATTGCACCAAAGGCATTCATGGCGAACACGCCCCCAATAACGACCGCAATAAACGCAAGCCCCGTGAGCACTGCTGTGCGTGGACCTTTTCGGCGCGGCGTATTTCCTGCTGCGGTAGACGCGGAGGTGGCCGCTGTTGACATCGATGCACTTTGCACTGGTTTGCGTGAAAAATATTGTTCAGCAATCACCTCTTTTTTCTGTGGAGCAGAAAGTGGTGGATGTGCTTGTTCATTTGGAGGACGCATGGCTCCAACCTGAATTTTTGACGTAGGCACGGCGGTGGGTGGGGGCGTGAGCGATGTGGGCATGGAACGAAGCGTCTTCGGTGAAGCGCTCGTACTTTTTACGGGGCGCTCAATGGGAGTCACTTGCGCGCGAGGAACAACTCTCTTTGTTGCCGGAGGAGTTTGAGGCGGACTTTTTTTGGAGGTGTTTTTATTTGCTGGTCGTTTGATTCCGTCCATATCACAGTGGCTTTCTTAATAGTAATGATAGTATACCAAAATCTCCCGCTCCTTCGAAGTGTTCATAACCCTTCACTTTGTCCTGGAATGCTTTTGGATCCATCTGATGCATTTGTGGAGGAATAATCATCTTTGTCATAATCTCAAGTGACATAATGAGCGCCTGCACATCCGCCAGGAGCGCTCCGCCGCCTACAAGGAAAATATTTAACGATCGCTTACTCCCCGAGGGCATTTCTCGAAACGCCATCTCAAAATGCGGTTTCCAATTGATGACGATGGTGCGAAGAATTTCATCAATTTTCCCTTCTTCTCCGGGCTCAAGTCGATTGGCAATGTACTTGCGCCAAATGACCTCTCCGCTTTCAAAGTCAATTCTGTAGAGACGCGCGATTTCTTCCGTAAGATCCAACACTCCCACGGGGAGTGTATATACATTTTGGATGATTCCTCCTTCCAAAATAACTATTTCAGAAAGCTCTCCACCAATATCAACAATCACTTGCACACCATGATCCAGAATATTTTCCTTAAACATATCCGCATAGAGTTGCGGAAACGTGTGAAGCACCGTTCTGACCTCCGTATGAAAACGCAGTGACAAATCCTGAAATCCATGGATGAGCATCTGGTGCGCCGCCGCGTAGCGCATGGTGAGCGCGAGCTCGGTGCCCGAGCGCCCAACAATATTATTAGTTGGGTACCCATTCAAAAATTGTTCAAGTGGGCGCACTTCAAACACCGCCACCGCAGATGGGTGTTTAAAATGTTCAAGAAATGTATCTACGCCGCGCGCTTTGATATTTTCCATGTCATCCGCAGTGATGATGTGTGTTGCATCGAACGCCTGCCGTACTTTTACCGTCTCTGCAGTATAATAGGGCGCGGTGAGTCCGTAATGAATTTCTGTTGGCGAAAAATCTGGTAATTCTTTTTGAAGCGCCGTAAATAAATCCTTAAGTTCATGCATAAGGCGCGATTGAAAATCGCGCACGTTACTGCGCACCGACGGAAGCCGGTGTCTGCGATAAATACCAAGTATATGTGGTATGTCCGTTTGGGAATATTCAACAGCAGCCATCAAGATGTTGGCTGTTCCTAAATCAATGAGCACCTGTTGGTTTCGCCGTCGGCGAGATATCTGTATCATTGGTTAATTCACAGATGCACGAATACGCCGGACACCCGCACTGGATGCCTCTTCCTTTAGTATAACGAATTTTCCGATTTCTGACGTGTGTGTAACGTGCGGCCCTCCGCAGAACTCTTTTGAAAATACATCTCCTGTTTTTTCGTCATGCACCGTATAGACGGAAACAATTTGGGGATATTTATCTCGGAAGAAATACAGCGCTCCGGAATCTTTTGCCACCTCATATGGCAGCTCTTCCGAAGTCATGATGTAATCATTTGTAACGACGCCGTTCACGAGTCGCTCCACTTCTGCAAGTTCCTCCGGTGATACTTTGCGGGGAAACGAAAAATCAAATCGCGTGCGCTCGGCGGTAATATCTGACCCCATTTGTTTTACTTCATCCCCCAGCACCTTGCGCAGTGCCGCCTGCATGAGATGCGTTGCAGTGTGCAAACGAATTACCTTCTGCATTTCCTCCTCATTTGCCGCTTTGAGTTCTCCGGTATTTAATATGAGGCCGTGTCCGCCGAACTTCTTTTCACTGCCCGCCTTTGATTTTTCTTGATGCTCCTGAAATTCCTTTTTAAATGATTGTTCATCCACATTGATGCCGCGCTCTGTGGCGAGCTCGCGCGTCAGCTCCATCGGAAATCCATAACTCTGATATAAATCAAACGCATTTTTCCCTGAAATATTTCCCCGCCCGACAATTTTTTCAAACTCGCTAATGCCGCGCGTGAGCGCCCTGTGAAATTTCTGGTGTTCATCAAATATCACTTTCTGAATATGCGCGATGTCTGCGCGAAGATTCGGGTAAGGGAGCGCGTAGATGTCAGCGACCGTTGAAATAAGTGTACCGAGCGTTTCATTGGTGATGTGCTGTTGATACATCATCCGGCTCACGCGACGAATTAAACGACGGAGCACATATCCGCGCTCCGCGTTAGATGGCAGCACACCATCACCAACCAAAAATACCGACGCGCGGATATGATCGGCAATAATGCGACGCTCTCGTTCCGGGATCTCACTCACAATATTCATGAGCGGTGCAAATATATCTGTCTCGTAGCTCGAAGAAAATCCTCCCAGTACCATCAGGAGTCGCTCAAATCCCATTCCGGTGTCTACGCCGGGTGTTGGTAATTGTTGAAGCTCTTTTCCAGGTGCGCGTGAAAGTAATTCATCTCTGGTGCCAGGATAGATATATTCGTTAAACACCAGGTTCCAAATTTCAATTGCGTCTCCTTTTGCGTTTTTCACATATATTTCTGTTGTCGGTCCGCACGGCCCGGAGTTTCCCGTTGGCCCCCAAAACACATCGTCCATTCCTTGTTCGCGAATATCGGTCATACCAAGCGACGTCCAAATATCTCGCGACTCCGTATCCTTTGGTACAATGTCGGAGCCCTCAAAATAGGTTACGTACGCGATGGATAACTTGAGTACTTGTGTAATGTAATCATGCGCAAACGTAATCGCTTCTTTTTTGAAATATGCGCCGAAACTGAAATTCCCCATCATTTCAAAAAAAGTATTGTGCGAGTCGTCTCCCACTTCCTCAATATCAGAGGTACGAAATGATTTTTGTATCGTCGCCGCGGCGAGCGTACCAAAGTCGCGCAGTGCGTCTGCGTCTCCGGTAAAATACGGCTTGAATTGTTGCATTCCCGCAGTAGTGAGGAGCACCGACGGATCGTCCGGAATCAAACTACTTGAGGCCACAATAGTGTGTCCTCGCTCTTTCATAAAATTGAGAAATCCATCTCGTACTTCCTGTGATGTCATATATTTATTCTGCAATGATACCTCCTCCTACCACAATGTGTTTATCTCCGATGCGCTCATAGACCACACATGACTGGCCTGCTGATGGTTTCGTCACCGGGGAAGCAAAATGGATAGTATTCGCATTGTCTAAATCCGCCGTTGCAGAAACGAGTGGCTGCCGATAGCGTATGCGCGCACTCAACTTCTCTATACCTGTTACTTTTTTATACCATGTCATCTGCTTCACCGATACCCCGTTTGCTTCACGTACGTTCTTTTCATTTGTACGGGCAACAACGAGTGTATTGGTAGCCATATCTTTTTGTACGACAAAATATGGCGTACCCCCGCCAATACCAAGTCCGTGGCGCTGGCCAATAGTGTAATACGCAGCACCGTCATGTGTGCCAACGCGTTCGCCACTGGTAGTAACCACTGCGCCTTCGCTCGGTGGAATATACGTTTGTAAAAATGATTTCATATCAAGTTCGCCGACAAAGCACACTCCCTGGCTATCTGGTTTTCTCGCAGTCACGAGTCCCGCTGCTTCGGCAATGTTGCGCACCTCTTCTTTGATGAGTCCACCGATGGGAAAATATACGTGCGCAAGAATTTCTGGTATAAGTCCCCAAAGAAAATATGTTTGATCTTTTGCGGTATCTTTACTCGTTGAAAGATATGTCACACCATCCAGCGTGGTGGTAGTTGCGTAATGTCCCGTTGCAATCGCGTCAGCTCCGTGTTCCATTGCCCATCTATAAAACACACCGAATTTAATATACGTATTGCACATCACATCAGGATTTGGTGTGCGACCCCTCGCATATTCGCTCACCAAATATTCCACCACGTGCGTACGATAGTCTTCGCCGACATCAAGCACGCGAAATGGAATATCAAGCACTGCGGCCACGCGCGCGGCATCTTGTCTATCTTCCTCCCATGAACACTTCGCGCCAGGAGCTTTCCAGCCCTGCATAAATACGCCCGTGACGTTATGTCCCGCGCGTTTCAGGAGGAGTGCAGCAACCGACGAGTCCACGCCACCGCTCATTGCAACAAAAATGTTCTTTTTTGCACTGACCATGCGAACAATTATGCCACGAAAATGTCTATATGAAAAGAGAAAGAGCGCGTTCCAGTATTTGGAACGCGCTCTTTTGTTTGTTGTTCATTCTCGAAGAAAGAGAATCCACATCATCCGCGCTGCGCAGTAAGTCACCGCAGCACCGTGCACCCAAGGGTGAACGGAGAAGCACGTGATTCCCACCGCGATGAGGGTTGTGTAGAAGAAGCCCATCTTGATCCTCCTTTTCCTGCGCACCTTTCGGTCGCGACTTATAGCTTGAACTTTCTGAAAACACTATAGCATGAATATACTATTTCGTCAAGCATTTTTTGCCTTACCTATCAACAATATTTACTACCTCAAATACAACGCTTTATTTTGTTTATGCTCTTCAAATGTGCGCGCGTAGTATGGAGTTCCATCGCGACTATGTAAGTAATACCAATATGCCGATGCGGTAGGATGCAACGCAGCATCAATCTGTTCAAGTCCCGGATTCCCTATCGGCCCCGGCGGGAGTCCTTTATATTCATAGGTATTATAGGGCGAATCTAAATTCAACTCTGCGTCTCCGAGATCCCTCGAAGCAAGTCCCGTGATGTACGTGAGCGTTGCATCAATCTGGAGCGGAAAATTATCCGCGAGACGATTTTGAATAATTCCCGAAATGATTTTTGCGTCTTGTTCCCCATTTGCTTCGCGAGCGAGGAGGGACGCAATAATCAGAATTTCACGAAGTGACTTTCCACTTGTCTCTGCTTCACGTACAAGATCCCTAGTACGCACGCGGAAATTATTTCTCATCAATGCTATTAACTCGTCCGCAGTAACATTGTCCGGGATTTCATAGGTATCTGGGAATAATTCACCTTCATAAATAACAGCTTTTGCATAAAATTCCTCACTTTTCAGAATACCTCGCTCGGAAAGATATGCGGCGATGCGTCGCGAGTCCCACCCTTCAACGATCCGAATGGTGCGCGCCTCGGGAGTTGAGGTAAGTCGCGCAATCACGTCAAATACATTCGCAGATTTGGTGAACACATATGGTCCGGGACGCAGTGCGCGATCCTTTCTGGTAAGCTCTGCGGTGAGCACAAACGCATGCGTACTGCGAATGATACCTGCCGACTCCAACAGTGCGCCAATGTCCCAGGCGCTCGCTCCGGACGCGATGACAATTTCTTTATGATCAACATTCATGCGGGGTGCAAACCACACACCCAAAAGCGTAAGCAAAAAGACCGCGGCAAACACGACCGCAATAGATACAAGAATATATATTCGTTTAAAAAACAGCCCAAATGGCATAGGGCTAGTATAGCAAACAATATGAGTAAGTTTTATTCGCCTCCCGTACGCTTGCTTGCCTCACGTGCAATATCAAGAATGCGTTCAAATATTTCGCGCTGTGCGGAGCGCTCTCGTACAAGTGACTCATAAATCTGTTGTAACTCTTTTGTACCAAGTGTTGCTGCGGTCGTGCTTGCAGTGATCGCGGCGAGACGCGTAGAAGACGAATCAATCAGGGCTTGTACACCATCAATCTTTGTAACAATGCCGGACATATCAACCCCGGACGCAATATATGCCTCTGAAGCGGTACGCTGCTCGGTTACGCGCGCCTGCAGGGTGGCAAGAGATTGCCTACGCATCACGCCAATGTGCGCAAGCACCGTAAGGCGTCGTATATGCACCCGCGTAAACTCTTGTCTTTGTGTCAACAGCGTTTTGGTGATTTCTTTGATCATATCCACTGATTCCGCAGAGCGTACTTGCGTCTCAAAAGATCGCAGTGACGCAATGTCCGCGTTCACCAGTGCAGTGAACGATGTGAAAATGTCCTCGTCAATAAATGGCAATTGTTCCATTTGGGCGCGAAGGTACTCGTCGTATGAAATAAGCGCGCCAATATATTCGAGTAAATATTGCCGTTGATCGGTTACGGTGCGCTGTGAGGCCTTGAGCGACGTACGAGCGTAATTAAGCTGCACCAGTGATGAACTAAACTGGCTCTGTGTTTTTGATTCATTCACCGCGTCTCGAGAACGCTCAAGCACATGTTCAGAATCCTTGCGCTGTTCAATGCGTTCATACAATTTTCCGATAAGAGCCCGCGCGGACACGTGAAGACTTTCGGCGTCGTCCGATTGATCGTCCGCGTCCTCACGCGCAAACACCGAGATACCAAACATGTTCCAATCAAAGAACGCTGAAGCGCGTGCCGGCGTTGCGATAATGGTGAGTATGATGATCAGTGGTAGTGCGAGTTTTTTCATATTATTGTGTCAACTCCTGTTCGTATGACGTGAGCGCAATTTCATCGGCAACAAATGATTCAAATTGAGGAAATACGAGAACCGCCTCGGTCGCGGCAATGGCATTCGGATCAAACGCGGCGGAATCGATTGGAGCAGAAGATTTTGCCGCCATCGTTGTCGATTCTGCTGGTGCAAGCGATGTATTCAGTCCCTCCGCAGGATAATCTCCGGCACTGTCGGTATTTCCTCCGACCGGAAGCTCATGGCGTGTTGCGATTGCATCCTCACCGGACGCAGGTGAGAGTTGCGTGACTTCCGTACCGGATTGATATTGAATGGAAGGAGCGGGTGCCGTGACCGTATTTACCGCGAGCACCGCAATAATAAGCACCGCGAGCACCGCTGCCGGCATACGTACGGATGGACGTAAGAGAAAATCAAGCACTGCAACGGTACGCGACATACTGCGCGCCAGCGAATCGTGCGGAGAAAATGCAGCGCGCAGTTGTTCGCTCGGTACTTCCGAAAGTTTTACGTCCTCAAGCATCAAAACGACTCCGAGCATTTCTTCAAGCTCGGCCTTATGCGCTGGGTACTTCGCGAGAATGTCCTCCACCGACGCTCCCGCCCGCAGTGCGGTGACTGCGTTGTCAAAAATTTCTTCAATTTTCGGTGGTTTATGATTCATACGTTTGCATTTCTTCTTTCAGCGCTTTAATCGCACGGTATTGCATTGCGCGAATGGCTGCGGGATTTTTCTTCATTGCAACGGCAATTTCATCGGTCGTGCGATCCTCTAAAAAGCGTAGCGTCACCAATGTGCGCTGTTCGGCGCTAAGGACTGACATTGCGCGCTTCAACACTTGAACGTCATCGTGGATCTCCACTTGTGTGCTCGCAATGGGACGCGTATCCGGAACCGCAGCAAAAAAAGTCTCTTCATCATCAATCCGCACATTACGTTTTTTCTTCCAATAGTCGATAACCGTATTTCTCGCGATGGTATATAACCATGATGAAAATACAACCGAACCTTCACGCATATTCGGCAGAGATTTCCAGGCCTTCATAAACACCGTTTGTGTCAGATCCTCTGCATCCTCTTTGTTGTTTACCCGGTACTGCACAAAGCGGTAAATCGGAGCTAAATGCTCCTGATACAGGGTCGAAAACGCCGCAGAATCTCCTTCTGCCGCTCGTTCTATCAGTCTAGCCATATCCTGTTCATTCAACATATGGGACGAGGGATATCTCCCTGTGTGACGTTAGAGTAATGGCGCACCGGGCGTGACCGCTTCAATAGGTGCCACAAGAACGGGTTTTTCACCCTCTTTTGCCGCAAGTATCATGCCGTTGCTCTCTATGCCTTTCAGCGTACGCGCTGCCAAATTGGTCGTAAAGATGACGGTTTTGCCAATCAAAAAATCCTTTTCATACCACGGCTTAATCCCCGAAACAATCGTGCGTGTTTCTGATCCGAAATTCACGGTGAGCTTGTAGAGCTTGTCCGATCCCTCAATGTCTTCTGCGTTTTCGATTATGCCTGCTTGAATGTGCACGCGCTGGAGTTCTGCCAGCGAGATACGATCTTTCCCCGAAAACATACTGTCAAACACCGCCGAACAATCTGCGCAGATATGTTTTTTGGTCGCAACACCATCCTTTGGTACACCAAAATAAAGTGCTCCTGGGGCGTTGAGCTCTTTCTTACAAAAATTATAAGTGATTTGAAGGCTCATGCGGGGAATAAGGGAATCGCAAGCACTATGAGGGCTTATAATTTTCGCGCTACAAACATATGCGATACACACGGCGATTCCGGCGGGAGTGCCAGGATTCGAACCTGGATAGCTGGTTTTGGAGACCAGAGTCTTAGCCGTTGGACGACACTCCCCTCTACACTCAAAGACAGCTTTTAGCTTATAGGTTTTAGTGCGGCACGCCAAGCCGCGTCTCACACAAACGGCTCCATACGGAGCCGTTTGCTACTAAGTACACGTATTGCTTTCTCTGTAATCTCCGACGCATTTGGTCGGGTCCCGACTCCCATGAAAAGTAGAATATAACGTCGGGACTATCCGCTATTTCTTCATTTCCTTATGCGGAGTATGTGTTTTACACCACTTGCAGTGTTTTTTGAGATCAATCTTGCGCTCAACTTTCTTTTTGTTTTTGCTGGACCAATAGTTAATACGCTTGCATTTGGTGCACTGCAGTTTTATCAGATTAGGTTGCGGCATATCAGTAGAGTGATAGTACACTGAACACGCTCAATAATCAAGAACACGTGATCACCCGATTGCCAAAATTATTGACAAGAGTGTGATTATATTGTACTATCGGTACAAATCTACTGCGCTCAGCGCAAGGAGAACGTACGTTGCAAGAAGAGTACATAAAACCTGAAAAACGTTTCTACAATTGTGACCCTTGTGAGGATTGGTCTTCACTCGTCTTCGTGAGAGTTGTGGAACACGGTAGTTTACTTGGCTACGTATTTATTTACGAACCGCACCGTGGAGATCCGCGGCTCTACAAACTACCGGGAGGATCTAAGGAGGCGAATGAATCTCCGGTAGAGACCGCTCAACGGGAGCTCAAGGGAGAGACGGGTATTTCTCTTCCCTTGTCAATGTTCGAGTTCGTCGATAAGGAGTGGCGAGAAAAACCCTCGGAACACTGGCGCATCTACTTTCAGGTGGATATCACGGTCACTGACCGCGACTGGATGCGAGATGACGCATCCGGAAACGAAGGAGAAGTTCCCGAATTCTTTACACCGCGGAGGTGGAGGGATCTTATCGCAAACGGAGGTTTTCTCGAGCCACATTTGCGCGTATTGAGCGCAAATGAACTGCTATAACAAAGCGCCCGTAACCACATTCGTGGTCGGGCGCTTTATATTTCTGGAGCCGTTGGCCGGAATTGAACCGGCGACCTACTCCTTCATTTACACCCCAATTTCGTAAAACATATATGGGGATTAGACTGTATCTTTGGCATATCCTTTCGGACGTAGCCACCCTTGTCAGTCGTTCGGGCCCTCGACTTCGCTCGGGCCACGGTCTTAACTCGATTTGAGTCTTTGACCGTAATTCGGGATTCATCTCAGAATTTCTTCTGAGATGGGCAGGGGCGTGTGGCCCCACCATGGAGTTGCTCTACCATCTGAGCTACAACGGCACATGGGAACGAGTAACTCTGTATCCGCCAACCAGCGGAGCGCTACATGAGTTTATGGTAGCTCTGCGATGAACGCACACAGCTTATCACGAAGTTTTCGATTATTAAAGTGCACAGTGAGTACTCCATATTTCGCTTTATGTTTATAGTTGCCCACTCCTCGCGCCGGCGTGATAATCACTTTTTGAAACGCTGCCCGCGGAGCTGATATCTCACGCCTCCAATATGCGAGCGCAACCGATGGATTGGTGTCTGAAAATATTTGCAGGCCATATCTTAACTTCGCTTTATGTATACGAAATCGCTGTTCAAGAAATTTAAGAAAGTATCTAATGAGTTTTGGGTCGCTATTTCCAAGTCGCACTGAAGAAAGATTACGCTTTGTTCCTTCGCCCCAATATAAACCTATGCCTAAACCTTCCAAAAATGCTTCTTCTCGAATTTTAGGTGCAGCATATGAAAACGGATCACCTCCTGGGTTATGTTTAATATATACCGCATCCCGAATAGCACGTTTAGGAATTTCGTGCTTTTTTAGCCAATAATTAATGGTGCTTGTCCCTTTTTTCGTACGCTGGGCAATTTCCTTTGCCGACAACTGCTCACGTACATACATTTGCAACAGCGTTAATTTATCCATACATCTAAATATATAAAATTACAAACTACACATTATTTAATTGATATACATTAATTTACCTGTAGTATAATAGTAACATATTAGGATATCGGTACGCCACGCGTTCATGTGTGTGAGGAGTCTTGGAGTCATCGGGAATGATGAGATGAGTTAGAGGCACATATGTAATATAATATTTACGAGTGCACTGGTTCCCTGTACAGTATCAAGCACATACGTTAGTGGCCCCCTACACGGGACACTGATGATAAATAATGCGTCGGTGGCGGAGTGGTCAATCGCACCAGACTGTAAATCTGGCGGCCTTAGGCCTACGAAGGTTCGAATCCTTCCCGGCGCACACATTGCCAAAATCGGAGCACGGCTCCGGTTTTGTTGCTATGTGTAGTGATCGCGAGGGATTCGAAGGCGAGCACGCAAGGGTTCCATCAGTAGATGGAAACGTGCGAGCGTGGTCAGGCGGAGAAATGTTTCGACGGAAACATTTCGAGCGCTTGACCGAATCCTTCCCGGCGCACAATATAAAAAATACTCGACATGCGTCGGGTGTTTTTTATATATCTCTTGAAAGTTGAATTCACCGTTTTTGAGCTTGACTTCTTTCTAACCAATAATATGCTATTCTGTGCGAGGTATCGAGCTGGGTTAAAGTAGCTCGGTTATACATTTCAAACCCGAAACGGAGGTATAGTCATGACGCAGTTCTTGCCAATCGCCACACTGCTAATGTCATTTGTGAGTTTCCTGTTTATGTTGTTGGTGACATTCGTCTCGCCTCTCGGCCAGTCCAAGTCGTTCTACTTCCTTTGTGGCGAGTCAGCTTTCATCACAGCGATCATCTTCGGAGCACTGTCGGTACATAAAGTCCACAGGTTCAACCCTTTCGAAACGATTCTCTGGTTCATCGTTGGTTCCATAATGTTTGCGTACTCGGCGTGGTTCACTAACTAAGGTCGGATATGTTCCGACCAACGGGCCCAAGGGGACATCAAATTCCACCTGGGCCTTTTTTCTTTTTAATTTATCCCTGTATGTGTCATATTTAATAGAACAAAAAGACGCCCACGCAATTGCGGGGCGTCCTTTTTTCTTAATGCACTGCCGCTTTCTTTTGGTGATGCCGGGCATGCTGCTTTTTTCCAAGCACTTCGGTGTGTAGCTTACCATCCTTCACCGACACCTTCAGTGTACTCCCCGACTCTGCCTCCCCACTGACGATATGACCGGCAAGCGTGTTCAGCAGTGTATTTTGAATAAGTCGCTTGAGCGGGCGTGCGCCATACTGCGGACTATATCCCTCTTTGGCAAGATATTCTTTTACGTCTTTCCCGATCATAATTTTCATTCCGCGGTCGGCAAGACGCTTTTCCACGCGCATCAGCTGAATATCCACAATCTGCACGAGGTGCGTCCTCGTGAGATTATTGAATACCACAATTGCGTCAAAGCGATTGAGGAATTCCGGACGAAATCGATTTTCGAGCGTTTCAAAGATTTTGCGCCGAATTTCATCGTCGTGAATTTTGTCTTTATCATCATTCTCGTTTGAGAGATCAAACCCTAGGGCTCCAGCTTCACGTACAAGTTCTGACCCGATATTCGAAGCCATAATAATGACCGTATTCTTAAAGTTGACGTGCCTCCCTTTCGCATCGGTGAGTCGCCCATTATCAAGAATCTGAAGCATAATGTTAAACACTTCGGGATGTGCTTTTTCAATTTCATCGAAAAGCACCACGGAGTATGGACGGTGACGAATGATTTCAGTCAGTTGGCCTCCCTCTTCAAATCCAACGTACCCGGGAGGAGAGCCAATAAATTTTGATACCGCGTGCTTCTCCATGTATTCAGACATGTCGACGCGCACCAGCGATTTTTCATCGTTGAACATAAACTCCGCGAGCGAACGTGCGAGTTCGGTCTTCCCCACGCCCGTTGCTCCGAGGAACATAAATGAACCAATGGGGTGATCTTCCTCTCCAATTCCGGCGCGGTTGCGTCGCACCGCGTTTGCGATTTCACGCACTGCTTCATCTTGACCGATGACACGCTTGCGCAGCACCTCTTCCATTTTCATGAGCTTCTTTGCCTCTTCCTCGAGCATGCGTTTTACGGGAATTCCTGTCCAGCGCGCAACTACCTCGGCGATCTCTTCGGCATCAATTTCTTCTTTGAGAATTTTGCGATTTGACTGCAGTCTGCGCAGGCGCTTTTCATCTTCGCGCAGTTGCTTCATGAGATCAGGAATGCGCGAATAACGAATCTCCGCTACTTTGGTGTAGTCTGAAACACGCTCGGCGTTTTCGGATTCAAGCCGGAGACGTTCAAGATCTTTCTTTGCCTCCTGCAAACGTGTAATAGTCTCCTTCTCATTATTCCATTTCAACTCAATAGACTTCTCGCGCTCTTTGAGTTCCGCGAGTTGTCGCTCGATGGAGCGAATATCGCGTTTACGATCTTCCTCACGCTTCAGTGCCTCGCGTTCTATCTCAAGCTTCATAATATCCTTGCGAATCACCTCAAGATCTCGTGGCACGCTGTCAATTTCTAATCGCAGTGCGGACGCCGCTTCATCAACAAGATCGATGGCTTTATCTGGTAAAAATCTATCGGAGATATATCTACTCGAAAGCTCTACCGCAGATTGAATCGCTTCATCAGTGATTTTAATTCCATGAAAGACTTCGTATTTTTCTTTCAGACCCCGAAGTATTGCCACTGCGTCGTCCGCCGTGGGCTCTTCTACATATACCGGCTGGAAGCGGCGCGCGAGTGCGGGATCTTTTTCGATGTGTCGCTGATATTCTTTGAGTGTGGTGGCACCAATCGCATGGAGCTCGCCACGCGAGAGCGCGGGCTTGAGTAAATTTGCTGCGTCCATCGCCCCTTCCGCGGCTCCCGCACCAACAATGGTGTGAATTTCATCAATAAATAATATGAAGTGATTTTTTGAACGCTCAATTTCGCGTAGTACCGCCTTCAATCGCTCTTCAAATTCCCCCCGATACTTTGTGCCCGCAACGAGCGCGCCAAGATCAAGTGAGATGAGCTCTTTGCCACGGAGGCCTTCTGGAACTGTTCCTGCGACGATCCGCTGTGCGAGTCCATCGACAATGGCGGTCTTTCCTACTCCGGCCTCCCCAATAAGAATGGGGTTATTTTTTGTGCGACGAGAGAGCACCTGCATCACACGACGAATTTCGTCCTCGCGACCAATGACCGGATCTAATTTATCTTGACGCGCAAACTCCGTGAGATTGCGCGCATATTTCTCGAGCACTTGATATTTCGATTCTGGCTCTGCATCGGTCACTCGCTGTGAACCGCGAATACTTGCAAGCACTTTCAGCACAGTTTCCTTATCAACTTGGAATCGCTCAAGAATTTCCTTCGTTTTTGACGGTGTCTCCAAAAATCCAAGAAACAAATGCTCGGTTGAAATATATTCATCTTGTAGTGACGCGGCTGCTTTGTGCGCCTCTTCCAGTACGCGTGCGAGCTCTGGTGTTAAATAGAATTGCTGGGATGGTGTGACCACTTGTCCGCCCTTCCTGGAGTCGAGCGCGTCAAGCACATAATCAGTGAATTGTTGATAATCAATTCCCAGCTTTTCAACCAGCGGGATAATCATCCCCTCGTCTTCTTGCAGGAGCAGTGCCCCAAGCACGTGGAGTGCGTCGAGCGATGTTTGCCCGCGCTCAAGCGCAAGTTCATGTGCCTTGCGAAGCGCTTCTTGTGCTTTGATAGTGAAATTCTGAAATGGAGGCATATGGGTAGTATAACGATTTAGGTAAGTATTTTCTACTGCTGAAATTCGGTAAGAATGGCACGTATCGTAAGGGTTTCTGTCCCCCTTAGCAATACAATGGAGACGGCATCTCCCGGAGCACGCGCCTGGATGAGATCCGACAAACGATGTTCGGAATTTACCGCGACGCCATGGAATGTGCGAATAATATCTCCCTCTTTAATACCGGATTTTGCTGCGGGAGAATTTGGTATCACGCCAGGATCCCCGGCGGTACCAAGCACAAGTGCCCCTTCTGTGACAGTGAGACCGCGACTACGCGCAATATCTGCGGTGATGTCGGTGTAGCGTACACCGAGATACGGATAAATAATACGTCCTGATGATTGTATCGATGCGAGATCGCGTTTGAGCAAATTAATGGGAAGTGCAAAGCCAACATTTTCCGCCCCCGTAGCAACCGCTGTGTTTATACCGATAACATTCCCCTGAATATCAATGAGGGGGCCGCCCGAGTTTCCTGGATTAATTGCGGCGTCTGTTTGAATCACGGAACGCAACTGCTCCGTCTCCCCCTGTGAGCTCGCAGTAATAGTGCGCGAAAGTCCAGAAATAATCCCCACAGAAACACTATTTTGAAATTCGCCTAGTGCATTTCCGATTGCGATGACGGAAGTGCCAATTTGGAGCGTGTCAGAATCTCCTAGCGGTATCGACGAAATACCGAGATTAGCAACCTTGAGTACTGCGAGGTCCTGAAACGGATCCCGCGCAAGCACCGTAGCGGTAAGTGTTTTGCCATCACTCGTATTTATATAATATGTAGCGTCAGCATCGGCAACAACATGCTTGTTGGTTGCAATAAGCCCATCTGAAATGACAAATCCTGTTCCCGCAGATACTTGGCGTTCTTCCGTCCCGTTCTGGCATAATTGCGGATTAAATAAATCAGGAAACATGCGCCCAAAAAAATCGTTTGGACTTGATGGAGACTGGCATTGCGTATATGTAGAAACATTTTTTTTGGCAATGACGCTCACCACCGACGGTGAATACTTCTGCACAATATTTGCAATTCGGTTCTCTCTGTCTTCAATGGTCACGGGAGCTCCCATGGGCACATTGTTTGTCGTAATTGCTGGCGTCGTTGTTGGTGAGGCGTTTAGTGCAGCAAACAATGCCTCCCCGCTACGAGATCCAATAACGAATGAAGTCGTTGCAGAAGAAACGACTGCCGAGATAAGCGCGGCAGTCGCGACAACAACGATAAATTGATGTCGATCCATATAATAACTATTTCTCAAAAATAACGATGATAAGAAAAACGCGTGATGTTACTCGACCGCTTCAACGCGGTCAATCCCATTGATGCGCTCCTTGAGGATCATCTCGATTCCTTCCTTGAGCGTCAGCTCCGAAAGTGGGCAACCTTTGCACGTTCCGAGCAGGCGCACGTATATAACGCCGTCTTCAAACTTTACATATTCCACTTTACCTAAATGCCGCCCCACCATGGGATTGATTTCATCTTGAATAACACGCTCTATTTCTTGTTGGTATAACGTTGTGGTTGCGTCCATAGTTACGGATAGAGTTGCTGATCCTGATCATCAAACACGGAAATCGCGCGCGTAGGGCATGATTTTGCGGCAAGCAGAATGGTGTCTGCGTCCGCGCCATCAACGGATAGAACGGTTGCCTTGTTATCATCATCGAGCACAAACACACCGGGCGCGATAGCCACGCATGACGCGGCGCCGATGCACAGTTCGCGGTCGATAATAATTTTACTGATTTTTGGTGGGATATTATCCATAGTATTTTTCAGTGTAAAAACGAACGAGCTCTTCAATAGCTGGTGTGGCTTCGGGTGAACCCACCCCGACTTTCAATTTTTGCTGCACCTCCTCGAGCGTACGCGCGCCTTCAAGCACTGCTTCCTCGATATCTTTATCCGTGATATTCAATGTTGCGTCAATCACTTTAGAACCTTCTACCATTATACGGTCGTACTGACCGATAGATCGGAAATAATTGTTAATGGTTTTGTGAAATGCCTTGTCCGCCAGCACCGAGCAATGAATCTTGCGATCCGGAAGCCCCCCGAGACGTTCCATAATATCCTGCGGGCGTACCTTCACGGCGTCCGAAATCGCCATACCGCCGTTTTCCGTAAGCATGACCGAATACATGCTTGTTGCCGCAATGGCAGATCCACAACCAAATGTCTTCCATTTGAGATCAATAATACGCTCCGTACTGGAATCAATTTTCACCCACATGCGCATCATATCTCCACAGGCGGGAGATCCCACTTCGCCGATTGCGTCATACGATCCTTCTGCGGGCTCTTCAAGAAGCAAATTACGTGGATGAAAGAAGTGGTCTTTAACAATATCGGAATACACCCACCCCTGCCCGGTGTGTGTGTTCACAACTTCATATTTTCCTTTTGGTATTGGTTGCATAAGTGTAAGTTGATGTTGTTTGTTGTTTTAATGTTTGAGTGATTTCATGAGCTTGTGATTATTGTTTTCATGATCTCGTGTTCTAGTGATTTTATGATTTTATGTTCTCGTGTTTTCATGATTTTATGATCTTCTGTTTTTTTGCTTTCTGCTCCCAATGTGGCATACCCTGTCCCGCGAATGCCGCGCGCGATGCGATGCCAGTGCCGTCGGTTGGGAGTGATATCGGCGATATCTTTCGGAGTGTTGTAGTGATTCCTGGCATGACGCTAAGCACATAATCGATATCTTCCTTGGTTGTATGTCTCCCAAGCGTAAATCTAAGCGACGCATGCGCGTATTCATATGGACGCCCCAGTGCAAGAATCACATGTGACGGATCTAATGTGACCGAGTCACAGGCCGATCCCGTGGACGCCTCGATGCCCTTGTGATCGAGATACAAGAGATACGCCTCTCCCTCGATATCGAGAATTGAAATATTGACGTTGTTTGGAATTCGTCTTTCGCCAAGCCCTTGAGAGGGGTCGGGACCATTGAGCACAATTTTAGGAATGATGTTGAACAGTTCGGAAATAAAATAATCACGTAATACGGTGAGCCGCTTCCCTTCCGTATCTCTCATTTCTTGAGTAATCTTCAGCGCTTCGGCAAATCCAACAACTCCCGCAACATTTTCTGTTCCACTGCGCAGACGATTTTCTTGACCTCCCCCGTGCCACAACGGTGAGAGGAGAATACCTTTCCGCACATAGAGCGCACCAATCCCTTTTGGACCGTAAATTTTGCTGCCATTCATGGTCATCAGATCCACACCAAGTTCACGCACATTTAAAGGGAGATACCCCGCAGCTTGGCACGCGTCAGTATGAAAATATATTGGACGCGTTTCTCCTGTTTGCTTGCGTCGCTCTCGTTCCATCTTAATCGCGCGAGCGATATCTGCCATTGGCGCAATCGTCCCGGTTTCGTTGTTTGCATACATAATGGAAACGAGTGTCGTTTCCGATGTAATGGCGGTTGCGAGTTCGTCGATTTTTACGAATCCATCTCGGTCCACTCCCACATACGTTACGGACATTCCGTCCTTTTCGAGTTGGCGCGCATTATTGAGTATTGCGTGATGCTCGGTGGTAGCCGTCACCAATGCACCTCCGTGCTTTCGTAGTACACCAAAAAGCGCAAGTGCATTTGCTTCGGTGCCGCTTCCAGTAAAAATAATTTCTTCGGGTTTTGCTCCAAGGATTCCCGCAACGGTAGCGCGTGCGTCCGCAAGCGCAGTTTTTGCGGTGCGCCCCGATAAATATATTGCGGATGGATTTCCGAACGAATCCGAAAGATACGGCATCATTGCGGTCAGTACGCGCTCATTAAGCGGCGTGGTTGCTGCGTGATCTAAAAATACGTGTCTTGTGCTCATGGTTTGATTGGTGCGCTAAACACTCCACATCCCACGCACGGATGCGCGGTATTATAGGTATAGACAACTTGACGCCCGGTTTGAGCACGAGCAATCACTCCTTTTGAAAGTAAAATATGGAGATGATGCGACACCGTTGGTTGCGTAAGTTCCATGTGGTTGGTGATTTCAGTCACTGTACGAGGAGATGCTTGGAGCAGGCGCAAAATACGGAGTCGGGATGAGTCCGCAAGCGCCTTAAAACAGTGTGTGCACGATGTTCCCGCCATAATATATAGATGAGTATCTATGAATGGCGTGGGAAAGTCAATACTACACATTGAATATATATCAAAAAAACCTCAAGCAGAACGTGTGTCTGCTTGAGGTTTTTTGGCGGGCCGGACGCATTCTAGACGGGCGTGTGGCTACCGTAATCCGAAGACGAAATTCGTCTCGAAAACGTTCAATGTTCCACTGTCGCCAGGACAATGATACTTTTTCCTGGACTCCACTGTCTTTATGGAAGTGACAGAGTATCCGTCCCTCTCGAACTCTCTGATCAGGTTATTTACCCTACCCTCGTGAACCTTCTTGGTCTTGTCCCGATCCCAGATTTGCCAGGAGTTGGTTTCCAGGCTCTTTACTACGGTCTGCTGCTTCTTGGGCCCGCTTTGAGTTGCTTCCGTCATAACTCTTTAGCCTCCTTCCTAGATAGTGTACTATTATCGAGCTAGGTTCTCGATTATTTCACCGTCATTGTATTAACATAACTGTTTCTGTAAGTCAACAATACATATAATTTATATAGAAAAAAGGACCGCGCTAGGCGGTCCATGAGAGTGAAACTGCGAGTTGGAGATCAGGCCAAAAATGCTTTCACACCATCTATTGATCGTGTGAAAACGACTTCACGCCCAGTGGGCTCAACTTGTTTGATGTATGCTGCCATCTCTGGCGTACCCCCAATGATGAGTAAAGGGCGCCGCTGCTGAATTGCGAAGGCAATCTCAGATAAAGTACCGGAAGACCAGGGGCCGATAGCAATAACGATTTTTGAAGAAAGAATGTTGATGAAGTTCCTCGCGCCACGTATTCCTGTAACAATCGGAATGTCAACGTCCGCACACATATCATCAGCGTTGTCAGTGGGACAAATACCCACCACCAGACCGCCCGCATCTTTAGCACCTCGACATGCTTCGGCCATTGTTCCTTTCATTCCCCCTGAAAGGAGCGTATGGCCACGCTCTGCCACGGCCTTCCCGATTTGGTATGCAATTTTCAGTTGTTCCGCCGTTGCAGTTGCCCCGGGGCCCATAACACCAACAATGAATTTCATTTTTTCCTCCCTATATCGACGTCGTATGCTGCGCTTTCTGTGTCTTTGTTACCATAAAACATACATCCTTATCAAGTGTTGAGAAAATCTTATTACTCATGCACTAATGCAAACAAGCGCTGATATTCTCAAATGTGTTATGATCTAGGATAGAAAATATGGAGGTATCGTAACCATGCCTTCTTCAAAAAAAGCAAAGATCGATCGCGCCACTTCCAAGGACACCGCCGTGGAAAGAGCTTTGAAAAAACGAAAGCGTAATATCGCCAAGCACCTCGCAGCGGCAGAAGAAAATATAAAGCAAGGTCGAGTGCACGGCCCGTTTACCACAACCGAAGAGCTCTTCGCTGCTGCGCGTAACTTTCAAACATCTGAAACAACGACAAGGAGGAAGAAATGATCAATCCTGAAATCCGAGATGTTGAAGCCGAAAGAGGCGTGCTCACTTTCATACTGCCCGACGCGCGAGTAATCGTTCAAGATTTCGTGGCGCAGAATCCTGCATTTCAATCGAACTGTGTATTCAACGATCACGGACCGCGTCCCCGAATACTACTTGAGATTTGGAGACCGAACATGCACACGCTGAATACTGAGGAACAGAAGAGCATCGCTACATGCGTGTTGCGCATCGTGCAACTCAAACCTCCTGGTGAGCTTGAGTATGTACGATCTCTCCACCCTATGGGCGTAGCCTACTTCCGTATCACATCGAACGCGAAAACCATCGTGCGTAAAGGCCCGGAACACGGACCAGAAAAAGTGTACTAAACCACCCCCCGGACTCTCGTGAGTCCGGGGAATATTGTTATGTACTAGACCTACTGAAACCGCACCTGAAAGTTGTACATTCCCATACTACAGAGACCCTTGAGCACGTATCCAGACTTTTGAGGAGGTAGTTCTATTTCAGCTGTTCCTGATGGTGGAAGATTTTTTCGATAATTGATCGAAGGAATCACGAGCGCGGACGAACAATCAAATGTACCTGATGTGCGCACGCGTATCGTCGTGGGCATTCCGGCGGCAGCAGTCGTCATGCGAGGCGCGTATCCTCCCTTTGCGCCGATTTCAATAATTTGTTTTCCGTCCACCATCAACACATTCTGCCCATCGCGCGGAAGTGGTGTATTGGCGCTCGGCTGATTTCGGCTGAACATAATCGCCCCACCGATAATGAGTGCGGCAACAAGAATAGAAACTGTAGTTGAGTTCATGCGGAAAATTACAACGTGTAGAGCGGAGGAATAATTCCTTGTGCCATCAGCGCGTTGAGTAAGTTAATGATACCAAAAAACAACACTATCATTCCCGCTGTTTTATAAAATACTCCCGTCTGCAGTTTTGAGTGCACTCCGAGTGAGCTAAAACTGATCAGTGCGAGCACCGGAAATGTGCCCGCGGCGAACGCGGTCATCAACAGCCCGCCCGCGAAAAAATCACCAACACCGAGCGTGTAGAGTTGCATCGATTGTGTAAACCCGCAGGGGAGAAAAAAAGTAACAATACCCACAAGAAGTGGAGTGAGTATGTGGTTAACGTTTTTAAGTGCGTGCATGTGGCTGGCAATCCATCTCGGGAGCGTCAGCTGGAGTGATTTCGCGCGGGGAAATATATCAAGCAAATTAATGCCTAGTATCAGGAGCACAAGCGCCACGGCCATACTTAACAGAAACGTGCCGGTATTCCCAAGTTGGAGTCCTGCTCCAAACGCACCGATGGCTCCACCAAGTATAAAAAATGCCACAAATCTCCCGATGTGAAATAAGATTTGTGGACGGATCGCATCTCCTTCTTTTGCAAAATTTGCTGACATAGAAAGCACCACTCCCCCCACTACCGCCATACACGTCGAGACTGAAGCAATCAGTCCGAGAATAAATGCGGTACTGTAACTCACTTCTGAAGCGGTTACGAGATTTACGATGCCAAGTTTTTGGAGAACGATAAAAAATAAAATGAACACGGTGGCAATGGGCAAGGCGTAGTGAAACTCATTCCATTTTGAGTTGTGCGTCTGTTGTGCAACCGAAAGTGTGTAGCCGTGTGGACGCAACGGCTCGCTCAAATCTCGAGCAATATGTTCCGCGCGTTTATCCCCAAAATCGCCCGTTACATGCACATTGAACTTTGCGAGCGAAGCACGCACGGTGCTCACTTCCGCAACATCCCGAAGCGTATGTTCAATTAATGCCACACACGAGTTGCAATGCATGCCCCCAACGTGAAAGGTGTAGCTCTGCATATTGCTAAATCTTTTTGGTCTTTAATCGAAGTGAATTTCCCACCACCGAGACGCTAGAAAACGCCATCGCAAGCCCTGCAAATACCGGATTGAGTAAAATTCCAAACGCCGGGTAGAGCACTCCTGCAGCAATGGGAATTCCCACAACGTTGTAAATAAACGCCCAAAACAGATTCTGCTTGATACCGCGCATGGTCAATTTTGAAAGCCGAACGGACGCTACGAGTTTCGAAATATCCCCGTGGAGCAGTGTGATGCCGGCGGTCTCTATCGCAACGTCGGTTCCTGTGGCCATAGCAATGCCGACGTCTGCGCGCGCAAGCGCCGGTGCGTCGTTGATACCGTCTCCCGCCATTGCAACAATATGGCCGTCACGTTGCAATTCCTGAATCTTACGTAACTTATCGTCTGGAAGTACTTCTGCAACTACTTCATCAATGCCCACCTCCCGAGCGATTGCCTCGGCGGTGCGCTTTTGATCCCCGGTGAGCATCACGGTACGAATGCCCATGCGGTGTAGTGCACGTATTGCTTGAATGGCTTCCGGCTTGATCGCGTCAGCAACCATTGCAATCGCGAGTACTGCCTCGGCGGACGCGATAATAATTGGCGTATGTCCAAGCGAAGCACCGACATTGATGCGCTCTTGGTCAACGGAAAGTCCCCGCTCCGTCATCAGTGTAGTGTTTCCCGCAACATACTCTTTCCCATCAATGGTGCCACGCACCCCCTTCCCCTTTATCGCGGAAAAATTCGTCACGGTGCGCTCGGAAATACTCTTTGTTTTTGCATACGTAAGCACCGCTGAAGCGAGCGGGTGCTCTGACTTTCGCTCTAGTGCATACGCGATTGAAATGACCTCATCATCCGAAAGTTTTGACATATTGGTAAATTGGACAACCTCTGGTTTTCCTTTTGTGATTGTTCCGGTTTTATCCATCACGATCGTATCTACCTGATGCAACTTCTCGAGCGTTGCGGCGTCTTTAATCAGAATTCCGGACCGTGCGCCTTTCCCCACTCCCACAATAATTGCCGTCGGAGTCGCAAGTCCAAGTGCACAAGGACACGCAATCACGAGTATACCCACAAACGACATCAGCCCATACGACAACGCTTTTGAAAAACCAAATGCGGGCGTTCCAAATAGCAGCCAAACTCCCAAGGTGACCACCGCAAGTGCAAGAACTACCGGCACAAAAATTCCGGATATTTTGTCAGCGAGCGCTTGAATAGGAGCCCGACTTCCTTGGGCGTCTTCCACCATTTTAATAATATGCGCCAGTAATGTTTCATTACCCACCTTTGTTGCGCGCATCGTTACTGCGCCCGTGGTATTCATGGTGCCTCCCACTACCGCATCCCCCGTTTTTTTACCTGCCGGCATGGGCTCTCCGGTGACCATAGATTCATCGATGTGCGTTTCGCCCTCGGTGATCACTCCATCAACCGGAATACGCGCGCCGGGTTTAATCACTAGCAGATCCCCATGCACAACCTGCGTGATGGGAATTTCGACTTCGGTACCATTTTTGATGATCAGTGCAGTTTTTGCTTGTAAATTGAGTAATTTTTCAATCGCGTCTCCCGTTTTTATTTTTGCGCGCGCTTCTAAATACTTCCCGAGCGTGATAAATGCAATCACAACAATGGTGACGTCGTAATAGGTGCTCCCAACGTCTATGAAAGAACGGAGTGAATCTTCAAATGCGGTGACGATAAAGCTATAAAAAAATGCCACCGACGTTCCAATACCAATCAACGTGTCCATGTTCGCGCTTCCATATCGAAAAAAACGGTACACGCCGAGCAGATATGGCTTTCCCACGACGAACAACATATAGGTCGCCATAATGGGAAGCAGATGGTGAAAAAACTCTTCGAGCATCATCGATGGCGCTCGCACCATAGAAAATTCCACAAGCATATCCCACGTCAAGATAAGAATACTCACAAGCGTGAGCGGGATTGAGGCGAGCACCTTGTTTTTCATATCCGCCACTTCGGCAAGTTTTTCCTGCTTCGATACGCCAAGCCCTGTGTGCGCCGCGTGCTCACTTGCGCTCATCCCCATTGACTCCGCTGACTGCTGCACCAGCGAATATCCCAACGGAGAGATGAGTTCTGAAAGTGCGCCGGCATTCGTAGCGCTTGGGTCATACGCAATCTTTGCGGTTTCGGTACCGTAGTTGACCTCCACCGCGTGCACTCCTTTATTTTTTTTCAGTGCTTTTTCAATGTTGATTGCGCAAGAGGCGCAGTGCATTCCTTTGACGGTAAATAATTCCGTGTTCATATTGCGAGTATATTATTTTCGTTTTAATTGATACACCTTCATCATTTCTTTCGTCGCTTTTTGCGTCTCGCCGGACGTGATCTGCTTGATAATACAAGTACCAAGATGTCCTTCAAGTAGTGCGTCTTCAACGCCCGAAAGCGCCTGCTTTACTGCAGAGGTTTGTGTAATTATATCAATACAGTATTTATCACTACTCACCATTTCCTGGAGTGCGCGTACCTGTCCTTCAATAATTTTTAACCGCCGAAGTGCTCGTGTTTTATTTGTAGACTTCATATGATGCCATCATATACCCCCTAGGGGTATATGCAAGTGGATATCTCAAAATAGGAAACCCGCACATGCATGCGGGTGTATTGGAGCCACCTCTCGGATTTGAACCGAGGACCCACGCTTTACAAAAGCGTTGCTCTACCACTGAGCTAAGGTGGCAAATTTTTTCGAACGTCGGGATTCCGACTTCATTATTTATATACCAGATAGTGCGTCAGAGCAAAACAGTTGCGGCATTTACCCCACATCACGCGCAGCGTTGGTGGGGGGGGCCTGAGCTAAGGTAGCAAATTTTTCGAACGATATTCGTCAATCCAGTAGTTCAATCGATCCAGCAATAATACGTCCGAATACCGCACTGAAACTGTACCATACGCCGATAATCTTTTGTAGCTTCCGCGCGAAGTATTGTGAATTCGCGATTTACTGAATTGTGTCAGTGGAATTTGCACCGTACGCGCCCAGAATTCTTTCAATTCTCTCTCTGATTGATGTGGGTAATAGTGCATCAAAATCCTCAAGCGAGTCTCATCAATTCCACAAATCTTCCTTAAGAAACGTACAAACAGTAATATGAGGTCCGGATCGCTATTTGAAAGCGCCACTGAGGTTCCCGACTTCGTGCCCTCACCCCAATACAACATAATCCCTGCAACGCTCAACAACGTCTCCTCCCGCGACATATTCACCTTTACCGAATGTGCCTTCTTGTGATGCTTTGTTCTATGTAACTCCCGTGCAGCAGCTGAAGTGTCTCTGCGTGAAATTTTTGAATCAATTAAAGTGGTGCGCACCCGATACGGCGTCATCTTTAAAGCTTCTGCAATCTGCTGGACTGACAACTTTTGCTCAGTGTATAGTCCTATAATTTTAGCTCGCTCGGTCCGCACCAGTTCTTCTCGCCTCATATCACTATGATATCACGCGCTAACTGTTTTATACTAGTTAGTCTGTGTATATATTTTGGGTTGCGTAGTTAAAGAAACTGAAGCCGTGGTAAGTATAAAGCTACCTGTGTAACAAGAATATTAAATATGTTTGAATCTACTTGAGTGGATGATGCGACACGTCCTGATCTGTTTCAGGAAGCGCCGTTGCATTTGGATCCTCTGCGACTCCCTTCTCTTCCTTGCGCCAGTGTGAAATGGTGCGCCAATAGAGCGATTCTCTCGGTTGTGCCTGTGATTTACGAAATAATGCGCGACGAGCCTTCAGTGCACGCGTATTCACCTGTTGCGCACCGCGCTCAATGAGTACCATGAGCTTTGATACAATCGAAACAAAAAAAGGAAATATGTGCGTGGTGAACCACACCTCGATGCGATCCGCCCCCATTGTAATCAGCGCAAGCGTCGCGCGGCCATTCGCTTCGGGAACTGCAAGGGAGGTTTTTGGGCCGTGCTGTGTTTTTGGCATGTGCCGAAGTAACATAAACGCCATACCAAAAATGGAGATGGAAAATACTGTCGCGAGGTAGAGCATTATGAAAGAGACATACGGGTAAAGCTGTCGATCTCCACACGCTCGCCAAATTTTGATGTGAGTCCAGAAATGATCTCTTTGACCGTTTTGGTCGGATCGGTCATGATGGGTTCTGCAAGTAATACTTCTACGCTTTCCGTTCCCATAGCGGCAATGTGCATTGCAATCTGATGAATGGCTTGCTGAAACTCTGGATTATTCGCAACAAAATCAGTTTCCGTTTTTACTTTCATCATCACGCCAACTTGCTTGTTGTGATGAATATATGCATCGATAACTCCCGCATTAATTTCGCGAGTCGCTTTTTTTTCTGAAATTTCTTCTCCCATGCGCCCGAGCACTTCGAGTGCACGCGCTTCGTTACCATCCGCTTCCACAAGCGCTTTACGCACGAGCATCATTGACATCCCCGTTTTGTCACGGAGCGCTTTTACCTGATCTGCAGAAATTTCCATATAAAAATCAAAAAGAAATAATACAAAACACGGGGGTATTATCCCACAGTGGGCGTAGCAACGGCAACTTGTGGTGCATCTACCGCAGGGGCTCGCGTGAGACCCACGAGATACGCATCCTTTAATCGCATGAGAATATGTTCAATACTCCGCTGGGCATTGTCGTTTGCAGGAATTGGAAACTTCACGCCCGATGGATCACAGTCCGAGTTCATAATACCGATGATTGGAACGCCGGTTTTGCGTGATTCCGAAAGTGCAGTGCTTTCTTCATTGACATCTACAATCACTACTACATCTGGCATGCGTGCGAGTGATCGCACCGAACCAAATGATTGATTCATTTTTTCAATTTCTTCACCCTTGCGCATGCGCTCGTGTTTGCGATATTTTTCAAACTCCCCTCGATCTCGCTGTGCCTCAAGCGACTCGAGATATGCAATGCGTGTCTTGATAGTACGAAAATTCGTGAGTGTACCTCCAAGCCATCGTCGGCTCACATATGGATGTTTCAATTCGGTACCAATAGCAGTAATTGCCTGCTCCGCGGCTGGTTTTGTACCTACCCACATCACCACTTTTTTCCCCTCTCCGAGGAATTCAAGGTGTGCACATGCTGCGGTAATTTGTTCATCTACCTTATCAAGATGAAATATTTCAACGTTACTTTTTACGCCCGCAATAAATGGGCGCATTTTGGGGTGTCGGCGCGTTTTGCGATATGCGACATGTGCTCCTGCGTGAAAAAGCGCCTCTATTTCGGGCGTAATTTGCTCTTCTGGCTGTAGCGTCGTTTCTGACATGCACACAGTGTATAGAAGGGGGTGAGATATTGCAAGACCTAGAGAGTCGTGGTATATTGAACCCCACACATATTGCTCTATATCTTATGAAAAAAGATCTCCACCCAATATATTTTGAAAACGCAGTTATTCAATGCGCCTGCGGAAACATCGTTCACGCCGGAGCGACAAAGGAGAAGATTGCCGTAGAAATTTGCAGTAAATGCCATCCATTCTACACAGGAAAAGAAAAGCTGGTAGACGCAGGGGGCCGTATTGTGAAATTCAAAGCACGCTTGGAGAAGCGAGGTGCGATAGGTGCAAAACCAAAGAAAATCAAAGCGCCGTCAGTAAAAAAATCTCGAAAGATTGCATGAGTGGTGTGGTGCTAGAAATTCGCGCAGGAGCGGGAGGCGATGAGGCCTCCCTCTTTGCTGCGCGCCTTCGTGATATGTACTCCAAATACGCTGAAAAACGTGGATGGCAAGTACGCCAGGTGAGTGAATCGCTCTCCGAGCTTGGCGGACTCAAAGAAGGTGTGTACGAAATCCACGGTGAAGGAAGTGACAAGGCACTGAAATATGAAAGCGGCGTACATCGCGTTCAACGCGTCCCTGCGACAGAAAAGACAGGACGTATTCATACCTCTACGGCAAGTGTGGCGGTACTCCCCCTCGTAGAGGCGTCCGTATTTGAGCTCAATAAGTCTGATGTAGTGATAGAATTTTCCCGCGCGGGGGGGAAAGGAGGACAAAATGTCAATAAAGTAGAAACTGCGGTGCGTGTGGTACATACACCCACTGGCATTATGGTGCGATCCACTTCACAGCGTTCACAACTACAAAATAGGGAACGCGCAATGGAAATCCTCCGCGCCAAGCTCTATGACCTTCACGTACACGGGGAAGCGAGCGCGGTTGCGGAAGAGCGGAGATCACAGATTGGAAACCAAGATCGATCTGAAAAAATTCGCACGTACAACTTTTTGCAAGATCGTATCACCGATCACCGCATCAAGAAGTCGTGGCATCATATGGACAAAATTCTTGCGGGAGACTTCGATAAAATCGCAAAAGCGTTTGAGAAATAAACGCCAAAATAATTTATCGCACACTCGCAGTGATAATATTGATTTGTTCTTGATACACTGCAGCTTTTTCGAGCACTTGGCTTGCGTATCTCCGTCCCAGTGATCCATTCCAGTTTCCCCCCGCAAAATATCGTCCCGCCGCTTCGCGTTCACCAGTGACAGTACTTGCACCTAAATCTCCAAGATACACCGCGCTCGCCATAAATGCGTCCTCTGGATCCCACGGGTTTGGTGGGTTATGTCCGGTAAGCGCAGCAATTTTTCCCTTCATCAGTTGCCAAGTGGAAGGGATAAATTGTGCAGGCCCCATTGCGCCTCCCCATCCCACGCCTTGTGGACATGAAAGCGGCATTGCTTCTGGATCGAGTCCGAGTTCCGCGGTAATTTGCTTGTATGGCTCAATATCGCGCGAAGGCTTCATGATTGCTTGCCATCGGTATTGCGGGGGGTCGGTGGGAAGATTGCACTGCCCAATATTGCGCCCTAAATCAGTTTCCTGCGCAAGAATACCAAGAATAAATGCGACGCGCACTCCAGTACTCGCAGATGCACGCTCCGCAAAAAGCACCGCCTTTTCAAATGAAATCGCGGCAGACCCTTGAAGTTTAAACAGTTCTGCACGAATCGTTGTCGCGTCCCGCCTACGGGCGGTGACCACCTTTTGATACGTTGCCTCTACGCCTTTCGTATCCTTGAGCAACTTTTGTCGTTCCCGTTCTTTCGATTCCAGTCCTTGTCTTTCAATCGCAAGTAGCGCGCGCGCCTCAACTTGCTCTTCGCGCTCGCCTGCGTATTCATTTTTGAGCGTCACCTCCTCGTCTCGCGTGCTACGTAAATTGAAGAATTGTTTTTGGAGCGAGTCCTGCACCACATCAATCGCGTCCACGTCATTAAAATAGTCTGACAGTTTCGCATTTGAAAGCATCACCTCCACCATAGATGCATCGTCATACTCGTGGAGCTTTTTAATACTTTCCGCAAGTGATAACTTTTGCTCGTCGATGGTTGATGAAATATGCGTAATCGACTGTTCTTTTTCTTTAATCTGCGCGCTTAATTTAGAGATAATGAGTTCCAAGCTTTGCATCTCAAGCTTTGTTTTTTTTATCTGCGCGTCGAGTATCGAAATATCACGCTGGAGTGACGCGGCCTCGGAGCGTTTCCCATCTATCAATACTTGATACGTGCTGATTTCTTTTTCAATTGTGGCAAGATCCGCTTCGAGTTGTTTCCGGCGTTCAACGACCGCGTCAGAAAGTTCCTGTGCGCGCGCAACAGGAGAGAGCACGAGATAAAGGAAAGCGCCGATGAGTAAGGCGGTCCTCATTCTTCATCAGCTGATTTGTCTGCTTCTTCCTCTTCTTTCGGCGGCTTCTCAACTGCGTCCTGAATTGCGTCAAAATCGATTGCCGTATCCCCAGAGGTTTCTGCTTGCAACTGCTCTTCCGTCTTCGGAGGTTCTACGAGTGCCACCATGTGTGACTCATCTGCGGTTGCCTTCACTCCTTTTGGCATTGCAATGCTTCCGATCGTGATGTGATCCGTAAATGTGGCGAGTGATGAAATATCTACTTCAATTTCGTGAGGAAGTGCGTCCGGGAGTGCCTCGATTTCAATCTCGTGCATCGTTTTGACGAGTACCCCGCCGAGCACTTTTTCTGCGGGAGCTTCGCCAACGAACTTCAGATGTACGTGCACACGAATGGGCTTTGAAATATCCACTTCATAAAAATCTACGTGGCGCGGCGTATGCTTTACCGGATCACGATCAATACCGTGAATAAGCACCTTTCGCTTGGTTGATCCCTCCACCGCGAGCTCGATGAGTGTAGACTCTCCGGCCTCGTGGAATACGCGAGAAAATTCCTTCAATGAAATACTGATGGGAAGAGCGGTTTTGAGTTTTGGGCCATACACAATAGCAGGCACGTTCCCTGCCGATCTTACTTCGGAAAGTTGCTTCCCGAATGTACTACGCGTTGTTGCCTGAATGGCTAGCATATCGTTATAAATAGTTGTGACGAGTCAATAAAATATGTATGACTATTCTACTGAAATACACAGGAAAATCAAGCCTCCGGTGGGTATGGCACCTGCTGGGGCGCCGGTGAGCCCGAAAGAACAGCGATAATGTTGCGCGCAGCCATGAGAGCCATTTCCGCTCGCGCCTCCACGGTTGCAGATGCCGTATGTGGCGTTACCACTACATTTTGAAGGGCCCCAAGTCCCTCGGTGAGCACGGGCTCCCGCTCAAACACGTCAAGCGCCGCGCCACGAATCGTGCCCGCAGAAAGAGCACGCACAAGTGCATGTTCATCAATCACTGGTCCGCGAGACGTGTTTACGAGATATGCGGTACGCTTCATGAGTGCAAATTGCGTGTCAGAAAACAAATGTGTGGTAGTGGGAAGTAACGGCACGTGGATACTTACGAGATCGCACACAGGTAACAACTCCGCCAAATTTTTATAAAAGGTCGCGTTCACTGACTTTTCAAACTCCGCATTTTGTTGCACATCGAAGTACACCACATGCATACCAAATCCATGATGTAAAATTTCTGCGACGCGAGAACCGATGCGCCCAAGACCTACAATGCCCACGGTTTTCCCGCGAACCGCACTCCCAAGTAATAATTCTGGTGCCCATGCGGTGTATGATCCTGCGCGCATGAATGCATCGGACTCCACAATACGACGCATGATCGCAAGTGCAAGGGTAACGGTGTGCTCCGCAACCGCGTCGGTGAGCACTCCAGGAGTATTTGAGACAATCTTCCCCAGTTTCTTCGCTGCTTTCATATCAATATTGTCATATCCGACCGCATAGTTTGCATAAATTTTTACTTGCGGCCCTGCCGCTTCCATGAGTTCAGCGGTAATTTTGTCTGTAAGTAAACAAAGAACCGCATCATATTGCTTTGCAGTGAGTGCAGAAGTTAATTCATCAAGGGAGAGCACGCGATCTTCCACGCTACTATCAACCCGGTGACCCGCCGCGATGAGCGCATCAACGCCTGCTGCGGGAATTTTTCTTGTGATGTATATGTTTGCCATACATGTTAAAGAACTGCGCGGCCGCTCGCGCCAAAGACAGTAATAATATGTGCGACTTCTTCTTTCACTGCGTCTCGCACCGACTTCTCGTATTTATATGAAGCGACTTCGTCGGGATGTTCTTTGAGCGATCGCTCGAGAGCGCTTCGATAAATCACGCGCACATTTGTGCTCACATGAATATTACTAATACCCGCCGCAATCGCATCGGTAAATTGTTTATCAGAAAGACCCGATCCACCGTGGAGCACGAGACAGATATCTTCCGGCACGGCCGCGCGAATATTCGCGATGCGTTTATTATCAATCTTCTTTTTATTAGCAGCAATCCCATGATGTTCTCCTACGGCAATGGCAAGACGGTGAACGCCCGTTGCCTCGATAAATGACTGTGCTTCTTCCGGTGTGGTGAGTGTTTTTTCAGGCACCTCAATGACTTCGTTATAAATTTTCGAAGAGTCGGTGACAATACTTCCAATTTCACCTTCCACACTGACGTGTTCTCCGATCAGTTTACTCATTATAACAACCTCTTTTACCCCTGCGACATTTTCATCATACGAAAGTTTTGAAAGATCGATCGCCAGTGAGCGATATCCGTGATCGATCGCGCCGCGTGCACGCTCCACGCTGTGATAATGATCTGCATTGAGGAATAACGGCACATGATACGTTTCCGCGACCGATCGGACAAGCGGAGTAGTGAGCGCTTCTCCAAAAAAATCCGCCTCGCTCTCCGACGTACCAATCATGATCGGTGCGGAAAGCTCACGCGCAGCCTCCGCAATTGCTTGCAGTTGCAGAAAATTTGATACATTTATATGCGGCACCGCCCAGTGCTCCACCGAGGCGGCGCGTAAATATTCTGATAACGTCATACCCACAGCATATCACATTGCACGGGAGTGAAGTATGGCACACTATGTGTATGCAGCATATTGAATTTCTCTCAATGGGCGATATCACTACTGATGCATTTATTCGATTAGTAGACGCTGATACGCATATGAATCACGGAACCCAGGAGCTCTGTATGCGCTTTGGTGATAAAATCCCATATGAATCTGTGGATATTGTGCGCGCCGTTGGAAATAGCGGCAATGCGGCCGTCGCAGCGGCGCGGCTAGGGCTTCATGCTGCGTTCGTAACGAATGTTGGCGCAGACGAGAATGGAAAAGAGTGTATTGATGAGCTAAAAAAAAATAATGTTGCCGTTGATTTTGTCCGTACCCATCATGGCAAGGCGACAAATTATCATTATGTACTCTGGTACCAATCAGAGCGCACCATACTCATTAAACATGAGAAATATGATTATTTTTTACCAGATATTGGAAGTCCGAAGTTAATCTATTTGTCATCTCTTGGTGAAGCGTCACGTGTATTTCACAAGGAGATGGCTACATATCTTTTATCCCATCCGGATGTGCTTCTCGCGTTTCAACCGGGGACGTTCCAAATGAAGATGGGATATGAAGAACTGAAAGATATTTATGCTCGTACGTACATTTTTTTCTGCAATAAGGAAGAAGCACAGCGCATTCTTGGTATTACATCTCCCGATATTATCAGTCTCCTAAAAGCAATGCATGAACGTGGGCCGCGTATTGTCTGCATCACCGACGGCCCACGTGGAGCACATGCGTACGACGGCGAGCATATCTGGCAAATGCCCATGTACCCCGACCCAGCACCTCCACTTGAACGCACTGGTGCGGGAGATGCTTTTTCTGCAACGGTTGCGGCGGCACTCATAAAAGGAAAATCACTTCCGGACGCACTCGCGTGGGGCCCGATTAATTCAATGTCGGTGGTGCAACGTATCGGCGCGCAAGCGGGACTGCTCTCGGAAGCCGCGCTACAGCAATACCTCACAAACGCCCCTGCAGACTACACAGCAAAAGAAATCAAATAATTATTTTCGTGATACTGCGCGCTCGGCCGCGACTACAATGTGACTCACGCCCATACCGAAATGTTCAATGAGTTCTTTCGGTTCTCCTGACTCGCCAAATCGGTCTTTCACGCCAATAAATTCCATCGGCACCGGATGATTGGCCGCAAGCACTTCTGCAACTGCAGACCCAAGTCCTCCCGCGATTTGATGTTCTTCGACACTCACTACTGCGCCAGCGCGACGCGCAACGTCAACAATTGTACGTATATCTAGTGGTTTAATCGTGTGCACATTCACCACGATTGCGCGGTGTCCTTTTTTTTCAAGCTCCACTGCGGCAAGCAACGCATTATGGAGCAGTGGGCCACATCCGATGAGGGCGACATCTGCGCCCCCGGGTGATTCATAAAATATTTCTGCCTTCCCTATTTCAAATGGAGAACCTTCGGTCGTAAACACTGGAGTTTTTTCACGGGTGAGTCGTATATATGTTGGTGATGATGTCTTCGCTGCAGCGATCGTGGCCTTGCGTGCCTCAATCATGTCACAGGGCACCAGCACCTGCATACGCGGAAGGACGCGCGTGATTGCAATATCTTCGATCGCTTGATGCGTCGCACCGTCCGGACCCACCGATACCCCTGCGTGAGATCCTACTATTTTAACCGGCATGTCGTTATAACAAATGGTCGTGCGCACTTGCTCCCATGATCTCCCTGGGCTAAACATTGCGTAACTTGCAATAAACGGAATCTTCCCCGCACGTGCAAGCCCCGAAGCAACCGAAGCAAGATTCTGCTCCGCAATCCCCGCTTCAATAAAGCGCTTTGGATATTTACGCGCAAAGAGCTCCATGCGCGTCGACTCCGTGAGATCCGCGCAGAGCGCAACGACGCGTTCATCATTATCGCCAGCAATTACCAGCCCCTCACCAAATCCACTACGGGTGGGCTGCTGATCAATGGTTTGTATATCAAGCGCATGCGGCGCTAATTTTGCGGAGAGTTGAACGGGCATGGGTTACCGCAACGCAATATAACTTGCTGGATCTAATGAAACAATTTGCCCAGTAAAATCCACAGACGCACCAAGCATCATTCCGAGGATGAGCCCAAACATAAATGCACCAGAAACTGCAAATAGCATCTTAAAATGTTCTGTAATAAATAACATATTACTGGTGTTCACTGGTAATTTTCCCCTGTAACGTTCGTAGTTTGTGTAAAAATATTTTCTCTTGATCCTTTTTTGCAATTGGCGCGTCCGGCCCCTTCCCGGGGGGCACTCCATGCCACCGGTAATCAAATTCAATTTCTGGAATTCCTTTTCCTGGAATGGTGTGCGCAATAATCATTGTTGGTTTTTCATATATTGCCGCTGCTTCATCAAATGCATTCGCAATACTTTCAATATTGTGTCCGTCCACTTCAATGACGTGCCAATTGAACGCTTCATATTTTGCGCGCATTGGTTCGAGCGGCATAATATCTTCTGTCATACCATCAATCTGAATATTATTACGGTCAATAATTGCCGTAATATTTGAAAGTCGGTATTTCCCCGTAAACATCATCGCTTCCCATACTTGTCCAGCATTTTGTTCGCCGTCTCCCATGAGACAGTAAAAACGCTCCTTTCCTCCGTCCATGCGCGCTCCATACGCCATCCCTGCGGTTTGTGAGAGTCCTGATCCAAGAGGGCCCGATGAGGTTTCAATACCTGGAAGCCTTTCACGATGTGGATGCCCTTGGAGACGTGTACCAAATTTGCGTAGTGTGAGCAACTCTGCTACAGGAAAGTATCCCGCATGAGCCATTGTGGCATATTGCACAGGGCAAATATGGCCGTTTGAGAGAATAACGCGATCGCGACCTTCCATCTCGGGATGTTGAGGATCGTGACGTAATGTATGAAAATAGAGCACCGTAAAAATATCGGTCATACCAAGGGGACCTGCGGTGTGTCCTGACCCCGCCGCGACCAACATTTCAACAATAGACTGACGGATTTTCCCGGCAGTTTCTTCTAGTTGTTTGATGTTGTCATCGTGGATGTGTCCCATGTAGGAAGTGGTTGAAAATATGCATTAAAATTAAGTTCGTTGATGGTGTACGCCTTGATCTGCCTGTCAATAATAGTAAGTTCGAGCAGTAATCCTTTTGATGTATCCTCGGAAAATCGTTGATCGAACACAAAGTTTCCAAGACTGTATGCAATAAGAGCTCCACGATATTCCTCTACTTCTTGTCCGACATGAGGATGGTGCCCGATAACTGCGTCAGCTCCTGCGTCAACCGCAACATACGCAAGCGCGCGCTGACGCGCATTTGCGGTTGTCTGATATTCCTCACCAAAGTGGAAGGATACGAGTAGTATATCAACTTGTGCGCTTGCCTGCCGGACGATCCTGTCGATATCCTCTTCGCTCGCAATATTGATCCCAGGGCGCTCGCTCGTTGCCTTGAGCCAGTTCGGCCCAACATCGGAAAATCCAATAAAGCCTATCCGTGTTCCTCCAATGTCCCGTACCACAGGACGCTCCGCCGCGTCCGCGGTCATTCCTGCGCCCGTAAGCCCCACGCGCGATCCAGTAAAACGGCGTAGCGTATCGGTAAACGCATCGATATTCCAATCTCCCACGTGGTTGTTTGCAAATGAGAAAACATCAAACCCCACATCTTCGAGTACGCGTACATTTTCAATTGGCATGCGAAAGGAATAGATGCTCCCAACATTATTACCCATATCAGATACCGGCCCTTCAAGATTACCAAACGCAATGTCCGCAGGCGAGATAATGTTACGTATGTGTGCAAATGGGAAATAAGGATCTCCGTCGCCCGCTTTCCCCACAATAAACTTTACACCGCGATCAAGCATAATGTCCCCCACCGCAATAACACGGATGGAATCATTTTGTGTACGCGCCGCGTCACTTCCCGTCGACGCAACTGCGGCCACAAATGGCCGCAATGCTTCCCTACGCTCGCTTCCTTGATAAGAAACCACATCGGCAAACGAGGGTATATATGACACATCGCTGACAAAAAAAGCGAGCGCATACCCGATTCCTACTATGAACAATGCCCCAATAAATGTGCGGGGTGAATTACGAGCGTGCGAATGACGCGATAAGCGAGTCATATTGTGTACGAATAGATGATCCAGAGAGTAAGTACGATGCGGAGACGAATCGAGACGCTCCATGTGATGCGCAGGCATGTATAGTGTCCGCATTCACGCCACCGTCAATAGCAATGGGAAGCGTGGGATAGAGACGCAGAGACTGTGTGATTTTTTTAGTGGTTCCGTTGTCCATCTGCTGTCCGGATGAACCCGGGGACACCGCGAGGAGCTGCATCACATCGAGGAGCCTTGCATCGTCCCCCAGCACCTCAAGGCGAGTGCTCGGAGCGAGACTGAATCCAAACTCCTTCCCGATGCGCTTTGCGGACGCAGCAATGCTTCGTGATTTCTCGCACCCCTCAAATTGCACAATATATCTCCCGACGTGCGGTCGCAACCAATACGAAAATCGTGTGTCTATGTTGTCCAACATTAAATGTAGTTCAATCTGAAATACAGACGTAAGATTGTCGAGATCTTTTGGATCGTGCCAAAGCACATTTGGCGTCAGCGTTCCATCTGCAACATCGATATGCACGTGCGTGGGTGCGTGCGGATGATCTTTCAGCTCTCGCTCTACGCGGCGCACTACGTTCAGCACTTCACTAAATGTGCTCGCGTTAACGGCGGGGATAATTTGTACCGATTTCATGCGCGAGATTGGTGCAATGAAATTTTTTTAATGCGCCGGACATGCCGCGCATCACGAGAAAATGGAGTGCGCAACCATATGCGCACCGCGTCAAGCGCTTCAGATTCTTTAAGAAATCTTGCACCGAGTGAAAGAACGTTTGCATCATTATGTTCTCGTGAGAGACGAAGGATATCTATACTCCCTCCATAATATACTGTGGCACGAATGCGGTTATATTTATTCGCGACAATCGCTTCTCCTTGTCCTGATCCACCAAGCACAACCCCCATTGCCGCTGCGGAGGCGTCAAGATCGTTCTGCAGTCCGACCATGCACGCGCCTACTATATCTGGATAATCATCCTCACGGTTGAGTTCGTGCGCGCCATAATCGAGACACTCGTGACCTTCAGCGATCAGATGAGTTTTTAAATATTCCTTTAGCACGAACCCCGCGTGGTCCGATGCAATGTGAATACGCATAGCACTATGATGCCACACACGGTGAAGTAAAACAAAAAAACACCCCCGCTACGCGGGGGTGCTTACCCACACACGCCAGCCTGCCCGATGGTTGGCGGGCGTGTGGGCACGCAGCGCTTTCGTATCTTACTGCGCGAGTATTAACTGTAACTGACGCTGGAGTTCGAGTAACCGTTCACGAAGCGACTCAATCTGTGTGGGAGTAGAGGAGCTCGTAAGTCCGGGAGGTGGAGCACCGGAGCCTGCACATTGACCAACGGTGGCGCCACTTGCAAGTGCGGCTCTCGTACGCGGTCCCACTCCCCCATGTCCGGTGGTGGTGGGGTCTCCGCTACATACGCCAAGGCGTTCACATTGGTACCGTTTGAGTGCACGCTCGGTGAGTGCGCCAAAGTAGTCAGATTCCTCGCCGGGTGCTCCGGGACCGGAGGAAGCGACGGTATGTCCAATCTTGTTCAGGTACTGTTGGAGCGAGTGTACATCAGCCCCAAATTCGCCAAAGACGAGCCAGCGCGTGATTGTGATACCGGGTGTGGTGACACTGCAGACTCCGGGATACGCAGATCCCGGTCCTTCAGTAATAATTTCTGATCCATCACTGTTGTAGTTTGCAGAAGGGCGCGTTGCGACTGTGGGGAGAGAAACATTTCCATGCACATCAAGCGCAAAGATGGCGTAAAAGGTATTGGGCACTGTAACTGCTCCGTCCACAATGGCTGTCATGGGACCTTCATATATAATCGCGGATCCATCAGCCCCGGAGGCACTCGTCGGGGCGTTTCCTGCTTTCCGCAAAATCCGCACACGCGAGAAATCAGAATCAGAAGGATTTACCCAGTGGAGTGTCGCAGTGCCATCGCCGTTCTGAACCGCGCTAAATGCAGTCGGTGAGAGTGGAGCGATATAGTCGGAGGTTCCTCCTCCACTCCCAACACTTCCTCCTCCGACAGTACCTGTGATGGTGCCGGGAAGAATGCGATATGAGATGAATTCTGGGTCAGAAAAAGTTCCTTCATCATCGTATGTGAATACCGTGTAGTAGTACGCCGTGCCCACAACTGCAGAGGTGTCCGTATAGGTGGTTCCGGTGATGTCTGCGAGCGCAGTAGCGCGCGATGGAGTGAGGATGAAATCGGTGTCGCTTCGCATCACAATGGTTCCTGCATAAAATTCATACTCCGTTGGATTATTCCAGCGTAGAATAATGGAACCACTTGAAGCGGTGAGCTCCGTGACCTTCGGGGATTTCGGGAGACGTGCAACCGTGTACGTACCTATAATGCTGGAGGTGCGCGTATTTCCAGCGGCATCTCTCGATGATACTTGGACGTAATAGATGGTCTTGCGGTCGAGGTTATGAATGGTAACGGTGTGGGACGTCACATACCTCGGATCTTCTTCAGTGAGCTCCCCGAGATCTCCGCTGGTACCATATGCCACTCGAGAGGTTGCGGGTTCATTCGTCGTCCATGTGACCACTAGCTGGTCGCCGCGCGAGGAGTCTGCCAAGAGATTCGAAATGGTAGGCGCGGTGGTATCAGTGATGACGGGGTCTGCTTCACTGTCGTCCGTGGCACTCGTGCATCCGGGGTCGTTGGAGGTAGCAGTGCCGTAGTCAATCTTGCCGTCTCCGTCATTGTCGATGCCATCCGCACACGCCACCGGGATCACGATATTCACAACAACACTGTCCGTGGACGCGACTGCGCCGGCTTGATAGCACGTAAGAGCGTAGGTGGTAGCTTGGATGAGCGTAGGAGTGGTTTGCGTACCAGCAGTCCCCGTCCATGCAGTTCCGGAGGGGTTTGACACCACGGTGCAAGAACCTGCGTTTGTAGACGACCACTGAATAGCGGCCGTGGTACCGGTGTTGAGTGAAATAGAACCTCCGGTGTATGTGCCGCTGTTTGAGGGACGCGCCTTGATATCAGCAGTGCTCACGGGATTGATCTCACTGGTGTCGGTGGCACTTGTGCATCCAAAGTCTGCCGGATAGTCGATCTTGCCGTCACTGTCATTGTCGAGACCGTCTGCGCAGACTGCGAGCGGCGCGTTGTATTCGTCGTTGTCGGTGCTCGAGGAGCATCCGAGATCAGCGAGATCAATCTTCCCGTCTCCGTCATTGTCGAGACCGTCGGAGCAGGTATATACAGGAGGTGGTGCGTTGTATTCATCGGTGTCGGTGAGACTCGTGCATCCGGGGTCGTTGTTTGTTCCGGTGCCAAAGTCAATCTTGGTGTCTCCGTCATTGTCGAGGCCGTCGGAGCAGGCGGGAGGTGGTGCGGTGACAATGGTGAGGCCATCTTGTATGGACCAACCGTCAGCGCCAGATGCAAAATCAATATTCCACCACCAAAATGGAGTCCCACTGAAGACGGCGTACTTGGGTCCTGCAATTACCGTTCCATTTTGATTGTCGAGTTGATCCCCGATATCCGTACCCCCGGGGATGTCGCGCACGTTCAGGAATGTTGTTGTCGTGACTTTCACGGCGTTCCCAATCGCAAACTTCGTACTCACGGGGGTGGGATTGGATTCATCGTTGTCGGTTGCGAGCACACATCCATAGTCCGCCATGTCTACTTTTCCATCGCCGTCATCATCGATGCTGTTGGCGCAGAGTGCCGCTACAGGAGGAGGCGTCGTCACACTTACATTACAGCTCGCGCTCGTACTGTTTGACGTGACCGAAACACTCTTAGTGCCGGTGGTGCTGTAGGTAGTCGAGAATGTTGCTCCCGTGCCTGTGGAAGGAGTGCCTCCGGTCGCAGTCCAGGAGTAGGTGCCGTTTCCATTTGCGGCGGTAAATGAGGCGGAGGCGCTGGTGTATACCGACTGGGTTGTGGGACTGCAGGTCACTGGGGATATAGGAGATGGTGCGTTGTATTCATCATTGTCGGTGAGACTCGTGCATCCCGGGTCATTGCTCGCCCCTGTACCGTAGTCGATCTTGGTGTCTCCGTCATTGTCGAGGCCGTCGGAGCAGGCGGCTATGGGTGCGTTGTATTCATCCGTATCAGTTGAAGATGAGCAACCAGGATCTGTCGGATAGTCTGTTTTCCCGTCGCCGTCATTGTCGATGCCGTCTGCGCAGACGGCAGGGGGAGGAGGAGTGGTGCCCTCGCTCATCGTCACTGTTTTGGTGGACATGTCGTAGGTGACGGTGCGACCATCTACCACAATGCGCAGAACGTTTCCGGAGACAATAGGACTTCCCACGACAGGGGCAACTCCGGTTGCGGAGGGATAGAGGAGGGTGACCTGGACAAATCGATTTGACTCGGCATTTGTGGAGAGTTCCACATAGCGGTCAAGCACTGCTTCTTCACTTCCGGCTGCAGCGTTCAGTGTTGTTGGACCGCGCAACGTCATCGCTTGATTCGAGTAGACGGTGTTGATGAAGACTTTATTGGTAGTTCCTGGTTTCGTGAGCGTGAGATTGTTGCCTCCGGGAAGTGAGGGGGTCACGTCTGCGGAATAGTGGTGGCGCTGCTGCCAACGTCGAGCCACGGAACTCGCGAGATCGTCAATGATCACATAAAATCCATCACTGTTACTCTTGCGCGCAAAGACAAAGTGGCGATCAGCATCAGTGATGGTATCAGGATCAATGGAACCATCCGCAAATTCGCCGTGTCGTCGATATGCTTCCCCCAGATCTCCTGCAACGTGGTACATATTCCCCACTCGTTCGTTTTGCGTAATGGAAGCGACTTGTGGAGAATAACCTTGTAATGTTGGGTTGGAATTATGCTGATACCCCGTTGAATGACATGCGGAAAGTGTGCTATTACACGCCATCACTGGGTTGTGCGCTCGGCTGGACTGCAAATAAGCATACCCACTACTGTCATATCCTCCGGTGTTGAAGAAGGTGTCCGTAAGAAAGCGTACGCCAAAGGCGTTCAGGATATATCCTCCCTCATCAGAGTGGCCATGGAATCCACCATGGTTGCCTACCTTTGAAACTAATTGAATATCATTCGTCTGTTCAAATCCGGTGCGCATAAATATTTGTCCAGATCCTCGTGTTCCAGGATCCACTCCTGGGGCATTGTGTACGCGCACAAAGTCGAGCTCTCCTGCGGGCGCGTTCGATGGCCTCACTTCGGGAATCGATTTCCCCCACAGCATGATGGTGAGTAGGTCGTCAGTTTCGTAGTCCGCGCGAATATTTGTGGTGGTCATGGCGCCAATTCTTCTCCGATCCATTTCATTCCAGTACCACATTGCAGCGCCATCGTTGTAGTACGCGGCGTTCATCGCGTAGGAGGCACGCTTTGAGAGTCCATCGCGACCGTCACCAAACCCAGCTGCATTATTAAGATTTGGTGCGGTAATGTGCATGGTATATTCACCAAAACGTTGCAAGATCGGCTTTCCATTAATAATTCGGTATCGGAACAAATCTACACCAGCATAGTTATTAAGTATGTGGTGCCAGAGATACATATTACTTGTAACTACCGACTGGGTGTAATTGTACGGTTCATACTCGGACCCGGTTGGATCAATATTATAGTTCAAGAAATATTTCATCATCGCTTCCCCCTTTGTGATGAGTGATGCGGGCGTGGGACCAGATCCATATCGTGTATAGTTTTTGAGCAGAGTCCCTGCGCCGTACACCGAACCTACCGCGTGGTACCATTTATTCCCCTTTCCTCTGGGCTGCGAGAGATCTCCCCAGAAATAATCTGTGGACACACTCACCGCTTCCGCATAAAACAAATCTTCGAGCCGATTACGAATAGAGAGCTCTGATGATGTGGTAAACGAATCGTATGCAATATCCATTGCAACAACCATAGGACTAAACACCCCGAGTTCGTGGAGATCAATCAAATTTGGATCCGATGCAGTCGGTTGATTAGGAAACGCGCTGTAGTTGGAGAATCGCGTGAGGGCCGCTTTCACCGCAGACATCATTGACGCATCATTTGCAATCGTTGCGCAGATTGCGACGTCACGTACTTTCGGAGCATCATAGAATCCATCGCGTACTGAATATCCAGAGCCAAATCCACTTGCCGGAAACACTGAATTTTGTACTGCAGATTTCTGACTATCGCAGTCAGCCTTAAACGCAAGCCAATATTTGTTGTTGACTAATGCGCTGTTGTTGACTTTTGCACGGATATCTACGAGATCTTGATCAGTAAATAACAAATACGGATGGTTTCCGCCATTTCCATTATTCCCTCCTCCCGTCACGGGTGGTGTAGACACACTCACACTGCAACTTGCGGTCGTGCTGTTTGAAGTCACGGAAACACTCTTGGTACCCGTCGTACTATATGTAGTTGAGAAAGAAGCGCCAGATCCCGTGGAAGGAGTACCTCCGGTGGCGGTCCAGGTGTAGGTGCCGTTGCCGTTTGCGGCCGTAAACGTAGCAGAAGCACTGGTGTATACCGACTGTGTTGCGGGACTGCAGGTCACTGGGGATGCGGGAGGAGGAGGATTGTATTCATCAGTATCGGTGAGACTCGTGCATCCGGGGTCGTTGTTTGTTCCGGTGCCGTAGTCAATCTTGGTGTCCGCGTCATTGTCGAGACCGTCAGCGCAGGCAGTAGGGGGAGGAGGCGCGGTGACTACGGTGAGTCCGTCCTGTATAGACCATCCATCTGGAGCATTCGTGTAGTCAATATTCCACCACCAATAGTTCACGCCGCTATAGACGGCAAATTTAGGACCTTCCACTACGGTACCTGTAGCACCAGATGGTTGTCCGGTGCCATCACCGACACTCGCTCCTCCTGCGGGCATGCGCACATTCACACCAGCGGTGTTGCTCACGCGAACGGTATTCCCCACCGAAAATTTCGTGCTCACGGGAGTCGGATTCGATTCACTCGTATCTGCGGGACTTGCACATCCCGGGTCTGCCATATCGATGAGGGTGTCTTCTCCGTCTGTTCCGTCCACTCCATCGGAGCAATTTGTGGTGGTCACTGGAGGCGTACTCACACTCACACTGCAACTTGCGGTCGTGCTGTTTGAAGTCACGGAAACACTTTTGGTACCGGTACTCGTATATGTAGTCGAGAAAGAAGCACCTGATCCGGTTGATGGAGTTCCACCGGTAGCAGTCCAGGCGTAGGTACCATTCCCATTTGATGCGGTGAACGATGCAGACTGTCCGGTAATGACTGATTGTGACGTGGGACTACATGCGACGGGAGACGCGGGAGGTGGTGCGTTGTATTCATCATTGTCGGTGAGACTCGTGCATCCGGGATCGTTTGAGGTTGCTGTACCAAAGTCAATCTTGGTGTCTCCGTCATTGTCGAGGCCGTCAGAACAGGCGGCGGGGGGTGTTGTTCCTCCACCACTCATCGTTATCGTTTTTGTGGATTGGTTATAGGTAACGGTTCGTCCCTCAACGGTGAGACTGATGGAGCTCCCTGAAATAACAGGTTCAGGAACGGTTGGTGCAACACCAGTCGCCGATGGGTAGAGTAGTGTCATTTGGACAAAACGACCGGAAGAATTATTGGTGGTGAGTTCTACGTAGCGGTCAAGCACCGATTTTTCACATCCACCTCCGGAACAATTCAACGTCGTCGGCCCCCTCATGGTCATTGATTGATTTGCATAGATGGCGTCAATAAACACTTTGTTCGACGTGCCATTTTTGGTGAGCGTAAGTTTATTTCCTCCCGGAAGTGTGGGGGTGACGTCTTCTGAATAATGCTGTCGCTGTTGCCAACGACGCGCCACGGAACTTGTGAGGTCATCGATAATTACATAAAATCCATCGCTACTACTTTTGCGAACAAAGACGAAGTGGCGATCTGCGTCGGTAATGGTGTCGGGGTCAATAGTGGTGAGCCCATCTTCACCGTGACGCCGGTATGCCGCCCCAAGATCTGCCGCAACATGATACATATTTCCCGAGCGTTCATTGAGCGTGATGACCGCGTCGGGTGCAGAATACCCTTGAATTTGCGGATTAGAATTGAGTCTATATCCGCTCGCATGGCATTCGGTGAGGTCACTACTGCATGCCATCACGCCGTTATGCGCTTTACTGCTCTGCAGATAGTAGTATCCACTACTATCATACCCGCCGGTATTGAAGAAGGTGTCGGTGAGAAATCGTGCCCCAAATGCGTTCAGAATATATGCGCCTTCGTCGGAGTGTCCGTGAAAGCCATTATAATCTCCCGCTTGTGAGGCAAGTTTAATATCATTTATACCTTCAAATCCGGTGCGCATAAAAATATGCCCAGAACCCCATTGTCCTTGCGCAGAGCCCGCTGAATCATACGCTTTTACCAGGTCAATCTCGCCTGCCGGCGCACTACTTGGTCGTACTTCAGAAATTTCTTTCCCCCAGAGCGCAATAGGGAGGATGTCGGTGGTTTCATATTCTCGAAGAATATTTGTGGTCGTGAGGGCTCCGACCGTTCGGCGATCCATTTCTTTCCAGAACCACATCGCCACGCCGTCGTTATATTCAACCGCATTCATTGCATATGGTAGGCGACTCAACAAGACGTCGCGTCCATCTCCAAATCCTATGGCGTGCTCCAAATCGGGAGCGGTCACATGCATCGCATACTCGCCGAATCTCTGAAGAATTGGCTTTCCATCGACGACGCGGTAACGCGCGAGGTCCGTTCCGGAATAGTTTTTGAGGATACGCTGCCAAAGATAGAGGTTACTAATGACCACGGATTGTGTATAGTTGTATGGTTCATATTCCGATCCATCAGGATCGAAGTCCTTGTCGAAGAAATATTTCATCATCGCCTCCCCCTTGGCAGTCAACTGTGCGGGAGTCAGCCCCGATCCATATCGTGTATACCCTTTGAGCAAGGTACCGGTGCCGTACACGATGCTCATGTATCCCATCCAGTGATTCCCCTTCGATCTTCCAAGAGACATGTCTGCGTAGGTTGTGTTGAGCACATTTATTGTCTGCGCGTACAACAAATCTTCGAGTTTATTCCGCGTGGTGAGATCGGTCGCAAGTGAATCATATGCAATATCCATCGGGATGATCATCTGACTGAACGCTCCAACATCGTAGAGTTCTATCTGTCCGTCCGTATCCACAATGGGGCGATAATTGGAAAACCGAGTGAGCGCGGCTTTTACGGCCGACATCATGGACGCATCATTTGCAATCGCGGCACATACCGCAACATCAGTCACCTTGAGTGAGTCTTGATACCCACGAGACGTTGAATACCCCGATCCAAACCCACCCGTTGGAAACACCGAATTTTGCACTTCGGATTTTAGTCCGTCGCAACGAGATTTGAATGCGAGCCAAAATTTGTTGTTGATTGTTGAGGTGTCATTTACTTTAGCTCGAATACCTACGAGCTCTGCATCCGTGAACAAGAGATATGGATGATTCCCACCGTTCCCTTGATTTCCACCAGAGGTAGTTTGCGCCACCGCACCACCTGCAAAGAAACCCTGAATAGCACCGAGCACTCGTTCAAGAATAGAGACGGTTGAGGCGATCATGTCGATCGTTGCTACGTCCGTGATTGCCGCGCGTGCGACGTTGGGAGGTACGGTGATCGAAATAATCGAGAGAACGAGTAAAAAAGAAAACAGCGCACGCGAGATGTGCCCGTGAGATGTGCTATTCATAAAAAACAGTGAGTAATGTGGCGCTAATAATGTATATATTGTAGCAAGCAAAAAAACAATAATTTTTTCATTTCACAATATTTTTTTGCACACTAAATTGCAAAAAGTTGCAAAAAAATAGGGCTGATAAACCTTGATAAATATTTTGGCATTCTTGTTCATAACTTGTGCATATCTATCAAGGTGTAGTAATGCGTTATTGTTTGTTCACAAATATAAAACCGCCTTGAGGCGGTTTTATATTTGTAATTATTCACAGGTTTCTTCCACATCACTTTCTTCTATGAGAAAGTGATGTGGAATTTATCCTTCAATTTGCATTATATACAGAAACTTTTCATGAATATTTTATCAGGAAACCTAAAATTGGTGCGAGACTATTTCAAAAACTGTGCGAGCGATTCTACGTGCTTAATGAGCATCGCGCAGTATCCCCATTCATTGTCGTACCACGCGCATACTTTGACCATATTTCCATCTACCACGCGCGTAAGCGATAGATCAACAATTGAACCAAAGGGAGATCCAATAATATCAGATGACACCAGTGGTTGTTCTGCAACGGTGAGAATACCACTCCACTCACGCGACGCTGCGGCCTTGGACAGAATTGCATTCACCTCCGCTACGGTCGTTGTGCGGCGAGAAAGAAATGTAAAGTCGATAATAGAACCCGTGGCCACTGGCACTCGCATTGCAATGCCGTCAAACTTTCCTTTTACTTCCGGCAACACATGCTCTACCGCCTCTGCGGCTCCAGTGGACGTTGGGATAATATTCATAGCCCCTGCGCGTCCTCTCGCAAAATCTTTTGCGTCGGGACCATCGACGATTTTTTGTGTAGCGGTATATCCATGCACCGTAGTGAGCATCCCCTTCTCAATACCAAGTTCCTTCATCAGTACCGCAACGATCGGATTTGTGGCGTTTGTAGTGCAGGACGCATTTGAAGAAATATTACTGCGCGAGAGTGCCTGAAAATTTAAATTCGGAGTTGCGGTCGGTGTGTCGTCACGCGCGGGAGCCGAAATAACAACTCGTTTCGCTCCTGCGCGAGTATGGGCAGACGCCTCATCTTGCGTCATGAATACGCCGGTGGACTCAATCACCACGTCCACACCAAGTTGTTTCCAGGGAAGTTTTTCCGGTTCCTTTTCGTGAAGCACCGCGATCTTTTGCTTCCCTACCACAAGCATGTCTCCCTTCACGCTCACCGATTGTTCATACGTTCGGTATACCGAATCATACTTTAGCAAGTACGCGAGGTTATAAATTTCCCCAAGATCATTAATTCCCACTATAGTGATCCCCTTCTTCCCGTACGCCTGACGGAAAAATGTGCGCCCAATACGTCCAAAACCATTGATCGCTATATTCATATGATTAGTGCTGCTCTTTAGGCGCTGCTGCGGGACTTACTTTTTCTATCGAAAGCAAATAATTGTACGCCGAAAGCGCAGCTTTTACGGCGTCCCCACATGAAATGTTATTTTGTTTGTACAATTCGTCCGTCACGTCCCCCGCCGAAAAGACTCCCAGGCAACTCGTTGCGGCAGTACGATGATCAATGATTATTTCACCATGTGGATTAATATCCACGAGTCCTTTCGCGATTTCTGAATTTGGAATAGATCCGATTTCAACAAATACTCCTTGTACGGCTAGTGATTTTTCTTTATTGGTACGCGTATCGGTGTATATAAGCGCGCTCACCATTTTTTCACCCTCAATACGCGCGGTCTTGGCATTCGTGATAATTGATACTTTCTTGTCTCCCTTTAATTTTTCAAGCGTGATCGGATCTCCCTTTGGAGCGTCACCATATTCAATAATGCTGATAGTTTTTGCAAATGGGATCAGGTCCACGGCGGCTTCGAGTCCCGCGTTTCCCCCTCCCACCACCGCAACGTCCATCCCGGAAAATATCGGAGCGTCGCAGGTGGAACAGTACGCTACACCCGTGCCTTCAAATTTATCCTCTCCCGGCACATTCAGCTTTCTCCGGCGCGCGCCTGAAGCAATAATAACCGAGCGCGCTTTGTAGGTTTTCCCCTTGTCTGTTTCCACAAGAAAATCGCCGTTTCCTTTTTCAATTTTAATCACCCGTTCGGGCATACGAATTTCAAGATTTGGTTGCGCGCGCATGTGCGCCTCTAGCGCCTTCGCGAGGTCATAGCCAGATATTGACGGGGTTCCTATCCAGTTTTGTACATCTGCGCTTACGATGGACTGCCCACCGATACTTTCGGTAATCACCACCGCTTTCATTTGTTTGCGAGCAACATATACGCCAGCCGCTGCAGCCGCGGGTCCGCCGCCAATCACAATAACGTCATATTCCATATGATTCTATTTTCCCATGTATTAATGACCCGAGCAAACTATATTCACCGAGGTGTATATAATTTATCGGGTCGGATCGCAAATTCGATATCAATGGTATTTTGTTTGCTACAACCCACATAATCGGCACCGCACGCTCCGTCCCATCCGACGAGCTTGACACCGTAGCGACCGGGAAGTACCGAAGCGTCCAAAATAGTAATCGTCACGGTATCATTTAAATCAGTATCGAAAATTAGACCTTCGGTGGATCCGCTTGAGAACCGTGCTTCATATTCGGAAGATTGCAACGTTGAAAATTCAGCGTCCGAGCACGTCACTTCATCATCAACGCACTTCACGTACACGCTATCTACCTTTAGCTTGATGTCCCCCGTAAACCCTCCGAGACGAGTCGCGGTTACTTCAATCGTATTTGTTTTCCAGTTACCAGTACCCGACTCATCCACCGGCTTTACTACCGCAAATGTAGTTTCGTTTGATGTGACTTCAAGCTCGAACGCGGGACCAACTTTGCGAAGTAGCACACACATTCCCCAGAAGGTATTTTCAAATGCGTTATATTCATTGTTGTCAGTGACGGATGAGCATCCTGGATCATTACTACTTCCTTCTCCATAGTCTTTATAGGTGTCCACGTCATTGTCGACGCCGTCGTTGCAGGCATAAGCCGCTGGTGGTGCTCCTGGCTTATTGCCTGGATCTGTACCGTCAGTAGGAAATACATCTCCACTTTGGTCGAGTTCCGAAAATAATTTATGTGAAAACCTCGCGCTCACCGCATCTACCGGCAAGAAGAAGTTCGTGTTGACGCGATCGGTGGTAATAATATTATTTGGCACGTAGTCCGGAATATCAGTGGTAGGAGACGAGCCTCCGATGCGATTCCCCTGTGGAGTCGCTTCAAATGAAAACCCGGGTGTGGTGGATGCGGCGTTATACAGCTCGATATACGCCGATTCATCTTTCTGGTACCACCCCTCGCCGCTACCACCATGGGCGTCATATATTTGCAGCCAGATGTCGTAATATCCGGAAGGAACGGGTGTGGGAAATGTGGCGGCGGTTGTTGTCGCCTCAAGAATTATTGCCCCACCATGCCGCGAGTTTAGACGCCGATCGGAATCCGCTTTCCTAACCCCATTTGTACTACTATCGGTCTCACCTGTTGCGAGGAGAAAATCAAGTACGTACTCTCCATTCTCGGGATCGTCTTTCCAGTCACACGCTATTTCAAATGTGACGAGGGATGCACATCCGTCTTCTGCCCCAGTCACTTGATACTGGAGCGTACTATACGTCGCGCCTGAAAAACTAATCCATCCGAGAATGTCGCCTCCCCATGCCCAGCCACTGTAATTACAATCGCTAATCGTGACGCCGTACTGAATAGACTCATTTGCCTGCTTGCTCAAACTAATCCAGCCGTCCCATCCTCCCGGATGATCTGCAGCAGTTGCGCACGTACCGGGAATTTCGTTTGAAGCGGTCGCGGTACCAAGACATGCACGCGCCCAGCCCGTCACCTTCCCTGTTGAGGTTGCGACCCTTGCCTCACACAGTCCCGCCGGACATTGCCCGAGTTGACTCTTATTAAACGAGATCCAGCCAATGTTTTCATTCCATGCATATCCCGAAATGAGCCCCGTGGGATCTACATTGAGTCCATAATCATTTGAGGGATTCGGGTCTGCAAAACTAATCCACCCCACCGTTTCGCTCCATGCCCATCCCGTAATTTCACGCAGCGCACTATCCTCACTGCGATCGGAAAGTGATACACATCCTGTGTCCGATCCAAAATCAGTTTGCCCGTCTCCATCATTGTCTATTTTATCCTCGCACTGTACGGCCACACGTGAGCATGTTTCGCAGGTATACCCGTCAGTTCCGCGATAAGAAATACCGGGATATTCTGCAGGAGGTGATCCGGGAGCCGGGTCCCAATCCACTTCCCAGAACCACGCACCTTTCCCGTACTGTCCCGTATTGCTGTTGTCGGCGTATATAGGATCACTATTTAGCGCGGTACCAATGACATTCTTGGGTACACCAAGAAAGTGCTCATGGTTATCTCCTGGTCCCGTGCATCCCATATCTGCAGAATAATCAATGATGCCATCACCATCATTATCAATATTGTCTTCACATGCGTCGAGCCCTGCTACTGTGTTCACCTCCGTTGTATCCGCGGCAGAACTACATCCCGTGTCGGAAGAAAAATCAATCGCGCTGTCCCCATCATTATCTATGCCATCATTGCAACCATTTGGCACACTTCCATTGTGATAACACACTCCTTTTCCTGTGCCGGGATGAATAAAGCATCCTCTCTTATACACCGTAGTACTGTTTGAGATAGGATCATCAGGATCGGACATAATTCTACTCCCCGCCGTGTGCGTGGTGGAAACACGGTTGAGTTCGCTATCATCATCTGCATACGCGCATCCCGGATCATATCTGTCTTTATATCCGTCCCCATCATTGTCCACCGTATCGTTACACGCGGCAGAAGCGTCTGGATTACTTTCCACGTCACTTTCATCGTTGTCGCTCGTTGAACTACATCCAACGTCATTGAGGTCAATATAAGTGTCTGTATCATTATCTTGCCCGTCATTGCACTGCGCAGGAAGAATGAGATTTCCGTCCGCTGCCCATCCATCGGTGCCAGAATCAAAATTTACTCTCCAGTACCACGCACCTCCTTCGTAGCTTGGCGCACCTATAAATCCATAAGTTGGTGTGGACAGGGTAACCGCTCCCCCCGCATTTAGCACTTGAGACCCGCTCGGCGTCATACCACTCGTGGGTGAAAGCGCCCCTGCCGAAATAGGGTACACACTTGCGCTCGCCACGCCCACGACTATTCGCTGCCCATTTGAAAATGTAGTTGGCGGTATCTCATCCGACTCGTTATTGTCGGATGATCCTCCACACCCCGGATCTGCAGCGTCTATGTAACCATCAGTGTCGTCGTCCCCGCTATTTGCACATTGCGCTGGAGCCGCTCCTGATGGCGGCACTGCAACTGCAATATGTACGGTACGATTATACGTTCCGAGGTGGTTCCAGTGCATGCTGGTATTCCCGATGCTGCCTGCTGCTTTAGTGCTCACACCAAATTGTAAATAGTATGTTCCACCGTTTGTTGTTCGATGTATTTCAGTTTGCGAGGGATCTGCGGTCGCTACATTGGTAATTTGCCCCGTCATAAACGCATCAACGACTAAACTGTTTGCAGTACTCACACTCACGGTCACATCTTTGATTTCACAGGCAGTCGGCCAACAGGGTGTGCCTTCATCTGACGCACTTGGAGCATCGGCTGCTCCCGAAAGTAACACCGCAGAAGCCGACTTTCCAGGCACTGACCCATTCCAAGTAATCACCACATTGCTGGTTCCCGCGGGTGGATCAGTCACATACCACGTGGACACACAACTATTCCAGCCGGATTGTTTTGTTGTTGTGGCAACCGCCCGTTGTGGAGTGCTTGCCCCATATGTCACTGAATTGACCGCACACCCCACTGCGTTATTTCTTTCGGCATACGTAGAAATAATAAGCAGTTGATCGACGGAAGCACTCGGTACGGTGAATGGGAACGTGGCGGAGCTTGAAGTAGTAGCGGTAAATGTATTTGCCGTACCATACGGATTGTCGTAGCGGTAATCGGAGGAGACAACGGAGGGGGGAGATGAGGGTGGCGCATTATATTCATCAGTGTCGGTGGAAGAAGTACAGCCCGGGTCACCTCCAGAAAAATCAATGAAACCATCGGCTGGGCTATCGTCCTCTTGTCCGTTGTTACATTCGACGGCAGCCGATAGGTTCGCCGCATTCACCCATCCATCAGTGCCTGCATCAAAATTCACTCTCCAATACCATACTCCTCCGCCATAACTTGGGGCACCGGTAAATCCATACGTTGGTGTAGCAACATTGATTACTCCTTTTGCATCTTGGGACTGCGTGCCACTCGATGTCATATTGCTTGTCGGAGCAAGTGCCCCCGCAGCAATTGGGTAGAGATTCGTGCTAGCCACTCCCACAACTATGCGCTGTCCATTTGTAAACGTTGTGGGTGGTGTATGTGATTCGTCGTTGTCGGATGACGCTCCGCACCCCGGATCTGCGGCATCAATAAGAGAGTCTCCATCATCATCTCCGCCATTTTCACACGCAAATGCCGGAGGCACCACAACTGCAACGTGCGCGGTACGGTTGTAGGTATAATTCAGCGGATCATCACTCCAACTCATGGTGATGTTCCCGGGAATAGTGCTGACTTCCGTGCTCACGCCAAACCGCAATGTACTATTGGTACCAAGATTTGTTTGATTATGAATTGGGGTCTGATTCGCCCCCACCTCGGGTGTGGTATTGAGTATTCCTGTCACAAATGAACCGAGCACTAAACTGTTTGCCGTACTCACGCTCACGGTCACGTCCTTGATTTCACAGCCGCTCGGCCAACAGGGGGTGCCCTCATCTGACGCACTTGGAGCATCGGCTGCCCCAGAGAGAAGCACTGCGGATGCCGCACTTCCCAATATTCCGCTCGTCGTCCATGTAATAACCACATCATATGTTCCTGCGGCAGGAAAAGAGGCGCCGTCGAGATACCGTGTATCAACACACGTATTTAATGATGATGTGTTTTTCGTTGTCGTCGCGACGGCTGCGAATAGTGGCGTGCCGTTATATGTAATGCTCTGCACGGTACACCCCTCAACATTAATGCGCCTACCATATGCAGAGACAAGGAGGAGTTGGTCTGCAACTGGGCCTGTGACTGTGACTGGGAATGTTGCTGATGTAGTCGTTGTTGCACTAAACGTATTTGCCGTACCGTAGGGATTGTCGTAACGGTAGTCGGAGGAGACAACGGAGGGGGGAGGGACGGCTTGCGCAGATGTCGATGGACTGTCGAATATCAATACTGCTCCTGCGATGAGCATGAGCAGTATGAGCGAAGCGGCGTAGTGATGCTTCTGAATTTTTGGCATTAGCGAGTGCTTATAATGGTGTTGTTATAAACTTTGCAACTCTCTCCAATCGGCTGCGTTATTACACCCCGCAGAAAGTTCGCATAGATTGAATTTGTTCGAGGTAGTGTTAAAAAGAATAGTTCCTTGCACAGCAGAAATCGCATCTCGCTGGTACTCCTCCATTTTTGGCACAATTACACCCCCCTTAGCATTAGTTGTGATTGACAGCGCGCCATTACTTTCATCTATGTATACATCGGGTGTAGCCGCACCATTGTAGAATCCTATAGATCCTTCGACGGTCAAATCTCCAAACACATCAAGACAGAGACCTCCAAAGCCAGCGCATAGCCCAAGAGGCCCATTTTTCGACTGCAACACCGGACCCGTATTCAGTGGAGCATATATTTTTACAGTATTGTCATATCCAGGCGGCTCATCGTCCGGATAGATGAATGCCGACACTGAAAAAGCTGCGGCCACCACTGCACCGCAAACAAGTGCGACCGTAATATAAAATAATTCTCGTGTAGGTTTCATATAATTACAAACCAAATCTTTTTAACTGCTCCTGTTCTCTCTGAAAAGTGTCTTCTGTTGGTAGCTCGTAACTTTCATTTTCAAATCGTTTTTTTTGGTCAATTAATCGTTGCTCTGCTTCTTCTTGTGGCAACATGTACGACCCTTCACGCAACCGCTGTTCCTGCTCAAGTCTTGCTTTCAAAAGCTCCTCACGGCTTGGCTCTGCATCACGAGTTACTACATAAAACATACCAATCACGAGGGCGATGAGTGCAACAAGTGCAATTGCCGTGACCACCGCGCCCTCACGCGTGAGCACATATGCTTTGATTTTTTGAAGAACTTCGTATCTTCGCTCGGCACTATGCCATTTCGGAAGTTGCGGGGTGTCCATATACACCTGTTACTGTTCCCCGAGACTTTCACGTTCGTCTATGAGATAGGCAGGAATTAAGAGTATTTTATCTGCACAGGATCCTACAGTATCTTCAGCGCGAAGGCGCATAGTGAATTCACCAACTGGTTGGGTGCGAGAGTTGTCCAACGTGAGGGTTATACGGAATGATCCGGAGCCAAGTGGAGTTGTTGTCTGATTTGCAATACGCATTGGTGCAGTATCTGACCCAATGATCACATCAGTGTCGAAGGAGAGATTGAGATTATTTGGATCAAATCCATTGAGACTAAGCACCACGTCTACCGAAAACGTATTTTGTGAATTGTTATCTTGCAAAATGAATGCCGCGGTCGGAGTTGTTCCTCCGACGAAGTTGAAGTTGTCAAAACATTGAACGGTATTGAGCGTAAGTGTATGTGTGTCACTTGTTTCTTCGCTGCCCGCCGTACAGTTGATGGTATAGGTGACACTTGGTCCAGAAGAAGGTGCGGTGACACCAATGGTGTCATTCCCTGGTACGTTTGGATCGAATGTTTGATTCACTCCACCTCCGGTGAGCGTACAACTTGCTCCCGTTGTGGGGCCATCGTAATTCACATCGAGATCAAAATCCTCACCCTGATCAACACTTCCAGGTCCATCAAGGTCTACGTCCGTGTAGACATCAACGTCAATCGTGTCCGAAACGGATGCGCCGCCGGATGCGCTCGTACAGGTAATAGTGTAGGTGCGATCCACGGTAATGGCCGAGAAGGAGTGTGTCCGCACTGTATTTTTGCTCCATGTACTACCAGAGCTTGAATCGAGCACACACGTTGCGGTGATGTCTGTTGTTCCCGTTGTTACGTTTCGCACGGTCCAGCGAAGGTCTGCTCCGGTTCCAACAATAATGCGTACGGGTCCATCAGTATATATACCACTCGATCTCGGTCTTCCCTGTAATGAAACGCTAATCGGATCTGGCGGAGTTGCACTAATGTTCACTACAAATTTATCTATGGCGGGATTCCCGCTTATAAGCGTATTTGCATTGTCACACGTCAGAGTGAAGGTGGTGTCTGTGGTGAGTGCACCGGTGACGTATGTTCCACTATTTCCCGGAGTGCCAAAATCGACTCCGTCCGATGAGAGTTGGCAGGACTCGGCATCAACAGACCCCCATGTAAGATCCACCGTGCTACCAGATGGAACCGTAATTGGACCATTAACATAATTGTATGCGGTTGGAGGGTCAGTTGGCTTGGGGGTCTTCCTTCCGTCGAGCATTGCAAGCGGACCATTGACATCAACCGTAATCGTGAAGTTCCCGCATTTATGTGTATTCGTCGAAGCTATGCCGGCAGCAGAGTTACCAATTGACCTCACACACACTTGGCCAGTATATGTGCCATCAGGAACGATCGCACCAACCGTGAGATCAAGAGGTCTAGTGCAGCGAAGTGGGTTGCCTGATGGAAGACAGCTGACAGTAGAATCATAATCAGCATTAATGCCCGCGGAAGCGATTGGGCTCGTTGGAAATGTCACACTTACCATGCGTACCCGCTCCACCGCCGAAAGTGGAGAAAGCCATGTGATGACAACGTTAGATCTCACTGAAGTGCCCCCATATGACGTGACTGTTGCAGGAGTCGAAGGAACTACGGTGAAATTGACACCCGGAGCAGGAGGATTATCAATGGTGAGTATAAACGTATCATTTGCCGTTCTCCCCCCAGCTGCCTGGGTGTTGACGCGAAGCGTGTGCGTACCCACCGGAGCGGCAGACGTGATAGTGAGCACGCGAGCGATCTGACAAGTCGGAGATGGTCGACACAGCTGTCCGATCAATGCCGAAGCGGAAATACTTGAAGGTAGTGATGTGTTGTCTGCAAAAGTAACACTCGTGATACGCACGTCTTCGCTTGTGCCGGCGGTTCGAGTGATGAGAATCGGAATATTTTGAGTTATAGAACCAGATGAAGGGCGAGTTACGGTGGTTTCCGCATTTGGCGCATCAACTGTGTAATTAAATGTGCTGCAGAAATTCACGCAGAGTTGAACGGTAGTATTGCGTATTGTTGACCCATTCACACCACGTACATTTACCGTGTATGGTCCGTCGGGCATACCTGATGGCACCGTGACATTCATTCGCAAGACGCACGAGCCCGTGCTTGGAATACAGGAGGTGGAGGGTGAAAATGCCGTGGTAATTGTGCTGACTGTCGCGCCCGATGAATTCGTTACTGTTGCTGAAAGATTCACACTCGCCGCAGTACCTGCGGTGCGTGTGACAGTGATATCAGAATACTTGGTGGCGGGCGCAGTATATGGTATCGATATTGGATTTCGAGAGAGCGAGAAATCAAATGTTGGCGCATCTTGCACCGTAAGCGTAGTAGTATCTGATTTCAGAATTCCTGTTGCGCTACGCGTGTTGGTCGTGAGCGTATACGTTCCTGCAGTCGCGCCCGATTCGATATCGATTAACCCGGTTGTAACGCATGGCGTACCAGAAATTGGCGTACATGAAGCGCCTGCCCATGATGGGTTTATTGCTGATGAAGCGGGAGAAACTGTGATGCTTGTGATAGTGACTACTTCATTTGTACTGCCCGAAGTCTTGGTGATGGTGACGGGAAGTGGTTCCGTAATGGATCCTGAAGCCGCCTTCACCACCGTAATCGCCGTTGGGGCAGCAATCGAATAGTTATATGGCGCAACACATGCGTCCCCGGTTCCGACTATTCCATAAGGGGATCCATTGGTTGCCGAATCCATAAAATTAATCCAGCCGAAGTCATCACTCCACGCGTACCCAGACCACTGACACGCGGACACGGAGACACCATATACAGCACCAGTGGTCGCAGTCCCACGAAGGCGCACCCATCCTCCATTTGGCAGTTCACTACCTAAGATGAAACGGGCCCATCCGGTAACTTGACCGGTAGATTTGTTTAACGCTGCCTGACAATTTGGTGCCGTCGGGCAAGTCGATGTATCAATAGAATTAAACGAAAGCCAGCCAATATTGTCCGTTTTTGTTATTGAATTTGTGGCCATCCATGGAGATAACATCGCTCCTGCATTCGTATCTTCCGGGTTTGCCCATGCATACCCACTGATAACTCCCGTAGACGATACTTTCACTCCATAACCAGCGCCGCCCGTTGGTGGATCGGTATCATTAAAACTGATCCATCCGATAGTCTCTGACCAGGCAAAACCGGACAGATTATCAGTGGTTGCTGCAGAAGCCGGCTGAAACGCAAACATCGCAAGCGCAGCGAGCGCAAGCGTCCCGATGAAGAACCATTTATACTGTTTAACGGCAAGTATCACAAATATATGCGATTAGCCGATTAGAGTGCCGACCACTTAGGCGCTCCTCCTACATTCTTACAAATATACGCAGTATCGTTCGACCCACCCACGAGAATAATTTTACCTCGCCATTGATTACTGCAATTGCTCCCCGCCGCAGCACCGACTGCAAAGTCATTAATTTGCTGAGCGTCTGCTGTAGTGACTACTCCATCTCCATCAACATCAGCGCGGCGATATTCGGACATACCAACTCCAACAGTTCCAGCTGCGATTTGTAGCGCACGCTGGCTGTCCAGTACAGTAATGGTTTTATCATTATTAACGTCTCCAACCATTCCAATAGCAAGCTCTGATCCGTAGACAAGCTGCTCTGCTTTCTCTTTTGGCTGACCAACGGCTCGCTGCATAATAATGAGCGCATCGGCAATATTTACTACTCCATTACCATCAACGTCGTGAGCCGCATATTCAGCCTTAGAGACAAAATTATATTGGTTATCGAGATAACGAACGACACGTAGCGCATCTGTCGCGGTAGTTTTATCTGCTCCTTCAGTATAAATTGATCCGTCGATGTAAATTGATCCGTTAATATCAACCTGTGCTCGCAATACGTCCGTTCCGGTGTTAAATCCAGCCTTCCCCGCTGCTACGACAAACGAATTTTGATTTATCGTGGCTGTTCCTCCAACAATAAGACCTCCGGCCTTCATCTGCGCTATGTTGCTTTTATTAATCGGCGCCTCTGGATTACATCCTGGAGGTGCACAGGCGGGCGGGGCCGCAAGCATTTCAGAAACTCCTGTAACAAACAACACCCCGAGCACAATGACCGCAATCTGTTTTATGAACGTAGACTTCATATCTTTATATTAAATAATTAAATTATTCACCGCTCTCTTCAGCAGGAGCAGTGTTCATTGAAAGTAATAATTCGTAATAATCGCCCAACGTATCCGAGGATTCCGTATTCATAGAAGCAAGTAACTCGTCATATTCCCCCTTTTCAGAAAGCTTGCCTCCTACTGAACGACCATCTTGAGTGAGCCACCCGACCATACCCCACACCATTACCAAAAATATCACAATCATGCCCAAAAATTGCTTGGTCGTGAGCTTCTGGTTTTGCATATATCTAGTGTACAGCCGAATGCGCCCACGCGCGCGAGTTGATGTGGATAAATAGCGCGCGTCGGCAATGTCTAATTCCTAATGACCAATCATAAAAGCACAAAAGCATTAAATCATGAAATCAATGGGGGAAACGCGCCCCGTAGTATATAAATGAAGAATGTGATTTTATGATCTTGTGATTTAATGATTTCATGTTCTTGTGACTTACTGTACCTCCAGCTCGAACGCCCCTCGTGTATATCTATTCGCCGGATCCCATATCATCCACGATGTGAGTCCGGCATCGTACGTTGCCTGTATTTGCTTGCGCACCATTACGGCGTCGTAGTCTGCGCCCAAATCGAAATCTTGCAGCCATGGGCGAAGCTTTAGTGGGGTGGTACTTGCAGCCACAAGTCGCGCGGCACCGCTGTCCATCGCATACTTCACAACCTCGTATGGATATAACGCCGGGTTTTTATACCCCAAATGTCCGGGCGGGTAATGCGACGGATAGACCATTGGCGAGATGTAATCAAAATGCGGAGCGGCGCGTTCGAGCACTTGCCCAATATTTAAATCATTTGTGTGCTCGGTCACAAATCCAAAGAGGTCGGCGGAAATAGGAACTCCCAAATCGTTCGTGTGCTCATTTACATAAGCGAAAAATTCCTCTAGCTTGTCGGCTTTCACAAACGACGCGCCGGATTTTGGAAATGTCATGTACTGCACCGGTCCGTCTGATGGATAGCGAATGTAATCAAAATTCAGCTCGTCGAAACCGACAGATTCAGATGCGCGTGCAATTTCGACAATATACTCCCAAAACTCGCGCGAGGCGGGATCAACATATGTGAGTCCATTTTTATCTTTCCAAAGTCCACCACGAGCATCCTGTACTCCCTCGCTTGGGCGCGCCTTCGAAAACACTGGATCCTGAAACACCGTGATACGCGCGATCGTATAAATATTCTTTTGGTGAAGTTCGGCAATAAATTCGCGAAGATCGTTCACGCGGATTTCTTCTGATCCAATGTTCGCAATAGTAGGACTCCCCGTACTGAAAGATACGGTGCCGCTATAATCCTTCACATCAATGACAATACTATTGAGTTCGGTGGTTTCGATAAATTTTACGAGCTCCGCTCTCCAATATGGCGTCCCCGACACCCACGACGTCATATAGATTGCCTTCACTGCATTCGGCGTCGGGAGATGTACCACCTTCGGCGAAGGCGCAACCGCTACCACATTCGCCGATGGAGTTTTAATCGCGGGAGCGATGGGATTTGAATATGAAATGGATGTAAAATTTGCCACCGCAACGTGCAGGGCAAATAATGCTCCAATCGAGACAACCGCAAAAGCCGCAGTGTGCGTATGTGTCTTCAATATCAGACGCCGTCGCTTCATGGCGTGATCGCGGCGAGCGCGACGCCGCTTCGTAATTGATCTGCCACAGTGGACAAATTTTTTCGCTCTTTCATCCACTTCAGTATAACACCGAGATCACGTCCACGATTCATCGTCAC
>CAYHBS010000001.1:121790-129588 GCA_964354975.1 uncultured Candidatus Saccharibacteria bacterium
ACGCTCGATGCCAACGCCCACCACCACGGCGTCTGTCACGATTCGATGCGAGCCAGCAACTAGCACGTGCTCTCCGTTGACCACCTCGATTCGCTCGATTGCACAATTGGACACCAGCGTTACGCTGTGCTCTTTCATCTCTATGGAAAGAAGTTCGTGTGCACGCGCGGGCATCAGATGCTGAAACAAGCATTCCTCTCTTACGAGCAACGTAACGTGTATTCCTTTTAGTGCGAGCGCTTCCATTGATTCCATACTGATAAATCCCCCTCCCACCACGGTCATCCGCGCACCGGGATGATCCGCAACGAATTGTGAGATCGCGTCTGCGTCGGCAATCGTCTGCAAACGAAACACCGGGAGCGCATCACTGCCCGGCACCGACCACTGGTGCGGCCGCCCCCCCGTGGCAATAAGCAGTTTTTCGTATGTGATTACTGCGCCTTTATTGGTGGTGAGTGTGCGATCCGTATGCGCAATTTCCGTCACTTCTTCCCCGAGACGTAACTGGATGCGTTGCGTATGATATGACTCACGAGTGCGCAAAAAACATTTCGCGCGATCCACTTTTCCGGAAATATAGTCCGGAAGTAACACGCGCGAATACAAGAACTCCGATTCAGCGCTGATGATACAAATTTCACCATTTTTGTCGAGCTCGCGGATGCGCTCGGCCGCCGTCACGCCCGCAACACCTCCACCGATGATGCAATACTTCACTAACGTAACTGCTGACATGCTACTCTGGTGTCTGTGTTTTTGTCTCTTCCGCGAGCTCCGCACGAATTTCTTCTACAATCTCCTCTTTTTGCTCTGAAATGAGTTTAGAAAACGCAAGAAGTGTGATGAGCGCACCAGAAATAACGAGCAGTGCAACCTGCGTCATGCCTCCCGCATCAAACAAAAACGGGATAATAATAATCCAAATTCCAAGAAGGCCAATGGCCCAACTTCGCCACATACGAATAGTTTCCTATATATACACGAATAATATCTCTAGCGCCATTTTCCCACATCAAATGACTGAATACAAACGCCAGATCATGAAAACATAAAAGCATGAAAACATGAAAGCAGGAAATCATGAAAGCATGAAATCATGAAAACATGAAAGCAGGAAATCATGAAAGCATGAAAGCATGAAATCATGAAAACATAAAAGCAGGAAATCACGAGAGCATTAAATCATTAAATCAATAGAGTAAAGGAAAAATGCGGCCTCATAGCACATTAATGAGTAGTTTGATCTCCTGTTCTCGTGATTTAATGATCATATGATTTCATGCTCCCTTGTGGCTTCTCGATACTGACAGTATTCACAGTGCTCCGTAGCGGCAGGTAACTTGCCTCGGAGCGTGCGATGAATATCGCGGAGCGTGCCTTCGACCCATGCGTCGTCGCCATCGTACGCATGGAGCGTAAGATCAAAATCAAGTTTATTATCAAACGCGCGCCGATCAGTCTTGCCATTCGCGTATACAAAATACCCCCGGCGCGAAACAGGAAATCCACGTTGGCGAAGGAGCCACTGATAAAATTCCATCTGGCGTTTGTAACTGTTCTGCCAATCCGCATCAATTCCCACCGCAGCTTCTTTGCTCGTCGCCTTGTAATCCACCACGATAAGATTCCCCGCTGGGTCGACCCATACATCATCAATGGCACCGGTCAGCGTAAAATGCGTAGGTTTGTGATAATGTTGCAGCCCTTTAAAATTCTCTCTCCAGATATCAAGATCCTCGTGCTGAAATGGAACTGCGTCCACAGCATATTCCTGCATAATCGGATGCGGTGTGCCGCGCTCGCGGTAATAATCAAATTCTTTTTTAAGAAGTTTATCCACGGCAATGTTGAGAGAAAGTGGGTATGTTTTTGGTTTATTGATACCTAACTTTCTATCAATATAAAAGCACCGCGGACACTTAATATAGTCGTCAATTTTGGTGCGAGATATTTTGACGACCTTATCTGCACCCGGTGTATAAATATTTCTCTGTCTCCTGATTGCCATACTTATATAAAGAATATATCAGCAAGTGATTCACCAAAAGACACAAGGAGTGCCATGCGTAGAAGCAGTGACGCTCCCACTGCAGGAATATAGTGCGCCCACCGCATCGTTGAAGTGCCAAGCGCGAATGAAAGAACGTCGGACGGAGCAGTTGGAAATGCAAATGATAACCAAAAAAACCACTGATTTTTTTCTACAAACCGTGAGTACTGTTCTTTTGAAAAAGTTGGCATAAAGAATCGCACGACACGTTCTCCAAAATATCGCGCTATTGCAAATGCAATGAGTGCTGCAGCAAAATTTCCCGCCCACGACGCCATGATACCTCCGGGTACCCCGTAGAGTGCCCCCGCGAGTACCGGAAGTACTCCTCCTGGAAGCGGCGCAATGACGGATTCAATCATCACGAGGATGGCAATCATCACGGGTCCGAAACTACCATAAGGACGCACAAAACGCTCAAGCTGTTCGCGATCGCCAAATACGGCCACACGATCTCCAAGAAGATACGCGATACTCATGGTGATGAGGAGTATGAGTGTGACCACCGCGACTACGGACATGGCTTTGCGCGTCATGAGTCAAGTGTACACAAATCGAGCGTTAAAAAAAGAGAGAGGCCGAGTGGCCTCTCTGCTGAAGGTTGAACCTACTGTTATTTTTTCTTCTCGGCACACGCAATCAGTTTGTGCACCACGGCTTGCGTCTGCTCATGTGGAAGCCACCGCGAAAGCGCCTGCGAAACGAAATACTCATCACAGCGAAGCTGTCTGCGCTTCCACTCTTCTCGAAGATCGTCCTCATCAATGTCGAACACTTCGTAAAGAATGCGAAAGTATGTGTATCGCGCCTGCCAATCGCATTTTCGTTTCCCCAGACGCCCCAAAAGTCCGTACACGCTTGCTACTGCACACTCAACATCTTCACGTGTCAGCACCGACACGTATGGCTCCAGCTGTAAAAGAATCTTGAGTGTTGCGTCCGGACCATATAACTCCCAGTGACGCGTAAGCTGAGTACGAAAGTACACCGGGTCAATATTCAGCAACATACATATGTTACGGAATGAATATGCGTGGTTGAGATCATCACTGAAAAACCAAAGTTCCGCTTCCCCGCGCACCTTCCAAATATTGACATGACTCGGTTGCGCCCTTAAAAGATACGCGTCTGCAGCTTCTTGCAGGATCGACTCAAACAAATCCATGCGCCACATCCGTTTCCGAACCGGTAGCATCCGCCTTTGAAAGCGCGCCCCATCCGTCGGGTCGACCGCAAAGATCTCTTCTTCAAATCGACGCGTCTCTCGCATCACCTTTTCTTTCGGCCGAATCTGAAAAAAAACGTTCGCAAAACTTTCTAGCGCTTCCGTCATCGCACTCCTCCTGGCCTCCCCGATTGTCTGATGTGCTACTTGGTATTTCAATAGGACTTCTATCGTGAGTATAGTCCCCTCGAAAACCTCACGCAAGAACAAAAAAAAGAGAGGCCGGATGGCCTCTCATCGAATGGAGCAGCGGGAAGATCCCGCACTCGCTCTTTTGAAATAAATGAACGGGACCCTCCGCGTACCAGTGGTTTCGCGTTTTTTCGGTTCCCATTTTTTCATTCCGCCCCGCAGGTAATCAGGATCGATTCCAACAACATTGCAAATGTTCAGAAACGAAAATGGCCAATCGCTCTCATCGCTGTCTGCCCACATTTTCACTTCGATGGCTTCTCGATGGCGGCGTACATGAGACGACCCGTAGTATTTGATATACGTCGACAGTGCGTCCTCCAACACCGCCAACATCAAGCGACGCTCGGCTGCAATCGATTCATCGACACAGGCAGGTGTTGCTTGCTCAAGGAAGATGTGCCCCTTGCCGAACTCTACCACCCGATGAGATATGTCGTGCGCCGCCCAGACTACATCTCTTTGTATCTGCAACGTCCCCTCAATTTCCTTCATACCTGCGTCCTCCGTTCTACTTACGTCCTGCACGAAGTATAAGCCGATTGTGCGCGCACGCAAGTCTATTATTCACGCTCGAGCTATGGCAAAAATGGTGCTTCGATAAAATGATTTGGGGCCAAACTGTTTTTTAAAATTTGTGCAATTTCCTTCAGTTCCCGCAAGATCTGCAACGGTGTATCCGTGTGCCTTTATCCAATCAAAGTCTTCTACATACATCGCAACGCCAAGTCCTTCTATGGAGTAATCATGCAGCCCAATCGAGGCGTAGTAGAGTCCCGGACGATTCGGCACTTCCCATCCCGCATTAAATCCCACTACGCGACCGTCTACAAGCATTGCACGCGCAGAGAGTGCCGCGGGGAAACCTTCTTGAATGTGGCGTTCATATGCGGCTGTATATGCATAGTCATTGCGATTTCGGTTTCCGTTCCACGCGCGCACGACATTTATAAGATCTTCTCGCGCGACACTGCTTGTTGGTACCACCGCTAATTGATGCGTTGCGCGGAAACGATTCAGTGTGTTGCGGAGCTTTTTAAATTTTTTTCCGCCAAGTTGTGAATCGTACGAATGGATATCAAACAGTGGCCAATGGAGTATGTACCTCGGCTTAATTGCGCGTAGCGTTTTTGGGAGGATCCCAAGGAGCGCTTCGCGCGAACTATCATGGAGCTCAAGCACCACTTTTTTGATCCCTGGGAGAGAAAACATGTGTTCAATCCCCGCGAGGAGTAGCGGCGCCTTTCGCGCGTCTGATGTCACTGGCTCCGAGAACGTAAAATACTCGTCATCATATTTTGCAGCCCACAGTGATTCCCCGGTTGGTAGTACAAACGCTTCCGGATGCCCTCCGCATCCAATGGTTTCGCAGAGGTAATGGTGCACATTATGTTCCGGTGCATGCCCAAAGGATTTCACGGAATGCACTAGTATAGGATCATCCGCACGTATGTGTTCAATATGAGAAAAATCAGCCGGTCGAATGGTCGGCGTGTCCAATAAAGAGGTCGCTGTTGGGGAACCAGTCGCGGATGCGACGTTCGGTATATGCATGCGATGCGGTGAGACGAAAAGTTATTGATGCATCGCGAGCGAGTAGGCGCGTAATTGCATCGTGTCGCTCGAGATACTCCTTTAGTCGTATAGGTATGATATCATCTTGCGAAATAATAGTGGTTTCGTTATCCACATGCACGATCTGCTCTTTGATAAACGCGTAGTGTGTGCATCCAAGTACAATCGTTTTGCATTTTTCGTGTTCAAGTGTATGTACTGCGCGCTGTAATTGCTCCACAGCGCGTTCAGTGTGCCCTTCTTCAATAAGTGTTGCAAGTTCTGGAGCTGCGTATTCCACAATGGTGAGTGAGGGATTTCTTTTTTTAAGTTCAATATCATACACATGTGAAGCAACCGTACTTACTGTTGCAATAATTCCCACGCGTTCATTCGGACGCATGGTCACTTCTTCAATGGTGGGCACAATCACGCCAAGCACACGTTTATCAGGAAATTCTGTTGGAAGCACGCGACGTTGTATATCGCGAAGTGCCGTTGCGGACGCGGTGTTGCAGGCAAGAATAATCAGTTCGCACCCAAGCGCAAACATACTGCGCACCGCGCGCTCTACAAGCGCGCGGATTTCTGCTTGAGATTTTGGACCATAGGGAGCGCTTGCAGTATCGGCATAGTACACATACGAATATGCTGGCATTACCGCGCGTACGCTACGCAGTACCGTAAGTCCGCCCGAGCTTGAATCAAATATTCCAATGAGACCCTTAGGGGTGTGTGGTGCGGACATACCGAATGATGTGCCTGCCGTTCATAATTCCCTCAATGACCGCGTGGAGTTTCGGAATTTTTATTGTGCGCCCAGTACCCCGAATAAGTACTCGCGTTTCTTTTATTGATGGCAGGGTACTCACGTTCAGCACCGCGGGAGGCACTTGGAGAGACCCGAATAATGGATAGTGCGTAAGATCGTTGACCGATTTTGGATACGAAGCAAGTAACGGCAATTGCTCGCCGTATTTTACGGGCGCCTTTTGTGGCGTATCGCCTTCTTCTTTTGTGAACGCGGCTTCCCACTCCGCATACACTTTTGCAGGCAAATGCATCGTCCCTAAACACATCGGCGAGTCGCATACGCATTTGTGTGTACACGGGGAGCACTCTTCATCGGGTCCGCTGATGGCGTAGTGGATCGTAATTTCTTCCCCCTTAAATATTTTCCGCATCGCATAATAGAGGCAGTGACGTTCAAATGTAAACATCCCACAATTTGGCGTGCAAGAATGATTTACCAGATGAATGCCGTCTGCAAATTTATCCGCCTCTATAGTGGCCACCTCGCTGTAGTACATGCAATAGAGTCCACGACCAATTTCGTCTTCTTCCTCTGGGCGAATGATCTTTCCCATGTAATCACCAATAATGGTGCCTGCCGGAATATCAGCGGTTGCATGGATGGATCGTCCTTTGTGTTTTGTGCGGCGAACTTCGTAGTCTTGAATAAAAAACATGTGCGTAGTGTTATGGTTCGCGAGGGTGAAGTCAAACAAGCACCATTGCTATTCCAACCAATGTGGTACGCGCTTTCCGAAAGTACGAACCTAATCTGGTGAAAAATATTAACAATGTGGTGCTCGGCAGGCCTATGAAGAAGTGTACTAGTGCTTTTATGATCTCGTGTTCTCGTGTTCTCGTGATTTCATGATCTTGTGGTCTCTCACGGAATCTGTATCAACTTTTTCCGTGACGTAGCGCCACGAATGACGGTAATCGTTGAAGGTGGAACGCGAAAATACTGCGAAAGTACCATAATGACGGCGCGATTTGCCGCTCCTCTCACGGGCTGCTGGGTGACAGAAACGCGGTATTCATTCTCTCCCATCACTTCAATACCCGCCTCATGTGCTCCGGGGCGGGCGTGCACGGTAATAATTCTCATGACTTCAAAAATTTTTCGACGCGCTTCCAGTATTTCGGCTTCATGATGGTTGAAAGCCCCATGTGACCGCCGATTTGGTCAATATATGTGGTTGCGTTGCATGCCCTACCAAATGATGAAACGGGACCAATAGCAATTACATCATCATCTTTTGCATGAATAATACATAACCGTGTATTTTTGAGTTTATCCGTATAGGAAACTGGATTGAAAAAGTGTCCTGACAGAATTTTTTTCCACCCGGATTTGCTCACGCGATATGCATTGCCGAATGCTCGCTTCGTTGCTTCAGCATACATGCGCGTTGGTTCTGTTCTACTTTTTTTCGTCCAATCTACAAGAGGGGAGATAGCAATAATGCGATCAACCGAAACGTGTGCGCCAGTGATAAGTACCGCTGCACCTCCAAAACTAGACCCAACGAGCGTAATTTCTGTAGGTCGTAGTTGAAATTGCATCCTATCCCACAATTCGTCTATACGTCCACGCCTAATTGCATAAATAATATCCGAAATATCTTCGTGCGGGCTTCGCGCAAACAACGTACCCCCACTTTCCCAACTTCCTCGATATCTTGGATAGAAAACCCAATATCCTTTTTTGGAGAGATAATCAATTAGCCCTTGCTTTGACGGAACGGTTGGCAGTCCATCAGCGAGAATGATGACTTTATCTTTGTATTCCTTCCCTTTCTTCCGCCGCCAGTAGGACGCAGGGGGCATAAATTCTGCGATAATATCTTTTCCGATTCTCGTGCGGAGCGTGTGCATGGTGGCATCATTAAAGCATGAAATCACGAGATCATGAAATCAGGAGATCAGGAGATCATGAAATCACGAGATCATGAAATCACGAGATCATGAAATCACGAGATCAT
>CAYHBS010000002.1:0-82268 GCA_964354975.1 uncultured Candidatus Saccharibacteria bacterium
ACCCGAGATCGTCGATCCTGGGGCGTTTGTGAGCGTCGTTTCGGCGAGGGGAACCAACGGACGTTCAGATCCTTCTCTTACACTGCCAATCTGGCCAGTCATCGCCCTTGTGTCGATTGTTCTCCCACTGCAGAGGTTGGAGGTTTTCGAGGGCATCCGAGCCTCCTTTCGCGACAGGCTTGATGTGATCAATCTCCCACCCGTACGGCGAAAGGGTGTCCCCGTATTCGTTATGTTGCATGAAAGCGCCGCAGGTGTCTTTCCGATAGAAGGTGTAGCCAGCTTCCGGATTACCTTTTTGCCATACTGTTTCGATCATCGCCTTGCTGAAACTGACGCCGGAGGTGGTAGTGCTGGGGTTGCGAGCCATCGATATCTTCCTCCCTCCTAGTGCACATCCATCATCGGATCGCTCGGTAGCGCCGCGAGACGCTCAGTAACCATCGCGCCAATCAGAAGACAGCGAGGATCACCATTTCGTACGGGATATCCCAGTCGAGCACGTACGGCTTGGCGGATGCGTTGTCGCAGCGCCATTTCACCAGAGACAGGCTGACGCGAGGCATACCCATGACCGCAAACTCATTACCTTCCTTGGCGTCCTTGAGTGCGTCGAAGGCGTCGGTCCCGGGCACCAGGATCATCCACTCCTCGGTGACGAGCGTCTCTCCCTCGTCGTTGACAATCCGCGCCTTAAACGCCTTCCCCCCGTCCTGCATTGTGTGGGAGACGTCTTCGTTCAGCACGATGTCAAACTTGGTGTAGTTGTAGCCGACCATCGACATGGTGAGCTCGGTCTCGTTAATACGGCACTCCAGGTGGAAACGCGTGTTCTCGTAATAGTGGAACGCTCTTTCCGCATCCTTGTAGTCGTAGCCGGAGATGTGACCGATCGAGTCGCGCACCTCGATACCGTCGAAGAAGGTAAGGGGATGGACCTCGAAGATGTGGTCCGGGTTCGTCGTCTTCTGATGATTTGGCGGCACAGGCGTCCCGCCGATGTGCTGGGTAAACTCATGATCGCCACCGTGTTCCGGCCAGATCCGCCACACACCGGTCATGGGTACGGCGCGACTCCGGCCCTCGGCGTCATTCGCCTTCGTCAGTGCGGTCTTCTCCTTTTTGCAGTTCATAATCTCGGCAACCGTGATGAGGCCAATCTCCGGCGACCAGCCCGCGATGTGAATATCACCGTCCTCGGCAGCCGACTTCGCCTTGTCATGCGCGTAGTCGACGAGCAGCGTAGCGTCGAGGGTCACACGATCGCGGTTCGCTTCGATGAAGGCGTTCGAGAGCTTGAGCGTCGTCGTGGCGTGAGCAGAGGTGGGACCGACCATGATCGCACACAGAGCGGTCAGAAGTGCGACAAATGCCGGACTGCACATTCCTCGAATCTGGATCATAACACCCCCCTTAGTCGCGCGGATGCGAAGTGCGCGTTCGTGGAAAGCTTTCTCCCGCTGCAGCCTTGAGGCAACAGCCACACGCGAGAAAGTAGCGTCCGTACAAAAAAGAAACGCCCCTCGTGTTGAGGGGCGTCGTCGTTAGTATTCCTCCGGCACCAAGAACGTCGTCACGAACCGATCAGCTTCGGTGATGATCCAAGAGCCTCCCTGTGGAAAGTACGTAGCTCGAGAAGACCCTCCGCTCCCTGAGGAGTGCCTCCGTGTTTTCCCGGAGGTCCTCTGGACAGAGATTACCCCAGTCGCCGTTTACGTGGCGTCTGAGACAGCCGAAAAGCTCTTCGTGGCTAAATTGCTCGAGCGCCCCAGCGGCCGCGATGATCCGACCGAGCGGGAAGAGCACCCGGGCACACGGACGTGTGTCTTGCAATCCTTCCCCATGGAAGGTGATCCAAACGCTGTTCGCGCGCGTCGGATCACTGCGTGCCCGGCGTCCCCGCGGCTCGCCAGGCGGCGTGCCTCTCGTAGCGTAAGCCGAGGGTCTGCCCGAACGTCGGGCCTCCGCATGCGTTGCCTTGACACGCGTCCGACGGGGGAGCGTAGTTGCAACGACATCGGCAATCTCGTCGTGGGGAGGCGGATCATGGTCAAGCTGGCTGTCTCATGTGGCTTGGTTCTTGTGCTTTCTGCGCCGGCCGCGGCGCTGGACATTACGGCCTGTGGTCAAACGGTGCCCGCCGGCGAGACCGGAGTGTTGACCGGTGATGTCGGGTGCGCGCTGTCCGATTTCGTCGGCGTGGGGCTGGAGGAAGGCGCGACGCTGGAGCTCAACGGGTTTCGTCTCGGCGGCGGCGACAACATCGGTGTCCATTGTCGGCATCGGAGCTGTATGATCAGCGGTCCCGGCACGATCTATGGCGGCGACTGGATTGCCGTAGTCTTGGAGGACGGCGTGCGCCTGGCAGTCAACGACGTCACGATCAGCGGCGCGGACGTCGGCATCCTCGGCGGAGCGACGCCGGATAGCCATACGCGAGTGAACGCGACGAACACCGTCATCGAGAACTCGCTTCAGTGGGCGCTCAGTGCCTCGAAGCTCCTCGCGGAGGGCTTCACTGTTACGGGCACCGGCCAGAACTCATTGTACGCGGTGGCAACGTTGTCGCTGCGCGGCACGCTCATTGATGTGTCGAACAACGACGCCGTCGGGATCTTCACCCGTAAGCTCAAAGCAACCAACCTCACTGCCAACGGCAATACTCGTGTGGGTGTCGATGCCCGAACTATCAAGCTCGAGGACTCGACGCTCACGGGCAACAATGCCGCCGGAGCCGGGATCGACGTGAGGAGCTTGCGCAAGCCGCGCCTAATCAACACCACGTGCGGGCGCAGCGCCGACAACGACGGGGCCACCTGGGCCGTCTGCGCGAACGACTGAGACGCCGGACCGCGGCAGCGCGTTGCTGCGGCGTTTCGTTCGGTTCCCTTCCGGCGAAACGAATATGGACACGGGTTCAGCGGAGAGGTTCGGCGAGAAGCTCGGTCAATGTCGCAAGCAAATCGACCATCGGGAACGGTTTTCTAAGACTCCGGGAGGCCCCAAACATCCACGCGATGGGGAGATTCGCCTCTGGAGCGGTCGGGTTCGCCCCGGACATCGCAATAATCTTCGCACGCGGCAAACGTATTTGAATTTCACCGATCGTCGTCAGACCGTCTTTGCCCGGGATCACGATCTCGACGATGACGGCGTCGGGGCGGTGTTTCTGAACGAGCGAAAGACCCTTCTCGCCGTCGGCGGCGCTGCAGACGAAGTATCCCGCGCTCTTCAGTGCGCGAAAGATGCGGCGGCGAAACGCGTTATCAGGATCGATAACGACGATCTTACGTTGCCGGCGGCGCGCGGCGTTTCGCGTGCTGGTGCGAGGACGGGAGCTACGACTCTTCGCCTCGATGCGCGCCTGCACGGAAAGCGCTTCTGCGATCGCGTCGAGAAAGGGGGTGCGTCGGAGCGGCTTCTGTAGCGTGCGGACGAGCTCGATGCCGGCGACAGCGAGCGACGCCGACGCCTCGACGAGCGTTGCGGGTGTATCGGAGATGAGAATCGTTGCGAGATGGGGAAACACGGACTGAAGTCGTCCGATGATCTTGACAACATTGTCCGCCCCAAGGGTAGCAACGTCCACGATGAGGAGATTCGCCGAAAGCGCGCGCATCACCTTTATAACGGCACCTTTGTCCGTGATGCCCGCGACGTCGTGACCGCGGCTTTGGAGGATTTTTACACCTGCGCTGAGGACATGCGGGTCACGCTCGACGACAACGATCCGCGCCATACGCACAGCCTCCGGCAGGCGCCAAAAGCTCGCGTATCGTCCGCCCGAAACGGGCGGGCTGCCAATCGGGAAAATCCTGAATTCGCGGGTCGATAACTCTGAGTCGTGCGGGGCAGGAGTGAGCTTGACGCCGTGCGCTGTAGCACCTGCGTTGGGGAAACTACCTACACGAGACCACTCAACCGAGCTTCTTTGGCGCAGATGGGTAGGCGACGTAGGGAAATCCCGTAAGGGAAAGGGTGAATTCTCGGAGGGCTGGTCGCGGCATCAACATCTCGCAGTGGGCGAGAGAACGAGCGTCAGCGTCTCGGTGGAGCCTACACTTGCCGGTGCCGCTTACGATACGTCGTGCTGGTGCGACAGAGGATAGCCGCGATGGATTGGTGGCGACGATCGCAAAACACGTCGAAGAGTATCCGGTAGTCGCTGACCCGGAGCCCGTAGGCTGTGTCGGCGTTGGTCAGGTGGACGACATCGCCCGCGAAGGGATCCACATGCATGCCGACGATGGCTGCGTCGAGACGGTCGAAGTCATGAGCTGACAGCTTATCGAGCTGCTTTTGTGCGCTTTTGGTGACGCTGACGCTCCCGGCGGCGCCGGCGGTCGGCTTGGTAGTGCTCATAGGGAATTGCGTCACCACTGGCGACTTCAGCCCGTCCGCGCTTGATCGCACGACGTTCTGCCGGCGTTGCGCTCACGGCAGGAATCGCCTTGTCCTTAAGCTCTTTTGGACGCATGACGATCGTGCCGCGCTCGGCGGTCAGCTCTACAAAGTCACTAAGCGGTAGGCCCACTGCCTCGCGAACGGCTTTGGGGATACTGACCTGGTGGTTGCCAGTGAAGCGGGCAACGGCTGTCCCTTTTCGCATACCTCGGGTAGTGCAACGTACAACGGTTGTAGCAGTCAAGTCTGCTTGATGCGGAAGGAGCGGTTCAAATGAACGTGCGTTGGAAACGTGCGATCAGGGTGCGATGAGTTTGCCGCCGCTGATCGTCTTCACCGGCCAGGGCATCGCAACCGCGGATCAGTTCTACCTGGAAAGACAGTTGCGCGAAGGCACACCTGAAGGCGAGGACGCTTTCAGGCTTGCCGGAAACGTCCCAAGTTTTGACGATGTATTCTCGACGTGCCGGGCGAAAGACCCAACGGTTTTCGCGCGCCTGATCGCAACCACTCGCCAGCTCTGTCGTGCTGCCCGCGAGCCTGGCGTCCACGATGCGTACCAGCGGAAGGTGTTCGCACTGCTCGCCGAGCATGCCCGAGATCGCGCGGTTCTTCATCTGACCACGAACATCGATGGGGTATCCACACGCGTCGCCCGTAAGTATGGGGCACCGTGGGGACCTGTAAAAGGTTGGTATCGTGTCACCGACATTGTCCGTGAAGTGGTGAGTGTTCTACGAAACAATCGTGGGCTCGCCCACATCCCGCTTCATGGTGAAGCCGGACTTCTCGCCCATGTCGCTGACGAACATGCCGGAGCGCAACTACTTTGGAACGTGCCGTCGGACTTCACAGGGCCCGCGTTCTCTACGTTGGCTGAAGGGGTCGGGCGCGAGGTCCAGAGCGTGGAAACGCGGATGCATCTTGCCCAAATTGGGTACCGCCTGTTGTTGTCCCTCCTCAGTGGAGACTCGTGCGATGTCGGGCGCGGAGAGGTGCTTGGCTCGTGCGCTGCGGCAGACTTGATGACGATCGGGTACGGTGCCGGAGCCGTGCCTGCTCGCGAGACGTATCCATTCGAGCGCAAGAGAGCGACTGCGTGTATGGGTGCGATGCCGCGCGGCCGCTGGTGCGCGCTCGTCCACACACCCACTGTTCGTTGCTCGGTGGTGTTCTGGTATGGCCGGCACGGTTTTCAGATTAAACCTTTCAGTGATGCAGATGTGTCGGCAACGGTCTCCAGATGTCTAGACGAACTGACGTAGAGACTCCCAAGGTGTCACAATATGGCGCGCAACAGATCGCGCATGTTGGAGCTAGAAAATGAGGACGGAAACGAAGGTAGAACTTCTGGTCGCTGTTCTAGGTGCAGCGGCGACGATTGCTGCTTCGATCATCGGTGCAACGTGGAAGGCCGAAGGAACTGCGACGGCCGTAGCAAGAAAAGAAATTGCTACTTCACTGCCAAACGTTAAGTTGTTCCCGCGTATACACTCCAAGAAGCCAGAATCTCAATGGCTCGGTAAGTGGCAAGTCTGCACGCTCATCACGGCGGGCGAGTCCCACTACAATCAGGCGTGCACATGCACTATAGAGGAGGTCGAAGCGGGGACATGGGAGCTTCGCCTTCACTGCGATCCAACAGTTGATGGCTGGTGTAGCTGTAGGGCTGCCTGCTTTAGTGGTCTCGCTGAAGCGGGTAGCGACACATAGTGTCTCCGGAGAAGCCGGGGCGATTCACCCAAGGTGTCGCACTATTGCGCGCAACAGATCGCGCATGGTATCGGGTGAAGTCGCAGGGAGGTAGTCATGTCACGTCGTGATCACAGCAAAGACGTCGAGTCCCAGGCAAAGCAGGCGCAAGCACACGCCGAGAAACAGCGCGAGGATTTGAAGCGCGGGGACACTCGCGCCTACGAGAAACACGGCAAAGACGCTGCGAAGGCCGTCAAGGAAGCGTGGAAGGATAAGGGGTATAAGTCGTAACCGAACCGTCAGTGGGTGCTGCGTTGGCACTGGGTGATGGCACGCTCAACCGCGCCCGCAATCTCGCGGAGATGGCGTGCGAGGTGGCTACCGACCACTTTAATCTCGACGAGTCGCGTCTCTAGGTCCGAAGGGGTGCTCGCGCGTGGAAGCCGTCGTATCTCATCGGAGATGGAAGAGGCTTCGTCGGCGATGTCCATGAGGGCTGTGGCAAGCAACGTGTCGTCGCTCGCTACTGCCGAGAGCGCAAGTAAGTACTTATGAAGTCGTTGGGTTTGATTTTGCCTCATACCGCAAATCCTACGACCTCAAACGAACACCCGTCAAGGAGCGGAAATCGCATTAGTGCGCGAGCAAACGTCGCTGCTCTCCTGATGGTGTGGACCAGATCGGCTCGCATGAAAACGTTTCCGGTTGCTCCAGATTCCAGCTCTCTACCGGAGTGAAGTAGAAAAGATTCAGTCCACGCCCACGAGGGTCTGCATCGAGAGCAGTCTCCTGCAGCGACGTTGTTCGTGCTTCCGTCTCCGCGACGGTGAGTACGACGAACGCAACGGCGGGCTCCACGCGGCGCTCCCGAGCAGCGTCTTTGATGGGGGATTCTCGTGCTCGGGACGGTCACGCGAAGCGCGGTGTACTTCGAGATGTCGAGGGCGCACGTAACTCCCGCGTTGTCGCTCGGAACTTCCGCATGGCTGCCTCCTTCGGTAGCCCAGAAATCCTAATTACTCGAGGTGGCCGGTCAGGGGAAGCTTAGGGTTTTGAATCTCTAGGGCAGCAAACTCTCGATAGACGCCGAGAGCGAAATACTTTTGGTAATAGCGATAGCGATGCTGCGCGAGTCTTGTCGCATAGATCGAGAACAGAGTAAGACCAAAGGGAAGCGACATGCCGATAGTGTCCTTGGGCGACATGGTTGATACAAAACCAGCGACGGCGGCAGCCGCTGTTACCACCCACAAGCTGTCGTCCTGGTTTGGCTTCGAGAAAATAAGGACACCCGCAAGTGCGAGCGCGATCGCAACAGCACCGATGAATGAACAGAACGTGGGCACAGCCCCAGACGCGGCCAACGCACACCCCGCATTAAATCCTGCACCGATGGCACCCGCCCCAGCAAGACCCACCATGAGGGTATACATCCCCTGATACTGTTCCACGTACGACGCCGCCGATGCACGGGTTAACACACTCCGACAGTAAAAAAACATCTCGCGACGCTCCACGGCTCTCTCGTCAGAATGGTCTTCCCCGGAGCCCTCGATGTCGAAGCCGAGCTTCGCTTGTGCAGTGCGCGCTATACGAGCCTTTGTCGCCGCGGACAGCTCCTTGTCATCGTTGTCGAGGGCGATGTCGGAGTGATATCGCTGCGCTCCTTTACGATCACGGACAAGGGTTTTGAACGTTGAGCCCGTGACGATTTGGAGCATGTGACCAATCAGGTATGCGATAGGCGCGGCAGGGAGCAACCATTGCCAGCCGAGCGACGTGCCGGCCGAGGCGCTCAGGGACAATGGCACCGCAATTAACAACAGGAAAAATACCCCGGGCAGAAAATACCCGTAGACATCGTAGAAGTTGAAGCGTTCAATCACTGTTCGGGATCGCTCCGTCGAATCTCGTCGACGATTTGCTCTCGAAACACGCCTGCAGATGTCGCTTCGTCGACTGGGATTAGTATCGAACCCACCCTGGAATGCCCACCGCCTCCATAGCGAGCGCAGAGTTCCCCAAGCTTGACGTTGGGGGAAGACATCCATGGATTACGCATGACTGTTAGTTTCGCGCCGTGTTCGGTGTGAACTACGCCAGCTGAATAGCGAGCATCTGGGAATATGTAGAAGGGTGCGTATCGACTAATGATCGTCCCGTCGTCTGACAGGTCAATATCAAACACCGCTATTCCGCCTGGACGTAACTCGATTGTTTTGCGTAACCGGTGAAGACCAACGCGTGATGCCGTCCGGTACCGGCGGTACCTCTCGCGAACGACCGGAAGGTGTGAAGTCTCCTCAATAGAATACGTAAGTAAATACCGGACGAGGGAGATCGCGTAAGAATGATCTCCGAACGCGAGGCTGGCATTAATACGTAGAGCAGGCGCGCTACTTTCTAGCGCCTGTTTGACGTCGCGATACTTCGCACCGTCGGTAATGTCCGCCCATCGTGCAAGCGCGCCATATCGTTGATTTCGATAGTCAAAAGCGGTTCGGAGATGGTTCCATAAGAGACGTGTGTTAGATACCGCGCGCTCGTCAAAGACGCGCTCGGGACCACGGCGTCGAAGGTAATCCTCTCGCGTGTCTTGGGTGAGAAACGTAGTTCGGTGATGATCGAACCAGAAATCTGCCAGTGGATGATAGAGGAAATCCACCACCGCCGCAGGCCGACTCAAGTTTTTCTGCAGCCACGTGTTCCGTATGTCGTAGTTGACGGCGACAAGGTCGATGTTCCGCCAGCCGCGCTTCGACGCGAGGAAATCGTAAAGCAGGACCGCGGATGCGATCCCATCAAAACATGGGGAGTGAAAATAGATGGTGGGAGACGAGATCCCGTTCTGGGCTCTACTCATTGTGGTGTCGAGCTAAGAGTGAGAGAGGAGACGCGGTACAAGCGCAGTCGCAAAGCGCTTCGCCTTGCGAGCGCACGCCGTGGTAACGGCAACGAACAAGTGCTACACCAACCCCGCAACACAGCCCCGCCGCGTGTGTGTACAGTATCCCATTTGGGATTCCTTTCGTTCGCGTCTCTGTGCATAGACGGCTAAGTGCGTAATTTTATTCGTTTTTGAGTGATGAAGGGATCCCCGCGATGCCGGAGCACTACAAGACGTACCAAGAACAAAAAAGCGCCGGTGCGAGTTCTCCTGGGGCGGGTGCTGAGGGGATGCTTGTTCTCGGTCGAAGATGGCTCATTTCACCAGGTGCAGTTCTCTGGACCTGCCCGACGAATAACTTTCCGGCTGCGCAGAGAGGGCAGCTTCCCTTGGATGCGAAGTTGAACAGGTTGAAACATCGCCCCCGTGGGACGGCATCGATCGCGACCCGGCGACGCGACGCGCCGTGCGCTGATCGGTATCTGCGACGGTGAGCACGACGAACGCAACGCTAGGCTCCGCTCGATGCTCGCGCTTCCAGAACTCCGGATACGCGACGATCTGCTTAAGATACGAGCTCGTTGCGAAGTTGTTGCGGGTAAGCGGCTCCGATGTTCTTCACGTCGGCCATCACGACCAACGTCTACTCTGCCATGCGATCCCCCTGCGCGGCAAAAGTGGTCGGATTCCTGGCGACCTTGATGATCTCAGTCCAACGCCCCTACCATACGGGAAAGTCCATACACCCCCTCGGGCGTGAGGAAGATCCCCAACACCCAAACGGATCTCGCAGGGAGCTCCTTGGTGAGAGTCGCGAGGGGCCGTTTCTGCTTCCACACGGCCACGCGGAGGTCCCTATGCTCGAGCCTCGAGTGCTGAGGGATGGCTGATGGGATACGGGAAAGTACGTAGGTGCGCGGAGAATCAGGACGTGTTCGAAGCTTTCTGCGGGTGCGAAGTCGTAGCTGGCCGCGAAGTCCGAAGCACGTCCCGTCACCCGGAGGAGACGTCCCTTGCGAGTAACATGCTCGGGTAGGGTCATTCCATACGGGCAATCCCATAAACCCCTGAGTCCGTCCGCGCGATGCGGGCGCTCACACCGCAAGGGACGTGCTCTCGCTTCGATTAGAAGAATAGGCCGACACCCCGGAGGAAAAGTTGCTCAACAAGAAAGCCCTGCACGCGCAGGGCTTCTCTGATGCCGCTTGCAGTTTGTGAACTCGCCTGATGAAGAACCGTAAATGAAGGGTTAGACGCCTAGAAAAACTCTCGGAGGTGAATGGAGTGCAAAAAGAAATCCTCGTCGCGACTATTGCTGCAGTCGGGACAGTTGTCTCGTCCGCGATTGCAGCCGGCTGGGTTACAGAGAACAAGATCGCAAAACTTTCAGTTGTGAGTGCGGGATCTGTCACCGAAAGGGGTCAGCGCTCCGTCGGTCAAGGACGAGACTTCAGCGTCACTCGAACAAGCGCCGGCACATACCGGATCAATTTCACTCCGTCCTTCGAGACGAGACCTATCGTAGTAGCGACAAGCGACGGGGGTAGGGAGGGAGCTGCTGCAGAGGTCTCGGATGTCGATCCGAGCGGGTTCAGGATCGAGGGTAGAACCTACCGCGAACACGCCCTCGCTGACATCGGATTCGATTTCGTGGCCGTGCGTCCGGAGTTGAAGTAGGTGTGTCCGTAATACGGCCGGAGACGGATTAGAGTTCGCGGCGGCTCCTGTCCAACAAGACGTTGCAGCTGACCGGCCGCGCTTAGTTCAGCGGCGTGTATGACGAAAGAGCTCGAAGTCTCAGAAAAGATCGCGCACTGCACGGTTCTGATCGAGGTCGACTACGACGACGGCAGAAGTGGCACGGGGACCGGGTTCATTGTTCGATTCGCCGATGATGGGAAACAACACATCCCACCGATCGTGACGAACAAACATGTGGTCGCAGGCGCCGTACGCGGGCGCTTCCGTCTCTCGCCGGCCGACGCAGACGGAAATCCGGCGTACTCGGATCACTACGTGTTTTCGTTCGGGCGTTCCGATAAGTTCTGGATTCCACACCCGGAGGACGAAGTGGATCTCTGCGTGATGCCCTCACGCCGGTTCTCAAGCAGGCGATGCAGGAAGGAAAGCGGCCGCTCGTCTGTGGGCTCGATGTAGACCTCATAGCCTCTGCCGGGGATATAGCGAAGCTCACCCCGCTGGGGGAAATCGTGATGCCGGGCTATCCGAGCGGGATATGGGACGAGAAAAACGACATGCCAGTTCTTCGGCGTGGAGTGACAGCAACCCATCCACATCTCGACTGGAACGGAAGGCCAGAGTTCTTAGTCGACGCGGCGTGTTTTCCCGGATCGAGTGGGTTTCCGGTATTCCTCTTCAACGTCGCGGGGCACGTGTCGAAAACGGAACGGATGGTGGTTGTTGGATCACGGGTGAAGCTGCTTGGTGTGCTTTAGCTGGCCTGGAGCACACGGTGGAGGGTGAAATCCGGGTCGCGAAAGTTCCGACACAGGAACGACGCGTGGCGATTTCGGCCATTCCGATCAACCTCGGGGTGATTGTGAAAGCGCGAAAGCTCGAAGCGTTTGAACAACTCTTCCGATCGCATCTGTAAAATTAGGCTGGATAGAGAATATGACAGAAGGTCGTACTCAAATATCATCGCACTGGAAGCTCGTTGAGGGTGTCGTAGCCGCGATCGAGGGATGATTCCCGCCTCGCGAGTGACCCGGAATGTCGTGGTCCTCGAGCGAAGCTCCGGACGTCGCCGTCAAGTCGATGTGCTAGTGGAAATTCCCACTGGGCAACGAACATTCCGGGTCGGCGTTGAAGTCCGCGATGAGTCACGTCCTCTCGACCTCACCGGAGTTGAGCAGCGGTGCATGAAGCTGGCGAAGCTAGATGTCGATCGCGGATGCATCGTATCGCGGACTGGCTTTACGAAAAGTGCGAGAGGTGCGGCTGTCGCTGAGGGCATAGAACGTAGGGGAGGTCCCGGAAATAGAGCGGCCGTATTGGTCGCTAGTAGAAAGCGTGAGAATACATCGGCGGCAAGCTGAACTTGTCGGTGGTCGCGGAAGGGATAGCCCGACGGCCGGATTAGCGCTCGGCAGTCCTTTGCGGAGAGGCGGCGGCAGTATCGTGAGACAGGGCTGGCGGGGATGGGAAGGAGGCCGGCCCAGCAGGGCGCCCACACGCGCTGGAGGTCGAGCCTCTTGTATGAAGTAGGCGGTAGCGTACTACGAGAGCGCCGCACCACCCCAACGGTGCACTAGCCTAGGGAAGGCCGTCCATGCGACGGATTAGAGCACTGCTAAATAGAATAAGAGGATTCTCAACACCCTTCGGAGGGCTATCGTGGCAAGCAGTCGAGCCGGGCGAGGCAATCGCGCGTAGGGTGCTTCTATTTCTCGCCGATCGGCGAGTTCTGTACGCCAAGTGGCAGGATGAGGAGGTGGTCCACGCAGTCCCCAAGTCAGTTCAGGAGATCCGGAGGTTCTTGAGCACACTCCTCGATTCGCGGCCTCAAGATGACAAATTGGCGGATGTCTTGGTCGAGCTTCAGGAGCACTGCCGCAACTTTCTCTCGTGGGTGGATCGAATACACCCGGGCGCAAAGATGCTCCTCGTGGGCGGTGACTGGTTGACGACCTATGAGGATGCGCTTGCCGTGCTGCGTAGCCGCCTGGTCGAAGGTCTGCGGACGTTGGAGGAGACCACGAGCGTGTCAACAGGGACGCTGCGACGACGCATCCCTTATCGAGGCGACGTAGATGAGTTGGAAAGGAGTGTTGTTGATCGCATCGCGCAAATGCCAGCGCGCAATCAAGTCACTGATGAGTTGGAAAAGTATTTTGAGCGCGTCGTGCAAATGTTAAAGCGTGAGAGGTAGGCAAAAGAACAAGTCCCGTATGGAAGCTGTAATCTGCACCATGGGCAACCGCGTGAACAACCCGCGCACCGTCCGGACGTACAGGGAACGTCGGGTAGCCACAGTTCCGGAGTCACTGCATATTGAAACGGTGCACGTATGGGTACTTCGCAAAGAGTGATGTCGCTCGAGGAGAGCTAGGTCGCAGTGGCGTCGCAAATACAACCGCGGTGGTCTTCAAGTGACGTCCCCTCGCATTGAGGGAAGAGGGGCCGACACCCCGAGAAAAAGTTGCGCAACTGGCCCCGCGATGAGCGGGGCTTTTTCTTAAGCTGTTGTCGCCCAGCACGATGTGGATTCGCGCGGACCAATCATTTCACCCCGCGTTTCTTAAACTCGAGGTAGCTCAAAAACAGGCGCCTCACCGTAGAGTAGCCATACAACCGGACCAACCCCATAAGGATGGTGCAGCACTTTTGAGCATCGTCGCGAGCGTCTTTAAGCGAGTTGTCGATGCGAGAAAACTGTCTCTGTGCCGCTCGTGATTTATCGAGTTCTCGATAGTGTTGGTAAAAGGCGAGAATGTCAGACTGCTCGAATTCCTCGTAGAGCAGTAGGGCACAATTGTAGAGAACCACACCACCCCAGCGGTCGAAATGTCCGTACCCAGCGGTCAAGAGGAGTGGGAAAAAATCGATGATCGTTATGATCACAGAGAATCGAGTTCCATCCTGAAAATAAGCCTTGAGAAACAGAACGAATCGGCCGAAATAGCGGATGGCCTGCTCGGGAGGAGGGAGTGGCATCGGGGGGCGGCTGCGATGTAGAAGCACTCGCGCTCTTTGTGTCGCCGCAACGTAAATCGCGAGGGCGAACGCGACAAGCACTGTGGGGAACAGCAGCGGGTCGAATGAGATCGCGAATTTTGTCATCAAGTAGTTCTGGAGTAAAAATTTGAGACAGATCGCGACAAAGAAAACGAAGAGTTCCGACTCGGCGACCCAGAAAAGCATCCATAGAACGTGGACTCTAACGCGACCGAAGTAGTCCTTCCTGACGAGTGTCCACCATGGAACGTGGGTGACGTGTACGCGCGCACTGAGTGCTTGCCAGATAGCGGCACCTGCCGTGAGGACGGCTATGGCGACTATCTCAAAGGTCGTGAACATTTAGGATCGACACCCCGAAGATCGATTTACGGAGGGGGTGCGACGTTTATACGTGCGGGCGACTGCGAATCGCGCTAGCGGCGGCACGCTAAGCAGCAAGCCCGAAGCAACACCATTCTTGGCCGGAGTATCTGTCCGTTTGGCGCGTTGGTTTGCGTTCAACAACCCGAGACTGGTTTACGAGTCTCGAAAGAGTTCGGCGCAGTTCGGCATCGCTTAAGCCGGTAAGAATTCGGAGGTTGCAGAAGCACTGGTCTCCCTCATGCCAGAGGGCGTACAGCACTTTTTCTTCCGCAGACGAGATACCCGGCGGAAATTTAAGGGCCAGCTCGACGTCGTTGGGTTCAACGAATTCAGGTAGCACATTCTTACGGAAATCAAGATTGTCTTTGTGCGAAAACCAGCGCCTGATCGGCGGATTCTCCCCCCGCTTGGCACGCCCCAATCCAAACGATCGCATATCGCACACTCCGTACTCGGCGCGTGAACACGCCGTTGCTCCATACACGACACGGCGAAGCCTCGCCGTGCCAGCAGGTCTGACCCCCGAAGGTAGGGAAGTTGTGCCCCCCTTGGGCGCGCAATGTTCTCAGATGACCGTGCTAGGTCAAGTCGCGAGTGCCGTGCCAAGAGGGATTGAGGTGTCATCGAAGAAAGCCGGCCTTAGGTGGCCGGCTGTTCTTGCAATGGATCGTCAGACTGCGCGGCTATTGCTCGATCCGTCAGGAAGGCGAAACGGGCGCTTAACCTCAGAATTATCAAAAACTTCCGAGAGGTCCTCGTCCAGGGTACGCCAATAGGCGATTTCCACGAGCACTCCTACAAAGACCATCAGTCCTGCCAAGTACACTAACTCCACTTTTCGCACCTCCCTCCTCCTTTGTGCGGAGGGGTTTGTCTAGCGCTCGGCGAGACAAGCCTCTCCGCACCCGCCACCTTCAGAGAAATTGTACCTAAGTCAGGCAAGAAAAACCGCAAGCTTCCCCTACGGGACTTCCCCGGCCCACCTGAGGAGGGGCGATTCAGTCAGGATTCAAGGAAGATTAGATTGTTCGTAACTGCTCGCCGTACCCCCATACCGCGTGAAGGGATCTGAGGTCATCGTCTGCGCGCCCGAGAATCGGGCGGGAGGAGACGACGATGTTCCTGCTTGAGTGCGTCGTCAGCGGATGAGGCGCACTACGTACTGTGCAGGGTAATCAGAGTACGCGGGCAAAAGATCGTTCCAACAAATGTTACCGCGCCGTTGGGGGCGCCGTAAAGTCTAAACCTTGTGGACCTTGTGGAAGCGCACGCCAGTTCCTCGAGCACCGTGGTCGCCTGCAACACGCTTTTGCTGTCGGCATGGAGGAGCGGCACGATCTCGGCCTCCCACAGACCGACGACCGCCCCCTCATCTCCGAAACGATGTCCGCGACCGTGCCGCCGGACGCGAGGTGTCAAGCGCTCAAGCTCAAGGCGACCGGGGAAGTACGCAGCCGCGACGCTGCGATGTCATGCAACATCCGTGGCGCAAGGAAGCCAGACTCCGACCGCTTGTCTGGCTAAGGCCACCGACACTACCGCTACGAAGTGCTCGCGCTCGGTGAGCGTCCGACCAACCGCATCTTGGAAGGCGCGTTGCGGTGCGTAAGTGTGAGGGCATCGGAGGTAACCGATGTCCCGAGCAAAGCCCCATCGCCCCCGAGGTCGCCGCGCGCGTGAAGAGATCGATCGGCTGCTGCGTGCCTACGATTCCAGCGGTCTGACCCAAACCGACTTCGCCCGCGAGAAACGGTTGTCCGTCGCGACGAAGCGGGTGGCGCCGATCCAAGACCGGCGCTGATTCCCGTCACGCTACGGACCTCGATCGGCGGCGTCGCTGCCCGGATCGAGATCGTGCTCGGCAATGGGCGCGAGCTGCGGCTGCCCATCGACACCGACACCACGCGCGTGAAGAGTCTCGTTTCGGCCCTGGATTCCTAGCGTGCTCGCGCTCGCCGTCGAGACGCCGATCTACCTGGTTGCCGGTGCCACGGACATGCGAAAGTCGTTCGACGGCCTCTCGGCCATCGTCTCGGGTCGACTCGAGATCGATCCGCGCGCCGGACAGCTGTTTGTCTTCTGCAATGCCCGGCACAACCGACTCAAGATCCTTCAGTTCGATTCGTCCGGCGTTTGGGTCGCGGCCAAGCGGCTCGAGAAAGGGACGTTTCGTTGGCCCGAGTCTCGCGATCGCACGATCGTGCTGAGCTACGAAGAGATGGTGATGATCGTGGGCGGACTCGATGCGACGAGCACGCGTCGACGTCGCTGGTATGGTCGTGGATAACTCGTGCATTGCCGAGCGCGCGCGTATTGACCGAGTACGCGTCGTCCTCGGGCTGCGAGTCCTTGCTCTGATGCTCGGCCAGCTCGGCCGCCGCGGCAGCGAGCGCTTCGTCGAGCAGTTTGGCGAAATCCAAGCGCAGCTGCTCGGGGCTCACCTGCTCGGAGCGCCGCCCGTACAGTCGTCGTAGCAGCGCCGAGGGCGGACGCAGAGCGGCCGTGCTGTACTCGCTGGTGGTCAGCTGCAAGCGACTCGGGATCGATCCCTACGCCTACCTGCGCGACGTGATCGCCACGGTGGCAACCTATCCGAACAAGCGCATCGGCGAGCTCACGCCGAGGGCGTGGGCCGCGGCGCGCGAACCTCGGAGCGAGACCCGCGTCGCTTCGGCATAGCCGGCCTTACCGGTCTCAAGCCTTATCGGCAGTTGGTCGAACGCTTACGTTCCTCCGGTGTGACCGTGAACAGTGCGGTCTGATCTCGTTGTACTCCCGTCGCCAGCTCTCGATCACGACCTTCGCTTCCTTCTGTGAATCGGCTTCCAACTTTGACCCCTTTCGGCGCGCGATTTTGCACGGAACCGGACATTTCTACTTTGCGATGACAGCGCTGGGTTGACTCCACTACCCGGCCTTACGGAGGCACGGGCCGGCTGCGCTGCTGCAGCCACTCCAGGAGCGGACCCAGCCCATCGGGTACAGACATCTCGTCGAACTCGAACCGGCGCACGTCCACACCGGTGTGGAGTTCGAGTTCGTACACGATCTGATCCCTCGCTGAAGAGGACCGCGCGGCAGACACGTCTGATCTCGCGCTGCTTGCAAAGCGCTCGATGGCGAGACGATGTGCGGCGACCAGCTCCTCCGCTGCGACATCGCAACCGCGCGAGAGGTTCGCAAAGCCGCCAGACTGCCGGAAATGGATCTGCCGCAGGCTCATATCAAAAACCGACGGCCTTCCATGCCTTCGCAACAGCTTTCTCTTCGGTCGTGCCCATGGCCGCGGCCATCCGCGTGCTCATCGCAACCATCTCGGCGAAATCGCTTTGCTTATTCAGCGCCAGCAACGTCTGGTACCAGATTGCTCCGGCCCTGACCCACGCGTTGCCACCGAGCGCCGTCGCCGTGAGGAAGAACGCGTGATTGGGGATGCCCGAGTTGATGTGCACGCCACCCGAATCTGCAGGGCCTGTGTACTTGTCACACAAGTGCTTCGGTTGAGGGTCGGTCCCTAGATTCGGATCGTTCTCGTAAGCCTTCCCCTCTTTGAACGTCCGCAGCGACTTGGCCGTCGTGCCCGGACCCATGATGTCGGGGCCGATAAGCCAGTCAGCCTTCGTGGCCGTCTGCTTCCTTTTCCACTGCTTGACGAGGGTCCCGAAAACGTCAGCAAAATGTTCGTTGAGCGCGCCCGACTCGTCCCGATAGTCCAGGTTCGACGTGTGGCTCACCACGCCATGCGTCAGTTCGTGACCCACTACGTCCATCGACCGCGTGAACCGATTGAAAATAACGCCGTCCCCATCGCCATACGCCATCTGCTCGCCGTTCCAGAACGCGTTGTTGTACTTGTTTCCGAGGTGCACACTTGAGATGAGTGACATTCCGCGGTCATCAAGTGAATTACGGTTGAGCACCTTTTTATAGAAGTCGTAGGTCGCGCCCGAGTAGTCGTACGCTTCGTTCACGGCGGGATCTGTAGATTTGTTGTCACCCTCGCTGCGCACAAGCTTGCCGGGCAAAAGCGACGAGCCCTGCTTCTGCATGTCGTAGATCAGCCGATCCTTCTTGGCCCCTGGCGACGGTACCGCGGCCATCATCGCGAACTGCGAAAGCGCGGTGCGCGTTGCGCGCAACGACGCGGATCGGGCGATGGCCTCGATCGCCAGCTTACGCACTGCCGGGATCGGTGACTCGGCCATCTTGTCTAGTACGTACGGCGGGAGGATGCAGTGAATAGGCTTGCGTCCGCAGCTCATGCTTATCTCCTTTATGATGTCTTACGCGTGTTCTCCGTCTTCGCTCTGCAGCGATTGGTCATTTTGTATCCGCCCACCGAACCTGATGCCATTACGGTGTGGCTCAGCTTCCAACCTTGACCCCTTTCGGCGCGCAATCTTGACCCCACCCGGTGCTTGAGATCCTCAGTAACCACGCTCGGTTGCACGGGCATGGTCGGGGTCACGCTTGGACGCCGATACGGGGTCACACGGCACGCCTCGGGACGCGAGGTAGTGCCGCTCGGCCCCGCGCTCGACGACTTCTCGCCGGCGCGTGTAGCGCTCTCGGGATCGCTGGATGATCTCGGCGCTGTAAGGCGCTGCAGGGGTAGGGTGGCAGAGAGTCCGGCCACTGAACGGCGCGGACGTTCGTCCGTTCACGGCAAGCCGGAGATAGATGTCGTGGTGATCGAGCCCGGTCAGATCATCAGTGCACACGCTGATCCTTACAAGATTTCACCGCATGCGTTCTCGTCAGTCGTACGTAGCCACCGTGGGTGAGAATCCGCGACCGCAAGTGTCGCATTTTTCATGAACGTCGACGTAGCCAGAGGCATTGCGCTCTGCCAGTTGGGATACAAGCGTCCCCGAGCAGGGTGGCGGACATTTCCGAACCCGCCAGTGATCACCGCACATCGTGCAGAGATACGAAGTGCCAACTTCGTCTGGGCTCGACTCGATTTCGTGGTTTTCACATGTAGGACAGCACTGAACTACTTTCATCTCTTCCCTCTGTGCCAACGGCTCGCCGAGTTTGTTGATCGAGGATACCACATGTATCCGCGGAATAGTGGCGGAGCCCACCGGACGACGGCGGGGGACAGATGCCGAGTGGCAACTGAGCGACCGTCGTTTACCGCTCAATCACGGCGTCGTAGCGCCCGTCGGTCGTTGCCTGGATGCGCACAGTGCCGTCCCATCCCGTCGCCAGGATCGCTTTCTCTACCTGAACCGGTGAGAAATCGCGGACGCCGTTTGCGACCAATACGGTTTTCTTCGTCGCCCGCTCGGTAGCGATTGATTGAGTCAACAGGTCAACGGTGACCCGTCGAGGGTGCCCAAACTGCCACCCTGTGAATTTCTCTTGTGGATGCGAGCGGCCGTATTCCGCGTCCTCCATTGAAATTACGGCGATCGCAGGCGTCATCGCCTCGAGCAGCTTCCTCGTAGTCCCGTTATACGATCCATGATGCCCGACATGGTAGACGTCGACGTCGAGCGTCGTTGTCCCCCTGTACCAATCGAGCAACGTGCCGATCGCGTATTCCTCGAGATCGCCCGTGAACAGAAAGGATGACTCCCCGTAGTCGACACGCGTTACGAGGCTATGGTTGTTCTTGTTCGCCCATTCGCCTTGTGGCCATCCGGGATTGTCATCCATCCGGCCTGACAGAATACGAATCCGCGGGTTCACATCGCCACAATCGATCGGGTCGATGATGTCATCCGTTAGCCCTGTGCGCGTGGGAAGTCTGGTGATTTCGGAGTCGGCGACCTGGCGCGTCTCGATGTGGAGTGTTTCGGCGTTGTTCCTCACCCAGTTGGGCTCCCCAGTTCCCGTGCCGGTGCTCTGGCCGGAGTCGATAAAACGTTCCACCGTAAATGATTCGACAATCTCCCGCAGTGCCCGGGTATGGTCGATGTGGTTGTGCGTGATGATGATGGCGTCGAGCGTGTGGTGAAGTGCGGTGTGAAGAGGATCATCGAAGAAGGCTTGTAAATAGGCCACGAGTGCGTCGGCTTTCTCTTGATCCCTCGCGCCGGCGTCGATCAACACCGCTCCGCACGGGAACTCGAGGAGCGTGGCATCCGCTTGGCCTACGTCGATGAAATGCGCCACCATCGGCGCCGTTTCAGCAGCAGCAAAGCGCACTGAAAGCGCGAGAGCGCCGACAGCACAACAAACGCGGTAGGCGAGCCTGCGAGTCACAAAACACTGAACGGGCATAACAAACTCCACATCCCCGAAACGACGACACGGATTGTGCCGTGCCTATCTCGGGCGAAGCAATAGGGGATTCCCCTTACGACGCGGACAGCCCTGGACAGAACGGCTGAAACCGTCGTATTAAACGGCGGCTCGAGGGGGCAGTCGACGTCGGCACACTTGACGCGACGTACCTACTGCGCACACAAGACAGACAATGTACGACCTGGGGCTTGCACTGTCGGGTGGCGGCTCTCGTGCCGCCGCCTTCCACGCTGGAACGCTCAGGGCGATAGCCGATCTCCATCTCGTCGAGCGAATCGATGTTGTCTCGACGGTCTCTGGCGGGTCGTTGTTCGGGGGCGCCTGGCTCGCGGCGCGCGCCAGGGGTGAGTCAGAAGACGCATTCCTGGCAAGCATGAAGACGGAGCTCGAGAGAGGTTTCATCCTACGTTCGCTTCGCCCCTCGCTGGCGAAAACGTTCCTCCCGTGGCTCGAATACACCCGGACGCACGTGATCGGCGACACGTTCGACCGGATTTTCCTTAAAGGCTTGACGCTCTCTGGCTTGCCCGAGCGCCCGGCGCTATGCCTGAACACGTCAATCCTCAACAACGGCCAGGTAGGGAAGTTCTCGCGTGAGGGATTTTCTGCTTGGGGCCTAAAAGTGCCCGGCGCAACGCCTGAGCATGTCGTCCCGTGGCACAACTTCCCGGTCGCGTACGCAGTGGCTGCCTCTGCGGCATTCCCGGTTGGACTACCGCCGCTTCGGCTGGGCCACGGACGATTTCCGTCCGGTACACGCTTCACGGAGGGACTTGCGGGTTCGAAACACCTTTTCCTAACCGATGGCGGCGTGCTGGAGAATCTAGGGATTCAGACGCTCCTGCGATCCGGCCGGTTCGCGGCTTGGGATCTTATCGTCAGTGACGCTGGCACAGCAGATACACGGTGGAGTCTCGTGCCAGGATGGTCGACAGTAAAGGGCCTAGGTATCTGGATTGCGAGTGGGCGGATCTTGGACCGACTCATGATCGTGATGAACAACAAACAGAATCGGTGGGCTCGTCAGGAGGTGATCGACCAACTTGAATCCTCGTGGTTCGCAGCGGCTCTCCGTGACGGCCTAAAGACACCTGCCATCGATACTCTGCTGCGCACTCATCCCGTCCGGGCTCGGAGAAAGCTCATCTTCGCTCGCGTGAATCAGACCCGAAAATCTTTTGTCACTGGCATACCGAGACATCGGCTCGCAGAACTCGCCGATGGCAACGAGCGTGACGTCCCTGGGTCAGATGACTACGGGGGGTTATGTGACTTTCTACGCGCCGCGGGAGTGCATCTGGAGCAGGCGGACACATACTACGGTCAACTCGGCGATGACACGCAGGCGCTCGCAATGAATGAGGTGAAGACAAACTTCACCGCGTTACCAACGCAAGTCGTTGAACAACTGTCAAACCACGCTGCGTGGCAGGTGCACGCATGCGCGGCTGTGTACGGTGGATGAGCAAAGAGGCTCACATCGATAGGTCGGGTGCCAAGGTATGAAAATTGAAGAGATCGGGCCGTGGATACTGTTGTTTGTAGGCGCGCTGTTACTGCTGGGCGGTGCTTCTCTTGCCGCCCGAAAGCGTGGCAGTGTCCCAATGATCACCATCCTACTGATCTTTGGCCTCGGAACTGCGGGCATTGGCGTGTATGGCCCAACCTTTTTGGATCGATACCAGCTGCTCAAAACGGTGGGGCCGTTGATTGGTTCACCGAGCCACGAGAGCTACAATGCGTTCCTCTCCGGTGTAGCGAGGGGGGACGTCGGACCGCTCGAGCGAGAACTTGGCCTGTCCTACATCTTGCAGCGGCCGATCGACGGGACAGAAGAGCTACTTCAGGCAGCGACGGCAAAGGCGGAACAAGATGACGCCCGAGTCGCTCTCAGCGCCGCAGGACAATGGCTCGAGGGGCGCCAGCGGGTAGCGGCTGTCTTGGCGGCCGATCTGATGCCGTCCAACCATACCGCGCGTCTTAGCGAGGAACAAGTCAAATTATTTGACCCGGCAACCCGCACCTTGATTATTCGCGATCTCGAGAAGCACGACGGGCGGCGACTCGCGACTGACCCGGGCGTCGTTGCACGGCTGAAGCACACAACACCTGATTTTCTGGAGCCAGGTCCAGTCATAGATCGGTGAGCATACGGCGTTTCTGTGCGCCATTTTTTTTCGCCAATGACTCACAGCACATTGAGAAAGCCTCCGGAAAATCCGGGGCGATTCAAGAAAGCGTCAAGGATCATCTACGGTTGCCTCGCACGCCAACATCTCCATCCTTCACGCTTCCTTCGCTCTTTCTATACTGGAGCATGGAACTGACAGACGAAGATATCGTCGAGTATCAAGTGATGTGGAAAGAGGAATTCGGAGAAGAGATTAGCACAGCAGACGCGCGGCGCAGTGCGAGTGAACTCTTGGAGCTCTTCCGTGTGCTCTTCTTCGAGTCATCATCAGTCGAGCAGGAGGAAGAGTAACAGGTCACGCGGCTTCTCGTAACGATTCATTCATGAGATCGTGAAGATTCTTTAGTTCGTCCTCATTCGCTGCATTCGCGCAAAAAGTTCGAACGTCCTCTACATAGCTCCACAGACATAGAATAGTATGGAAGAATAAAAAAACAGCTCTCATTCGCATAAGCGTCCGAGAGCTGTTTACTAACGTTAAATTTCAAGCAAGGAGCTGTAAGGCCTTGGCGAGATATTCTCCCGCCATGCACCAATTAATTGGATCGAGAGCGCTTCCGCTGGGGCGAAGCTGACCCTGTGCATCAATGCTCAAATCAGGGAACTCTGCAACAAGTGGCGCGACCAACTGAATCGTTTTCGGCCCGAGACCGCCGGCGGCGCCGATCCCGAACATTGGGAAACTCTCCCTGATCGCTCGCGCAAATGGGATGAGACCGTCGGCGTCCATGCCGAGACCCTTTCCCATACTTTTGTCGAGTAATACCCGGTGAATCACGCCTTCGTAGTTGCCGAGACGCTCGACGACTCTCCGTGGATCATTGTCGACTTCCTCCAGTGCGTTCTTGCCAATCTGGAGGACAATTTCAATCTGCTTGCGTGAAGTGCGAACTCCGCGTGCAATCTCGCCAGGATCCGGCCAGATCATATCGAGCTGAAGAGCGTGGATACCGATACCTCCGTAGGAAATCGCAGTTGCGAGACTTTTCCAAAGATCGGGGTTGTTGTCATAATCCACGTAGTGCAGACAGTTGTATACTTCGTCCAAGGAGAAAATGCTCGCGATACGATCTTTTGGCGGAAAAGCGTTTTGCCACTTGCTCGGAATGCCGTGGAGTGTCTTATGACTCATCATGATGCCGACATGCAACACCCTGTTCGATTCATGCGATCGATGAGCGTTGAATACTCGTAACATTTCTTGAACTTGTCCGAAATCCGTGAAGTCGGTAATGCCGATGTATGGATTCATTTATAGCACCCTTTGTAAAGATTTTGGTTTCCAAAAACACATTACATTTTTTGACGCGAATAAGCAACAATTCACCAGGTTCTAACTTCTTCCACGTATCTTATCTGGACAACCCCCGTATCAAATGTTTTTGTACATTCTTGCAAACCGTTTATATATGCCATACATCGACTTCTTTTCCCACAGACCACGTTGTATGTGCCCCCGCTCCTCTACTGAAATATGCTTGTATGTCATCACCCTTTCAGATTACAGGGCGGTGCACTTACTTGTTGAACTTACTGTTTTTGCTATTGACAATATAATTGATAATGTGTATAATATATAGGTATAATTCCTATTCGAATGGATAGGTCGTTCCGTGATGGGTCAGGTGGTTAGAATCCTGCCACAACATAGGATTCACAGCACATTGGATTCACAACACATTGAGAAGGAGGTGCCGTATGGCACGCCAAAACGTAGAGTTCGCTATTGTCCAAGGACCCTCGAAGCTCGATCTGATGCTCTCTCTGTTCGACACTAACATGGGGGTGCGGACGGTGAGTTTTCTGACGGCCAAGGGTGAAAACCAACCGGGTTTCTCCTACAACGTCCATATCATCTCCGTGAGGAGAGGACATCCCAGCGCAAAGATCTGGGAAATCGAGGGGCTCACAGAAACCCAAAACGGGAAGAAGAGGGTCTTGATCTACTACCTCTCGGACACGCGCGAAGGTCACATGAGAATCGAAGAGAATCTTCGGACCAAAGGAATCATTGAAACGCCCAACAACTCTCGGAAAGCGGGTGCTCTCCTCGAAATCATCTTCAGGATGATTAACAGGTATCGGGAAAGTCATTCCGGCAACCTGGACGAAGAGATCTTCAATTTTTTCGAGAAGGCGAAGCGAGTTTACTACGCCAAGGACCGCTATTTCCTCACCAGGGCGATCAAGAATATCTGAGGTCAAGAACCTCAACCAGGGCCCCTCGTGGAAGAAATTCCGCGTGGGGCTCTCACTTTTTATATTTGTAATTTGTTGATATAATTCCATAAAGAATTTAAGAATTTGCCGCCAAAGCAGTAAATTCAACATCAATCTTCATCATTGAATCCGACAATTTGGATCTTTTGACTTTCTTGCTCATTCGACGCCTCCAAATCCCTGCCTCAATATATTAAAGAGAATTACTGCCGCAACTACAGACTCACGCTACACATAAGACAATATATCATTGGAATTTTATAAAAAGAGAACCGTTTCACGTGCAACACCACAAATGATTACCCATAATCACTCGTACATATCAAGACTCTCTTAGATTTAGTATGTCGCACAAATAATATGTGAAACACTCAAAACTATTACAATATTGATATTATAGACAATGTCGCTAAAGAAGATCCGAAGTTACGCCTAATACCAACAGTCAGTAGGCGGAAATAATAAGGAGGTTATGGTTTCACGTGAAATACACAGCTACTGTGGATAACTTGTGTGTTAAAATATAAAGGCCAGTGTCCCTGACCTTAAATGTCTTGTAGGATAAGGACATATGGCCTTGACCCTTGTGTGTATGAACCGTGGATAACTATTGATATTATGAGCCTTCAAAAGGACGTTGGTGAGGTAGGAGAGGATATTGTCCGATTGTTTCTCATGAAACAAGGGCATTCTATCGTCGCAAAAAACGCTCTTGGATATGGCTTTGAAATTGATATTGTTTCACGATATCATGGTTGCTTCTATTTTATCGAGGTAAAAAGTGTTTCCCATGAAACATATAGTCCCGGCTATTACGCCAGCGACAGATCGCGCTTACTTGTATGGCTTGGCAATGTTGCCAGAGGAGGATGGAGAATACTTTCCGAGGGGAAAAAGAGTCGAAAGATTTTATTCTGGAATATCAATGAGACTGGGGAATCTTCTTCTGAAACGCAGATCGAGGAGTGGAATAATTTGCTCGCTGGCGCGGCTGACCGAGTGAATTCGCTGAAATTGTTACATGTGAAACGAGGGATTGAGATTCTGACTCATAAGGGTCTCGTCCCGGATGATGCCGAGCTGTCTTTTGAGGTGATAACGGTCATGCTCGATTTCTTTAGAAAAACCGCTATAATACAGCGCATTCCTTGTGAACTCTGATGTTTCATGTGAAACGCGGAGGCTCTGATATTGGAGCTTTTAGCTGATAGGGGAAATACCAGCTTACTGTGACTCTCGGGCTGTCGGCCGTACTTCTATGAGATAAATTAAGGAAGTCGGCACCACCCGTATTGAGAATATCATCACCTTACGGTGATTATCGGGCTGTCGGCCGCACTTCTAAGAGATAAGCTATTGAAGTCGGCACCACTTGTATTGAAAGTATCGTCACCTCGCGGTGACTAACGGGCTGTCGTATACCGGTAGTACGCATGTTTTGGGAACATGTAGACTGGGTTCAATTCCCAGCAGCCCGACCGGTTTTTGGAGGGAAGCAGGAGGCAAACTGCTTTGCCTCTGTTGGGAATTGAAGGGCGAGCGATGTGCGAAGCACCGCAAAGCCCCGGCCGAGCTGATGGAGCGAGGAAGACCAGCAGCCCGACCAGTAATCGTGAAGAAAGAATGCCTATTTTAATGTGCGGGACGTCGTATACCGGTAGTACATACGATTCGGGTTCGTATAGACTGGGTTCGATTCCCAGCGTCCCGACTGAACGAAGTGAAGGAGGTGCAGCAGGTAAACTACTTTACCTGCGTTGGGAATCGAAGGGCGAGCGATGTGCGTAGCACCGCATAGCCCCGGCCGAGCAGATAAAGCGAGGGATTCCCAGCCTGCCCACTTTGTGGGCGGCCCGAATGAATAAACAAAAGAGTGCGAAAAAAGTAAACTGATGCGTCTGCATTTGGATTGAATAACTCGGTATTTTTTTGAATAAAAAAAGGAGTGCTGGTTAGGCACTCCAAGGTTCTGAAGCACTACTCAAGTGTCGGCACCCTTTCGATTATATAGTCATTATTGAAACAATCTCCGCGATACACTTCGGTGCGAATCTTGTAGGGCAGCTTAGCCCTCCTAAATCTTTGATTGAGACTGCCAATTATGCCACCCGTGCTAAAACCATCAAACATTGTTTGGCCATGCGCTCTTCCTTTCCCATTTCGAAGTGCTACAAGGAGTCCGGTAGTTTTTCCCTGAAATGCAAGGGTTGTGAAAATATTCTCCCAATCTTTGTGTGTTAAAGAAGGGGGATTTTCGTCGGTTTCAATGTTTGTTGTCGAGATTGTTTCCCAAGTTGCTTTGCCTTTTGCGTCTCGTGATTGTTGTTGGATCGTGATGCGGAGCAACATAAGACCTCCTTTTTTCCTGGAAGACTCCTAGACGAAGGAAAGCAGAAAGCGCATGAGAAGTCAAATAGTTGCAGCAAAAGATATCCTAACGACGTAACAGTACTTACCACTATTTCACTTTGTGGCGTTTTTTTATTTTTTCGACTTCAGAACCCTCAACTTCTGCGGATGTTGATTTTGCTTCTTCTGATTTTTTCTTCAGCGCTACGTCATCCAGTTTGTTCAATGTTATTGCGAGATCCATGAGATATTCTTTCGTATTGTTCTTTGGCTCGTCGAGCACCGCGCCAAGAAGTGCATTCAATATATAACCAATGCGCGGGCTAGGGGAGAGTGAGAGCTCTTTCATAAGATCATTTCCAGTGACCTTGAGCATTTTCACGGATATTGGATCGCGCTGGAGTTGTTCCACCATGAAACGAAAATGACGCAATTTATATGGCTCTGCCTTTGGTACGCCCGAACCGATGCGGTCGCACATACGCACGCGAATGAGATCTTCCATATCTTCCACTCCCACTTGCGCAATGAGGCGTCGTACTGACGCGGGCGTCACTTCATCAACGTTGTAGTAGAACAAATGAAAGCGCACCAGCTTGGTGACTTTTTCTACCACCGACTTTGAATATTTCATACGCTCAAGTAGTGGACGCGCCATTTGCGCACCCACAATGTCGTGATTATAGAACGTGGAATATGTTCCATCGCCTTTTTTGGTGCGTGGTTTTGCAACGTCGTGAAGCAGTGCGCCGAGACGTACTTCAAGTGACCACCCTTGCTCCGCCGCGTATTTGAGCGCACGTACGTTGTGCTCCCACACCGTGTAGATGTGATGCAAATTTTGACCAACACCAATGCCCTCACAGAGTTCTGGCATGATGTATTGCATTAAGTCGAGCGTTTCGAGTTGTTGCACACCCACTTCGGGATGCTCGGACATAATGATGCGGTCAAATTCCGCGCGAATCCGCTCCATCGCAATATCTTTGAGGAGTGCGGAATATTTATGCACGGCATTTGCGGTTTCGGACGCTATGGCAAAATCCAGTTGTGTAGCAAAGCGTACTGCACGCATAAGGCGAAGCGCGTCTTCGGAAAGTCGTGCAGCAGGATCTCCCACGGTTTTTACAATCTTCTTTGCCAAATCTTTCTCTCCACCAAATGGATCGACAATTTCAAAATCATTTTTTACGCGACACATTGCCATTGCATTGATGGTGAAATCGCGACGTGCTAAATCTTTCTCAAGCGAATCGACAAATTCCACAGCGTCGGGGCGGCGGCGATCAGCATATCCCTGTTCGGTTCGGTACGGAGTCACTTCAATGATTGCGAGTGTTTCATCTTCACTTCCCGTTTTTATGCCGACCGTGCCGAAATTATTTTCGTAGACGTGGTCGGGGAATAACTTTTGAATATCTTCTGGTTTTGCGTTTGTCGTTACGTCCCAATCAGCGGGGGCGCGGCCAAGGAGTAAATCGCGAACACATCCACCAACAATGTATGCATCAAAACCACCTTCCTCAAGTATGTTGAGGACGCGCGTTACTTCAATTGGAATGGAGTATTTCATATGTTGCGTATTTGTAATGCACCGCGCAGCATTTGCTTTAATGCATTCTTACCACGTGTGGTCTTAAAATATCCTTCACGTCACTTCGCATCATCTATGACGCTGTGTGCTTCATAATATATTAAAACAAACGGACGACGTGACTTGGTAGACTTTGACCCGCCATTCTTGTGCTCTTTCATTCTTCTCCGCAAATCCGATGAGTAACCGATATATAGCTTATTGTCCAAGAGACTTTTTAGGACATAGGTATAGTACATTCTCCTATTGTACATCGATCACATTATTGATTGGGAATTCATTGACCGTAAACCACGTTGGGTTCACGGCCATGAACTCCATGTAGTTCATGGGTCCGCCCACTTGGATTCGAACCAAGGACCCACTGCTTAAGAGGCAGTTGCTCTACCAGCTGAGCTATAGGCGGAAGATATATGCACAAAAACATTAAATCATGAAAACACATGAACATTAAAGCACAAGAACACCAGAACATTAAAGCAAAAAAACATTAAATTATGAAAACACAAGAACATTAAATCACAAAAACACGAAAACAAAAGAACACAAACAGTTTATCGCGATCCCCCCGCCAGCTGGCGGATCCCACCCCGCTTTGCGGGGACGCTCCGACTTTCGAGTCCCTCCCGTCCCGCGCACCGGCGGGACTCTCGGACGCCTTGCGTCCTCGGAGGGACTCGAACCCCCAACCTTTGGTTCCGAAGACCAACGCTCTAGCCATTGAGCTACGAGGACATGCATGGACAGCGCTCTATTTATACCATGACATTTCACGAAAATAAAGAAAGGGCGGGAGGATCCGTATGGATCTTCCCGCCCCAGTTGTTTGCACCTCCTTAGCTATCTCGCCGCACATCAACTCCGAAGCTATACGTGCGATAAGGGTTGTCCGGATCCGGTAGAAATTTCACCCTCGCTCCACGCGACGGCATATAACTGAAACATGAAACGCCGGCTGGTGGCGGAGGATCACACTCCAACACACCAATCCGATTTTGAGAACTATCTCGAAAGTCGGTCTCCTCGTTTGTGCAGTCTGAGCAAACGGGAATGACCTTCCCTTTTCCGCTCGCGATCTTGATGTACGGAGTAACGTCGCCCGGCTTATACCGACGAAATTCCGTGCTCACCACCGTTCCTACGTCCTGTCTGAAGAGCCAATGACTCTCGAGCGGCATTTCAACCGTCGGAGAGCCTTTGTAGTGAATCACCCAGTCGGAGTCGTAGTATGAGTCGGTAAGGGGATTGTACTGCGCAATGAGTCTCATCACATCAGCACTCGCCCCAAACGTTGTTGTCATACTACCGACGCTCATCACCATCATCGCAACGGCACTCAGAATGAAGAGTGCACGAGCAATGCGAATGATCCGAGGAATCGTTGTCTTGTTCATGGAGTCCCTCCTTGTCCTCCGCCTTGTCCCTTACCACTCTTTCCCTTTCCACCTTGCTGGGGCGGAACAGGGGTTTGCGGTGTTTGCGATGGAGTAGCGCCCTGTGTTGTCACACCAAGCGCCGCACCCGCCGCCGCCAATGCACCAACGAGGGAGTTTGGATTGTCAGTGGATATGTGAATACCCTTTCTCACTTCCTGTTGAATTTGCACGGCGACGAGCAAGTCCTTGTCGATTTCTTTAAGGATTTTTGCGACCTCCACCGTCTTTTTCGCGCGCTCAATATCGCCTTGCGCCTCCTTTGCTGCAATCTCTGCTTTTTCGAGCGCCGCTTCGTACTTCTCGGAGAACTTCGCATCATCACGATCGGCCGACTCTACTCTGCAGCCGAAGCGCTTTTCTACTTCACTATCCTGATTTTTCTCCTCCCTCTCGATATACTCCTCGATGAATTTGGCGTTCAAGCGGTAGAACGTCAGTTCTGCGCCCTGCTTGATCCATCCTTGATGATCAAGAAACTCTGTGTTGTCGGGCGCATTGTCTTTCGCTACAGGATCCCAATAAGCTCCTTGTAACGTAAGATTCTTCTTGTTTTCTTCGAGAAATTTCGCATCCTTGTGCGGCGGCTTCTCAAGCATAATCACGCTCAACATAATCAGCTGCTGCTCGCGTTCCGCAGCACGGAATTCAACGCCCCTGCTCTTTGAGATAATTTCCTGCACCACGACGGACGCGAAGGCCTCGATGCCCTTCGCTATGTCTGCAAAGGTTTCATATTTGAGTCCCACAGTGGAGAGATACCTCCGGAGCCGTTCGACCCACAGAATCTCTCGCACTCGAATCTGAACGTTGTCAGCGGAAGTACCATTCACGCACACTTCTACTTTCTCACGCTTCAGGGACACCATCTCCATCGTGATTGCCCATTTGGGCAACCACAGAATGCGATTTCCCGAATCGAGCGTCACGCGCATCGGCTTTCCAAACCATCGCAGGCGTCCCGCATGTTCCGTCGGTTCTGATGGCACTTTTGTCGAGACGCTCCACGAGTAGTACACCGCACCGGAAATTGCCAGCACGACACCGAATACATGCGCCACACTATAGAGAAGTGCCGAGAACACACACGTCACCGCAACGATAATCGCGATCTGCGCTTCGTAGCGCAGTATGAGCAGTTGGTCTAGGATCAGTATGCTCACTGGGGGTGAAGATTGCGTCGCGCTGGGAGTTCCTGTTCCGCGACGACCAATGAAAGTCGAGAGCACTGCGAGCACGCAGAGCCCGAGACCAAGACTAATGATAAGTGGGCTCATTTGCCCCTCCTTTTGACACCGCGATGCGGTGTTTTTGTGAATTTACTTTACCGGAGCATTATATAACAAAAAAGCACATTTGTCAATGCGCGAATGGTCAAAAACTCGTTACGTGACAACGTTATTCCGATGTCTCGCCTTTGCGCTTTGAGCGATGCCCGTGAAATGCCTGGTGGACGTCTTTGAGCTGTCTGTCCGTGAGGTGGGTATAGACCTGTGTGGTGGTGATAGAGGAGTGCCCAAGAAGCACCTGTACACTGCGCAGATCGGCTCCATTGATGAGTAAATCGGTGGCAAATAAGTGCCGAAGCGTGTGTGGAGTAACAGATTTTACGATACCCGATTTCACTGCGTACCGCGAAATAAGCCGCTGAATTTGGCGCACCGTTAAACGCCCGGGATTCTTATTCGTTCCCACAAATAGCGCGTCTTCAATATCCCCGCGTTTTTCGAGATATCCCTTGATTGCCTCGGTTGCGCGAGGGGAGAGAAACACCACGCGCACTTTTCCTCCCTTTCCACGCACGGAAAACTCTCCGCGCGTAAAATCGATTGAATCTTTATTGAGGCGCGCAAGCTCCGAGATGCGAAGTCCCGTCGAAAAAAGGAGCTCTAATATCGCTTTGTCCCTTAGAGATCTTATGGACATTCCTTCGGGAGCAGCGAGGAGGCGCTCCAAATCTTCTATACTGGGTAAGTCAAAATCGCGTTGCTGGGTTTTGGGAAGCTCAATTTTTTCGGCAGCGAGCGTTTGAATGTCGCGTTTCGCGAGATACTTGAGAAACGCGCGGAGTGCAATTAAATGATACGTCTGCGTACTCCGCGAGAGCGCCGCTCCGTGCGCGTCCACCGTGCGATTCAGCGCGAGGCGATACGAGCGCACGATATCGTCCGTAATCTTGGAAGGGAAGGTGACCCCGGAAAGCTCGGTAAATCGCAACAAATAATGGCGATAATTTTCAATCGTTTTGCGAGCGCGCCCCCGCTCTACTTCGAGATATTCTAAAAAATCGTCGAGATATTGCATAGCAAACAAATGGTTCTTTCAGTATACCATGTCGCACAATATCGCATATTAAACACGACAAATTATTGACTCTTTACAATAACTGTGCTATAAAATGAGAAATTGGAGGTGGCAGGTGGAGAAAACAAAGAGACTACTATTTGCCAAACGATTAAAGGTCCTTCGGGAAATTGCTAGGTGGACTCCCGATCAAATGGCCAGTGAACTCAAAATCCCCGTCGCACAGTACTCTCTCCTCGAATCGGGAATTCTCCCTATTCACAAGGCGACTATTCGAGCAGTGCAGCAAACAATGGTGGAGTCCGGTATCTATGCCGACGACAAGCTTGTATACCAAGGGAGTGACTAGGAATGGGGCATGTTGTCGTAGGGATGCGACAACGCCCACAAAACACGGGGCAGCCAGTCGGCTGTCCCACTTTTTTTGAATATCGCTCCGTAGCCCTTGCATTGTAAGGGAAATCATGGTACGCTTGAGTCAATTCGGCACGCGTACATCTCGCCATTGAGGCCAGAACTGGCTGTCTGAACCCTACTACTGAAACATCGATATGAAGCAAAAACTAAAAATCATCGAAACGCATCGCAGGCATGACACAGATACCGGATCGGCGGGTGTTCAGGTCGCTATCATTTCACAGGAAATTGACAAACTTGCGTTGCATCTCAAAAAGCATCGCAAGGACAATCACTCCCGAAGAGGACTTCTCGGTATGGTCGCAAAACGTCGTAAACTCCTTTCGTACCTCGAAAAGGAAGAGCCGAAGATATACCGCTCTACGATCAAAAAACTTGGACTCAAGAAATAATGGCCGTTCCGAAACAGAAAGATCAGTTAGTTCCCAGCGTCAAACATAAAGATCAACGTGTTGCGGTATTTATTGATGCCGCAAACATGTATCACTCTGCGCGCAGCTTGTATAATGCGCGTTTGAATTTTAAAGAGGTGCTTAAAACCGCAGTATTTAATCGGCAGCTCATTCGCGCTTTTGGATATGTTGTGCGCACAAAAACGGGAGAAGAGCAGCCGTTTTTTGATGCGCTCGTAAAACTTGGCATCGAAACACGCGTGCGCGAACTCCAAGAGTTTTTTGGGGGAGCGAAAAAAGCGGATTGGGACGTTGGTATCGCGGTGGACGCGATCCGTACGGCGGAAATCGTCGACACCATTGTGCTGATTTCCGGAGACGGAGATTTTCTCCCGCTCGTAGAATACATCAAGAACCAGGGGCGCCGCGTGGAAGTGGTTGCGTTTGGGCGCAGTTCATCTGCAAAATTAAAAGAAATGTGCGACGAGTTCACTGACTTAGACTCTGAACCAAATCGCTACTTACTAAAACGAGGAAGAGCAAATGCTTAATCGAGGAAAACAATTTACGTGCACCGTTGGCGGCAAAGAAATGACCGCCACATTTAATGATGCGGCTCCACAGCCAAATAGTTCGGTGCTTGTGCGTTGGGGAGACACCGTGGTGCTTGCCACCGTGGTGATGTCGCGCGCGCAGAAATCGGGAGCAACGTATTTTCCACTCACCGTTGATTTTGAAGAGAAATTTTACGCTGCGGGCAAAATGCCTGGCATGCGATTTGTGCGCCGCGAAGGTCGACCATCGGACCACGCAATTCTCACCGGAAGATTTATCGACCGCACGATTCGTCCGCTCTTTGATCAGCGCATGCGCTATGATATTCAAGTTTCTATTCTCGTACTTTCATATGACAAGGTGCATCACCCTGATGTGGCCGCACTCCTTGCGGCGTCTCTCGTGCTACATACCAGCGACGTTCCATGGAATGGACCAGTGGGAAGTGTGCGCGTCGCAAAAGTAAATGGGAATTTGGTTATTAACGCCACGGAAGAAGAGCGCGCGACCGCAGCATTTGAAATGCTCGTTTCCGGGCGTGATGGAAAGGTGAATATGCTGGAAGGAAGGTCGGTGGGAGCGAGTGAAAATGAGCTCATACAGGCAATTGAACTTGGCCTCAAAGAAATTGCGGTAATCACGAAGTTTCAGGATGAGGTGCGCGCGGCAGTGGGAAAAGAAAAGCGCGTTCCTATAATCTACACTGAAATCCCTGAACTCGTTCAACTCTTTCACAAAGAATTTCTCTCCGAACTCAAAACGCTTGTTGCGGCGGGACACGGAAAATCGGATTTGAACAACGCGTATGACACATTGGCAGAACGCTGGAACAGCGCGGCACGTGAAGCATATCCGGATGCCGCCTCGGATTTAATTGGAGATATTTTAGAACACGCGCTTGACGCTGAAGTGCATCGCCTCGCGCTCGAGGACGGAAAACGAGTGGACGGAAGAACATTTGATGAAATTCGACCTCTCTCCGCCGAGGCGGGAGTGCTTCCGCGCACACACGGATCGGGACTCTTTTACCGAGGTGATACACATATTCTCTCGAGCGTTACGCTCGGCCCTCCTTCGGAAGATCTGCTGGTGTACACGATGACGGAGGATAAAAAGAAACGATTCATTCATCAATATAATTTTCCTCCGTTTTCGGTGGGCGAGACGGGAAGAATGGGCAGTCCGGGACGTCGCGAAATTGGACACGGCGCACTTGCCGAAAAAGCGCTCGAACCAGTGATTCCAAATGCGGAAACATTTCCGTACATCATTCGTATCGTTTCTGAAACACTCTCTTCAAACGGATCATCTTCGATGGGATCGGTGTCTGCGTCTACCATTGCGCTGATGGATGCGGGAGTGCCAATAAAAGAGCCGGTTGCAGGAATTGCCATGGGATTATTTACGGGACCAAAAAATGCGTACAAGGTGCTCACTGACTTGCAAGGATTTGAAGATCATTATGGAGATATGGATTTTAAGGTTGCAGGAACACGCACCGCAATCACCGCGGTTCAACTCGATATTAAAGTGGCTGGTATCTCAATGGAGATGATTCGCGATACATTCAAAGACGCGCGTGTGGCGCGCCTCAAAGTACTTGATGTGATTGAGAGCGCGATTGCCACACCACGCGCCGAACTCTCTCCGTACGCGCCTCGTATCATCACGCTCACGATTAATCCGGAAAAAATTCGCGACCTGATTGGCCCCGGAGGAAAAATCATCAATGCCATTATTGACGCAACCGGTTGTCAGATTGATATCGAACAAGACGGCACCGTACTCATCTCAAGCCCCACCCCAGAATCCCTCGATGCTGCGGTTCAGCAAGTAAAAGCAATCACGAAAGAACCGGAAATCGGAGAAACATTTACCGGAAAAGTCACGCGTATTTTTCAGTTCGGAGCGATGGTAGAAATGGGTCCAAATCAGGAAGGACTTGTGCATATTTCCGAACTTGCGCCCTACCGCGTCGGAGAAGTAACTGATATTGTACATGTGGGAGACACCGTGCCTGTGAAAGTCATTGGAATTGATGATCTTGGACGTGTAAACCTCTCTATTAAAGCGGTGGCAACGCTCGAGCAAAAGCCTCGCCCCAGTGGAGAAGAAACGAAATCGCATGCTCCCCAACGACCCCACCAAAATAACTCCCACGGGAGGCAAGGTAGGCGGTAACATTCCTGCAGTTCATACCTTGAAAAGCGACGCCGCCTATATCATGAACCGTCAAGATGTGACGGTTGTTGATATTGCACGCAAAGATCACCAAGTGCGTGAGCAAGACGCGCAGATATATAACGTTCCTCGCCGACCAAACTGGGCGAAGCGAATTCTTGTTACAGTGTCGGTCATTCTGATACTCACGGGAGTTGGCGCGGGGGGGTATTTGGGATACCGTTGGTACACTAAAGAACCCGAGCCGGTAAAGCCTATTGCCTACTCTCCCATCATTGAAGCGAACGTAATCACCGAGTACACGCTCCCCGCAAACAACACGGAAGCACTGCAGGAACATATTGCGGACGCAAAAAAATTATCGCTCCCCGCAGGACAGACTCGCTACATGCCGTTGATGTTGACCCGTAGTGGCACCGCGTTCGCGGAGCCGGCGGACGTAAGGGCATTTATGCATCTCGCGGCGCTTGCCCCTCCGCAATCGGTGCGAGATGCATTCACGGGAACATGGAGTATGTATACCGTGTACGGCGAATCGACTGCAGACATCGCATGGTTATTTGCGAGCAATATAAACGCCCCCGAGCGCACCCGCAGCGCAATGCAAGAGTGGGAACGCTCCATTAGAATGGATTTTTCGCGCATCACCGGCATTTCTGCTGCTCCCGCGCCAGCAACGCAGACGCGCACCATTGAAGGAATTACCATCACGAGATGGATCATACTCGGAACCACGGGGGATGACGTCACCACACTGCAAACATTCCTTAAGGATATTGGACATCTTCCTTCCGTATATACACCGTCAACGAAAATGGACGTACCTGCCGTAGACGCCCTCAAAAAATATCAATGTGATCAGAAACTCGTGTGCGGCGGGACGGTGGACGAAGGCTACGGGGCAACGGGGCCAAAAACACGTACCGCGCTGAACATGGCGGTCACGGTGAGTGACGCGTCCGCAACCGCGGGAACAGTGGGAGGATTTGCTTCAGATACTATCGAAAACATTGATGTGCGTGTGCTCCGCGACTTCGCAAGTGGCCCAGGACTCTATACGTACGCAATATTTAATAATAACCTCGTCGTACTCACCACGTCTCCAGAAGCCATGCGCGTGATGCTTCAGTTGCTTCGTGTAAAACGAATTAATCTGTAAGTTGTTCGCATACATCAGGGGAGCGTACAATGTCGGTATGGATACATCGATATTTCAAGGACTCCTCATAAAAGAAAAGGTGGATATTGAGCGTACGCTTACCTCGGTGGGACACAAAGAAGGCGTTGGGCACATTACCGCATGGGAACCATCATTTCCGGATCTGAACGCATCGCGCGCGGAACAAAGCGAAGTCGCGGATGAATATGAAGAATTTGATAATCGCATTGGAGTAGAAACAAGTCTCGCGCGTCGTCTCTCTGACATTGATGCGGCGCTTTCACGTATTACAAATGGAATATACGGAACATGCGCGGTCGGGGGCGAGCAGATTTCGGAAGATCGGCTCCGCGCAAACCCTGCCGCCACCACGTGCATCACTCACGCACCCACGCGTACCGGCTAGGCCGGTATTTTTATGGCTCAATGCATTCATAGCGTACAAACAATAGGCATTGTCGCACATCCCGTGGATGTTGAGGTTGATCTTGCACCGGGACTTTTTCGATTTACTATTGTCGGTCTTCCCGATAAGGCAGTGGAGGAATCTCGAGATCGCGTAGGAGCCGCCATTGCACATAGCAAGCTCACTCCTCCGCACAAAAAACATGCGCGTGTCACCATTAACTTAGCTCCTGCGGACATCAAAAAAGAAGGGCCGATGTTTGACGTGCCTATTGCGCTCGCATTTTTACTTGCCGGAAAACAAATTCGCTTTGATCCTGCGCGGAGATGGTTTGTGGGAGAGCTGGCACTCGACGGATCGGTGCGTGCGGGGAAAGGTATTATTATTCTTGCGAGCGCCGCAAAGCGCGCAGGAATCACCGAACTCTACGTCCCCACCACGAATTGCGTGGAAGCGGCGATGGTTCCAGGAATTTCCGTGATTGGTTTTTCAACGCTCGGTGAACTGATAGATCACCTTGAGGGACGCCACATCATCCCCGCAACTCCCAGTGGCACATTTCATTCCGTCACCCCTGCAACGGTTGTAGATTTTGCGGATATCAAAGGGCAGGTGTCTGCCAGGCGCGCCGCAGAAATTGCCGCAGCGGGAAGACATCATCTCGCCCTTTCAGGACCTCCGGGCACTGGGAAAACAATGATTGCTCGTGCAATCCCAGGCATTATGCCGCCCATGACATTTGATGAAGCACTTGAAGTGACTGCAATTCATAGCGTATCGGGCACCGCGCGCGAGGATATTCGTAGCTACGGCGTCATACGCTCACGTCCATTCCGCAGTCCACATCACACAACATCCCACGCTGCGCTTGTTGGGGGAGGAACGGTGCCAAAACCGGGAGAGCTTACGCTCGCCCATCACGGTATTTTATTTCTCGACGAATTCCCAGAATTCAGTACCGCCTCCATCGAGGCGCTTCGTGAACCACTCGAAGAGCGTATGGTGACTGTTGCGCGCGTAAAAGCAACAAATACATTCCCCGCACATATTTTGCTGGTCGCAGCTATGAATCTCTGCCCGTGCGGGAGGCGAGGGGCTCACGAAGTATGCACGTGCTCACCGAGAGATCTGATGCGCTACCAACGGAAAGTGTCGGGACCCATAGTGGACCGCATTGATCTCTGGGCAAACGTTCCGCGTGTGGACGCCGCAAGCGCTACCGCGCTCCCCGCAGGGGACTCGTCGGAGCGCATGAAAGAACGTGTCGCGCGCGCTGCGCTCATGCAGCGTGATCGATACGCGCATACTCCATATCTCTGGAACAGTGAGCTCCCCGCCGCAAAATTTGATATGTTTCTTGCACTGAGCGACGTGGCGTCTCGTACGCTCGCTACCGCGGCGTCGCAACTACACATGTCACTTCGCGCATTTCATCGTGTGAAAAAAATATCGAGAACCATTGCGGATCTCGATGCGTCGCCCTCAATTGAAAATGCACACATTCTCGAAGCGCTCCAGTTTCGCCCTCGCGTACAAGAAATACATCACTAGAACGGATTTGCGGCTCCGCGAATTTCGAAGTGTACGTGGCATCCCGTGGAACGACCCGTTGTTCCAACATCTCCAATATATTGTCCTTTTTCTACGGCGCCGCCTTGCGCGACCATCACCGTACTCATGTGTCCATAGACGGTCTGTGTGCCATTTGGATGTTTAATGGCAACATATTTCCCATATCCTCCATTCCATCCGGAGTTACGCGAAATAATGACCGTACCTCCGGCAGACGCGTAGAGTGGGGTTCCACAGGGAGCGGCAATATCTACGGCATTATATCCATGGAGTCCCTGCGTTTTTTTCCCACCTGTGAGTGGGCGTCCAAAATATCCCGGTGCGCTTGGTGCGGAAGAACCGCGCACTCCGAGAGATTTTGCTACTGCGGACGGCGCTTGCGTGACCATATCGACATTTGGAATGATCATGTCCTTGCCGACGCTTAGTGTGCTCCCTATCGCGAGCTCATTAAAAATACGAATTTCTTCAACGTCTCCTTTATATTTCTTCGCAATGGACTCAATGGTGTCTCCTTTCGCCACCGTGTGTTTCACTCCCGATACCGGAAGAATCACAAGCACGTCTCCTGGTTTAATTAGCTCGGGGCGAGAAATATTATTTGCCCAATAAATGGTCCCTACGCTAATGCCAAACGTACGCGCAATAACGGAAAGATTGTCTCCGTCACGCACCGTGTAGGTGGTAATGATTGAAAGCCGAGTTTCTTCTGCATCAGAAATCGTGCCGAGTGGCCCAATTGCAGGAATAATGGCGTTTTCTTCGGTGTATGCCAGTGTCGGCCCTCCCGTTGCTGCTTTGGGATTGGTGTTGCGCACCGCCTCAAGAAACGGTTTTGAAATGATGGGGTCCTGGTGTGCGGCAAGTGAAGATGCGTCTACAGTTTCTACCGAAGATCCAAATAGGGTGCGGAAAAACTCTCCGATGGAAAACGCTCGCGCCAAAGAAGGAACCAGGATAACCCCCAGCATGAGGGTAAGCACTGAAACCCGCACACGACCCGCTGATCGCCTCGCGAGTCCGATATGGAGTTGTTGTGATGTAGTAATACGCAAAGTGAGTTACGCGCCGGTTCTTCCAAAACGTCCACACAGTGTATGCGCTATAATGAGTGGGCACTTGCCCAGTCGTGCCCACTAGCATACCCGAAAACGCCCCATTTTTCAACCGTTTTTATGGAGGCGCAGTGGGCAAAAAATCATTACTACACAACGATAAATGGACATTTTCCACGGGTTAAACCCGGAGCAGAAAATTGCGGTAGAAACAACTGAAGGGCCCCTCCTTGTGCTTGCGGGGGCCGGATCGGGAAAAACACGCGTTATTGCACATCGCATCGCACATATTGTCCGCCAAGGGACCGCTCCGGACCGTATTTTGGCGGTCACGTTTACCAATAAAGCTGCGGGGGAGATGCGGGAACGTATTCATGCACTTCTCGGTACGGTCGATGGTAGTGGAAGTGTGCCGTTTATTGGCACATTTCATGCGCTCGGTATTCAAATACTCCGCACGCATGGAAGCCGCATTGGACTGAGCGACCGCTTTTCGATTGCCGATCAGGAAGATTCATTGAAGCTCATTAAAGAAATTATGGTGGGTCGTCAACTTGATCCGGATATCTACGACCCGCAACGGTTTCGCGGAATTATTTCACAACTCAAAAATGAAATGACACCGGTGTCGCAACTCGGAGCCGCGGGGTTTTCAAGTCCCTATGAAGAACAAATTGCGGGCGTGTACGTTGGGTATGAAGCGGCGCTGCATAAAATGCAAAACTGCGATTTTGATGATCTCCTTATCCGACCTGTACAACTACTAAAAGACCATGCGGATGTTCGCGAATATTGGCAGGACAAGTGGAAATACATTCACATTGATGAATACCAGGACACGAACGTTGCGCAGTACCAACTCTCGCGTTTACTCTCCGCGCGTCATCACAACATTTGTGTGGTGGGAGATATTGATCAAGCAATTTATTCGTGGAGAGGCGCGGACTGGAGAAATATTCTCAACTTTGAGCGTGACTTCGAAGGCGCTACCGTCATAATGCTTGAACAAAATTATCGATCAACCAAGGTGATTCTTGAGGCGGCGCGGAGTGTGATAGCCAGAAACTCCGAACGCAAGCCAATCGCACTCCGCACTGACAACGCAGAAGGGGAAAAGGTGCGCATTAAAATATTAGAAGATGAGCGCAAGGAAGCGGCAATGGTGGTGAGTGATATTGCAGACGCCATTCGCGTAGGATACAAACATTCCGACATTGCGATACTATTCCGCACCAACGCACAATCACGCGCAATTGAAGAGGCGCTGATGAAGCGCGCGATTCCATATCGATTAGTGTCGGGAGTGCGATTTTACGACCGAAAAGAGGTCAAGGATGTACTTGCGTATCTCAAACGCGCGCGAAACCCGGAGGACGGAGTGTCCGAGCGTCGTGTTCTGAACATGCCTCCGCGCGGAATCGGAAAAGTGTTGCTATATAAGTATATTGCGGGCATTTCACTCTCTGCTTCGGAGCAGAAAAAAATTGAGGAATTCACTCGTATCATCACGGAAATTAGCGAAAAATTTTCAACCACCAACCTCCCGGATCTCATCACATTTATCATTGAGCGCGCGGGGTACGTAACGTATTTTTCAAAAGATGCTGAAGGAAAAGAGCGGCTCGCAAATATGCGCGAACTCGTGAGCGTTGCCGCAAAACACCGTGATACGCATGCGATAGAAATTATTGATGACTTTTTGCAGGAAGTGGAACTCATGAGCGATCAGGACCTCGTAGACACCACGGTGGATGCGGTGCACCTCCTCACCGCGCACGCCGCAAAAGGCCTTGAGTTTAAAGTGGTCATCGTGACCGGACTCGAAGAGGGGCTCTTCCCACATACGCTCGCGCAAGAAGAGGGAATGATTGAGGAGGAACGACGCCTCTTTTATGTGGCTGTTACGCGCGCGCGCGAGCGCATCATTCTTACGCTCACCATGCGCCGGATGATGAATGGAGAAGTTGCATTTAACGATCCTTCTCGCTTTATTGGAGAAATACCGGAGCATCTCGTCGACATCATTATTCCGGAGTACCCGTCCAAATCGTATGAAGAAGAAACAATCCATTATTTCTAAACGCCGCGCGCGCGCGAAGCGCCCGCCACTTGGACAACATTTTTTGACGTCTGCGCGTGTGCTGACAGATATTATACGCGCCGCGCATGTTCGTCCTGGTGAGCTGATTTTGGAAATTGGCCCAGGAAAGGGAGTGCTCACGCGTGCACTCCTTGCCTCTGGTGCGCGCGTGATTGCAATTGAGCGCGATGAGATGCTCGCTGGGGCGCTTTCCAAAGAATTTGCAGGCAACACACACTTCACACTCATCACCGGTGACGCTATTGAAATCTTGGAGCAGGGGAGTGTTCCGGAGTTACGACGCACTTCATACGCGGTGATTGCAAATATTCCGTACGCGATAACCGGACGACTGTTCCGTTTACTCTGGTCGCACGCCTCACTCCCCGCACCCACGCGCACGGTAGTGCTTGTGCAGAAAGAAGTGGCGGATCGCATGATGGCGGATATTAAAAAAGGAACGGGCATGAACCTGCTTGGACTCGCAACACATTGTTATGGAAATCCTGCGTACATCTCAACGGTTCCGAAAGGAGCGTTTCAACCGCCACCAAATGTACTTTCGGCAATCATTGCGATCACAAAACACGTCACATCGCCACTCGCAGAAGCACGCATCGAACATCTTGATGATTTTTTTGATATTGCGCGCACCGCATTTCAACAAAAACGAAAACAGCTTCACACATCGCTCAAATTGCAGTGGCCGAAAGCGGGAACCGCAAAAGAAAAATCGATCGAAAAGTATCGAATGCGCCGCCCCGAGACACTTTCGCTCGCAGATTGGATGAACCTTTATCAAGGTTTGCAAAAACACTGAAAAACATTAGTGATTATGCACAAAACAAGTGCGTAATTACTAGTATCCGACTGCTATACTAATGTATATGCACGTTTGGAGGCACCTGCGGTTTGGTGCGGTGTTGCGTTATGCAGGCATAACGCTACTTTTGTTGATTTTTGGCGTCGGACTCTATTTTCAATTTGGCACTCAAGCGCTCTCCTACGTTTCAGGATTTGGAAGAAATTCAGAGCAACCTCTCATTGTTGGAAATCTTCCCGCGCAGCAGGCCACCATCATCACCACTGGTGGAGACTGGCAGCAAACACTCAATGGTTTGGTCGCTCCGCTTGACGAGGGAAGTGGCTCATCTACTGAATATCAAAACACCATGGTGGATGATTTGATTGGAATGTATCTCAAGGAAAAGATGCGTGTGGGGCAAGGCGGAAGCGTTGACGGAGAGGCGGTAGCGAGAAAGTACTTTAAAGAAAAGACGTATTATTCTTCGGTGCTCAGATTTCAGGAAAGCACATTTCGTATTTCCCGAACTGCATCAACAACTGTATATGCAAAAGAGTTGCAGCACGTTGTACAAATTTTTAACGACAAAACGGCAGCTCCCGCATCCCAAGCGTTTCTTGCATATCAAAAAAATGCAGACAGCAAAGATCTTGCTCCACTGATACAGATTCAACCGATTATCCAAAACACGCTCGATACACTTCTCGCAATGGAGGTTCCCGCAGTCATGTTGTCTCTGCACAAACAAGCCGCGGAAATTCTCCTCAATCAAGCATACTATATCTCCCAAATCACAGAGTCGAACGGCGACGTAATTCAAGAATTTACTGCGGTATCAGGATATATGCAGACACTTGAAGACGGTCCCTCAATTTACTCGCGAATTATGGCACTCAAATGATGCGCATATTCACATCTCGCCTACTGATGGCACTGTTTCTCGGCATCATACTTGTTGCGGCTCCCATGCCGTCACGCGCACAATTTGTGCCGGTATGGGTTGTGGAAGACACGCCGTTTGATGTCAAAGAAAATCTTCTTGATACGATGATGAAACCACTTGCGCGCCGCATCGCGAGCATGTTCGTTAATGCAACGGTGGATTGGCTACGCGCAGGCGGGAAAGGCGGAGGACCACTTTTCATCACCGATTTCCAAAAATTTGCTGAAGATGCGCTGGTGAACGCGTCGGGAGAATTTATTAATCAACTTGGACTCTCGGATCTTCTCTGTGGGCCGTTCCCATTTGCATTTGATATTAGTTTCTTTGGAGGAGCGGGGCGCAATAAATACGAACAGTTTGATTGCACTATTGAAGATGTCGTTGCCAATGTGGAGGATTGGCAGAATGATTTCAATAGCGGTGGGTGGCAAGCGTGGCATGAATATATGAAACCCCAAAATCGTGCAAGTAGCGCATTTATGCTCGCACTCGATACCGCAATCGTGGCAGGAGAGCAGGAGCGGGAGGAAGCAACTTCCAAGGCGAGCGCGTCTGGCGGCATACTTCCCAGCCAGCTCTGCGCAGACGTAACATACCCCACTTCAGCGGGAACCGTGGTCACTGAAGAGCGCTGTATTGACACTACTCCGCAAGAAGCAGTCGTAACTGCAGTCCATGATACATTGGGTTCGAGTATGGATTGGCTCGTTGATGCGGATGAAATATCAGAACTTATCACAGCAGTTACCGATTTTGCAATCTCACAACTTATGAACGATGCGTCCGGTCTGTTGGGATCCGATCCCGGGCCACGCAATCTTGAACGTGATTCTGGAACTGCAATAGGTGTGGAAACAGGGAAGCAGTCGCTCAGATCGCTTACATCCTCTGCCATCACTACGGTTGACCGCACAGCAAATATTCTTCAGGCATATATCACCGAGCAACTTAGTCTTCAGCAAGATCCTCCATACAGCCCGCTGCTGTGCTCTCCTAGCAATCCGAGTTGTCTTTATACCGTCGATAATGGAGGCTGCGCGCTTAGCCCCCCCATTAAAGGATGTCCAGTGCTCGTTTTCTACGGCGGAAATACTTTTGATGCCCAAGACCTTTACACAAATCTTCGTTTGCAGTCCGTGGAATTGGGCTCTTTCCGAGACGTTGCGGTCTCTACTGCCACCTCTATCGGTGAACTCTCGGATCTTGGTAGAGATTTGCAGTCATTATGGAATGCGTCAAAACAATGGATTCGCATCACGGAAACCATTATGAATGAAGCACAAATTTCGGACATAGAACGTCGAATTGCTTCTACAGATGATAGTCTATCGGAATTTATTCGCTACAGCGGACAATAGAATGCGAAAGTTTACTACTATTATTACGTCTATTCTTCTCTCTGCGCTGTTGCTCGCGATATTTGTCCCATCGCTTGCGCTGGCACAAAGCGGTGACGCATATAACGCGAATTTAACGATTATAGGGGAGACAAATCCTTGCGGAATAACAGGCTTGAGCTTCTGGTTAAGTACATGTCTTGTATACTGGTTTGCCAACTTTTTAGGAATAATTCTGTGGATGCTCGGGTGGATTATAGGGATCATCGGGCAGATATTTACCATTTTTGCATCTTTTGCGCTCAGTGGCGCCATGTTCGATTCTGCCTCCATCGATGAGGGGTGGATGATAATGAGGGATATTGGCAACATCGCATTCATATTTATTTTGCTCTATATTGGGGTAACTACCATATTAGATATTGGTGGGGTTAACACGAATAAACTGCTCGCGCGCGTGGTGATTGCAGTGCTACTCATGAATTTTAGCCTCGCACTCACGAAAATACCGATTGACGCAAGTAATGTATTCGCTATTGCGTTTCATAATGCGATTGGAAATGGAAACGCAAGAACCGATGGCTTTGATCTTGATATTGATTCCTCTTTACGAAATATCGATATTTCCGGTGAACTGATGACTGCGATGAGTCCGCAACGACTCTTCACCTCGGTACAGATCGGCGCAGACACTGTAACCAGCGCTAATTTTATGGAGACAATCATGGCGGTGATCGTAAATAGTATTTTTGCCCTTGTTGCGCTCGGTCTCCTAATTTATGTATTTCTCACAGGTATTGTGATTTTTTTGGTGCGCATCGTTGCACTATCAATGGTGCTGATTTTTTCGCCCGCCGCAGTTATTGCCTACGCCGCTGGCATGGATGGTTTTTTCAAAAAATGGAAAACATATCTCGTGAACTATGCAGTCGTGGCTCCTATCTATATGTTCTTTATTTATCTCACGCTCCGATTTGCAAAGAGTCCATTTCTGCAAAAAGCATTTCAAGATGGCTTTTCAGGATTAGGGCAAGGGTGGGGAGTGGCCTCGATTGCAGAGTGGGCGTCTGGAAACGCAGTTTTTTTAGTTGGTTATTTTATGATCATTGGATTCCTCCAAGCTGGGGTAAAGATTGCAAAGCAGCTGGGCATTGTAGGGGCAGACGCTATTGATAAGCTTGGTAAAAAATTTGCGGTCGTAGGTAAGGTTGCCGCACTCGCAACACCGCTGGGTGCGGGTATGGCCGCGGTAAGTATTGCTCAAAAGACTCTGTTTAACCCAGCGGCAAACATTGTTAAGGCCGGGAAGTTGCGCACCGTGGATAGGGGACTGAAGGGTGTATATAACAAACTCGAGGCATCGACAAAAGCGGATCAAGAGGCTGGTACAAAACGAAATATTGGAACACGCTTGCTACGCAACTATGGCATGAGGGGCGCCAATGCGGCGCTTGGACAAACTGAGGATCGTATTAAAGAATCTGAGAAGGAATTTGCAAGTGTGCGTTCAGCAGATGAATTAAAACTCGCTATCTCGAGTCCATTTATTAGCGCGGAAAAAGCGATGGCGGGAATGCGAGTACTCGCAGAAAAATTCAAAGACTTTAAACCGTTCGGCACATTCGATCCAAAGAACTTTGAGGCACTTTATGGCAGATTTAAGAATATAGGCGTCAATACGAAAAGTATCGAGGATGTTGATCCAAGGTTTGCTAAACTTGGCAAGTCTGCAGATAAAACTCCAATGGAGCAGGTGGCCGAATCTGCAAAAAAACGATCAAATCGCGAGCGCATTCAAGGATACGATCAGGGAATCTTTGGTGCGGCAGATAAGGATGGAGTGGGAGATAGAGCGGCAGATGCGGAAAAGGTTGGTCTCGCGATTGCAGAAGGTATTGTAAGTTCTGGAAAGATGGAAAATATTATCACTATGCAGCAACACTCTGCCGCTGGTGAAAAGCGTCTCGTAGAAGTCTTACAATCATACGTGAATGAATATCACACAAAGAAGGGAACCACGGGAGACATCATTAAAGACGTGAAAGAGGCTCTGGAAGAAAAGGGCCTCGGGCGCGTCGCAAGAGGACTAGAAAATTCAAACTCCATAGAGGTGCGCGCGCTAATTCAAGAAAAAGTGGAGATGAAAAAAGTGACTGGTAAAAATCCGGGTGGCGCTGAGCGAACGATTCTTGATTCAGTTGAAAACTCTGCATTATGAAATACCCCCTTATTCAAGTGAGGGAAATAGTGCATACGCTTCCGCAGAGTATACTCATGGTATTTGAGTCTGACAAAACAGGGGAAATTATCCGAGAAATAGCGGAAAAATTTCAACTAGAAGATAAAACTACTTGGGCCCTCGCAGATCAAGTTACATATACGCTTGTTGGACTGCTGAATCCAGAACAATTTCATGATTCGGTCATGCGCGAGCTCAACCTTCGTCCATCAGAAACTGACGAGATAGTAAAAGAGGTTGATGAAAAAATTTTTCAACACATTCGATCTGACCTTAATAATCTTGCGCGGGGTGGTGCGCCAAAATTTACTGACGCAGCGCAGACTCCACCAACTCCACATCCTCCAACGCCTGCGATTATCCCCAACGTGCCAGCGCATGCGCCTGACCAAATTGAACGCGCAGCCGCTTCTTCATTATGGAATATCCCATTAAACCCTGTGGTCACCGAGGCCACTCCCATGACGCCGCGCACACTATCAACTCCCTCCCCACAAAAAATCTCTCCGGAACCTGTGCCACAGCCGCTCCAACCAAAATCAGCAGCCCCACTCCCTCCGCCACCAAAAGAGGAGCTGGTGGTGCCTCATAAAAGCGGATCTCAACACACGAGCAACATGCCAGGAATGCGTCATCCGTGGCTTTCAGATCCGATCAAACTTCCCAGTACGGTCGCGCCCACTCCCGGCTCCGTAAAGGAAGTAGAGAAAAAGGGGCTGACCGAAAAGCCAAAGGTGCCCACCTTTGAAAAGGTAAGTGCAAGTACGAAGACAGAGATTATAACGGCGCCCTCCGTATCTGTCGCAACAAAACCTGAATCACCTAACATTTCTTCTATTCCGCAACCGATACAACAAAGAGCTCCGATGCCCGCGAGCACACCCTCCATCGTAAAGCCCCTTACTTCGACTACGCCCCTCCAAAAAACTTCAGCACCGGCACCTGCGAACGTATCAGTTCCGCTCAAACCACACATCTCGGAACCTGTTTCAACCAAAGACATAACATCCACCGAAGTGATTATGCCCGGGAAGGGAGTGAACATCCCAATACCTAAAATGGTAAGTCGTCTTCCTATAGAAGAGCGGGACGCGTCGCGCATTACCATTGTGCGTAAGCAAGTTACAGAAGCGCCAAAAACTATTACCACAAAAGTGCCGTCCACTCCAGCGGACGCTCCAATTTCACCCGTTTCTTCAACAATATCACCTAGCGCTCATAAAACTTCAAACAATTCAATCACACGCACCACACCAACTCCCGTAGCGTCTGCAACCGAAGCGGTGAAGTCGCCAATAAAAATACCCACCCCTGGAGCTCCGTCGCACGAGGTGGTGCGTCCAGAAAAAACTCCTATCACGCCACCAACGCCGGACACACCAATATACCAAGGCGGAAAAGATCCTTATCGCGAGCCAGTATCCTAATATGTTGCAATTTCAAGTACCACAATTCGTCGATGTTGAAGATAAGGTGATTTGGATTTTATCATTCCGGCAGTTTGGTATTTTTCTTGCCGCAGGTGGGCTCATCTTTCTCGTCCGACAATTTCGCTTTCCCACAGCCATTTTTGGCATCTTTGCACTTGCCATTGTGGGATTTGCGTACATGCTTGCGTTCCTTAAAGCAGAGGGGAGGCCATTTCATCATCGCGTTCTTGGATTTATTCGCTACTATTTCAGCCCGCAACTCTATCTCTGGGCAACGCCGAAAGAATCTGCTCGTGAAGTGGAACAGCGTGACCAGAAAAAAGCACAGCGGATCGTAGCGGCGGCACCCGTTACCGAAAAGAAGCTTACTCCCAATAAACTAAAGGAGCTCGCCTGGAAGCTTAATATTCACGAACAGAAATAATATGGCTAATTTACCAGCGTCACAAAAAATATTAGAGATCGAGGAAATACGAGACAATGTGCTCGTGATTAAAAATAAGGGGCTCCGCACCATACTTCTCTGTACCTCGATTAACTTCGACCTCAAATCCACTGATGAACAAGAGTCTATTATTCTTTCATATCAACGCTTTATCAATACACTCGATTTTCCGGTACAATTTTTTGTCTCTTCGCGCAGATTAAACATCGATGGGTATTTGGACGATCTTCGAATACGCGCAAGTGAGGAAACAAATGAATTACTAAAAATACAGACCAATGAGTATATTGCGTTCATGAAGTCCCTCGTGACCTCAAACAGTATCGTTACAAAAACGTTTTATACGGTCGTACCATATCAGCCTGCTGAAGCAACGAAAGAAGCATCAATGATTTCTGGAGTATTTAGTATGATCACGGGAAAGCAAAAAACGGACGCGGATGTTGCAGAAAAATTTGATGAGTGGAAATCACAACTCTTGCAACGCGTGGCGGTTGTTGAGCAGGGACTCTCGGGAATTGGCATTCGCTCGGTCGCGCTCGGTACGGAAGAACTCATTGAACTCTTCCGGCAACTCTACAATCCGGATCTCGCAGGACCTATTGGAGTGACAATAAAATAATATGGCGCTATTTAATAAACAACAAAAAAATCTTCCTGCCAATATCGCGCCCGTTCTTCCCGACGACGTGTATCGCGAGGGACTTGTCGAAATGCGGGATATTATTGCTCCAAGCGCATTTTCGATAGCGTCCGCACATGTACAACTTGGGAATGTATTTACGCGCACCATGTTTGTACTCTCGTACCCGCGCACACTCGCTCCTAATTGGTTTGGCGACATCATCAGTCTTGATAAAGTATATGACGTTTCAATATTTATCCATCCTGCAGACACCGCAAAGGTGCTGAAGGACTTACAAAAACAATCGGCACGCGTACTTTCGCAAATTCGCGAAAACGAAGAGAAGGGAATGGTGCGCGACCCCATGCTCGATACCGCATATCGAGACATAGAGACACTGCGAGATCGCCTCCAGCAGGCAACGGAAAAATATTTTTCATTTGGACTGTATATTACGGTGTATGCCGACTCTGCAGATGCACTAAACAAAGCGGAGCATGAAGTAAGATCAATTCTAAGCTCTAAGCTCATTGAGACTCGCCCCGCGATGTTCCGACAAAAAGAGGGGCTTCACTCCACGTTTCCAATGGGCACTGATCTGTTGGGGGTAAATTATAATATGAACACCGCTCCGATATCTAGCGTCTTCCCATTTTCTTCACTCGAACTTACGTCGGATAGGGGAATTCTCTACGGTATGAATCGAAGTAATGCCTCGCTTGTTATTTTTGATCGCTACAGCTTGGAGAATTACAACTCCGTTATTCTTGCCACTTCAGGAGCCGGAAAATCATACACCGCAAAGTTAGAAATTATCCGCTCCCTGATGTTGGGTACGGAAGTGATTATTATCGACCCCGAGCGCGAGTATGAGTTTCTTGCGGAATCCATCGGCGGGCGCGCATTCAATATTTCTCTCACGTCAAAGCATCATATCAATCCATTCGACCTTCCAACACCCAGAGAAGACGAATCATTGTCTGATGTGCTCCGCTCGCACATCATCGGACTGGTGGGGCTCTTTCGTATTATGCTCGGTGGACTCACCCCCGAGGAAGATGCGGTGCTCGACCGCGCAATCACCGAAACGTACGCAACGAAGGACATCACCGCAGAAAGCGACTTTACCGGGCGCACGCCTCCGCTACTCACTGACCTGGAGCTTGTACTATCTAATATGGAGGGTGGGGAGGCACTCGCAATGCGACTGCGAAAATATACTACTGGTACGTGGGCGGGGTTTCTTAATCAACACACCAACGTCGATATCACAAAAAAATTAACAGTATTTTCGGTGCGCGACATGCAAGACGATCTCCGCCCCATTGCGATGTATCTCATTGTCCAGCACATTTGGAATGCTATTCGACAAGAACTAAAGAAGCGTATACTACTCGTCGATGAGGCGTGGTGGATGATGAAAAGTGAGGACGGCGCATCATTCCTCTTTGGTATCGCGAAGCGCGCGCGTAAATATTATCTAGGTCTCATGACCATCACGCAGGACGTTGCGGACTTTATGGGCTCGCAGTATGGACGCGCCATTATCACGAACTCATCCGTACAGCTACTGCTCAAACAATCTCCGAGCACGATTGATATTGTAAAAGAAACATTTCACCTCACCGATGAAGAACGATATTTACTGCTTGGCGCAGAGGTGGGAACGGGAATATTCTTTGCGGGAATGAAGCATGTCGCAATTCGCGTAATTTCCTCTTATACTGAACATCAGATTATCACTTCTGATCCATCGGAAATCCTGGCAGTCAAACAAGCAAAAGAAGAATATGCGAGTAATCAATAAATTTGTTACAATTATCGCTACCGCCGTCCTCTGTACACCCTGGTTTCTCAACTTCACGTTCGTGAATGCACAATTTGGTGCGCCAACTGTTTCACCTGGACAAATCCAAATTATTGCGACACCAACTCAATCAAACGCGAATGAAGCAGTAACGCTCGAAGCAAGGTCGTACGCCGTTAATCTGAATGCAATGGATATTATTTGGTATGCCGATGATAAAATTGTTACTTCAGGTTACGGCCTTTATTCCACTACGGTCACCCTTGGTGCCATTGGATCAGAAACACGCTTACGCGTCGTGGGAAGAATGTCTGGGGCGTTAGTTGCTGAGGGATTTATTACGCTTCGCCCCGCTAATCTTGTTCTTGTTATGGAGGCAAACTCCACTGCTCCATTTTGGTATCAAGGAAGAAAACTCCCGTCTCCTCGGGGGTCAGTGAGCATTACCGCATTTCCCACGCTTGCGGGAATATACGCATCGTTAAGTCCAAATAGATTGCAGTATACTTGGCATGTAAATAACTCGGGTGCAATTGCGCTCGCTGGGGTAGGGAAGCAAACATTGCGCCTTCCCCTTCCAAAAGCCCCCACAGCGGTTACGCGAGTACAAGTAACCGTTACCGACCCCAGAGGCACATATTCTGCAACCGGATTTGTGCATGTGATACCTGAAAAACCACACGTTACACTATTCAGTGATCAATCACACTCGCGTACACGAAACGCGGTTTCCGGAACAATACAACTCCGTCCTGATGAAAAAATTGGTCTTTACGCGGAACCTTTTTATATAGGAAATTCTGGAGATCATACGTTTGAATGGAAAAGTAACGGACAAAAAATTCCCATCACTGGAGAGCGTGGCAACACCGCAGTCCTCACTATGCCAAGCGTCCCCGCTGCATACACAATCACCGCTAGCGTCTTAAATATCCAAAATGCCTTTGAGCGTGCGATGGCTACATTAATCTTACGAGTCGAATAACATGAGCACGTTGTTTAAAACTTTTTGGACCTCACTCGTTATGTTTGTCTTTACAACCGGAGTGGTATTCGCACAAACGTTCCCTGCGCCGTACCAATTATCAGAACCGCTACCTGGGTCTCCCAATAGGGCGGTGGGTAGCCTCGCGGAGTATTTGAGTCTTGCATATATATCGCTCCTTTCTGCTTCGATTGCCTTTGGATTAGTCATGTTGGTTTATAGTGGGGTGGAATATATCACTGCGGGTGGAAATCAAAATGCAATAAAAAGCGCAAAGGACCGAATGTTTAGAATCGCAAAGGGTTTCATTATTATCGTTGGAGCCGTGTTGCTTCTCACTACATTAGGAGGAGACTCGCTTTTGGAGATGAATTTCGATATACGTCCAACTGGCACGCCATTTCCTACAGGAAACAATGCTCCGTCGGCTCCTACTGGTAATGAATAGACCTATATGAACAGCTCCCGAAAAAAAATCCTTATCATCATTTCGTTTGTCATTATTCTTTCTGGCATGAGTACGCTTTTTTGGTATTTTAATCGGCAAGAAGGCGGAGTGGCGCCGGAAGGGAATCTTCCGGACAGCGAGGGGCGTGTCGACTCTCCTGGCGTTTCAGCTGGACCGGTGGGCACTATTATCACCGAGGGGGAGGAGGCCACGGCGGAAATCGCGCAGAATGTTATTAGCGGCGTATTTGCTCCCAACAGCGCTACCGTAAGATATATTGAGCGCGCGAGTGGACTTGTGTACGAAAAACCGATCACGGGAGGCACGGCAATAGCACTCTCGGACAAGCGGCTTGATAACGCCTATATTGCCGATTGGGCGGGGAATGGCAGCGCCGCACTTCTCACATTTTCCACCGATGGGGTAAAACCAAATTTTGCGCACGTCGCATTCACGTCTTCAAGCTCGGTGGTCACGGTGCTTCCCGCAGAAACGCTATTTGCGGCAATCTCACCCGATGGCGCGCGCGTGGCATTTGCGAAAACGTCCACGGACGGATCAATTATTGCGAGCGCGCTCCCAAATGGCACAAAACCGATTACCCTTGCGCCGCACCCGCAAACTCAACTTCTCATGTCGTGGGACGTGAGTGCCCGCCCGGTAGTGCGCAACCCGGGCTCCGCATTTGCCGAGAGCCTTGCTTGGATGGTTGGGGGCGGCACTTATACTCCGATCGTTCCTGCGTCGTATCAGCTCTCTCTTCTTGAGCGTCCGTCCGGGCAATACATACTCTACAGTGCGGCTGAAAAAAGCACGGACGCGCCATCTCTCTACCTTATCGATACAAAAACAAAAACCACTACGGAACGACTGATGACTGCGCCATTTGCAACGTATCCGGAGAAGTGTGCCTGGGCGCGTGTAAATATGTCGGTTGTCTATTGTGCGGTTCCTACAAATATTCCAAAACAAAGTTACGACGCGTGGCTCCGTGGTGAACAACATTTTACTGATCGCATCCTGCAGTGGGATATACTCACCGGTGAAGTAAAAACAATTGTGGAGGGAAATTTTGATGCAATTGAGCTTGCCATTGCTCCCGATGATAGTGCGCTACTTTTTGTAAACAAAAATGACTCCTCACTCTGGGGTCACATGCTCAAATAATATTTGCGCGTGGCTACGGATATGGACGGATCACGACGCACCGCGCATGACCCTCCCCTGTTGATTCAGTAGTGATGTCTGGATATTCTTGGAGCGTCACGTGCACAATGCGTCGCTCAAACGCTGACATCGGCGCGAGTACGACCTCCTTTTTGAAATACCGCACTCGCTGAGCGCCCATGCGGGCCTGGTCGCGTAATTCCTCATATTGCTTCCTTCGATAATCATTTACATCCACCAATATTTGGGCGCTATCATGACCAAGCTCGTGCTCCATAATGCGTCGGATCATATGATTGAGTGCTTGGAGTCGTGCGCCATCTTCACCAATGAGCACTCCGGCTTCGGGAGTGCGAATCGTGAGCGTGAGTGTATCTCCAAGGGCACCTTCTTCAAGGGTGCCGGAAACGCCCATGAGTTTAAGCAGCGTCTCGAGGTGTTGCGCCGCTCGTTGTGATATGTTGTGTTCCTGTGGATTCATATCTCATAGTTGCTGCGCGTTTACGCACAATTCCTTCGTGCACTATAGCAAGCACATTCATCACTGTCCAATACAGCGGCAGGGCTGCGGCAAACTTCATACCAAAGAGCCCCACCATCAGTGGAATGATGTATGGCATTTGTGTCTGCATCGCTCGTTGAAATTCTGGACCAAATCCCTCGCCACGTTGTGGTTGCGCTTTTTGTTTCGTCATCATCAACTTCACTTGGACGAATTGTGTGATGGCCGCAAGAATAGCAAGCGGAATAAATGGTTGCGAGAGATTAATTCCTAAAAACATCATATTAATATAATCAGGATGTGGTACAAAACTGTATAGCTGCGCAGAAATATCTCCGGTCAGTCCGTGTTGAAATATTTTAAAGAGCGCAATCAGGATAGGGAGTTGTATGAGTAGCAAAAAAAATGAGGTAAATGGATTGATGCCATGTTTTTTGTACAGCTCAAGGGTGCGGCGAGCGAGCTCCTCTCGATTGTCTTTATGTTCCTCTTTCAGGGCGGTGAGGTGGGGCTCCAAATGTTTCATTGCTTCCTGCACTTTTGTTGCGCGGTGTTGAAGAGGGAAGAGAATGGTGCGCACACATATGGTAATAATGATGACCGCGTATCCTACGCTTTGATCGGGCATTATGGCGGTCAGCGCAATAATGGCATTGAGCAGTGGCTGGTAGATAATTGTGGTATAGAGAAATTTCATATGAGTATACGTGCGAGTGTTTGTGTCACATCTTTTAACAAATCCTCTGGCGATACTTCGCTCGCATCTGTTTTGAGTCGAATAACGACATCATACCCTTTTTGCACCCTGGGAACAATTTTTGTACGTATACATTCAGTCACTTTTCGCTTATTCCGGTTTCTCACCACCGCAAACTTTGAGACACTTTTTGGAACTACCACACAAAAGCGTGTGAATTCGCTATCGCTGCGTAAGATGTGACACAAAACAAAATGGCCATGAAGACGAATTCCCGTCGACATGGCACGCCGAATGTCTGTATCGCTTTTCAGCCGCGAGTGTGGCGGCAACATACGAATATGATTATACCGTAAGACGCTTACGTCCTTTTGCTCGGCGCCGTTTCACAACCTTCACGCCTCCAGCACTGCGCCGTCGCTTTAAAAAGCCATGGGAACGGCTCCGTTTTCTCTTTTTTGGTTGATAGGTAACTGACATATCTTGTGAAAATCATTATACACATGTCATACACACCTTGTAAACACTTAGGGCGTAAAACCATTTTTTGCGTAGTTGGCTCACTTGTTGCACACTAGAGGGTAAACAGAGTAAAACATAACTACACCCACCATATGCAACAACCCATCAATCACCAAGAACTGTGGCAAAAGGTTCTGAGTCAGATGGAACTAGAGACATCAAAGGCAAATTTCGCAACATGGTTTCAAAATACGACGCTCCAGGGCATCCAAGACGGCACTGCGCTCATTACCGTTCCGAATGCATTTGCTAAAGAGTGGTTAGAAAGAAAATATCATCGCTCCATTGTCAAGGCCCTACGGGACCAGACTGATGCGGTGCGTTCGGTAAATTACGCGATTAGTTCGCTCATTCAAAATCAGCGTCTCCAGAAAAAGATTGACCAACCACTCGAGGAACGGCATGAGCAGCTGGAATTTAAGGAGTTTTCGGTCGATCGTGAGACAAATCTTAACCCCAGATATACATTCGATAGCTTTATTGTTGGGTCGTTTAATGAACTAGCACATGCGGCCGCGCTATCAATTACAAAGAGTATGGGATCACTCTATAATCCTTTTTTCGTCTATGGGGGGGTTGGGCTTGGGAAAACACATCTCCTTCAGGCAATCGGGAATGAGGTAAAAAAAATACACCCCAATTACCGTATTTTATACCTCACATCTGAAAGGTTTATGAATGAGCTCATCACACTCATTCAAAACCGAGAGCCCCTTGGGGCGTTTAAAGAAAAATATCGTGCGGTTGATCTTTTAATTATTGATGATATTCAGTTTATTGCGGGAAAGAATAAGACAGAGGAGGAGTTTTTCCACACATTTAATGTGCTCTACGAGTTAGGTAAGCAGATTGTGTTTTCATCCGACAAACCCCCACAGATCATTCCAAATTTAGAAGCACGGCTGCGCTCACGTTTTGAGGCGGGGCTTATTGTTGATATTGGTCAACCTGAATATGAGTCACGCCTTGCAATACTCAAAGCAAAAGCGCTTGAAAAGCACTATATTCCCCCGGAAGAGGTGTTGGAATATATTGCGTCTCTCATTCAACAAAATATTCGTGAATTAGAAGGAGCGTTGAATATTTTAATTGCAAAAACCCGTCTCCGTACCCAACCACTATCTATTGATGAGGCAAAACAGACACTGGAGCAGTTAAATCTCCAAGCACAACGTGTGGTCACTACGTCGCAGATTTTAAAGACGGTGGCTGAATTTTTTGGGATTGAAGAAAAAGATTTGTTCGCGAGAAGTCGTAAGAGGGAGGTGGTAAAACCCAGACAAATTGCGATGTACTTGCTTCGTGAAGATTTTCATGGATCATATCCGTATATCGGACAAAAATTAGGTGGGAGAGACCACACCACCGCATTACATGCGCACGATAAGATCACAACGGATTTGAAAAAGAATGGAAAACTTGTGGAAGAAATTAGACTCATCAGGGAAAAGTTGTACAAAACTTCTCCGTAGTAATGAGAAAAAATCGTATGGGGAATTTTCTTCCAGTCTTCATCCACATCTTATCAGTGGTGTACAAATAAAAAAGAATTGAAATACCCTTGTAGTAACATAATATTTATCCTTCCACACATATGCACGTAGGTAATAATAGTAATAAGTATTTAATAAAGAAATAATTATATTATTACTATGCAGTTTGAATGTGTTGCTGAATATTTAAAGAAATCTGTAAGTATTGTTGAGCGTGTTGTTGGAAAAAATCCAGCCGTTCCAATTCTTAGTACCATTCTTTTTACATACGAGCAGGGTAGAGTAATTATTGCAGCAACAAATCTCGAAATTGGGGTTGAAACATCCTTTCCTTGTTCCGGGGGGAAATACGGAGCGATAGCAATCCCTGCGCGTGTATTTTCGTCATTTCTCCTTGGTGTTGAAAATACCGCAAACCTTATTATTGGTCTTCATAATCACCAACTCACTATTGACGTTCATAATCAGCAAACAAAATTTCAAACACTTCCCACAAATGAGTTTCCTCCATTTCCCACACAACACGATAGTGCGGTCATTACCGTGCACCGATCATTATTCATTGATGCAGTAGGAAGGGTTGTTGTTGCCGCGTCCCCATTTAATATTCGTCAAGAGCTTGGATCGGTACTCTTTCGTGTGAGGCAAGATCTCGTGTGTGTTGCCACAGATAGTTTTCGATTAGTAGAGGTACGTATTGCTCCTGGAGAATTTACCACGACCGAGCGGACGCAACAATTTATGATTCCCGTACATGTTGTTGATGAGTGTGTACGTATTTTTAAAGAAAGCGCAGATGAAACGATCGCGCTCCACTTTTCACCACAAAGCGTCACTATTCGCTCTAAAGAAACCACCGTCTATTCACGACTCATTGATGGGGTATTTCCCGCGTATGAAGAAATTATTCCAAAACAATTTATCACGGAGTGTGTGGTGGATCGCCAAGAACTCTTACAGCACCTCAAGCAGGCGAAATTATTTTCTGGGAAACTCCACGATGTATATCTCTCATTCACATCAGATGGAGGTGTGTCCATCACCTCCGAAAGTCCTGATGTGGGTCAATACCACGCCGCGCTCCCAGCGCACATTACAGGGGAGGGGGTGAATATTACACTGAATTGGAAGTATATGATTGATGCGCTTCAAACATTTACGGAGCGAGAGGTATTTATTGGGGCGAACAAGGGAAAGGATGCGGTATTATTTAAAAACACCTCAAGTACTCACAAACACATTATTATGCCGATGCGTGGTTTGAGAGAATAATGTTTCAATCTCTCGAATCATATTTTCAAAAACACCGGCGTGCGTTCGTGCGCACACAATATACAAACCCTGCCAATATTCAGGGTGTACTCAATCAAATCTTTGAAGAGCTCCATGTTCCTGTGAAAGTGGATGAAAAGCGTGTGATGGTGAAAAATAGCACCATTATCATACAAGGACTATCAGGTGGGGAGCGTCATTTGATTGTAAAAAGAAATCAGGAACTCTGCACACTTCTCTCGTCCCGCACCGGAGGCGTGATTACGGACGCGCGATTTCAATAATTGCGCTGACAGAACCACGATTCTCCATAGTGTCATACATACGCACCTGGAGATCCCCAGAGGCATCTTCGCCATCTTCTGATTTTGGGATTTCAAAAGTAATCGATGAAAAATTGCTCGTTTGGGATTTGATAAATTCACCATTCCAAAATATATCCAAGTGTTTAATTGGGTATGTTGCGGTTGTTCGTAGTCCCACCGAAAAAGAAACCCCCGGAGGTACTGGACTCGTGGGAAGGTTCAGTAGTTTTCCGGTCGGTTGAAACTGTGGAAGATGCACATCGTCCGTCTCCATAGGAATGGAGTTCAAATTTGAAAGCCCTTGTGCGGCAGCCCATACTGCGACGGGCGCCTCCCAGTTACGATATTGTGGATCAGACGCGGGGTTTGTTGGGACGGGTCCACGCGGCGTGTCCTTATCAACCCAATGGAGAATATCATGGGTCTCCTGAATAATTCGCTCTTCTCTCACGTCCTCCGGAGTAAATTCAGTCGCAAGCTTTCCAGAAATCCTATCAATGGTGTATATCCGTGAACCCCTCCACTCACCGTTGAGTACTGGTTTTGTTACCGATGCATCGGGTGTATACGTTTGAAATACTTCATGGGGATATTTTGTCAACGCATAGTCCATAAATTCTCTCCACAGCGGAGCGACAATAAATCCCGCAACTTGTTTGATGACCGGAGAGTTATCATTATTCCCAGCCCACGCCCCCACAACCACGCCACTGCTATACCCAACAGTCCACGAGTCTCGAAAATCATTCGATGTTCCTGTTTTAACCGCTACGTCCCCTGCAGGGAAATAGAGTGGGGACTCGGCGCCAAACATTGGTGTACGCGCCCTATTGTCCGAGAGCACACTGGATATTGCGCTCGCGGTAGATGGTTGTAACACAGGAGTGCTGGTGACTTCCTGTTCATACACCACCGATCCGCTATTTGTCTCAATTTTCAAAATTGCGGCGTGCGGGACAAATACCCCATTATTTGAGAATGTGGCATATGCATTTGTTAGTTCGAGTGGTATCACCTCGCCACCCCCAAGGACGAGCGAGAGTCCGAATCTACTTGGATCGGTAAGTGTGGAGATGCCCATTTTTCGCGCAAGCGTGAGCACCGTATTCATTCCTGTGAGATAGAGTACTTTTACCGCAGGAATATTGATTGACTGTGCGAGCGCATCACGCAGCATTATCGGGCCTCTGAATTTCAGGTCATAATTTTGCGGTGTGTAGGACGCAGAGTTAATGGTAGAAAATTCCGTTCCGAGATCAAAGACTACTGTTTCGGGAGTGTACCCTTTTTCAAAGGCGGCGGCGTAGACTATAGGTTTAAATGATGACCCTGGCTGGCGACGAGCGAGGGTGACGTTGTAATTTCCATCATGATCAATGTCAAAATAATCTCGTGACCCAACCATCGCAAGAATTTGCCCCGTTTTTGGTTCGAGCGCCACGAGACCCGCATTTGTTGCGTTGAAATTTTTTGAGTTTGATTCGGCGTATTTTGCAACCACCTCTTCTCCGCGCGCCTGCATCTCCACATCGAGCGATGTGATTACTTTAAATCCCTGCTGCTCCACCTCGAGCTCCGGGAACTCTTCTTCAAGAAGTGATCGCACGTACATGACAAAGTGTGGGGCGCGGATACCGCGGGCGGACGGCGCGAGAAATGTCACTGATTCCTTCAGTCCCGCAGCATATTCTTCGTCAGTGAGGTAGTGGAGATCTTTCATGCGGGAGAGCACTAAATTTTTCCGCTCCTCAAGGAGATTGCGATTATTACCGTACGGAGAATATCGTGTTGGGGCGTTAGCAATTGCTGCAATGTATGCGGATTCCGCAAGAGAAAGTTCAGATGCGTGTTTGCCAAAAAATGTTTGTGCGGCTGATTCAATACCATACGCATTTGATCCGTACGGGATTTCATTGAGATACAAACTAAGAATCTCGTCCTTCGCGTACACGGTTTCGAGCTTCAGTGCGATAATGGCCTCTTTCACTTTTCGTATAATGGTCTGGCGCGGATTCAGGAGCGCATATTTTACAAGTTGTTGTGTGATGGTGGATCCTCCTTGCTTAATCTCTCCCGAGAGAACATCAACAACGAGTGCGCGAAGAATTCCGCGGATGTCTACGCCGGGGTGTGAGTAAAAATCCGCATCTTCAATAGCAACGGTTGCATTTTTAACATTACGCCCAATTTCTTCAAACGGCACCACGGTGCGACGCTCTTCTCCGTGAAGTTCCCAGAGGAGAATTTGACCAGTGCGGTCGTAAATTTTTGTTGACTCCACCACCTCACGCTCAGAAAAACTTTCGATATTTGGGATAGAAATAAAGTAAAAGAAAAGCACGAACACAATCATCCCGGAAAGCAATAACCCGCAAAGGAGCACCGCAGCGGAGAGCATGGGATGTGTCCGTATGGTGTGCGTGATTGTAAATGTGCGGCGCTTCATAGGGAAGAGAACATACCCTACCTGCGGGAGGGTACATCCTATTGTTTATATTAAATCTTCGTCAAGCACATCCTCGGCGTCTTCGGCGTTCTTTTCCACCACTAACGCTTTTTCCAATGCTTCAGTTTCCGTCTCTTCGACTTCGTCTGGCATGAATTCCTCAAACTGATCCATATAAATGATATGTGGAGGGGGTTAGTAATCAGTGCCCTATTCTTATCAAGAACTCGCGTGGGTGTAAAGAGTGTATTGTGTGTGGAGTATGTGTGGACAACTCAAGGACGATACAACCGTTCTGCTGTAATAGCAATTGCGATTGCGTCCATCACGTCGTCTTGAGTGATACCTGACGGACGAGAAAGGATGCGTTCCACCATATGCCGTACTTGCACTTTCTCCGCGCGCCCATGTCCGGTAAGCGCGAGCTTCACTTGATTGGGGGTAATGTCCAAAATAGGAACAGCGTGTGATGCGAGCAGTGCGAGCACGGCGCCGCGCGCCTCTGCGACTCCGATGGCAGTTTTTACATTTTTTGCCATATAAAGCGTTTCCACCCCAGCGGCACTTGGACTATACGTCATAACGATACCAGCGAGCGCTTGTTGCGCGGTCCACAGTCGGTCAGCGATGTGCTGCGTTGCAGGTGTTTCAATGAGCGCAGCGTACACGAGCGTAATAGTACCGTTACTACCCAAAGAGACCACTGCGACACCAAGTCTGCCATATCCAGGATCAATTCCGAGAATATTCATTCTCCGGCGTCGTTGGTGTAAATATCCTGCACATCGTCGTGATCGTCAAGCGCGTCCACCAGACGCTCGAGCGTGGCACGATCTTCAACTCCAAGTGTTATCAGGGAGTATTCTTTGGGCTCCCACCCCTCGGCCGTCTTATCGAACGCCCAAAGAACGCTGCCGGACTGGGCCCACTTTCCCCCAACAGCTCTCAACAGATGTTTTATTTCGTTGGAAGTGCGATTATTATTGTCGGTGATACCAAGGATTAGTACCGCCACACCTCCCGGTCCGTACGCTTCATAGAGCACGGAAGACAGCGTTTCCTCTCCCGCTCCCGTCGCTTTTGCAATCGCGCGGTCGATATTGTCACTTGGCATGTTCAGTGAGCGCGCCTTCTCGATCGCGGACGCAAGTGTCGCATTCCCGCTCGGATCCACTCCCTTTTCACGCGCCGCTATCGTGATGGCGCGTGCAAGCTTTGAAAATAACTTTCCGCGACGCGCGTCGGTAGATGCCTTTTTATGTTTAATTTGTGCCCACTTGGAATGTCCCGCCATGATGTGTTGCTTGTCTTGCGGTCATAATAATAAGTTCTCGGATACGATCAGCGTTTGGCACGTCGCGAACTATAAAACTTTTGTCACCCGCCGTATGAATAGTGATAGTACCAAAGTGGAGCATGGTTGCAAGAAAGGTGGGCGTCTCAACGGTAACGTCCTGAATATTTTCCACGCCGAACTCTGATATTTCTCGATGAAATAAACCGCGCTGCTCAATATCAATAACGCGCTCATTCGTAAGAATCCACACGTCGAGCCAATAGAATACAAGCTCTGTTAGTAAGGTCGCGGCCAGGATAAGCCACAGGAGTGTCAGCACAAAGAGCCCGAGCGTGCTCGAAAGCGCCACGATGAGGAATGGAGAGATGCTTGCGATAGTTAATAACATAGCGGGAGGAATGATTGCGATGAGGAGTGTGGAGACAATAGGAAGAATGAGCACCGCCCAGTGTCGATGCATAATTGTAACCACGCGTTCGGTATTGCGAAGCGTAATCATGGGGTAAGGGTAAAAGAATTCCACGGAACTTGGAAAAACGCAACAATCGCAATCGCTATTATCACAGTCATCAGCGGAATCAACACGTAGAGGAGACGATGATGCGGCTCACCGGGGACTCGATAGGTATGAAGGTGCCACAAATGAACACCAACAAACAGCACGTAGAGAAGTAGAAACATGACAAATGCGATGAGCGCAGGGGTGAACATGATTATGAGGCAATGAGCGGGGGCTGTCCTTCGGGCAACCCTATGCCGAGGTGGGCGTATGCATGTGCGGTTGCGAGTCTGCCGCGGGGCGTGCGCTCAATAAATCCCAGTTGTAATAAGTACGGTTCATACAACTCCTCGATGGTGCTTGCGTCTTCGGATATTGCCGCCGCAAGCGTGCTGACTCCCACGGGACCCCCACGAAACTTCACGATCAGTGCTTCAAGAAGTCTACGATCTTCCGCATTCAAGCCCTGTTCATCAATATCAAGGAGTGTGAGTGCTTTTTGAGCATCCTCGGTGCCAATACGCTGACTACCCGATACCGTTGCGACGTCTCTGCAACGCTTCAGTAGTTGATTTGCGATACGCGGAGTGCGACGGCTCCGAGCGGCAATGAGTATAATTGCATCATCATCAATCACAATATTGAGTACACGCGCAGATCTTCGCACGATACGCTCAATTTCTTTTACGTCATAAAAACTCAATCGGTATGCTCCGCCAGAAAAACGTGAACGGAGCGGACTTGAGAGTAATCCCGCGCGCGTAGTTGCTGCAAGAAGTGTGAATGGAGGAAGATCAAGTTGTATGGTGCGCGCGGAAGGCCCCTTGCCAATAATAATATCAATAGTGCGCGACTCCATCGCGGGGTAAAGTACCTCCTCGACGAGTTTATTCATACGATGGATCTCGTCGATAAACAAAATATCTCCCGGAGAAAGATTTGTAAGGAGTGACGCAAGATCTCCCACGCGCTCAATGGCGGGGCCGGAAGTAATTTTCATTTGGGCATGCATCTCTCGCGCAATAAGATACGCGAGTGTGGTTTTTCCAAGACCCGGAGGGCCGTAGAAGAGCACATGCTCAATTGGTTCAGATCGTGTTGCGGCGGCCTGAATTAAGATCCGAAGCGTATTCTTAATCTGTTCTTGGCCAATATATTCATCCCACGTCTGCGGACGGAGCGTCACATCGAGCGTAGATGAAAACCCAGTGGGGACGATATTATTTTCGGTGCTTGACATACAGGTATAATTCTGCTAACATTATCGTAGCATATTTACTGATTCCCTCCAGAAGCCTCTAGGTAATTAAGGTTATCCTTATCTGCTCCGCTTTTAGTACATGGCTGATCTGGCGTCCCGGCTTGCCGGGAAGTGCTGGGTCATTCCTCGAAGAGGCGCTCCGTTCCGTTTCGGCGGGACAAATTACCTAGGGACTTGTAGAGGGAATTTTTTATTTTTATAGCGCCACGAGCACGGTGCGCGCAACAAAAAAATATTCCAGGAATGCCTGGAATATTTTTTTCCAATAGATTTTATTGTTTGGGAATATATTATTCACTCCCCACGACGCGCACCACTTCTTCCAAGCTTGTTGCACCGGCAATCACCTTTAACATTGCGTCTTGATACATTGTGAGCATCCCTTGCGCGCGCCCTGCTTCAAAAAAATCTGCTTCAGATGGAGCGCCAAGCATGAGTCGCTCGACGGCATCATCAATGCGAAGCGCCTCGTAGACGCCGATTCGTCCTTTATATCCAATTGTCGTACATTCTTTACATCCCGGCGCGCGCCATACGAGTATCTCTTTTGGAATAATACTCGCGTGCACCGTTGGAATACTTTGTAATGCCGTCTCAATGCGGGCGCGCTCTTCAGCGTTCGGGGCGAATGATTGTTTGCAGTGACTGCACAGTTTACGTACCAAGCGCTGCGCAATAGCAAGATTGACCGCGGGAGCTATGATATTTGGTTTTACACCAATATCAATAAGGCGAGGAATAGTGCCCGCGGCGTTATTCGTGTGCAACGTTGAGAATACGAGGTGACCGGTCAGCGCGGCATGGAGCGCCGTTTGCGCAGTCTCTAAACTTCGGATTTCTCCAATAAGAATCACGTCCGGATCTTGCCTTAAAATTGCCGCGAGCCCGAGTTCAAATGTGTAATGTCCCGCAGCATCTACCTGTGTTTGCGTGATGCCTTGTAAATGATATTCGATTGGATTTTCAATCGTGATTATCTTAATGTCAGGTGACTGGATTTTTTTGATAAATGCGTAGAGGGTGGTGGTTTTCCCTGATCCGGTGGGGCCCGTAGTAACAATCATTCCATTTGGACGCTCAAGCTCCTTACTGATGAGTTCATACACCGGGCGCTGCATTCCAAGATCTTCAAGGGTAAGGGCAATTGTTTTTGGGTTCAGGACGCGCATCACGAGGGACTCACCATATGGACCAGGGAGTGAAGAAAGGCGCACCTCAATATCCGCCTTCGCTTGACGAATGGTGAAGCGCCCATCTTGTGCGCGATCGTGCACGTTAAGTTTCAGTTCCGCGACAAGTTTGATGCGCGAGAGAAGGAGTTTGTAAATTTCATTTGGAATACTTGTCGCCCCGTGGAGTACGCCGTCGAGGCGGTAGCGAAGTACGGTATGTTTTTCTTCTTGCTCTAGGTGAATATCAGATGCATCGAGTGCGAGTGACCCCGCAAGAATAAGCTCCAACAAGTCCGTTGCACGGAATTTCTCTGTGTTTTCTGCGGCGGTGGTGATAAGCGCGCCAAGTTCTTTAATCGATCCGACGGTAGCTTGAAATGATCGCAAGCGATCCACAGCAATATCCACGATACCGGGCGGCGCGTCGGACGCCTCAATAATTTCAGCATAGCGATTCCACACGTGTTCGAGTGATGGAATGGACGCTAAGTAGCTATCAACTTGATACCGCTGCGTTGCGAGCGATTGTATGAGTTCGCGGACCGCAGGGAGCTCCGGATTTTTAACCGCAACGCGCAGCTTTCTTGCGACGCGCTCAAAAACAGCGACGCCAACACGTCGCGCCTCTGATTCCGGAATCAGCTTGAGCGCATCGAGATCGATTGGAATGATGCGCAAATTAATATATGGAATACTATAGCGCTCCGCCATAACCGCGGCGAGCTTCTCCGCCTCCTCTAGGTGTGTACGCTGTAGTTTTGCGTTTGTATCGTCTGATCTCGAAAAGTCCGTCACGACTTTATTGTACCCAGTCCGAGAGTCAGCAGCAATTTACGTACGTTGCGCTCCGCTTCGGTAAACGAACCCATGTAGGGAAGCATCACGTGCGCACTACTGCGCGCAACACCCAATTGTGCAGCAATTTGTTGGAGGGTATGTTCATTACGTGAGTGCACAAGTCCTGTGACATCGCGTCCAAGTTCTTGCCAAAGCACCACAACACACTGCGGTCCTCCCGAGAGTGACTCCATCGAAGGAACGAGCGCCAGCGCATCGGTGGGACTTGATTCCGTTTTCAAAAAATCATCGGGAGAAATAAATGACCAGAGCGTGCCAAGCTCTAACTCTTCGCGCGACCTGAATAGCATTCGTGAGAGTAATTTCAGGTTTCCTGCCTTTGCAGAAGTTGCTCCAGAGCGCGCAATGGAAATATGCTTGTATGTTTTATTCGGGTACATGCGCTGAAGGGTTTCTTGTTCAGTTTCTGTATTTGGAAATCCCACGGTGATAATCAGGTCACACTCCGGGAGCGCTTCTTCAAATGTAAAATGCTGTGTGTCGAGTTCACGGTAACTGGTGAAATAGACGGTAAGCGCGTCTCCTTTGCGTTCGTAGCGAAGCTCTTCGATCGGAATATCCGCGGTATTAACGGTGAGCGCAAAGTCACGCGGCGGGAGTTTTTCATTAAAAAGCATATTCCAATGATCATGAGTGACTCCGGGGTTTCCAAGTAAATATCCCTTCTCCCCCGCAGCCTTTTTGACCGCAAATGCAGCAAGAAGCGCCTCGTGAGTGGGCGAAGGAGGGACGATAATACCGACAAAACGCGCCTGTTCGATGTCTCCTTTCAGATTATGCATGGATTGCTTATACCATATATACAGAAAAAACGCAAGTGCTGTAAGGGCTTTTTGGTTTTTGGCGACTTGACAGGTTTTTCCCGGCGTGTTGACAAGACTTACAATTCAAGGTATAATTACAACAGAAATACAGAAGTCCGCCTAGGTAGGCGAGGAGGACGACAAAATGATGGAAAAAATCATGGGGAAGTGGGCGTTGGGTATTTTCATCGCTGCGTTCGCCTCACAGATCGAGGCAGGGAGTAGGGCAATGAAAGCTTTGAAGAAGATCTTTGCAATGTTCATCATCGTCGCTGTGGCGATTGTAATGGTCATTGCGACGACGTCGCCGGCGGAGGCGCTTCTGGTGTGTAAGGCTCCCGGACATTGCAAGAATGTGTACGGAAGCGTGAACTCCGGTCGTAATCGGAGTTCGCGGGGCAGGAGCTACCACTACGGTAACTCCTACGATTCCGATGGGTCGTCCGGATCCATGATGGCGCTTGGCTCCAACGGAGGTGACACCGCCGTGAACCATCGCTCTAATGGCTCGCTGGTAGAGGTAAGCATTTGGCCCCCTAAGCTCTGCTTGTTGTGCTCGGAGAGCACAACCGAAGCGGCAGCCAATGATGGCGATAACGACGTGCCGCAAGGCCAGGTGATATCTGGCGGCGGACAAGTGTATTCGCGGCCATCACCAACCGTGTCACAAGCTTCCTACGCGCCACGGGACGGAAGCGTAACAACGAGTTGCGACGCGCTTGAGAGATCCTGTCAGGGTCTCGAAGGATGCGGAGCGCTTGTCGAAGAGTGCTGGGCAGAGCGGGGGCAGTAGCAATGCTACCCTCCCTAACAACTTTAAACGGGCGACTTCAGGAGGAAGTCGCCCGTTTTTCTTTTATATTGAGTTCGCATTGGTACGTGGTACGCTACGCGCATGCAGGTGCGTATTGCAACCACAAAGCGATCAGATTTTACCAAAGCAGTGCGTGTTTTTTCAGATGCGTTGCTTGAGCGCGCTCCAAATGTGAAAGGGGCCCTCGTGGTATCACTCAATGGAGAGCTCGGTGCGGGAAAAACCACCTTCGTACAGGAGTTTGCGCGCACACTCGGTGCGCGCGGGCGCGTGCTTTCCCCAACCTTTATTGTGACCCGTTCACACGAGCTTACGAATGGTCCGTGGGACATATTGCATCATGTTGATGTGTACCGATTTGAATCAACGGCGGAACTAGACCCCATTGGTTGGAAGGAAATGGTGAGTGATCCGCGCGCCGTGATGTGCGTGGAGTGGGGGTCAAAAATAAAGGCCGCACTTCCTAAAAAACGCATTGACATTTTAATTGATGGCGGCGAAAAACCAGCACATCGCAAGCTTACATTCAATTTTTATGGCCTCTAAAAAGAAATCGACAGCGAACACGATTGTGCTTCTTGATACGCACGCGCTTATTCACCGTGCGTACCATGCGCTCCCTGACCTTCTTTCTCCCACGGGAGAGCCGGTGGGGGCGGTGTACGGAGTAGCAACGGTGCTCATGAAACTGATTAAAGAATTAAAGCCAACACACATCGCCGCGGCGTTTGATCGCGCGGAACCAACATTTCGGCATCAGGCGTACGAATCATATAAAGCGCAGCGACCAGAAATAGACGAAGCGCTCGTGCGCCAATTCGCGTCCGTACGAGAACTCGTAGCCGCGTTTAACATTCCGGTGGTGGACGCCCCAGGATTTGAAGCGGACGATATCATTGGCACGCTCTCAAAGAAATTTGCAGATAAGGGAAGTCGCATCATCATTGCATCGGGGGATTTAGATACATTACAACTTGTAGTGGGAGACCGGGTATGTGTGTATACGCTTCGAAAGGGAATTCAGGACACGATACTCTACGACGAAAAAGGAGTACGCGAACGATTTGGATTTGTGCCGGAACTACTCCCAGATTTTAAGGGACTGAAAGGAGATCCATCTGACAACATCATTGGTATTAAGGGTATTGGAGAGAAAACCGCCTCTCTTCTTGTGGGAGAATATGGCGACTTGGAACACATCTACAGGGCACTGAAAAAATTGCCGCATCCGAAGTGGTTAAAGCCGCGCATGGCGGAGCTCTTGAAGAACGGAGAAGAAGAAGCGCTATTCTCTCGCGAGCTTGCGCGTATTCGTTTTGACGCGCCGGTTGCTGTTTCCATAGATGACCTCAAGCTCCAAGTTGATACCGCACAGGTGTCTGATTTTTTTACTCGTTTTGGATTTCGGTCATTGGTACAACGTGTGCGTGATTTGAATGGTGAGCCAAAAAAGGAATTATTGGCCGAACAGCAAACGCTTCTTCATGATGCGCGGTCCACCACTATTGATGTGACGTCTGAAAATGAAAAAGATTTTTTTGCAGATACGGCAAAAGGAATTGTGGCAATCGCCGTTTCGGGAGATGGAGCGGTGGTCGCAACACAGACGAGTGAGTGGAGAGTGAATATGCTCCGTGCGGCGCGCGCATTACACGACACTCCCAATGCGTCCGATGTTGTTTTGCATGATGCAAAACCAGTATTGAAAGCATGTCTGACCGCTGACATTGAGGTTCCTCCGTATGCGGGGGATACGACGCTCGCAGAATGGCTTATTGATCCTCAACGGCGCACGTCGGAAGCGGAAGACCTCATTACCGCGCATGCACCACATGCGCAGAGTGGTATACGAGCGTTACAAAATGTACATGAGGAACAAATAAAAAAAATCACCGCGCAATCACTCCTTCCCATATATAAAGAGATGGAGCTACCGCTCACACCTGTACTCGCAGCGATGGAACACGTTGGGGTGCATGTGGATGTGCGCGTACTCGATGGGCTACGAAAAAGCACAGGAACACGAATCGCGGATCTAGAGGAGCGGATTATACGGTCTGCGGGGACGGAATTTAATATTCAGTCTCCAAAACAGCTCGGAGAAGTATTATTCGAAAAACTCGGGATCGGCGTAAAGGGAATTCGCAAGACGAGCACGAGCGCGCTTTCCACCGCGCAGTCCGAGCTCGAAAAAATAAAAGATGTGCACCCAATTATTCTATTGATACTCGAATACCGAGAGCTTACAAAATTACAGAATACGTATATTTCCGCGCTTCCTGATCTTGTGGGGAGTGATGAAAAAATTCACACCACGTATCAACAAACGGGGACCGTCACGGGAAGGGTTTCCTCGCACAATCCAAATCTACAAAACATTCCCATACGCACGGATCTGGGAATGGAAATTCGCAAAGCCTTTATTCCATCGGAGGGGTTTGTGCTCGTGTCATTTGATTATTCGCAGATTGAATTGCGTATTGCCGCAGCGCTTTCAGAAGATTCTACTATGATGGACGCTTTTGCGCGCGGAGAGGATATTCACACCGTGACCGCCGCGCGTGTGAGCGGAGTTGATCCGAGTGTGGTGACAAAAGAAATGCGCCGTCAGGCAAAAATCATCAACTTTGGTATTCTCTTCGGGATGGGATCAACCGCACTCTCTGAACTTATGGGTACACCACGCACAGAAGCGAAAGAATACATGCAACGATATTTCAATGCCTTTTCTGGAATTGAGCGATATATCGAACGAACGAAAGCATTCGCGCGAAAACATGGATATGTAGAAACCGCGCTTGGGAGGAGGAGATATTTACCCGCAATCAATTCAAGGCAATTTCGCGCGTCACGAGAGGCGGAACGTATGGCAGTGAATATGCCCATTCAAGGAACGGAAGCGGACATTATCAAGCGCGCCATGATTGATATTGCGCGCGCATTTGATATTGTTCGGAGTCCTCTCGGGGATGTGCGCATGCTCCTGCAAGTGCACGACGAATTAGTGTTTGAAATTCGTTCCGCACGCGTGAGTGATGCACTGCCGCACATTGTTGCGATTATGGAAGGTGCGTCCAAACTCTCCGTGCATATGAAAGTAGATGTGCGCACGGGGAGTAGCTGGGGGGCGCTCGAAACATTTTCACAACACTCGTAAAAAAGTGATATAATTGCTCCATGTTCCTTGGTGAACGGCATATTCGTATGGACCGGGAGGGGAGAATCCTTCCACGGATGGGCAAGTCTCTTTTTGTCCGTCTATTCTTTTCACTGCTCTCGCTTGCATTCATTCCGATGATTCTCATCGGCCTGTTTGCATGGACAACATTTCAAGCGCTCATCAGCGCGTCAGGGGGAGTGTCGGTTTCAACCGAGCTTTCCACCAATCTCATTGCGCAGGGGATATACATTTTTCTGTACATTCTCCTTATGGCACTCTTTCTCGCGTACGTGATGAGTCGAAGTATTACCCAATCGCTTCGTACGCTCACGGGAGCGGTGGAACAAATCACGACGGGAGACCTAGATCTCTCATTTCGTATTACACGCAAAGATGAAATTGGCATTCTGGGGCAGTTTTTTAATGATATGATTCGCAAGCTCAAAGAAGTAACGGAGCGTCAGCAATCTATTTCTAAAGTAAAATCAGAATTTATTTCAATTACTGCGCATCAACTCCGCACTCCGCTCTCGGCAATGAAGTGGGCACTCCACCTGCTTGAGGAGGGGGACCTTGGAAAAATGAACAAAAAACAAGAAGAGATTGTACGGCGTACATATGAAGAGAATGAACGGATGATTCAACTGGTCAACGATCTCTTAAATGTGGCGCGCATTGAGGAGGGGAGATTTGGATATAATTTTTCTGCATTGAATATCAATGAACTCGTTTCCTCCACAGTGAAGGAGCATGAGCTCATGGCGTCGCAAAAGAATATTGCACTTTCACTTTCACTTCCTCCGGAGCCATACACTATTTTTGCAGACAGGGAGCGACTGAATTTGGCGCTCACAAACCTCATTCGTAACGCGCTCAACTACTCTGTAAAAGGGATGCAGGTTTCGGTAGTGATGCAAAAATTAAAAGAGGATTATATACAAGTGTCTGTTGCTGACCAGGGGCTCGGGATTGCAGATGAAGATAAAGAGAGAATTTTCTCAAAATTTTTCCGCGGCGCGAACGTCGTAAAACAAGAAACTGCAGGCAGTGGGCTCGGCCTCTTTATTACACGGAATATTGTCGCCCAGCACGGTGGATCCATTTGGTTTGAATCCGCCCTTGGGAAGGGGACTACATTCTTCTTTACCCTCCCACTCGCGAAGCGTCTCGTCCCTCCCTCGGAGCACGCTCCAGTAGAAACAGCGGGGATATAGACGACTTCCACGCGCGGGTGTTAACCTATACCTAATCATTATGACGGTACCAACAGATAAAATCACCATTCTTCTTGTAGAAGATGATAAGTTTCTTCGCGATCTCATCTCTGGCAAATTAAAACAAGAAGGGTACACCGTGGTGGAAGGAGTGGATGGAGATGAGGGGCTTCGACTCCTCAAAGAGAAACAACCATCCATCGTATTACTTGATCTTGTGATTCCGGGAATTGACGGATTCGAACTCCTCAAGACCGCGAAAGGGGACACATCCGTCAGCGCTATCCCTATCATCGTGCTCTCGAATCTCGGAGCCAAAGAAGACATCGACAAAGCAATGGCACTCGGTGCGCATGATTTTCTTGTGAAAGCACACTACACTCCCGCAGAGATTGTGCAGACGGTGAAGGACATTATACAAAAGGCGTACAACTAACCACATGGAGCTCACGGTACTTGCCGGGACAGATGCGCGGCAGATTTTTCAACATGTACGGCGCATCATCGAAGAAGCTACTCAAAAACAAGAGATCATATCCGAGGTGGACGTCGACGAAGCAGGAGAGGAGGTGCTCGAAATACTCGCCGCACGTTCTCTCTTTATTGGGAAGCGGTGTGTGATCGTAAAAAATTTATTTAAGAACGAAGCGGTGGCTGACGCAGTATATGCGTGGTGGAAGACAGAGAAGCAGAGGAATGATCAGTTAGTGATTGTTGTTGTAAACGGCGAAAAGACGACCGCGCATCCAATGCTTGCATACGCAAAAAAACAGAAATATGTAACTACGTACGATCTGAAGTCTGTCGGTGAGGAAGTGGGACGCCGCGAAATTTACCAGTTTGTTGATGAGTATCTCGCAGGCAACACTACGCGAGTGCTTAGTGAATACGCATCACTGACACGAAGGGGCATAAAAGCGCCAGAATTATTCTGGGCACTTCATTTTCAGGTGCGTTCCATGGTAAGCGTGCTCGAATATGCACGAAAGGGAATTTCAGAAGTGGAAATCATCGAGCGCACAAAACTCCACCCATATGTTGTGGGCAAGTGCGTTCGTATGTCGCGCACATTGCCTCCCGGATTTCTCACGCGCACGCTTTCCCGCCTGCGCGACATAGATCTCAAAATAAAAACAACACCATCGCAGTTTGATGATGTGTTTTTACAATTTTTATTAACCGCGTAGATTAGGATTTTTTAGCGGTCTGGCGAGCGATGGACGCCTTTCTGCGACTGGCGGTATTTTTTGAGATAATTCCGCGTTTTGCCGCCTTATCAATTGCTTGGTAGGCCTGCGGAAGGAGTTTTTGTGCTTCAGTGATGTCATGTGCGCGTACGTGACGATGAATGTCCTTCACGACATCTTTCATGGCGCGACTGCGGCGCAGATTAAACACGCGACGGCTTTTTGATTGCCGAAGCGCCTTCTTTGCGGAGCGAGTATTTGGCATGACTCACAGCGTATCATGGTCTTTCACATCTGGCAAGACTCCGTCAAGGGATTTTATGACGTCGCGTATTTCGGCGGCACGCTCAAAATCGAGCTGGTTGGCGGCCTCAATCATTTCTTGTTCGAGTTCTCGTTTCAACGCACGTTCCGAGAGCTCGTGCCGGTTCTTTTGAATAATTTTTGCAAGCTCCGCAGGGGTGCGCTTTTTTGATGCTCGAAATGACTCAAAGAGATCTTCTCCAACAGGCTTTCCAAGAGCAGTGGGCGTTATACCATGTGCCACGTTGTATGATTCCTGTAATTTCCTGCGACGAGCGGTCTCGTCGAGTGCGCGCTGCATGGAGCCCGTCACGCGATCCGCATAAAAAACCACGTGTCCCGTGGGATGCCGTGCGGCTCTTCCGATTGTTTGGATGAGTGTGGTGTCATTACGGAGAAACCCCTCTTTGTCTGCGTCTAAAATACAAATCAAACTCACTTCCGGGAGATCCAGCCCTTCCCGCAGGAGATTGATACCTACAATTGCATCAATATCTCCAAGGCGAAGCTTACGGAGAATGTCGGGGCGCTCAAGTGTTTTAATATCGGAATGTAAGTAGGTAACGCGAATACCTTTACCCTCTAGGTATTCCGAAAGATCCTCCGCGTTTCGCTTTGTAAGACACGTCACCAATGACCGCTCACTACGAGACGCACGTTCCAAAATATGTTGAGCCGCACTTTCCACCTGTCCTTCAATGGGCTCAATAGAGATAGTGGGATCAAGTAGTCCTGTCGGTCGAATGAGTTGTTCTACGACCGGGCCGCGATCCATCTCGAATGCGTTGGGCGTTGCTGACACATACACCGTCGTTCCCGTGCGTATTTCAAATTCTTCAAATGTCAGTGGTCGGTTATCGATTGCCGATGGCATACGAAATCCAAAATCAACAAGCGTTTGTTTCCGCGCGCGGTCTCCGTTATACATCCCGCGAATTTGCGGAAGGGTCATGTGGGACTCATCAACGAAGGTGATAAATCCTTTGGGAAAATAGTCGATGAGCGTATGTGGAGGAGTGCCCGGGGCGCGACCCTCGATATGGCGAGAATAATTTTCAATACCGGAACAATATCCAGTTTCTTTCAGCATTGCGATATCAAACATCGTGCGCTGGTTCAGGCGCTCTGCCTCAAGAATTTTTCCCTCCGCCCGAAGAGCGGTCACGCGCGCGTCGCGTTCCGCATCAATGTTCGTAATCGCGCGCTCCAGTTTTGTGTTTCCGGTGACGAAATGCTTTGCGGGGAATACGGTAATCTCCCGCGCTGTTTCCCAGAGTGGGTCGGGGAAGCTCGTTTTTCCAGTTTTGATGCGATCAATTGTGGATCCAAAAAGCTCAATACGTGTCACGGTGTTTCCGTCCGGAGCGTAGATTTCGACCAACTCGCCTTTTACACGAAAGGTTCCAGGTGTTTTTTCCACCTCATTTCTCGAATATTGGAGCATTGCGAGTGCGCGGAGCAGTTCGCTTCGTTGCACGGTCTCTCCCGTGCGAAAGTGCACTGCCATCGATCGGTATTCATCGGGATCGGCAAGTCCATAAATAGCAGATACAGATGCGACCACAATAACGTCCCTGCGTGTAAGCACTGCGGCGGTTGCGGCGTGGCGAAGTTGATCTAAGAATGTATTAATTTTTGCATCTTTTTCGATATAGGTGTCGGTGACCGGAAGGTACGCCTCCGGTTGATAGTAGTCGTAGTACGATACAAAGTAGTGCACGGCGCTTTCTGGGAAAAATGATTTGAATTCTTGGTACAGTTGTGCGGCAAGCGTTTTGTTGTGTGAAAGAATGAGCGTGGGGCGACCCAGTGCTTGAATCACATTTGCCATCGTGAATGTTTTTCCCGATCCGGTAACCCCAAGAAGTGTTTGATATTGAGTCCCTTCACGGATATGACTCATCAGCGCTTCGATTGCGCGCGGTTGGTCTCCCATTGGTTGATAGCTCGAAGAGAGTCGAAATAGAGTTGGTTCAGTATTCATGTGTCGGGTACACTACCAGTATGCAGGCAGGTCGTCATTTCAACAATTCAGGAGCGCAGGATCAATGATTGCACTACTGACAGGTGCCATTGCGTTTCGCGGAATGAGATACGTCATTCTTGATGTTGGGGGAGTAGGATACCGCGTGTATATGTCCGACCTTGATTTGGGTCGTGTGGGCGCGGAAGGTGCGGTGGTGTCGCTGCACACACATCTCCACGTCCGCGAGGATATAATGGATCTCTACGGATTTTTTACTCGGTCGGAACTTGAATTTTTTGAATCCCTTATTTCCATATCTGGGATTGGTCCGCGCTCTGCGCTTGGTATTCTCGGCGTTGGACCCGTGGATCAATTAAAGCGTGCGATTGCTGCAGGGGACATTCGTCACCTCACAAAAGTTGCGGGCATTGGTAAAAAGACCGCAGAGAAAGTGGTGCTTGAGTTGAAAGATAAGTTAAGCGGAGGAGCGGAACATGTGATGTATACAAGTGGAGACGCTGACGCACTCGACGCACTCGTGTCCCTCGGATATTCACAGGAGGAAGCGCGTGATGCGCTTCGTGCGGTTCCGAGTGAGATTATGGAAGTAAAGTCGCGCGTGCAATATGCACTCCGCGACTTAGGAAAAGGAGACCGCACATAGTTGTCAAAACAATATTCTCCTGGTACAGTGTGATTTGTGACTTCACGAAATCCCCGAAGCTGGAAAAAATTCATCCGCACCAAAAAGGCGGAACTTCGTCGTGCTGGTACTCCAGATGCAGACGTAAAAACCATCATCGCGAGTGAATATGCGCGTCTCAAAATAGCCCCAGCGGCACCCGTAGAGAAAAAACCTTCTAAGAAAGCAAAGGCAGGCAAAACAAAAAAAACTTCCAAGTGAAGTAATCTTGATATTCAATAGTCACTCGCAATCCTACTATGAGGAGCGAGAAACCCCAACCCAAACGCAAATCTACGCAACGCTCTTTTCATAAAAATGTAGCAGTATTTCGGCGCGAGGGAAGTAATCAGGAGGTCGTCGCTATGCTCCACAATATTCGTTCCCTGCAAAATGTCGGAGCGATGTTTCGCACCGCTGACGCCGCTGGCATCCAAAGGATTATTCTCACGGGGTATACTCCGACACCACTGAATCTTCTTGGTGAAGTACGAACAGAGTTTGCAAAAACTGCGCTTGGTGCAGAGCGGAGCGTGCAGTGGGAGCAGAAAAAGAATATTTCATCCGTTATTTCACAGTTAAAAAGTGAGGGACATAACATCTATGCCATTGAAGAGACAATGGGAGCAAAAAATATTTTTACATACAGAACAAAAAAGCCCTGCGCGTTTGTTGTGGGGAACGAGGTCACTGGTCTTTCTCGCGCCGTGCTCGTGAAGTGTGATGCGGTACTCGCAATTCCGATGAAGGGAATAAAAGAGTCGCTCAATGTATCTGTAGCATTTGGAATCGCCGCGTACGAAATCGTAAAATAAAAAAAATAGACCCCCAGCGCCGTCACTGGGGGTCCTAAACTGTTCGCCTATTGGCTAACTACAAACTTGCCGTCCCTACCCTCTCTTTTTGGTAAATATCCGACCGGTTGTGTCGGTCAGTGTCCGCGCTCACGTCGACGCTTGTTGCGTCGCCCTCGTGTCCCGTCGTCGCTCTTGCGGAGTCGACGCTGGAGATCTTCCAAGTCCACTTCGGCGACACTGTTCCTGTCGCTCACCTCGTAGTAGGTGGCATTCGAACTTCTTGTGTCGTCGCACCAGATGGGCAACACCCTTCGACACCCATCTCCGAGTAACTCCTTCGGAACCATTCCGCTCATCCTCTCCATCCTCCACTGAAGATTGGAACGCCGCCGCAAGTGAGCCAAAGTTACGTTCGATATGGAGTATACTATGTGACGCCATATCTGTCAAGCGCGTGTAAGAAATAGTTGTGCTATAATGTAAAAACTCTATATATGGCAATGCAAAATAGTATTTCTACCATCACACTGACCACTACCGACAACACGCGTATTGTGGGGGATTACTATCACGGATCCACGAGTGCGGGTGTACTACTCCTACATATGATGCCGGCAACGCGTGAGTCATGGGACGATATTGCGCTGAAATTTCAGGATCATGGATTTCACGTACTTGCGATTGATTTGCGGGGGCATGGAGAATCAGAAGGGGGGCCGGATGGCTTTCGCTCATTTTCAGATAGACAGCATCAAGCGAGTATTCATGACGCGGAAGCGGCAGTGGCATATTTGAGGTCGCAAGGAGCCATCGAACTCCATGTGATGGGCGCGTCCATCGGTGCAAATCTTTCGCTCCAAATGCTCGCACGTGATGCTGACGTGGTATCCGCAATCTGTATTTCACCCGGCCTCGATTATTATGGCATCCGCACAATTCCATTTGCAGATAAGACGCGGGGAGATCAATCCATCATGCTACTTGCTGCTCGTGACGACACACGCATGGGAGAGGAGCAACCAGACACCATACTAAAACACATTGCAGATGCCGCACATGGACGGGCGCAAGTAGAAATTTTTGATGAAGGAGGGCACGGGACAGATTTATTGAAACATTGGCCAGATTATGTCGGTACCATTATTGATTGGACGCAAGGGCACGAATAATATGGAGCACGATATTGTTTTTGACATAGAAACAGAAAAATCATTCGATGAAGTCGGAGGGCGAGACCATCTCACCGATCTTGGTGTTACTGTGGTCGGCGTGTATTCATACTCCGATAATTCATATTATGCGTATGAAGCGAATGAATTTCAGAAACTGACGGAGGTACTCAAAGGCGCTCGCCGACTTATTGGTTTTAACATTCGTGATTTTGATATTCCGGTGCTTGCGCCGCACGTTGGTGTGAACCTTTTTTCGCTCCAAATGCTCGATTTGATGGACGATGTGGCGCGGGGCGCGGGGTTTCGTATTTCTCTCGATAGTCTCGCAAAGGCAACGCTGGGAGCTGAAAAGTCAGGACATGGACTCGACGCAATCACGTGGTGGCGCGCGGGAGAGAAAGAAAAAGTGAAATCATACTGTTTGCAGGACGTGCGTCTTACAAAAGACTTGTACGAATATGGCAGCCAGCGAGGCGAAGTATATTTCATTTCAAAATATGGAGGAGGAAAGGTCACAGTGCCGGTACGGTGGCGTGAAATTTCGCAACATGATGTGCCACATTTGGTGAAGCGCGCATATGACGAGCGCAAAACCATCGTGGTGAAGCTGTTGATGTCATCTGCGTCAAAGGAAAATCCAGAAACACGCGTGGACGTTACGCACATTGACCGAAAATCATTCGAGGGGTACTCTCACGAACGGAAGGCAACGCGCACGTTTCCGTTCGATGCGGTTGCTTCAATCACGCTCACTGACCACACGTATTTACTTGAACAAGATGTCCAACAAACACTTATCTAATAATCTGAATTTTATAAACTCACATGGTGAGCGTTTTTCGGTTACGTCAATGTTAGATGCGATGCGCACCTACATGGCGCATGATCCAACGCGGGACTATGAGATTGTGATAGGAACTGATTCTCGTGCCGGAGAGCGTGATGTTCAATTTGTTACATCGGTGGTGTTTCGCAGAGTTGGAAATGGCGGGATATATTTTTATACACGCACGGAGGAGCGCTCCGTTATGACCATGCGTGATCGTATTTGGAAGGAAGCCATGCGGTCTATCACGCTCGCTCAAGAACTTCGTTCGGTGCTGCGCGAGCAGTTTGGAGATGAAATTGTGTGGGATAAGCGTATTACATTTCAGCATATTCACCTCGATATTGGCACGCAAGGCCCCACGCGTGAACTGGTGGATGGTGTGAGTGGTATGGTGAAAGGATATGGTTTTGAACCGGTCATCAAGCCTGATTCCTACGGCGCTTTTGTGGTTGCGGATCTCCATACATAAACAGGGATCAGCCAGTAGGGAGTAGGGAGCAAGCATCCGTCCCTGTAGTTGAATGGATACAATGCCTCCCTCCGAAGGAGGTGGTGCAGGTTCGATTCCTGCCGGGGACACCATATATAAAAAGCATCCTGCGATGCTTTTTATATATGGTGTCAGGTGGAGGGATGTTTTGGTAACGACCAAAACCACGAGCCGGGGTCGAGCGATTGCAAGCAGGACGGCGCGCGCAATATGCGTGACCACAATACCATCATTAGAAATTTTTTACAGTTTCTGTTATAAATGAGTGGTTAGTTTGGGTGATTAGCTCTCCGCCAGTCGGCGGATGGTAGGGTACGTGCCGCAGGGCGGTACGCCCGAACGATTGCTACGGAGTAGCAATATACATCGTGAGGGTTCCAAATTTTACACATTCGTGACAATAGTGGGCGATTAGCTCAGTTGGTAGAGCAGCGCTTTTACACAGCGAAGGTCGTAGGTTCGAGTCCTACATCGCCCACCATTGCCAGGAGTTCAACGAATCCGCCAGTCGGCGGACGTAGGTTTCCGCAAAGCGGACAGGCGAGCCTGTCTGCCGCAGGTAGGTCCTACATCGCCCACCAAGTATAGGAATCAGCGAAGCGTATTTTCCGCAGGTAGGTTCTACGTCACCTACTAATATGTATAATGGGGTTAGTGAGTATGAGGGAGGATAGATGTATGTATGTTCAGGATATTTCCTGGGAAGATGTTCTTTGTACTCTAAGGATTCCATATACCATAAGAGAAACTGGGACCATTCTTATACTTTGCTGGTTTCATAGGGAATTACATCCATCAATGGTTTGTCGTCCACCAAGTCGTGAACAGGCAAACTTTTTCTGTTACGGATGTCATGCCCACGGGACTATCACCACATTTATTGAAGAAGTCTCACTTATTGATACGCTGCGTTTGTTTCTAGCGCCTTCAAAACCGATTAAGGGGCAACTTCCCCTACTATTCTAAAGAGAGCTATCACCAATGGCTCTCTTTTTTTGCTGCACACAGAATTATTTGAAAAGTTTTTTCTGCGTATTACACTACATACATCATGCAGTTTCGATTACAAGCATCAAATCTCCGTAGCCTCCTTACCACGTCCCGTGGTGGAGGTTTTGCTTGTGTCTAAGAAATAATTCTCGGGTACCGGCCAGCCCTGCACCACCAGTGCAGGGCTGTTTCGTACTTTGAAAACCAAACGCCAAAGGAGGACGTTATGCAAACGGAATGGCATCTCGTGGGACTTGCGGAAGTTGTTGATCGTAGGGCATATCGCCGCGTCGGTTATTTTCTTGCCTTTTTGAACGGAAGGAAGGTGAGGGTTCCGATTGATGCAGGGAGGGCATGTAATACCAAGGATGGTTGCCTCGTCTTTCATAGTGCGAAGGAGCGCAGAGTCCCTCGTGTTGGGGAGAGTATTGTATTACAAGTGCGTCAAAACGGCCGTTTCTATGAGGCGGTGAGGTGGGGATTCTTTCCCGACTGAACCATTAGTTGACGCCTTAGTGATTTTCTGTTTAGTATAGAAATGAGCATTCCCAGTGGGTTGCTCGAGGAGGTGCTTATGAAGCAACGTGCAAGCCGCTCGTGCGTGATCGATTCGTGCTAGTAATGACGGAGGTGACAAAGGTCCATCTGTCATGAACGTGCAATCACTAAGGTGTTCCTAATGGAGTAATTTTCGCTCCATGCGGGAGTCGATGGGAGTGATTGCTCGTCTCACGCGTGCGCACTGTGTTCGTCAAATCACTGACGTCACTATTGAGCGCAATGGTATGCGAGGTACGGGTGCCGATTACAGGCGCTATCGTTGCCCGCACGGACATGTGCATCAAGTGGAATGTCTAGGATCGACGATACAACTCAACGTTGGGAGTTGTGACCAATGTAGAGGACAGCTCGTACGCGCACAGCTCGGATTGTGGAGGAGGAGATTCATGAGCGGCTAACCAAGGGGGCACGGCAACTGCTGGCCCCCTTTTTTTCAAACAAGAACCCCACGTCCATCAATACGTGGATATTTTTTGTGTGTGCCGAGGGCGAGAATTGAACTCGCGACGCCATGCTCTTCCAAAAGAGTCGG
>CAYHBS010000003.1:0-69063 GCA_964354975.1 uncultured Candidatus Saccharibacteria bacterium
ACCTGCGGGTATGTTTAGTTTCCTAGTCGTTGCACTTCAAGGTTGAATTCAAGCTCTGCGATGCACGATATATTGACAGAATCGCAATATCGGTATATACTGAGACCGAGTTTTGATCTTTTTTTCAATACGCTGGTGTGGGTACACACAAAGGTACCTCGAAAACAAACGGGAGAAATAATATGATTGAGCGGATTGATGGAGTTCCGAGTAGTATGCCTGCGCGGGTGCGCCGGCGCGTCAAGCACATCGTGGCGGACAATGGGCCGGCATACAAGCGGCCGGTGCGTGCGATGGGACAGATTGCGCTGTTCGTAATGGCGCTCCTAGCGATCGCGATGTTCTGCAGTTTTCTGTAGGTAGCACCGATCTGGCCTCGTGCCGTCCTCGCCGATCGGCGGATGCGACCTAAACACAAACGGCGAGGATCTTTCAGATCCTCGCCGTTTTCCTATTCTGTATGCCCCATTCTCAATTCAATATGCTTCATTCTCTTATTTATGCTACATTCCTCTCCCCTCTTATTGCCCCATGAGTAGAAGGAGTTGTGCGAGAAGCGCTTGCGCCCCCACAAGAAGTGCGGCGAGTGCAGTGATGTCATCGGCCTCTGCAACGGTGAGTGCCGAGATTGCGGTATTTGCTATATTTGCGTCCGTCGAATTCACGGTCCCACTCTGATCAAAGTCGCACGTTTTCCCAGTCGGACAGGAACGAAGCCCTACCGCAACATCAGAAACAATTTGTACATCCGCGCTCCCAATTGCTCCGTCGCTGTTGAGATCGTAGAGCGTGCGCAGGAGCGCCGTCAGTTTCGTCACATCTGCAAGCGTCACGACGCTATCGTTGTTAAAGTCACAACTTTTTCCTGTGGGACATGTCGCGGTACCGAGCAATACTTTATTTAAGTGATCAACGTCCAACTTGTTCGCGAGTGAGTCTCCGCTAATGTCATACATCCACACTGGCGACTTGCCCGTGGTGTCCACGAGCACGCGCACTTGTGCCTCATACGTATTTGATTTATTCCCCGCTGTGTCCACCGACTGCACAAAAATATGCGCATTGTTTCCCGGTGTCGTAGCAGTAATGGGTACCTGATAGAACCATACCCCATTTACAATGGTGACGGACACCTCATTAATGGTCACTGCTGCGCGACCATAGTCATATATCGATACCAGCACTTTTGCGAGCCCCGATCCTCCGGTATCGGCCGCAGTGCCTTGTACAGCAAAGCTGTTACTGTACACGCCTGGGTACGGATACACGAGTCTTGGCTCGGTAATACTCACCGTCGGCTTTGTGGTGTCTGCAGTTGGCGTGTTCGTTGTTTTGAGCTTGATCCATTCATCGGTCACCCACCCATCAGATCCGCTCACGAAATCCACTTTCCACCACCAATATTCCACACCGGCAAGCACTGCGTCCTTTGGGCCGCCAATAATTGTACCAACATCCCCAATCGATTTTGTACCAAGCAGAGATCCCGCTGGCGCCGCGCGTGTATTTGGGTTTCCAGTAGTCACAATGACGTCACCCCTCTTGAAGTTTGTTGGCACGGGCGTGCGGTTATACTCACTCGGATCAGATCCAAAGCGACAACCCCAATCTTCCATATCAATCTTTCCGTCACTGTCATTGTCCGCGCTGTCGCTACACGCTGGACTTATCACAACCGGCGCATTTTCTACAAATACCTTGAGCGATTGCGAGATTGAAGCGTTGCCAGCATTGTCAAACGCCTGAACACTGATGTCAATCGTGTCTCCATAAGCAAGCATCGTGGAAGACACCTGTACGGTCCAAAAATTGTTCGCTTGTAATGTTGCCTGATATTCAGCATCTTTGTTCTGCGTTGCATTGTGAACACTCACCAACACTTTTGATAGACCCGACCCACCAATATCATACACGTTGCCCTGCATGGCAAATCCACTAGCGTACATGACCGTCTGTTCCTGTGTAGGCTCTAAAATGGAAATAGTGGGAGCAGTGGTGTCTTGAACTGATGCGCTAACAAGAATAATACCTGTAGACGCCGAGCTCACTGGACTCTGTAGATTATTTTCTCGATACAAATTTACAACAATCCGCGCATTGCCGGGAACTAACGTTCCTGAACCCCCTTGATAAGTTTGCGCGTATATTTTTGTACCATCATATAAACATGTGGCTCCTGCATTCAAAGTCCCTAGTGCGGCTCCACAACTAAGATTCATAAGAGGTGTGCCATGTTTTGAGTTTGATGAATCTTGAACAATATTGATATCAAACATGAGGGCGGTGGCATTTACCTGTCCAGTATTAGTAAATGTAACAACTGGACTTACGTACGATGTGTCACTACCAATGACTAGTGTAGGATTTACTACTAGCGTTCCATTTGTAGATTTCAATTTTAGCGAACTAACCTGGGCATTACTTGAAATAGCAACATTCAAACTCGTAATCGCGCTCTGCACCATTGTGGCGTCGGTTGCCGATACCACACCATCGCGATTAAAATCACATGTTTTGCTTGTTGGGCACGAGCGCGTTCCTACGCCAATATCTGCGACGATTTGCACATCTGCGCCGTCAAGTTTTCCATCCCCATTGAAATCATAGATTCCGCGTATAGCGGCTGATATGAGGGACGCATCTGTTGCATTTACCACGCCGTCGTTGTTCAAATCGCAGTCCATTCCCGTGGGACACGTCTTGAGTGCAACTCCAACGTCCGTGACATATTGAATGTCGAGAGCGTTGATGAGTCCATCTTTATTCATGTCGTAGAGCGCAAAGATTGTGGGCTGCGCTACTGTTTGTGTCCCGACCGTAGCGTCCACCCATTTAATCAGACTTGTATTCCCGAGAAAATCAATTGCACGCGCGCTCACTTTCACTTTTGCTCCTTGGGTAATTGCAGTTGCGGGCACGAGATATGCCCACTCACTCCCTTGGAGCGTAGCGGAAATCCATGCGGGCGCTGTGGCAGATCTTGCGTCGTCATATACGGACACTTCAACTTTCGCAACACCAACACCTCCCGTATTATCTATTGCCGTACCGTTTACATAGAAGCCACTCGGCGAGAGCAACGTGGTCGATGTGGTAAGCGACGGGACGGTGATGGTTACGTTTGGAGCGGTATAATCGAGCGTTGCGGTTGCCGCGTCTGATCCGACCAACATGGTACGTGCGAGCGGAGCTGACGTGTGTGCGTTGTAGTCTTTCGCCGTCACGGTGAGTGTGACGCTCTTACTTGGACTAATCCACGATGATGGCACTGGGAATTTCCACGCAACTCGTTTTGTGAGTGTGTTCTCCGCGGTGAGCACTGCGTTTTCCGTGCGTGACACTCCTGTTCCTAAATCAGTCACCTTCACTTCAACACGCGCAACTCCCACGCCATCAACACCGTCCTCGGCGGTTCCCTGCGCGAGAAATCCATCTGCATATGAAACGGTTGCTCCTGATGCAGGAGATCCGATTGTGACACTGGGAGCTGCAAAGTCGAGCACCGCGCCGCTCGAAACGTAGGTGGTACGCTGGACGACAGCTGATTGATTTCCTGATTTGTCGGTCGCGCTCACAATAAGTGTGAGGGTGGCTCCGGGATTAATCCAGGACTCAAGCACATTCAGCGACCATGGATGTCCATTCGTGGGGTAGTTGGTGGAAGTATTGATCGTCGCGTTACGAATCAGGTTTGTCCCCGCACGTACATCAACGAGTTTTACTGCCACCGCGGCAATGTCAGATGCTCCTGCCGCATCCTTTACACTTCCACTGATCGTAAACCCGGAACTTGGAACCGTAGATAGTGCGGTTGGTTGCGCAATGGTGACTTCTGGTTTTGTAGTGTCGGATACTGTTCCAGTGTCCGGGATATACACCGTGTCCGTAAGGCAGGAGAGCGAGTAGATTTTGTTTTTAGTGATGGGACCTACCATGCCATATCCCGACATGCCGAGCACCGCTACGCCGTATTTTGTCTGAAACCGCTCAACCGCGAGTTTGGTGAGAAGTCCGAAATAACCGGATTTGATACCTTCGGGATAAATCTGCGTGTCGCGCGCGAGAAATGTTTGGAGCAATGTTACCCCTCCACCTGTCGTCGCGTCAGTTGACCCTTGATACATCGAAGGATAGGAACGGAGATCGGTGCATCCGTACGTAAGTGACGACGTTGTGGATGGTGCGGTTGTTGATGTGCCAGCAGTCGAAAGTAACTGCAGTTGCGCCTGAAGATCTGCAATGAGTCTTGATAATTCTTCAACCGTTTGCGCGCTTGCGCTTGCGGGAACGAGCGTCAGCACCAGAGAGAACGTTATGATTGTAGAGACAATCTTTGAATATAAATACTTCATATAGGTAGCCACCAATAATGTTACCTATATAGTACTCGAGTATACGTAAAGCCGCCGAATGGAAATGTGTATAAAAAGGATAGCAGCAAAAGTAAGAAATCTCCCTTACAAAAGAACAGTCCCCTTCAGCGCAACTACGCGAAGAGGACTGCCCCTCACTTTGAGACGGTTCTGCCGATGTGTTCGGGAGAACCTATCCATCAGTGTATCAAGAACGGAAAAAAGACTCAATAGTCTTGTGGATAAGCGTTAATACATATACTACCCACGAGGAATACAGATCACGTATTCACCTCTTGGTCGTTCATTCGTCTGCACACAACATGACTCCCACGCACTGCCGAGTGGCTCATCAATGATCGTCTCGTACATTTTAGTAAGTTCCTTCCCAATGATGACACGTTGCTCTTTTCCAAGTGACGCTCCGAGCTCTGAAAGTGTTTTACAGAGTCGGTGAGGTGATTCAAAAATTACCACCGGCACTTCAGAAATTTTGATGCGCTCAAAAAAACTCATACGCCCTTTCTTCTGCGGGGGAAATCCAAGAAATAAAAATTCATTTGTTGCAACTCCCGCTACCGACATGAGCGATGTCACTGCCGATACTCCGGGTATTGGCACTACAAGATATCCCGCATCTCGTACCGTGCGCACTAATCGTGCGCCAGGATCAGAAATGCCTGGGACTCCCGCATCAGTAACATATGCAATCGTCTTCCCTTTACCCAGCTGCGCGAGAATTTGTTTCGACACTCTGTCATGCACATACTCGCGATAAGAAATAATCGGCTTGTGTATTTGAAAATGTGAAAGTAATTTTTTTGTTACGCGCGTATCCTCCGCCGCGATAAGATCAACGGATTTGAGTGTTTCAATTCCACGAGCGGTCATATCTCCCAAATTGCCAATGGGGGTGCCAACAATGTAGAGCGTCATAGTTGTACTTCAATACGCGTACCCGGTGTAATCCCTTCAAGACCCGCGTCCGCAGGAATTTCCAGCACCGCGTTCACCCGCTCCGGAGAACTCACAATCATACGATTATTTGTCGGCTCCGGGAGCAACTCATCAACACCAATAATAATATCGTCCCTCACCCATACAACATTCAGATGCACAAGCGTATTTTTATTCCAAAAATGTTGCACCGCTGGACTACTATCAAATAGAAAAATCATGCCCTCATTGGGAGATACCGATTCGACGTTCTGGAATCCCTGCGCACGCAAGTCGTCCGTGTCTGCAATGCGCATCGTAAATACACGATCACCAATCAACACCGTTGCGCGTCGATCTTCAGGGCGTACGCGATTGTCTGGAAGTGACAGTTGTTCAGAAACGGCGGGCATTGTTACTGCAGGATCAACAAACAGAAAATACGCGCCAACAATGGCGGCCGCAATCAACGCGCCACCTGCAAACATGCGCACCCAAGGTGTTGGAAACATGCATGCATTATACAAAGATATGCGCTCGAAACAAATTTTGTGCGCACGCACATCCCGCACTATTCCGGCATGCCGGAATAGTGCGGGATACAAAAAACACTCCGCCTTTGCGGAGTGTTTTTGTGGGTACCGATGGTAAGCAGACTATCTGCTCGCGGATACCGCCTGTACTGCGGTGAGCACATTCGAAAGTATTCGAGAAAACAATCTTTCACTCGCGGTCACAGTCTCTGAAAGCTGCACTGATACCTCATCGAAGAATACGGATCCCACCGATGGGGTCGCACTATCCTTAAGACGTACTTTCAACTTTGTTGCATTTGCGGGAACCGTGAGCGTCTTTTCAATTTTGGTCCATGCGGTCGCTCCTCCGGTGTACGCAACTTGATCCCGCTTGAGAATAGATCCAGAAGCATTCCTCCATTCTAGTTCGAGATATGTGTCTGCGGTACCTGCCCCTACTGCTTTCACATACGCGCTCGCGAGCACCTTTGATCCCGGAACGACGGCATACGTTGTTCCATTGTTAAGCGTGCGAGTACCAGATGTGGTGTGCACAAATTCCATGCCGTACGTGCCCGAGTGTTTTTCAGTTGTTACAAGCTTTGTTTTAGTCCCCCACCCTGACCAATTGTTCTTCGCAGATTCAAACCCCGGATTTGTAACAATATTTGCGCCGTATGATATAGGAACATTATATTCATCGTTATCGCTGCTTGATGAACACCCAGGATCTGCCGGATAATCAATTTTTGCATCTCCATCATTATCGATACCATCGGAGCAAACTGAAGGCACCACATCAAGAGCAAGCCGTAGTTGCGTCAAAAGTCCATGCAACAGTGCATATAGCTCATTAGCATTTGTGGCGGTGCCTGCATTGAGCTCATTCGCAAGCTGTATGCCCACCTGCACTATTTGGTTATTGAGTTCATATGCGGCAGTGGAGGTGCTTAATGCTATTCTCATACTGCCATTTGCTGTGCCTACAAACGCCGTCATTTCTGCTGCTGCCCAGTTAATATCTCCCAAAATTGCAAACTCATGTTGCGATCTCCGAAAAAACCGCTTCATGTTTCCATATGCAGTGAGCTCATCCTGAAGTTCTGTAGGATATGGCACCGGCAAAATTGTAAGTACGTCCCCTCTTGTCCCCAAGGCGCCACTACAATTTAACGCAAAGCGCTGTTCTACTGCCGTGTCGTTGAGCTCGATCGTAATTGGTGTACTACCAGGAGAACTCAGTGCAGATTTCAGCGGAGAGTTACCGTACTGATCAGAAAGTCCGCACACGTTAACATTCTGACTTGTCCATGATGCAATCGAAGTTGATGCGTAACCCACAATCGGACCGTCCGTTCCAGCAATTTTCAGATCTGCCGTGTAATAATCTGCCGGCAACACGGTTATAGGTCCATCACTGCGATCCCACGCACCTGATTTCGTATCAACAATCCGAATGAAATACTCACCTGGAGTCGCGGGGCTATCATACTGATTGACGTCACCTGCCCACACAATTGATCCCCTTCCAGCTTCAATAATTTTGCCAACCTGCGTATATTGGCCATTTATCTGTGTATCGAGATATGCTGCAACGCTGGTGCTTGTTTCATCTGGTGTCCATTTGATCGTAAGCGGTGTTGCGTAAATCATCATCCGCTCCCCACCCACCGGTGCGGTCATATGTAATTGAGGAACGCAGGTACCACTACCTACTCCATATGTTTTATATGGGAAATGAGCGCCTACGTACGGATATCCAGACACACCAAGAGCATTAGCCCAGTCCATATTGAAATTCTTTGCTAACGTCGCCTCTGGTGTAGTGGTTGAATTTGGAGACCAAATAAAGTTGTTACTTGTGGTACCTGCTACGTATTCCCAATGGTTCACCGTGCCCATAGTAGTGAATGGGAATGCGTCATCATTGCGAAATCGAATAGAAACCAATCCTCCATCAGTTGCAGTTACCCCAGACACTGACATTGCGCGCAACGTATATGTTTTTGCGGTGCCCGCAGGAATAAGTCGATCGGCATTCGTATTATCGAACGTAATGGTAAGTCGTCCATTTGATATTTGCTGATCAAGCGCATGGACGCGGCCCATCGGTCCATACAATACAAAATTAGAAACCACCGTACATGGTGCGGGCACCACATCAAATGTGATGCGTCGCAGCAATATGTCTCGCGAGGGACTCGCCGTAATCTTTATTTTAGTAAGATCAGAGCCCGCTACAAGGGTGCTCGTTGGAGACGATACATCCGTCACAGTTGGAACCGTTCGATAAATTTTTGTTCCCGGTGGATTAAGCGCCTCCGTGGATCCAGTAAACAACGCTCCTGTGTTCGCTCCCGTGGCATAATTTCCTCCTACTCCCTGTTTACTTCCATCGTATCCAATACTCACTACCGCGCCCGGTGTTGTCGACTGTCCAATTCCCTGCGGCAACAAGTCTGCACGAAGGGATAGCGTCACCGCATCATATGCAGGAATTACTACGGGTGTTACAAGTGTTGCAACTGCACCGGTTGATGTGCCCATGTATACTGAACCAACTTGCGTAGAACCATTCCAAATTGTCACGCTTCCGCCGACAAGTTGACTTGCTCCAAGTGTAAAGTTCGTGAATGCAATCTGTTTGAGCAAAATATTTTCACTCGCATTGTTACTGAATTTAAATTGACTTAACTGCACGCCAACAGATCCGGCGACAGCAGTCTGAAAAGAATTATACGGGGTGAATGACACGGTATAGGGAACTGTTTGCACCGGTTGCGCGCCGATTTCAAAATTCACAGAGTCACTTGCAACAAGGTACCCATCCACAAAACATTCCAGTAAATATGTTATTTTTTGTGTGATGCCACCGGTTTGCTTTCCGCCCATATTCCCAGTCCAATAATTTGATGGGGGCTTCGGAAAATTCGCAACAGTGCATGCGCCTGTTGTTGAAGCAACGTTTGTGCTCCACTGAACATACCCCATATCCCCGGAAGCATGCACGTATGCGGTTCCGTCTGTCCAGGTATAGCTATCTGGGCTACCTTTTATATCAGCAGTATATATGGCTGCATGCGCCGCAGGAACGATCAATATAGTTGCAGCGAATGCAACGAGAGGGGCGATAATGTTGAACCAACGAACTTTAGTGAAGTACATAGTGTAATGAAATAAATAATTGCACAAGCAAATAAAAAACGACCAAAAGAATCACGTCTTTTTTGGTCGTACACGCTCGCCCCTCAATTGGCGATTTGCTTATAGTATAGGTCGCGCGTTCGATAAACCATTACATGGTACCGAATATCATTGTGTATAACTACAAATGCAATGAATCACTAGATCATAAAAACATGAAATCAAAAAAGAATATAAACTACCACCAATGCGTGCACACTCTGCTAAACATTCCTACGTTTATTCGGGAACGTCATGCGTCCATTTTTAAGCATTACTAAACCTTCATAGCACATTTTTTTTGCGATTACTTTAATTTTCTTTGGTTCCGCATCAAATGCTTTTGCCACTCGGATGATTGTTGTTTCCCCTTTTTCTGTGACCAACCGCAATATCGCACCGCGGTAATATCTATCAGATCCCACAAACTTTTTCTGTGGTTTTTTTGAAATAATGACCGGATTTTTTCCATGAAGTTGCGCCAGTGGACACTCCGCACTGTGACTATGCGCCTTACAATGTAGTGCCGCAATATCCATCACCGCATAGTTCCATTCTCTCCCCTTTTCTTTTGGAATTATTTCTAGTGCAAACTTATACAGCTCCGTATCAGAAATTTCTTTTTTAGAAAAAAATACACGGCGAAGTATTCTCCGCACATTTGTGTCGATCATAGGATCATCTTCTCCAAATGCAAACGATCGCACAGCACTTGCAGTGCTCATGCCAATTCCCGGAAGACGAAGTAATTCTTCGCGTAATAAAGGAAATGTTCCATTATGTAGGCTCTCAATGTTTTCTGCTGTGCGTTGTAGGTACAGCGCGCGCCGATTATATCCGAGACCCGACCAAAGCGTCAGCACTTCTCGCGTAGATGCGCGCGTAAGTGCGCGGGTCGTGGGAAATGCAGAAATAAATTGCTCATACTTAGTGCACACGCGATCCACTTGTGTTTGTTGGAGCATTATCTCGGACACAAGAATTTCGTAAGGGTCTGTGGTACGTCGCCACGGCAAATCGCGACCATGTTTGCGATACCACGCAAGTACCGCACGATTAAATTTTGAAACCTTTTCGGCGCGAGTCATGCGCGCATTGTACAGATATTTGTGTACAAAATAAAAAGGGCCCCACATCGCTGGATGCGGTGTGGGGCGTCGCCGACGGCGTCGCCGTGCAGCTAGGAATTACTTTGAGTCAGGTTGGTGCATCGCATGTCGCAACCACCTCCTTAATGAGCTGACCGCATTCTACCCTACTTGCAGTCACGTGTCAATACATATAGAGTGGCAGAAGAATTGAAAACGCGGGAGGCACTCTGTGAAAAATCTGACTGTCGTTGCGCCTGGTGGCGCAGGAAGAAATGCGGGAACATCACGCATATTTGATATGCTGTGTGTCAATAGATACGCGCGGAGGTACATAGCAGTCTCGTCTGCGGTCACCGCAGTTCTGGCGCACGCGCTCGGACTTGATCGTGTCGCGGAATATATCTGGATGCAAGTGGTCCCACAAAAGATGTATTGGAGTTTCTCCAATCTTTTACGGGGCGCTCCTGTTTCGGACACGGAACATCTTATTTGTGAGATCTTCAGCCACATTCCGGTTGAGCGCATTGATGAGATCGATGCCAGCATCCATGTAATCGTGTACAACGTGGATACCAACGCAAGTGAACTGCATATGATGACGAGCAAGAATGCGCTCGAACTTACGCTTGCAAGTTGTTACTTGCCGTTTCTTTCGCACTTTCCCCAGCGGAGAAGAAATATTTCGCTTGAGGGAAAGCGATATATCGATGGTTCGGCACGAGACATCATTCCCATCGACGCCATTGATAGTCTTGGGTGTCCAAATGTGTTGTTCGTTGCAAATTACCCGTACTATTGGCTTCCCGATCCTGTTCCTTTGCCTTTGCGACTACTTGCAGGTATGACGCAACCAAATGGACGATACCTCTACCAAGATCTATGCGAGCGAGAGCGGCGCTTTGCCGCTGTGCGGCGGGACATAAGCAATCCGAAGTATCGACCGCATCCGATCAACTTGCATGTGGTGGGACCAAAGTTCATCAAGGATAAATACGCGATTGAACATCCTGCGGACCAAGCAGGTATCTGCAGAACTATGCAGAAAGCACGTGACCTCGCAGATAGCGATCGCGAATCATTCGAAGCGTGGATCTCACAGTTACCAGATCAGCCGCCCGTCCCCTAGTGGACGCGGCGGCTTTTTTATAAAAAATATACTCACCCGATTGAAATCCCTTATTTTATTCGCTCTACTTCTATCGCAACAACTCCAAACTCTTTTTCCTGATCCTCCGAATAAAAACGTCTATATACACGAATTCCCTGTTCAACAGTATCAACATCCGGGAGTAATTTCTTTAGTGGTTCGTGTATAAGCATTTCTCGAATAGTCCCGTACGTGCGCACACCTCTGACTATCACTGCAATCGAATCTGTCTCTTCTGCATTGTATATAATAATGTGATCTCCCACACTTACAAATCTATACCAGGCCTTTTTTACTCTTCCCTCTATCGTCTTCTGCCCATTTTTAACAAAAGTAAAATACGGTTCAGCACGATGGTTATGATATGTCTTCATATGTAATACCAAGAAATATTGCGCCCCGTCTTCATGTACAGCCACGGCGCTTTCATTGACAGCAAAATTCAATATCTTTATTATGATTGAAGAATACCCCATGAGGTGCTAAATGGAAATGGAGCAGTTTAAACTTGCCGTTCTTTCCCTCGATGAGTGCTCTCACGTAGAGGTTCTGGAGTTGCTTCTCAACCTCGAGTTCCACAGTGAAGACGAAATTCTAGAGGTGGTGGATTTCCTCTCGGTACATCGGCCAGCGCTGTTAGCTGAATTTACAGCGCAATATCTCACTCTTCAGCCGCCCGTCCCTTAGAGGACGAGGCGGCTTTTTTATTACGCTTCATCTAAAATAATCCGCTCGGAAAACCCCCCGCGTTCTTCGCGCTTTTTCTTTTGCACTGCAACCACAGATTCGAGTTCCCACTTTTTATACTCAAGAATTGCCGTAATAACTTCAAAAATATCCGCCATTTCTTCGATTGATTCCGCATCCACCCACTCCGCAACTTCTTCTAGTAATTTCTGATTCAATTTTTCCCAATACTCTTTTTCGTTCGCAATATGTGTGAGTGGAACTTCTCCCTTTGCGCGGATGATGTGCGGGATTTTGTCTCGTACTAATTTATTAAATTTCATATTATTTTTCGCGACATTGAATTTTTATCCTTTATGTTCAGGTGCCCCAATCAAACTACACTTCTTGATATGCGATACTAATGGAAAGCTACCTTTGGACATCATAACCCACGCGTATTTTATCCCCCTCTTGTTTTATTTTTCTAATATTCACGTGTCGAATTTCTACAAGATCAGAAACAGGAGTTCCGCCGCAAGGCATATAGTAACCATCGTGCACAACCACACGAGCAAGCTCACCTTTTTCTGCGGAAAAATCTGGAGTGTAATGACAAATTTCTTTCATTTTCTCTCTAGTCATAAAGATGACTTGTGTCTTGCCTCTCTTTTGCACAGATTCATTACAAAGCCGTTCAATATCTACTTTTATTTTTTCTTTATCCAACCCTTCCAGTTTCCCCGCATATTCATCATAAGGCCCATCTGGAAAATGGTACCCTTTCCCTGGAATCCAGTTCAACTTCAACTCAAAAATAGCTTTATCTACTAAGTGCCCTGCCGAATGAATGCGTGCATTGAGATTTCTCCGATCTTCATCTACGACGCATTTAACCATATCATATACTTGAAAAGCACCATGCTCAAATTGTCCAATATGTTTTACGCCAGCATCAGAAAATCGCACTTCTTCAACTAAAAATTTACCTGAAACGGACTCGATCGTTCCTTGATCATACGGCTGTCCGCCACCTTGTGGATAAAAAATAGTTTGATCAAGAATAACAACAATTTTTTCATTATATTCCGCAACATTCAATACTTTTGCTTCTAAATTCAGTAAATGGAAATCTTCTAAATAAAGTAATTTTGTTGCCATGATTTATTTTCTCATAAATCGGTTATATTCCTCCGTTTCCAAAGGCCCACACTTGTTGATATGCTACACGAATGGAAAATCTAAATTAAACCAATATATCCGACCATCACTTGCAGTTCTTTTGGTTTATCGCGACGAAAGGAAAAATACTCGACTTCTTTGCAATATGTACAACATTCGCTGTCTTGTATATTACCCTCTTTCACCCCTGATTCTCTAAGCTGGGCTTTCATGATCTTTGGGATATCAACAAAAACTTTTTCTTCTCTTTCACTCACACTCCCTGGGTAATTCCTGTAAAGTATTGCGTTTTCCGGCTTCACCTCAAAATGACATTGGCGAATCCCGGGGCTGATACCCACAACAAGCATATGCGGCACCGCGCCAAACGCTTGTGCCATTTCTACCACCATATTAGTTACTACGCCCCCTACAAGACCTTTCCATCCGACATGCGCGATGCCGACTGCTTTGTGTATGGGATCATATAGATATAAGGGGAAACAATCCGCGCCAGTCACTGAAATAAAAAGATTTTTAATATTGGTAACCAGCGCATCGGTTGAGCTGATCATCATCCCCGCCACTTCGTCAGAAACCCTTACAACTTTTGTTCCATGCACCAAGTCAGCTGTTACTACGCGATAGGGATCAATGCCTATTTTTCTAAAGTATACCTCCCTGTTCTCTTTTTCCAAATGTCGATGCATCGAACCATCCGTTCGATTCGAAAACCCATATTTTAAATTCGTATATTTGGTAAATTGAGAAAAAACCATTGTCTTTCTATTTGACTAGCATTTCGGCGTTACTTGCTACTCCAAAAAATCCAATAAATACGGGCCTTATCCTTTCCCGTGACACTTCTTGATATGCGATATTAATGGGAAAGATAGTAAATCTGCGTATCATACCCCCTTGTCTCTTCATCACTCCGAGACAAACCAAGTGATTCTGCGACTCTAAAAAGTTCCTCTCTCACTACTTGTGGGTCTGCGTTGTCATCAGTCAGCTTCTCAAGTTCAACGTAACTTCCAAGTTGTTCAACTTCATCCAAACAAATTTCGTATTCGCCAAGCTTGCCCTTACGACGAATTTTTGTCACTTCGATTTCTGGTTGATAACCTAGAAGCAAAAGAATTTTGTGTATTGCCTTTGGATCACTTACTTTTGTTTCGTGCTCAGTATTGTCCATTTCACCTGATCGTTGTTGTTTTACATTAAACTCCGCGAAATCTTTTTGATATCGTATTCGCGGCATAATATCGCCTTCTTTTGCGTTTTTCCACTCATCAATGCCTCCCTTTGAGTAGTTAACATCGTGCTGACTAATTGGATCAGAAAGAAAACAACCTTTTTCTTCAAGTTGTCTTTGAAGCTCGGCTTTATTTTTTACCTTAAGTTTTATTTCAATTTCGCGCACAATAAAGGGTTTTACTTTTTCCTAATTATATAACACTTTAGAAGTTTTTAGCTAAATGGCAGCGTTTATATTTCTTCCCCGATCCATCCCACACCAAAAAATCGTACGATCTCGCGCTTCGCCCATCGAGGGTGGGGCTATGCGCCCACGCACTCGATCTGGGGTTGGTGCGGGACTCCGCTTTTTTACGTATCATACTAAGTATTTTTCCCGTGACAATGCTTATACTTCTTTGGGCGGCCATCTGACAGCGTCGCTCCGCACGGGCAAGGATCATTGCGTCCAATTTTTTCTCCCTTCTTGTCGCGCGGCGTGCTGGGGAGATTTCCTCCCGAACCAAGCATTACTTGCGAGGGTCGCAGTTGATGTTTTTCTTTTTCGTCGGCGGCTTTAATAATATTTTGAGTAAAAAGCTCTTCGAGCGTTTGGTGGAAAGTACGAAATAGTCGCGAAGCTTCATTCTTATATTCCACTAGCGGATCGCGCTGTCCATATGCACGAAGACGTACAGAGCTTCGTGTATATTCCATTAACTCCAAGTGATCCCGCCATAAATAATCAATCACCTGCAAATACACGGATCGTACAACATCATAAAATTTGTCCCCTTCTCGCTCTTTGCGTAATTGCACTGCCGATGATCCTACCTCAAGTACGACACTGCGCACCGCCGCAGCATCGGAAACGGCTTCCAGTCGCGAAAACATATCGCGTTCGTGAAAATTTGCTTCAAGTAATTTTGCAAGGTCATCCAGCCGCCAATGATCACGAATATCTCCGGTGTGCGCGTCGGCGATGCGTGTGAGTGATGCGGTGAGCGCCTGCTGTAGTTTTTCCTCAAGAAACACATTGTCCGCAAATAACATTTCTCTTCGCTCGCGGTATACCGCGCTACGCTGCTTGGTGAGCACTGTATCATAGTCGAGTAAATGTTTTCGCGCATCGAAATGAAATCCTTCAATACGCGCTTGCGCAGATTCAATCTGTCTCGACACCATTTTGGATTCTATTGGCTGATCTTCCGGCACTCCAAGCGTGCCCATGAGTCCTTTTAATTTCTCGGAACCAAACACGCGCATCAGTTCATCCTCGAGAGAAATATAAAATTGTGTCGTCCCCGGGTCGCCCTGGCGTCCTGCGCGGCCTCGCAGCTGATTGTCGATTCGCCTGGCTTCGTGCCTCACCGTACCAATGACGAGCAGTCCCCCAAGTGCGCATACTTCCATAGCGGTGGTCGCGTGATAGGGCGCCCCTCCGAGAATGATATCGACTCCGCGTCCCGCCATGTTTGTTGCCACGGTCACCGCGCCCTTCCGTCCGGCTTGCGCAATAATTTCTCCTTCACGCTCGTGATTCTTCGCGTTCAGCATCTCATGCTTGATGCCCTCCACTTTCAGTAGGGCGGAGAGTTTTTCATTTTGCTCAATAGATACGGTACCCACAAGCACCGGGCGTCCGATGTTATGCGCCTCCGCGATGGAGCGTACGACGGCCTTCCACTTTCCTTCTTCGCTCTGAAATATTGCGTCGGGAAGATCCGCGCGCACCGCAATGCGGTGGGTGGGCACAATCATGACGTTCAGATTGTATACTTGCTGAAATTCTTCCTCGGAAGTCTTTCCCGTACCTGTCATTCCGGAAAGCTTTTCATACATTTTGAAATAATTTTGAAATGTCACCGACGCGAGTGTGCGCGATTCTTTCTGAACGGCGACCCCCTCTTTTGCCTCTACTGCTTGATGGAGTCCATCGGACCACCGACGCCCCGGCATCAAGCGTCCTGTAAATTCATCAACGATAACGACTTGCCCGTTCCGGACTACATAATCTTGATCACGGTGAAAAAGTCCGTGCGCACGGAGCGCTTGTTCGAGGTGCCGGACATATTTGATACCTTTCTCATTATAAATATCCCCGATGCCAAGCTGTGCTTCAACGTACTCAATTCCTTCTTCGGTAAGGGTGACTGCTTTTTGCTTTTCATCAACTTCGAAATGTTTATCGCGCTTCAGCATGGGAACAAGTTTCGAAAACACCTGGTACAGTTCGCCAGACGCTTCGTCCGGAGCAGAAATAATGAGCGGCGTGCGCGCTTCGTCAATCAAGATGGAATCTACTTCGTCAACAATCGCAAAAAAGTGTTCTCGCTGACGAATGCCGCTCCTGCCATGCTCCAAGTTGTCCCGCAACCAATCAAAGCCAAATTCATTGTTCGTGCCGTATGTAATATCGGTCGCGTAGGCTTCGTGTCGCGTACAGGGGCGCAGAAATTCTTGCACCACGTGGAAGCTTGCCGTTGCGTCGCGTTCGGCTTCCGGCACGTCACTCTTTGCTTTCCCCCACTCTGGGTCGTATATGTATGAGGTGTCGTGCGTAATGCAACCCACAGATAATCCGAGCGCGGAATAAATCTGTCCCATCCACGCCGCATCACGACGTGCGAGATAGTCGTTCACCGTGATCACGTGTACGCCTTGGCCGGTGAGCGCATTGAGTGCGACCGCGGGAGTTGCCGCAAGCGTCTTTCCTTCTCCGGTGCGCATTTCTGCAATGTTCCCTTGGTGGAGCGTGATGGCGCCGAGGAGCTGTACATCGTAATGTCTTTGCCCAAGGGTGCGGCGCGCCGCCTCGCGAGTTGCCGCAAACATCGGAACAAGAAATTCATCCACATCAGACCCATTGGCAACTTGGCTTTTCAGCGTGGCTACTTTTTCTTTGAGTGCTCCGTCAGAAAGCGCTTTCCATTCTTCCTCTGCGGTGTTCACCCCCGCAACGAGCGGCCTCCATTGTTCAAGCTGCTTTGAAGACGCGTCTCCAAAGAGCGTTGAGAGTATCGACATAATTTGCACATTCTAGCGCTGAAATTGACGAAACGCAACGCGGCACGTACCCGCTAATTCAAATACCCCCAACTCTGGAGCCGATCGGAGTCTTCGTTCCAGCGAAGCCCAATATCAGTTCTGTAAAACATATTTTGGAGCTGAATATTTTCGATGCGGTTGTATGCCTGACGCCGCGCTTCTGCAACCGTACTTCCCGCCCCAGTCACCACAAGCGCATACCCGGTGACGCCCGCAAGGCGCCACGAACTTCCCACTTTACGCACCTCTCCGATCCACACTCCTTCTGGATTTGGCTTTGTAAAAAATATAGAGGAGTCGCGATATACCGCCATCTCCGCTTTACTGATATATGGGAATGGGGGCACGGCAATCACCACGCCGATTTGAAACCCTCGTTTTGTCGATATTTCCAGAGATTCACCTGCAGCCATTTTGTACAGTAGCTCTCCCATTGGAGTCGCAATCCCCTCCATTTGGATACTAATTGTGGGGTAGCCAAAGCGTGACGTAAACTCGAGCGGATACATGCCGCGTGCATTCGCAATACAATTAATATCAATATAGCCAACATACGCACACGCCCGCAATTTTTCTGTCATTTTCTCGAGGGTTTGCCGAAAGATTGAATTCGGTTCAGACCAATACATCAGTGTGCCCATCTCCCCCACCATGGGGCCTAAATCTCCCGGGTAGAGCCGCTTGTGTTCGAAGTTGATGTTCACCGGAAGCAAGAATTCTTTGCCGTTGAAAAATGCGCCGACCGCAATTTCGACACCCGTGACAAATTTCTGTATGTGAAAATTCGGCATCACATGGGACCACCCCTCTTTATTCTGTTCCAACATTTCGATGAGATCCTTCCCGTCTTCTTCTTTACCAATGAATACGTTCGTCCGGCTGTCGTATGAAACGTCTCCAGATGGCTTAAATACATATCTCCCTGGATGTGCTTTGAGAAATTTAATTGCGTCGTCGTAATCGTTGAAATTCCAGCTTGGTGGTGTGAGCATCCCCACGTCCGACATTTCTGTTTGCCCAAACTCACGATCGGCCTCGAGTCGATCGGTATATTCGCTTCCACCCACTACTAATTTCCCCGCCGCACGAAGTTCGTCCGCCTTAGAACCAAACCCAATTGTGTCGAAGATCACCACATCTGCCCAATCGAGGTGTTGCTTCCAATGCTTTATTTTTTCAATAAATCCGTCATAGACATCCTGATCAAGTGCTTGTGAAATGTACATCTTTACGTGATGCCCCTCTTCTTTCAGCTGTAACGCCACCGAACCACTTAATGCTTCATCGGAAACAAATAAAAACTTCTTCCGTTTAAATTGCGGAAACTTGGATCCATTTGATTTCACTCCATTGGTTCCGTTCTGCGAATGTTTCGCGTCCAGCTTTTCGCGCGGTTCAGACATGTTGCGTATGTAGTCTAGCAATATCAAAGAAAAAAAGAAGCACACGTGTGCACATACGCTTCTCTTGTATGTTACTTACGAAGTCCAGCGTCGCAGAAAATCCTTAAACCTTCTTCCCCCTTCTCGCTGATGTGTGCGTCCCTTATCTTTATATTTTTTTGTTTCCCGTACGATGTCTTCTTCCACCACGTCGATTGCCGTATGAATATCCTCTGCGGTATGTTCGGAGCGAATCATTTGTCCCCCAATTGAAAGATTTGCCTCTGCGCGCCACACATCTCCTTTCTTGTGATGTCTCGTCGTCAGTTCCAACTCTATATCGAGCATCGCACTATCATCGCCCTCCACAAGTGGTGTGAGCGACGCAACGATCTTCCCCTCCACATATTCACGAAGCGCGGGGGTGAGTGTCGTTCCGTTCGCATGAATATTTGTTCTCATATCTTCAGTGTATCACGGGCGTATAAATAAAACAGTGCCACGAAACGCGCATGCGCCACTGCACACTGCGGGCTAAACTTTGTCAAAACCAATAAACTGAATTTCTGGTTCGAGCTCGATCGCAAACTTTTCTTTCACCACTGCTTTTGCGTGAGTTGCAAGCGCGGCAACGTCTCCGGCGGTCGCGTGATGCGCATTTAAGAAATAATTCGCATGGCGTTGAGAAATTTGCGCACCACCAATGACATACCCTTTCAGACCCGCCTCGTCAATCAGCTTTCCTGCGGGCATATCTGGGGAAGGATTTTTAAACATACATCCTGCGCACTGGGCGCCGATATCTTGCTTTGCAATACGCTCAACCGTAAATGCCTTTACTGTTTTCTGACTTTCTTCTTTGTTGCCCGGATTGAGACGGAACGTCGCTTCCAAAATAATAAACTCGGGACGCCGCTTAAACATTGAATCCCTATACCCGAACTCACACACGCTTGCCGGTAATGTTTCCGTCTCCCCTGTTTCGGAGTTCAGCACAAACACGCTATCGAGTACGCGCGCAACGTCTCCCCCAAAGCACCCCGCATTTCCCCGCACTGATCCGCCCACGAATCCGGGTATACCAATTGCCCACTCAATACCGGTGAGCCCTTCTGCAACTGCACCACTCACGACTTTCGCCATTGGCACACCAGATCCTGCAGTAATGGTGTGCAACTCGGTAAACATTCGTCTTAAATTCATCTTGATGACGAGCCCCGCATATCCATCATCAGCAATGAGTACATTAGAGCCCCCCGAAATCACGATAAACGGCACTCGGTGTGACATTGCAAATGCAACCGCTTCTTTGACATCTCCCACCGAGGAGGCGACCGCAAAAAAACGCGCGGGCCCGCCAATTTTAAAATACGTGTGAGGTGCGAGTGGCACCGCGCTTTGAATTTCCATATCAGTACTTAAGCGGCCAGAGAGAGGTCCGACTCCGAACTACGTCTATGAGTGCCGTCTCTCTGGCCACTGAAATACTGAATCTCTCCATCGTGGCGTGTCCGTATTATAGGTCAGCTCCATGCCTGGGCACAATAAACCAAGCTCCTTTGCGACCAAAGATCACGCTTACCATGTGGATGTTCCTGTTGGGGTATTTTTTTCAACTCACGCGTTTAACAAAGGAGCTCGGAAAATCAAAAAGACCCTCGCGGGGCCTTTTGAAGACGTAGTTCGTGCCGAGCCTTACCCAGAGCACTCAATGGACGCAGTATAGCAGATCCGAGAAAAAATGCAAGGTATTACTGTGCGCCAATGGATTTCAGCCATTCATCCACGGTTTGCGTGAATTCAGGATTCATTTGCTTTGCTTTCTTAGCGAACTCAATCGCCGCTTGTTTGTTTCCAAGATCCAGTGACGTCTGCGCAAGCACGAGATTCATATAGGCGGTTCCATCAGGACTCACTGTATACTTGGTGATAAATTGCATAAATAGGAGTCGCTTATTCGGTTCAGGAATGCGCATCACACGCTGCATAAAACTATCGATTTCCTCATTGTTCAGTTTTGTAATGCCATGTTCGGCAATATACGTTTCAAGAAATAACTGGGCCGACTGCGTGTCCTGCGCCTGCAAAAGCACATTCACAATCGGTGCCATCAGCGAACGCATGCGTCCCGAAATATCATAAGCTGTCGTAACAAGCGCAAGCGCCTCCACTTTCTTTTCCCTCGCAAGTTGGAGTTCCGCGTAACTCAAATAGTTTTGAATATACCCCGGAGCCTCGGTGATCGCCGCCTTGTAAAGCTCGTCCGCCCTGTCTCCTGCTGCACCACGTGAATCTTGGATCGCGAGAAGACGCCCAAGTAGTAATCGGTTTTTGAGTACCTGGGGCTCCGCAGCAACTTGCTCCTCCATTTTTGCTACCGCCTCCGCAAGGAGTTTATTAGTCACGTCGTTACGCTCAGAAGATCTTAATGAAAGCTCCATCGCAATGATACCGAAGCGCTCGCGTAGCTCTCGAGAACCAAAGGTGTTTAATGCAAGCACCTCATTCATACGGGTCGCTATCTCTTCAAGAGTTTTTTGCTGCTGAAAAAACTGTAATACGTCAATAGTTCCTGTTGCCGCTTGAATTGGACGTACGTTGAGAAATAGCACTAGGAGCACCACAGAGACGAGCGCACCTGCTGGCACCATTGAGGCGATGGCTGGTTCTGCTGGCTTTATATTTTTGCTGCCATGTTCTACCGAGAACGTGTGCAAAAATGCGAGTGCAAACGCCAGGGTTAAATATGTGGTGATGCTATCAAACACAAAGAAGTTCTGCATGAGATACGCGCCGTAGCCTCCCGCAAAAGCAAGGGCGACTGCAGATGAAATGACGCGCTTTTTCCACAATCGCCAGAGTGTATAGAGCGCCGCCACATGAATAGAGAGAAATGCGATAAATCCAAGAATGCCCGCATCCACTAACCACTCCAAAAACACATTGTGAGTGCGATCAAACCACGGTTCGTTTCCGTAGAGCGTCGGATTGTAATACTTGGCAAATGGCACAATAAACGTATCGGGCCCCCACCCGAGCACTGGGCGCTCACGCGCAGCCTCAATTGCCATTCCCCAAATTTTGATGCGGGGCTGATTTTGAATGTCAGTAAAAGACGTACCTGCAACTCGATTAAACAGAGGCACCGAGCGCACAACCGCGCTCTGCGGATACGCTTTAATTCCTGTAAGTAACGCTATACCAGCAATAACTGCCGCGAGTGCGCCGTACCTGAGTATTTTTTGTTTGGAAAAAATCAGCACCAGCATTGTCATCGTCCCCACGCCCGCAAGAAGACCCACAAACGCTCCGCGACTTGCAGGAAGGAGAAAGGCTCCAAGCAACACCAACTCTAAGGTAATGAGCGTCCAACGCTTGAGTTGGTTCTTCCACTCACTCGCAAGGAGCCCTCCGACCACGAACATGTGTGTCATGAGATATACCGCGAGATAGATGAAGTTTCCAAACGTTGCAAAGGGACGGTTCTCGGTCCCATACCCCTTCATCACATCAAATCCTTCCGCAAGAGTGAACAGCGCAATAAACGTCGCAACTCCAATGCTGACATATGCAAATCGCAACCAATCTGTTTTACTTTTGAGAATATGCGCTGCGGTAAGAAATAGCGCGAAGAGATGCAGATATGTAATCGTCCCCTCCATACGCTCGAAATTGGACCAGAAACTTTGATACGGATTGACCCCAAGAATTCCCGCAAGCGTGGCGATGCCCACGAACGCTCCGAACGCATATAGCACTATGCTTTTTCGAGGACGAAATGATGCGTCCAGCACCGCGAGCGATACCCACGCGACAAAGACAATTTCCGTGATGATCCGAAAAAAGAAGTTTTTTCCAGTAATAAACGGAAAATACATGGATTGAGTCACAATCAACGGAGTGAGGAGCAGTAACCCCAACCCAATGTACGCGACCCACTTGGCAAACGATTCGTAGGAGTTCATAGATTGCGATTAGTATGCCACGCGCTACCAAAAATGACAAAAAGCGTTATAGTACTCAATATGATTAGCAGGTCACAGGCCTATCGATTGCTCCCCGTTATTGATGGGGGCATTTTAGTTGCCGCATTGGCGGCAGCGCTTGCATTTCGATTCGGCGGTAGCGCGTTCCAAGATCAATGGAATTTGCACCTTACTCCATTTCTACTGGTCTTTTTGCTCTGGATCGTTATTTTCCGAATGCATGATCTCTACAATCCGTACCAGTCTCTGGACGTGCGGAAGCTATTTGAAAATACCCTCCGTGCGTTTACAATCGACATCGGTGTTGCGACCATTTTTTTCTACGCTATTCCCTATTTCGGTATTACTCCGAGAAAAAATCTACTGCTGATTGGCGGCGTGGGTATCATCGCATTTGCATGCTGGAGACTCGCGTTTACGCTGTTTATCCGCACCTATGTGCCACTAAAAATATTCCTTATTGGCGACGCGCCTGAAATGCGTGTGGTTGCGACACATATTGCAGCACACCCAGAACTCGGAATGAGCTCGGAAGTGTATCATGAACTCACTGATACGATGGTTGCCACAATGACTGCTACTGCACAGAACTATTATGTCGTGCTACCTGAATCAACAAAGTCATCCTCCACGCTGATGAAACAGATGTATGCGCTGCTCCCTTCTGGTGTCCAAGTGGTCGATTTTGCTTCGTTCTATGAACGCCTATTTCAAAAAATTCCTGTTTCGCTGATTACGGAACTTTGGTTTCTTGAACATATTGTTGAAGTAAAGAAGCCCTTCTTTTCGATGCTCAAGCGTTTTGTAGATATCGTGCTCGGAATTTGCATTGGAGCAATTACCCTTCTCCTCACACCATTGATTGCGCTTGCAATTAAGCTTGATAGCAACGGCCCAATCATTTTGCCTAATCATTACCGAATTGGGAAAAATGGTAAAAGATTTCAGTTATATAAGTTTCGATCAATGGGAAATAATGCTGAGAAACATGGTCCACAATGGACGCAAAAAAATGACCCACGAATTACTCGGGTTGGGAAATATTTGCGCGAACTACGTCTTGATGAGCTACCCCAAGTGTTAAATATTTTAAAAGGAGACATGTCTTTTATTGGCCCCCGACCAGAACGCCCAGAGTTTGTTGAAGGTTTAAAAAAAGAAATTCCCTTCTATGACATGCGCCACCTCGTAAAGCCGGGGCTTTCCGGATGGGCACAAATCAATCCTCCCTACTACTACGCTGGCACGGACGAAACAATCATCAAATTGCAATATGATCTCTTTTATATTAAAAATAGAAGCACGATGCTGGATGCATCAGTGCTGCTCAAAACGGTCGCCGTGCTCCTCTCTCGTAGGGGACATTAACTTAATATGTATTTCTTAACGTAATCTGTTCGTCCGGAGCAATATGTTGTTTCGCCCTGCGCCCAATAATGTGATTAAGTTGCTCTGGTCCTAATCCACCAATCAGTGGCCGCTTGAACAGTATATGGCTTTCGGTAATGTTTTCACCCCGAGTTATTTTTCGTGCAGCGACAATACTCTGCCCTGCCCACAGACGACTTTTATTGAGCGATTTTTTTGTAGAAAGATCTCGAAAAACCATACTTGCTTCTACATCTCGCGCCGCAGAAACAAACGTGATAAATTCATCCGACAACAATGCGCCGGGATTGTCCAATGATCGTGGGTCAGATTTATCAAAAGTAATATGTTTTTCCATTACTTTTATGCCCATCGCAATAGCAGCTAAAGGCACGTGATATCCGACCGTGTGATCCGAATACCCTACAGGCCCCGTCACCATGTGTTGGAGCTCATAAATTTGTCGGAGTGCCGCATGTTGTGGTTTTGTGGGATATTCCGTTGTGCAATGTAATGGAATCACCGATGGCGTTCCGCGCGAAACAAGTAGACGCACGCTGGACTGAATCTCTTTAGGAGTATGCATGCCAAACGAAATAATAACCGGTATTTTTTTTGATGCGACATGTGACAAAAATCGATGGTTATGCGCCTCACCCGATCCAACTTTAATACAATCCACCCCAAGCGCTACGAGCTTGTCCACACTTTCCTCATCGTGCGGACTCGCAAAACACGTAATGTGCTTTTTTTGTGCGTACGCAAACAATTTTTTTAAATTAGTAAACGACAGTTCCCGAGATTTCAGGCGCGTATACCAGTTATACCCTAATTTCTTTTGATATTTTTGCGCCGAAACCTTTGAAACTAGAGACGCAGTATTCCACAGTTGAAATTTTATGGCATCGGCTTTTGCAGCAACCGCCGCATCAATTTGTTTTTTCGCGAGCGCATACTGGCCATAATTTGTCACTCCTCCCTCACAAATGATAAAAACGGGGTGACCGTCCCCGATAGTGTGTTTGCCAATACGAATGGTGCGACTTGTTCGAATCATAGCTACCTCAATGTATACTACTATTATACCTATTGTACGCAGTTCCATCAGCATAGAAAAGAGGGTCGCACATGTGCGACCCTCTGTTATGTGTCATGGCTTCCATTTTACCGTCGGCATGATAACTTCCGGTTCGATGTTCCGCTTCGCAGCGATCACCGACCCCATCATCTCAGCTATCACCTCGTCAGTAAGCAAGTGCGGATGCAGACCGAGCGAAATCAGTGAGGAATTCTTCGCATTGTAGTAGTGCTCTTCGCTCTCTACTCTTGGGTTTCCGATCGATGCCATAGTGGCGTCGATTCCAAACTCACTATTTGCGACGTACTGCACGCGGCGCGCCAGCTCATTCACCGAATACTGCTCAGTAAACTGATTGAACACTCGGAACTCTCCTTTCTCCGCTGGATGTGTCACTGCAAGCTCCACACACTGTAATGTATCGAGAATGTTGAGATATCCGCGCGTTTGACCTCCGCGACCGTACACCGTGAGCGGAACACCCGATACAGCCTGCACGATGAAGCGGTTTAGAGCAGTGCCAAATACTCCGTCGTAGTGAAAGCTCGTAACAAATCCATCCGCAAGCAACGTCTCCGGCGTATGAATGCCGTAGACAACGCCCTGATTGAGGTCGGTAGCGCGCAACCCCCACGATCGACAGGCGAACTCGATGTTCACACTGTCTGCAACCTTTGAAGCGTGGTAGAACGATCCCGGACGCTTTGGATACAGCATTCGATCTTTTCTCCCGCGATGCTCAATCTCGATCCACCCCTCCTCAATATCGATGTTCGGAGTGCCGTACTCGCCCATCGTCCCAAGCTTCACCAGATGCGCATCAGGCACGATATCGCGCATCGCGAACAAAATGTTCAGCGTGCCAACAATGTTGTCCGCCTGCGTACGTGTTGCGCGCGAACGAGACATCATTGAATACGGTGCGGACGGCTGTTCGGCGTAATGGATGATCGCGTCGGGCAGAAACTCTCTCACAAACCCCAACGTTGCGCCGGGATTTGCAGCGATGTCTACCACATTCCCCTGCGGGAGCGCGATCTCCGTTCCCTGCCCCGAGCGATTCCACAATCGCACGCGTTTTTGTAGCGTCGGCCGCGAGAAGAGTGGTTCACCGCCTACTTCTTCCTCCCATCTTCGTTTCGCTAAGCTATCAGCGATCGCTACAGAGTGTCCTCGCCTGGCAAAATACATTACGGTGGGCCAACCGAGATAGCCATCTCCACCAAGCACCATGATGTTCATGTATCCAACCTCCTTTCTCGTAAGTACAAACTAACCGTACGCTACGTTGAATGAAGTGTTCTGTCAAGTGTTTTATGAGAAATTTCCATCCGATTGAAGCATCTCAAGCATGTGCTCTCCGCGCTCAAAATCCTCGGGACAATCAATATCAAGTGAGCGATTGTCGGGCATTAGATACGGGAGAACGTGATCCCCGTATAAACGCCCTTTCAAGAGTACGTCGCGACGCACAGCGTATACAGCACCGTTACGCCAATACACGCGAGGTAGTTCTTGTCTGCGCGTACCCTCCGCCTCAACTGCACAAAACGATTTTAACATTCCATCTTCAATCACTTTTGCTTTTGCGGGATGATGGTCGATATATTCTACAACACTCACCGCGCTATCAGCATCAGATTCCGCAAGCAAGTTTACCACCGAATCAATATCTTCAGAAAGACGTAGGGGCGATGTGGGCTGCAAGGTCACAACAATATCGTATGTGACGCCATCCGCAGCTTCAGCAAACTTCAGAGCGTGCTGTAACACAGGGAGATGAGGAGTATCATCAGCCGCCAATGATGCTGGTCGAAAAAATGGCACATCTGCTCCTGCGGTACGCGCAATCTCAGCAATATGTTCATCGTCGGTAGAGACAATCGTGCGTGTGAGTGTGTGAGCTGATCGCGCTGCCGTAATCGTGTAGGTAATGAGAGGATTGCCTCCAAATAACTTCACATTTTTTCCAGGAATTCCTTTTGATCCTCCACGCGCAGTAATTACTCCAAGTACCCTCATCATGATGTTGGGGGATCGTTAAATTGTTTCTGCACGTAGAGTGGAGTGGATACCAGTGCCTCAGCCATACGACTACTGGTATCGGGTTGATAATAAAAAGAGTTCTGTTCATACTTTCCGTGCTGTACTTGAACATTAATTGCACAGTATATGGCATCTGCATCATGTACAACGTCTCGTATATGAGGTCCGCGCGGTCGGCCATTCTGGCGTGATCCAATATTCACTACTGGCGTTCCTAAAAACGAAGCTTCTTTAATTCCTGCAGATGAATTCCCCACCAAACACGCTGCCGCTTTCATGAGACCCATAAATTCATTTGGCGGCAAATACTTAATGAATCGCATGTGCGTTGAATGATGGTGTTCGCGAAACGAACGAATACCACGAGATACTTCGTCGGTTCCTGCATCCACGTTTGGCCAAAACCAAACGGTAGGCAGTCCTGTGCGCTGAACCGCATGGAGCGTTGCATCAATGTGTGCGCGATTTTTTCCTACTTCAGACGTTACGGGATGCTGCATCACAAGTAAAAATGGCTTCTGAATATCAACAACGTCCCCAACACCAATACTATTGACGTATGTATTGGTGAGATCAAATGTACTTTTTTCAACAAATTCAACGTCTAAACTTCCAAAATTATATACCGTATCAGGTCGCTCTCCCATTTGCAGAATCCGTTCATGTGCTTTCGAATTTGTAGGAAAATGAATATGCGATAATTTTGTGATGGCGTGGCGCACTGATTCATCAATACTTCCGGTCACGTCTCCTCCCTCGATGTGTGCAACCGTAATATTCATGTATGCCGCGGCAATTGCGGCAGCGAGTACCTCAAATCGATCCGCGCGGAGTAATACAATGTCGGGCTTCAGATTTTGAAACGCGGTTGAAAATTCGATAATACCAAGTCCAGCTGTTTTTGCCATTGCCACTGGATTTCCACCTTCAATCGTCATGGTAATTTGTGCTGCTGGAACCAGTTGATGTTCCTGCATGAGCTTAATAACATCACCATATTTATCGAGCATGGCGGACGCACCCACCACAATTTGGAGTTCAACATCCTCCCGGCGCGAGAGTTCGCTCAGCAACAAGATTCCCCGCGAAAAATGAATTGGGGACGTAATGATATAACAAATTTTCCTCTTCTTGGTTGTCATAGCAATTTCACATCAGTAAGCGTGATCGGGGAAAACTGGGTCAGTGCGTGCATTACTTGCTTCCCAACGAGCTCTGCATAATCCTGAGCAAGTGCGCCCGGAATCAGTGCACGTGGGCGCATAGCCGCAAGATCTGTCTCCTCAATAGTCTCTCCCTCACGGATATCCCGCACTACCACGAGCGACTTATTAAAAAATGGGCGAAATGTATTATGCGCCCCTTCAAATTCTTTATCAATATCCCCATAAAAGGCCTCTGGAGATGCCGCTACATATGTCCCTGAGCGCACGGCGCGTACTAGTTCCTTCATTTCATGGGGTAACATGGACACCTTATGATCCGGCCCCCACGCATCACGCGACAAACTAAAATGTTTTTCTATCATTCTCGCCCCTATTTTGATCGCGGCAAGTGCAACGTCCATTCCAAGCGAATGATCGGAAAAACCAACAATTGCATGTGGGTACGCGTCCTTCAGATACTGAATTGATGCTAAGTTAAATACTTCAGGTGGACATGGGTATTGGCTCACACAATACAGTATAATCGGAGTTACCCGTGCGCGTGCCAAGTGCTGCATCACTGCCTGTAACTCTTGTCGGCTCACCATTCCCGTGGAAATGATGATGGGTTTTTTGAAACTCACAAGGGTATCAAGTAGAAGATAATCTAGTACGTCCGCAGATCCTACTTTCCATAGTGACATGCCGAGTTCAGACATTTGGATTGCAGCTCCTTTACTCATGGGAGTGGTGAACATGCGCATATGCTTTTCTGCACAATATATACTGAGCGGGCGCCAAAATGCATCCATCGGAGTCTGACGCGTGTTGCGCTCAACCCATCGATATCGATCGTTCGCAGGAAAATGTGGGGAAACAATGGGAATATTAAGTTGTTCATCAGCAACATGATGTGTCTGAAACTTCACCGCATCAACACCAGCGTCCACGGCGGCGTCCACAAGCAACTGTGCGCGACGCAGTAATGTTTCAACAGATTCTTCCTCCTCGGTCACAATAAAATTCTTTCCAATTTCAGCAACAATAAAGACGTCCCTCCCCGATCGTCGCTCTAAATCATTCAACGTCATTGCATGCATATCCATTGGTATAACGCATCCGCTACCCTTTGACTAGAGTTACCATCCGCATATGTACATTGCTCACGTACAAGTCGCATTCTGCCATTATGATGAGTGGATGGAACGCGAAGTGTTGCGGTGATAAGATCACGCAGTTCATGTGAAGATTGAGCGAGTTGTATTCCTCCCGTCAGTATGGCATTCCGATAATGTTCCGTTCCATAGAAAAACGTTGGCGAACGAAGCGGATTGATATTTTTGCGCAACTCAAAATTAATATTAATCACAGGAATATCAAGTATTGCAGCGTCGATCGAAAAACTCGAAGCGTAACATACTACGAGGGCTGCATTTGAAAGCGTTTCTCGCAGTTGTTGGAGTTGCTCAAAATTCATATCCCAATCTCCACCACGATGCTTCGCAAATCGCTTTGATGGTATTTCGTACCGCAACCAGGGTCGACGAGCAATTTCATCATCTTGGATTACATCGTTCGGAGGAAACCGTACAAATAATTTCCATGCGTACACGTCGCGCGCGTCCACTTCAAATTGATGTAAGAGATCAATCATATCCCAATCAGAATTGCTAAATGCACTTCCAATGGGACTGTACAGCACTATGCGATCATTCGGATCACAACCAATACGTTCTCCGTGTACGGCTCGGCTCGCATATGGTGGTAGTTGATGTCCATAAAACGTAGCTACTTCATGGAGAGCCTCCGGACGCACGTACATATCATATTGTGGAAGCCCCACGGTACGTATGCGGCTCGGAGGAACATCTTGAAATCGTTCCATTTGCGTCACTAATACATCGTTGTACACCGTGTATTGATCTGTTAGTACACGCATTGCGGAGCGCGCAGTAATTTTATCCCAACTATTCATATAGCCCACCGTGCGTATTCCCATGCGGCGCGCTTCTTTTATCAATTCAACTTCGTCAGGATCCATTTGATTTGCGATCATCACGAGATTTGGTCGAATAGACGAAAGAATTTCTTGATAGAAATTTCCAGTGTTGATACTCGCGTCCAATCTTCGGATAGTAGCGCGTATGAATGGACGCGCGAGAAGAAAGTGTAAAATAAGTTTATAGTAATAAAATACTATGCCTCCCTTTGTGGCGCTCAGCATACGCGCGCGGAGTGTCGTCGTGCGAGAGCGCAACATATAATACCGGAGTATTTCAAATGTGTGCTCTCTCCAGTCCGTTTTCCCTGCTCTCCCTGAGTGCACAATAAATTGTATGCGCTCGTGTTGTATTTCATGGCGGTAGTACTCTAATCGTTCCTGATTTTTTACTAACATCACAACGCGGACATCTTCGTGTTTCAGTAAGTGCATCATGACTCCTGTGCGTAACAAATTTTTCCCTTCGATACCTTCAAAGATGGGAAGTAGGAGCGTATACGTGGTGGGCACAGTGTGTGTATGCATGAACTCGTTAGCCTTCATCATAATGAAAGAATGGGGAACACCGCAAACGCGACGCTCCCCATATTGTTAGATCTGCTCTCCCGCCCCGACAACATCGGCGGACGCGTCCCCCGTGTACTGCGCCCACGATTGCTCGATAACACGTAGTACATCGAGTCCGCTTTGGAGCGATAACGTATTGTTTAACGCCCCTTCCAATACCCGATCGATATACAGCATCTCACGAAAAAAATCATCTGGTCGCGTTTTCGGGAATACACGCTCGGACATTTCGCCCGAACTCATTGCAATACGGACCACATCTCCCGTTGGATGCCCACCGCACTGCCACTCAATCACTCCGCGGTCTCCCGTAACACGAGCGATCTTCTTGGTCGGCAGGGTCACCACATCTTGCACCACGCGACCCGTGGCCCCGGACCCCAGCCGAAACTGGAGCAAAGCGACGCGGTCGAATTCTGCCTCACCTTCGCGTTGCACATCAAGCATAGACTGGACACTCGTCCACTTTCCAAGACCAGCCGCGAGGCAAAGATGACGGAAGAGATGCAAGGCGTGAGAATGTTCCGAGAGCGCTCCTCCGCCTTTGCGCCAGTATCCGAGATAGGAATCTTCCGGCCCGGATAGCCATGGATGCGCTGCAAATATCCCTTTCCAGTGCTCCCTGAACTCAACATCAATGGTAATAATCTCGCCAATCAACTGCTTGAAGAGTTGTTCAGTCACGAACTGAATCGACTCCGACACAGCGTGATCATACCCAACGACAACCTGCGTTTTCGGATATGACTTTAGTGCGCTGAGAAACGCAGGGAGCACCGCGTTATTCGGGCTGGTGAAAGGCTTTTCGAGCTGGAGCACCTTTGGCCGCTCTGCAAGCGCCTCAACTGCGAGTGTCATGCGGATTTCTGGCGGCGTACAGATGCAAATGACGTCGAATCCTCCTTTCGGTTCCGTACCGCTCTCATAGAGCGAAATACGATCGTCCCACTTTCCATACCGCTGGGGATAGATTTCATGCTGCATACGACGCAACGCATCACGTGACACGTCAACAACGACCACATCCCACGACATGCGCCGTGCTGCCTGCGCAAGATGGTTGCCGATTGATCCCGCGCCGATGATTTTTACTCTTGTCATTTTACTGACCTCCAAAGAATTCGTTTGGATTTTATACTGAAAATATCTTTTCGTCAAGATTTTTAGGAGTAAGTCCCTGTTCGGTCACCAGACGCTCTGCACGCTGAAAATCATTTTCTGTATCAATATTGATAGATTCTTCGGCGGTCATCGCGTATCCAAGTATACGTTTCCCCGTCATAGAACGCTGCTGCAGAATCGTTTCTGTCCAAAAGGCGTTCATGCAGCCATTATTTTGATAGATAGACGGAAGCGCTTGCCGAGGCATATTAAATGGATCGGCAATATGTTCGGGATTTTCGGAAAACAGTGGTATAAGCATATCACTTTCCATTCTCCACATTTTATATGGATGTTTTTCAACGACAGTAACGGCACGCACTGAATCTGCTCTTTCCTTCCCTGCGCGATCAAGTAGCTCAATACCCTCACTGATGCGACGCGCACCGCGAAATGGAGAGGTTGCTCGGAGATCAACAATCATATCCGGCATGTCCGATACATAAGCACACAAATAGTCAGTGAACACCTCAAGATCAGTTGTGAGATCTGCCCCAAGGTGCGGTGCACGACGATAGACTTTTGCGCCAAAAGAACTTGCAACATTCGCAATTTCTTCATCATCCGTATTCACTACAATATCACAAATTGCAGGCACACGGCGTGCGGCAAGAATCGTCCATGCAATGAGGGGCACGGATCCGAGCGTGCGAATATTCTTTCGAGGCACTCCCTTTGAACCGCCCCGGGCAGGAATCACCGCGATAGCCTTCATGCAATCACCTCGTCGGCGTCATCAAACTGGTGACGCCCCCAATTCATCAATTTTGTTTTACGATCTTCCCGAGGAATATTTGCAATGCGACGATCAATATAAAATGAGTCCCCTTGTGTTTCCATGGCGGTGGTGGAAACCTCTTCCACGATGACTCCCGTTTCCGTCCAGAAAGAATGCCACACACCACGAGGCACCCATAATGTATCCCCTGGAGTCAGTAAGCGTGTCTTTCCCTCAATCTCCGCAATGAGCTCCCCAGAAAGAACGTGGAATGTTTCGTCTTTTGCCTTATGATAGTGCGTTGGGTTCATCTGACCTGGAAACTGAATGATGAGTTTCTTTGCGTACTCACGGTTAATACAATCAATAATCATACATCCAGTAGTATGAAATTGTCCGAGCCCATAGTGGTGTGAAAGTTCAACTTTAAAATCATGGCTAAGTGGAATTTTTGCTTCGTTGAGCATGCCCTTTGCAATATGAATTGCGGAATAGACCACATCCTTCTTTGTTCGGTGTTTCGGTGCAACCACGGCACTGATTGCGGTATCTTTTTTATAGTCTCTGTCAGCAATAAGTCCTTTCTTAAATGATCCGCTGGTGAGCTGCCCCGGTTGTAGCGGCATCGCAAAATATACTTGGGAGCGATCAATCACTGAACCAGCCAAAATATCCTCGGAAACAAATACTCCGCGCATCAATGAATCAAGATCTGCACGCTCCACATCGGCAATCATTCGCTCCTTATTCTCTCCGATTGCCGCAACTGCTTCCTGATATGCCTGTAACCATTTTTTCACCTGTTTTGGCGTCGCGGAATATGCATTTAATTTAATAGTATCAGTGGCAACACCTACGTGCTTTTCAAAAATTCTGGCTCCACGCGCATAGGCAAGTCCGATTGCAGTAGTATTATTCGGATCTTCATGCGTTGAAAATCCAATAATAATATGCGGGTATCTCGCTTTTAATTTCGCGATATGATCTAAATGCAACGCATCAATAGGCGTTGGATACTGCGCAACACAATGCATTAGTGCAAAATTGATTCCGCGATGTTCGAAGAAGCTAACAATCTTATCAACGTCGTGAAGTAACAATCCACCAGTGGAAACAATAACTGGCTTTCCAGTAGAAGCGATTTCCTCCAGCAGTGGCCAATCGTGCGCGGAGCAACTTGCCACCTTTATAATATCTACCCCAAGATCAACTGCGACTTTGACAGAGCGCTCATCAAAGGGGGTCGCCATAGCCAGTAGACCAAGCTTTTTTGCTGTATTCAGTAATTCTTTAAACTGCTCGGTGGTGAGACGTGTATCCAAAAAACGAGGAATGTGCTTAATATCCTTCCGATTCGTGTAGCTGGGGTGAATAAACGTATCAAGGTCTCGAAGCTGAATCTTGATTGCCCCACGCACATGCATTTCTTTGGCAACCGTCGCAATCTCCTGGATTATGCGTGCTCCATGCTCCATGCTCCCTTGGTGATTATTCGCCATTTCAAACGTAAAAAGCTCTTTGAAATCAAATTTGTTGGGTACTTGTGCGAGCATATAGTAGGCGCAAATTAGCAGTTTTTTTGATAAAAGTCAATTATCATTTCATGAGATATTTCCCCAATAAAGGAAGGGAGCGAACTGCGGCACGGGCGTACGTGCGATCCGTTTCATTAAAGCGAAATAACGATGAAAATGGAAACCGCTGAATAAATCCTGTGCGCACCAAATAGTAATACTTAGATATAACGACAAATCCATAGGCAAAAGTTTCTGCAATTGCAAGTCCCGAAAGCCCCATGATTGGAACTAACCCTAGCATCGCTCCTGCACGGACCGTCTGCTCTACCAGTGATTGGGCTGCGATAAATCGCTGGCGTCGCTCTGCTACAAGAAATATATTTGTTAATTTGGTAAATGCAAAAAGAAACACCGTAGGAAGAAGCAAATAAAATAGCGTGATGGAGTCCGTCAGATGCGGAAACAAGATGTGCACTGCGATCGGATACCCCACCGCCCCACCACATATCAATACGATACTCAACACTACGTAGTATTTTGTTCCGAAAACAAAAATGCGATTCATACGATCTCGATCCCCTACCACGCGGGGAATCAACGCATTCAATGTCCTAGTGGGAATAACATCCTTCAAAAGTGATGTTGCCATACTTGCGACGCTGTAGATACCCACTGATGCTGTATTCAAAAATGCACGAATAATCCACGGGCGGATATTCCCGAGCATATTCCGAATTGAAGTTTCGATGATCTGCCAACCACCATATTGTTTAATGAGTCTATATAATTGTCCTCGAGGGGCAGCCGTGAAGTTCGCCCACGCTCGCGTCGTACGCAGCGCTGGCCCGAGAATTGTGAGTACCGCAATCGTCATGCCAACAAGTTGTCCGAGCAAGAGTTGTGTAATGGTGAGTTGATCTTTGAAAAAGAAATAACCCACAAAACACACTTCACCAAATTTTTGGAGTGATGGTCGCATGGCGAGCACTTTAAACTGCAATGATGCGGAGAGTAATTGATTCAACATGCCAAGCACCCCTTGTAACACAAATATAAGTGACAATATGCGTGCCCAAAGAAAAAACTCACTCCCATATGAAGGAAGTACCTGTGGCAGCAGCATCCACACTGCCACTGCCGGAATAAGCACAAACATCATTCTAAACAATGCGTGCTCCCAGAATAATCTTTTTGCACGCGCGTGGTTACCCTCTCCAATGGCACGAGTGATTTCATTTGCAGTAATAGACGCGAAGAGATCGTGACAAATATCAGACGCGATGGTGAACCCAGAAAGTAAGAGCTGATACAATCCCAGTTGATACAAATCGAGTGTGCGCAGGACAAAAAATGAGCCGACGAGCCCAACTCCCTTTTTGATAAAACTCCAAAGGCCAAGATGAAATTCGCCGCCAATAAAAGTATTGAGTGAAGGCGTATTCACTTCTTCTACTGCAATGCGTTGATACACCAACACGTGTGGCGACACATCAGAATCGGGATGCATCATACAAGTGTTGCGGATTATGCACTATGCGTAAAGCGATAGAGTGCAATTGCGCCAGAATGGGCGTGATCGACCTCCAGCGGAAGTGCGCGGTCACGTAACCAATGCAGCAAGCGATCGATGTGCGTAGCATCGATCTGGAGTCCAGAATCTTTTGCAACGCCAGGAAGCCTTCGCGCAAGATCATCAAGTAATTTCCCTCCATGCGCCCACTCATGATCAAAGGTGCTCCAGTCTAATTTCATCTGAAGTTCCTGGGCGAAAAATTCAAAATCCTTTGGAGTAAAATAATAAATATCCGCAAGCGTGATTCTCGCGTCCATCAGTAAATACAGCGTCATCAGTATATACCCCCTGGGATTGGACCAATTGGGACACGTGATAATCATCACACCGTTGGGAGCAAGGAGTGACTTGAGATGTCGTAGTACCGCGAGTGGAGTATCCATATGTTCTATCGTGCCCATGGAGACAATCACGTCGTACGTACCCGTAACGCGCGTCACTTCACCGCATTCGTACTGCAGTCCTGGGACGTGATATTTTGATTGTGCAATTGCGACGGCTTCAGGGGCGTAATCAAGACCCATGGCAGTTGATGCTCCGTGCTGCATCGCAAGAAATGCAAATTCTCCGGTTCCACATCCAACGTCGAGAACCCGCTTACCCTTCCAATCAAGCTCCGCGAGCACCGCCATTTTATCGACGGCATGTTTTCCTTTTGAGAGGAGTAATTTTGTGTAGTGATCATCTTCTCCTTTGCGGTACACCGCATCGTAGAATGCCTTCAAATCGTCGTTTTTCATTGACATATTACCAATAATAATCGAATGCGCAGGCATTCTCAAGCACTAACGCTTTTGACGTGCCCGAAGTTATTTGTGAATATCAGTCACGAAGACCGTCATTCACAAACAATATATTTTGCGCTAGTTCCCATTGGTCACCACAATCAATGCTGATTTATATACACATCTACACGCCGCGCGAAGAACAACAAAATAATACAACAACGCTCGTCGTATTTTCGACGTTGTTACAAACCAGATGTTCGTGAATTGTGTTTACGTTTAAAAAACTGCAGCACTATCGATGAAATGTAGCGTTGCGTACGCGCGGTTGCCTCAACGGTGGCTCCACCGAGATGAGGAAGTATGATGAGATTCTCGTGGGTCCGCGCGTATTCTACAAGATCGTTGTGTTGTAAGTGCGTCCCCAGTGGATCCTCCCCTGTCAGAGTATCAATGCCCGCACCCGCGATGCGTCGTGAGCGCAATGCGGCAAGCAATGCGCGTTCGTCAGTGAGCTCACCCCTCGCAGTATTAATGAAGAATGCACTCTGCTTCATTAACGCAAAATGTTTTTGTTGCAACATACCAATGTTCGCGTCATTAAACGTCGCGTGTAGAGATACAATATCAGATTTACGAAGCACCGTTTCTAGCGACACTTTGGTTGCGTGGTCGGCCCGGATACGAGAACTTGCAATCTTTGGATCATATGCGATCACACGCATACCAAACGCACGTCCGTACTGCGCAACCATACGCCCAAGTCGGCCATACCCAATGATACCGAGTGTTTTTCCCTTTAGTTCAATCCCGGCGTACTTGCGTCGATCCCATACTCCCTGCTTTATTTGATCGAATGCCCAAGGAATGTTTCTTGTGAGCGAAAGAATGAGTGCAAAGGCCTCTTCTGCGGTAGATGTTGTTTGTTGTAATACTGCAGAATCGGGCTTAATGTGTAACACTGTAATTCCGTTTGTCGAACAGTACGTCAAATCAATGTAGCGTAATTGGGTGGTACGCGACCCTATCACGCGAAGACGTGTGGCCTTTTTGAGTAGCGTTGCATCACATCGCACATCGATGCCAGTAATCAGCGCATCAGCACTTCGTAAGGCGCGAAGAAATGTTGCGCCTGAAGTCGCCACCGTGACATTCGCCTTCTTTCGCAACAGCGCTCGCGCTGTTGCATCAAACTGATTTTCCGCAACAAGAATGTTTATCTGTTTTTGCATAGCTGCGAAGCAATGGAGAGATCATCCGGATCATTAATATCGTATGCGCTGATCACATCAATAGGAACACCCACTCGCTTCCCGACCTCTAGTTTCCGCTCGCTCAACAGCGGGCCGCTGCGCACCCAATAGAGATTCCCAAATGCCCAGTATGGTGTATCGGACTGCCTTGTGGGGTGCGCATAGTGGTCACGCTCAGACACAAATGTAAGGATACCAGACTCATCCATTGCGCGAATATGAAACGGGTGAAAAATACGCGGCACGGGTACGATGGTTATGCCAGAATCCGCCTGCTCACGAAGCATGCGTTCGTACACTGCATCGATTTGTGCCGATGTGACAAATGGAGACGTTGGTTGCACAACCACAACATACTCCGGCATGTCATTTTCGTGATCTCTCATCCATTCCACAGCATGCACAATTGGATCAACACCGGGTGTAGCATCCGTTGAAAGTTCTGTTGGGCGCATAAACGGCACTTCTACTCCAAGCGACGCAGCAACCTGCGCAATTTCCGCATCATCGGTAGAAACGATAATGCGCTCTACAGATGATGCGCCCTTGAGTGCGCGAATGACATGTCCAACGAGAGGCACCCCGCAGAGCGGAACAATATTTTTTTTAGGTATCGATTTTGAGCCCCCTCGTGCGGGAATAATTGCGACGGTACGCGTGGCCATTTTAGTACGTAATACGTTTCTCAAGTAATGCGTGATTGAGTGCAACATGCTTCAGTACTTTGACAATTTTTTCCGCCGCCCTTCCGTTGCCGTACACTTTTCCACACCGCTTGAGTGATATGCGAAATTCCTGATCGCGTAATGCAACAAGTAGTGCGTTAAAAATTTCCTTTACCGTTGTCCCGGGGGTATCGATCACATTGAAATCTCTTAGTCTCCCTTGCTGTCGTTTTCCAATATTTACAGCGGGCAAACGAAACAACGGCGCCTCAATAATTCCAGAACTCGAATTGCCAATCAGCGCGCGCGCTTCGCTCATGAGACCCAGAAAATCTGGAGCATCAATATTTTTGTGCACCTGGAATTGCGGTTCATGGCTATACATTTGTATCGCACGCACAACTCCTTCATACCCCTGATCGGAGCATGGATACACAATAATCGCACGAGTCCCCATTTCTTTTACTGCTTTGAGTGTGCGCCTCATTTGCTCGAACGAAAGTTTTGGTTCCGTATTGACAGAGTGTTGTAATACAATGATGAATTCTTCTTTCGTGCCGAGTTGATATTTCTTTCGTGCTTCTGCCTCTTTTGTAAACATACGTGCCTTAATCAAATCGAGATGTGTATCACCAACAATATGAATACGCTTCTCCTCTTCACCCATGCGCAGGATTCTTCGCCCACTGTCATCGGTGGAAGGAAAATGAATGTGGGACATCTTCGTAATGGCGTGACGAAACACTTCGTCGAGGTTACCAGATACATCACCGCCCTGAATGTGAGCAACGGGGATTCCTAAATTATTTGCCGCAATAACCCCAGCAAGCACCTCTCCGCGATCGCCCAAACAAAGAAAAATATCTGGACGCAAGCGCTTGAGCACCCGAGAGATTTCAGACAGCCCCTTCCCCAGCGCCACACTTCGCTCAACAGAGCTTCCATCTTTTTGGCCAAGATCGATTTTTCCCTTCACGGGAAATAATTTTTCAACTTCAAGCAGCGTTTTTCCAAACTTGTCACTTAAATGCATATCCGTCACGACAAGTTGCAACTCTAACAATGGATCTTTCTGAATAAGCTGCATGGTACGCATGAGGGCGCCAAAACCTCCGCGCTTTCCGGAAAGTACACAAATTTTTCTTTTCCGATGAGCAATCATAACGCCGGGCGAGCAACAAACTCGTAAATTACATTAACTCCAAATATTGCACGCATGCGCTCTCGGTATTTCCATGGAGTCTCGCAAAGCAGTCTTTTAATTCGTCCAAACCGGCTGCGATAAATTTTCTCATCAATAAAATATCTCTTGCTCTTAAGTTCGAATTTTGCCTGCAGTGCCTTTTTGAGCAACGTTTCCGTAACAATCGTAATGTGATTATTCGTCGCTGAATAGCGATCTAACTCAGCGGTAAACAACATTTTTTTTCTGGCGCGCATAGAGCCGAGGTACGGAGCAGATACAATAAAGGTTCCACTAGGCTTAATAATGCGAACTATTTCTCTTAAAAAATGAAATGGATTTTCTAAATGAGGAATAATACACCAAGCGGTAATAACATCGAAGGTGTGGTCATTCCATGTACTCTGCTCATGAGAAAAATCGAACGCACAGAATTTCTCTGTATGTTGATGCGCCTTTACTGTATCGCTGCGGTAATCATCAATATCGCATGCGCAGATATGTCGAAATCCCAAATCCCACAGCGCATCAATAAAACTACCGTCAGCCGTGCCACAATCTAAAATTACGGCACCAGACCGCTGAGAAACGGGAATAAGCGCATCAACTGCAGGTGCGGCAAATTCATGCGAATGCCCATCATAAGAACGTAACGCCTCCACTACTACATCTTTTGCGTGACCACGCAATTCCGATGCATTATAATATTCAATCTGTTTTTTATTCATGAGTATATTTTATTAGCACCTCTGCTACGCGGCGCGAGGATGCGCCATCAAGCCGCCAACACTGCTCGCGCACAATGCGCTGTACACCATCTACGAGTTGGTCATACATTGTGTGTGAGTTCGCAATAAATGCATCTACATCCTGGGGTGTCTGCGCAATCGCTACGCCACAAGCATCGAGTATTTGTCGAACGTGTGGTGAATCACAATACCTTCGAATACTCCTTTTATAAGGCAAATTGGGTGACGTATCAAATGCAATGAGCATCATTGGTTTTGCATAGATCGCAGCGTCAATCAACATAGATGAGGGGCCAGGAAATACTACATCTGCAAATGCAAGTTCATGTATAAGCCGATCTTCATCTGCCTTGGACATCTCCCTGTCTGCCCACTCATGAGCTCTAAATACTACTCCAGGTTGGTCGATATATACCGATGGAGTTGCATCAAGTCCTTCGATGGTCACCTTTCTCGTTGGTGGTAACCGAACAATAATGTTCAATCCCGTCGCGCGCAATAAGTTAAATGCCATCTGATCAACAGGATTGTCATGTAAAAAAATATCCCCCATAGGAGCAAACAAGACTGTTTTCCGTTTTGGATCCAATCCGAGCGAGATTAAAAAATTTTCTCTCGTGAGAGATGGTCGCCCAACATACCGATCATAATGTGGAATACCCACGACAGTGATACGCGCCGCTGGTACATCATCAAGACGCCCTGCCTGTACTGCGAGCGTGGGATTCCACACAAGTAGCCGATTGGGGATACTGCGCATACGACCCTGACGAGTGAGATTGTCCCACGAACGCACCATACCAATAACCTGAACACCACGCTCCCTCGCTGCATATGAGAGCGCAACATCAAATTCATTAAACACATCAGTAGCAAATACCGCACGTGGCTGATGTGCCTGAAAATACTTAGAAAATATTTCTGGAACCGAATAGATACGATAATCAATATATCTCATGAGTCGCCGAAATAGTGACGACTTCCCCAGCACCGCAGCAGGCCCATAAAAACAGACGACGAGTAATGCATACCGCAGTGAATATGTCTGCTTTCCGTGCAGTAAGCGTGCCGCATCGATGCTCAACATCGCGCGGAATAATCGTTTGAGTAAAAAGGAAGATCTCTGCCGCGCGAGCGCATCGATCTGAATGCCCTCATATATCACTCCCTCATATGGATACGCCTGCTGAAAATACGAACGCTTCCGGTGTGGCACGAACACCACAATGCGATACCCCGATTTAACAATTGTTGGAAGTATGTCGGTCTGGATGATATTCCTTCCAATCAACGGATGGAAGCAGCTCACAAATATAGTCGGCATGGCAGGGAATGTTATATCCGTTTTTTTGATAAAAATAAATGGAGTACAATCGAAAGAAATAATGCAATCAACAAGAACGAAAGTTCATATACGTGCGCTGTGAGCGCAAGCACAATAGCGCGATCTCTCGTAATACCGAACATCATCAGTGGAAAAATAATTGATGCCTCGTAAGCACCTACTCCTCCAAACATGAACGCGGGTGTCATGCTTATGATGGTAGGAAATCCATACACTGCAATCGCCTCAAGCATACTCACGTCTGCGTGGAGAGCGCTCAACAGCACGGATGCGGAAATAAACGTTACAGCCCAAATCCCTACCGAATAGAGCGCGGTGGTCCATATAAACTGTCTTTCACGGAGAGTGGAAAATCCATCCATCAACTGTTCGAGCGCTCGCAAGATGGATTTTACAGGTACATACTGCACCCGAACACGCATCTCTTCTAGCCTGCGCTTTAGTATTCCTGTATATCGCAATAAAATGAGCAACGCCGCTATGCATACCATCAGCACAATCCCTGCATATTGCACAATTTCCTTTGGCGCAGCAAACGCCAACGCTCCAGAAAGTGCGAGTACACAAATACTGAGTACGACTATTGCATCAATCAATCGTACTGCAACGAGCGCGGAAAGACTTTCTGACACACTCACTTGTGGTCCAGTCTTGAGTGCCGCAACATAGTACCACTCACCCGCACGCAACGGAAAAAAAACATTCAATGCGTTTTGTAGCGAAGAGAGGCGGAACCAATCGATCCAACCCCAGTCGGTACGCATCAAGCGTTGGAACCGCAATGCTTTCAGTATTCCACTTACAAGATACAGGCCAAAAGAAAGTGCTAATGCTGAAAGATTTGCCCCACTGAGCGCGTCCCAAACAGACACAAGCGATATTTGTGAAAGAAACCAAAAAAACAAACCAATGAGTGCTACGGCAAGCAACGCGGAAATACCAAATGACTTCGAAGACATATCGTGTATGCTAGAATAGCGTATTAATGCTCCCCTGAACATCTATGGAACTACACGATATTAAGAATATGGTACGCAAGCAGCCGTGGATATACCACGCGCTGATATTTTTTTCGCGCACAGTATATCTCCATGGAATGAGTCAGTGCCAAGCGGTGCGCGCTGCTTTTCCTGCAGGAACAAAGGGAGCGGTGATATTAAATGTCGGATCCGGCTCAAGCCCAAGAATGCCCGACATACAAAACATTGATATTGAAAAAAATGAGCACGTTGATATTGTCGCTGATGCCGCGCACCTCCCTTTTGAAAATAACTCGGTCGACATGATTCTCTCTGAGTGCCTGTTGGAGCATGTGGCAGATCCGCAGATTGTCGCGAGAGAATTCCAGCGCGTACTTAAACCAGGCGGACACCTCTATCTCATGTTGCCGTTTGTTTATCCATATCACGCAGCGCCGAACGACTACACTCGATTTACGGTGCAAGGATTACAGGAGCTGTTTTCCAATACAACAAAGATACGATCCGGCGTGCGATCCGGCCCCATAGCAACGCTCATCATTCAATTCGCGTATGTGGTTGCAATGCTGCTCTCTTTTCGATCGCGCACGCTCTACTCGCTTCTGCTCAGTATACTGCTGATTGTGCTCTCTCCCCTCAAACTACTTGATTATCTTTCGCTCTTGTTTCCATTTCGAGATGAAGCTGCATCGCAAATATATTTTTTCGCGAAAAAGCGTTAGCGTTTTTGCAGTATCACAAGAATGCGGGAACTTTTCCCAAACATTTTTCCAAGCAGTGTCAGCGGAAGAAAACATGCAAGCGCAGCGATTCCCAGTTTGTCGAGTAGGCGCTCGGTACGATGCCATTCGTGCACCCGAAGTATTCGCCGAATACTCCCTACCCAATCATTGGGCACTGCGCTATGAATCACGCGAACCACAGAAAAACCAGCAGCTTCAGCATACTGTTTAATTGTCGCGGGAGTAAAAATATAGTTGTGCCTCGGCGCATCAAAGGAATGCCAGTATTTTCCAAATAGTTTCCGCTCGAATGAATCTGCATTAGGCACACGAAGGAACACATACCCGCGTGGGCACAGCATCTTCGCTATGCTCTCCAGCGCTACACGCGGCGACTGCAAATGCTCGAAAACGTAATTTAATACCACGAGGGACTGTGTCTGCCCTACCGTCGGATTCCATTGATCGAAATCCCCCCTGACAACAGCGAGTCCCCGGCGTTGCGCCTCTGCAGCCATATGCGCATCATACTCGAGACCTGAGGCACGGTATGGTCCACGCACTGCTGCTAAATATTCTCCGTTGGCAGTTCCTATTTCAAAAATGGCTCCTTGCAGACCGAGGTATGAGCGAATCAGCTGTGCGTCCCTACTCCAAAACAATTGTTTAATACGACGACGCAACCCCTGACTCGCTTGATAGGGAATGTACGATCCATGATAATACCGCCCCATATCAACGGGTCGTTCTGCGAGAAATAATAGTCCGCAGTGCATACACATGCGGAACGAAAACGCATTAGCGTCAGGTAATTCGAAACACCGAAGATCCTCGTACACAATCCGAGATTCGGTAGACCCACATAAATTGCACATGGCAATGTTATTTCTGTTTTCCAACATATTGCACTGTGCGGATAAAATTTTCCGCTTGCCGTGTAATAGCATATCGCTCTTCAGCAATATTCCACCCGGCCTTTCCCATGCGCTCGCGTAGTCCCCTGTCCAAGATCAACATACCGATTTTCTCTATCCATTCTGCTTCGGAACTCACCAAAAATCCGTTTTCTCCATCACGTACCACTGTACTATTCAAGCCAATGTGATCGGCAACTATCGGAATTCCGACACTCATATATTGAATCATTTTATAGCCCAGGCGCCCCTTATTAAACGGAGCGTCATCAAGTGGCATCAGTCCAATGTCCATCCGCTGCAGGAGTGCGACTTCAGATTCCTCGCTCCATGGAAGATGCTCATGCGGTATTCCTTTGGCGCGAAATTGTAAAGCCGCTCCAACCGTCAGCAATTGTGCTTGGGGAAAGCGTGTTCCAATAGCGCGAAACACCGGCTGGAGTTGCTCGAGTAATGCGGTAGTGGGCGTACCTCCAATCCAGCCGAGCGTGACTGTTGAGGAATCATGTGACGGCCCTGGGTGCACGCGCCCCGTATCAATGGGCGCAGTGATGAACGATACATCATGCCCATACGTTCTCGCTTCCGCGGCATGATATTCATTTTCTACGATGATGTGCGCGGCATGTCGCATCATATTGCGACAGAGGCGCGCTTGATACCTCAACCCAAAACTACGCACGATACCATCCTCCCAAAATGCATTTAGTTCATAAATTGTATCTTCAATTTCATAGATAATGCGCGGATTGCGTTGGCGCAGTATCCAATACAATATGCGCGGAAATACTTCTCGCTGAATGACGACCGTATCATATGATGGCGCCTGCCACGCGATCATACATTTTTTTATATATGCAGCTATTATCCCAAGAAGAAAATTTCCATCACGGCGGATGCGCGAAACTGACCGCATGCGATTTTGAATGTGATAGAAATTGTCTGAGTATATAGCAATATGCGTATAAACAATTCCTGCGCGATCAAAATATGGGAGAAATTGCAGAATCTGCACACGACTACTTCCTCCCACTGATGAAAACTGGGTAACAAATAATACGTTCATTTGGTTATGATGGTATTGCGCAATTGTGCAACAACGTACTCTTGCTGCTCGGCAGTGATATGAGGAAACATAGGGAGAGAGAGTAATCGTTCAGCTGATGCGTCTGTCACGGGACACGCGTCCGCACACTCTCCGAAGAAAGGTTGTCGATAGACAGGAATAGGATAGTGAATTTCTGTCTGCACACCTTTTGCGAGCAGTGCGGCCTTCACTGCGTCTCTCCGATTAACGTGTATAACGTATAAATGATACACATGCGTCCCATTCGGCAACCCTTGAAGGATTTCACCAACTCCCGCATCCGCCAGCAATGTACTATATCGTTGCGCTGCCACCTTCCGCATATTGGTCCATTCCTTAAGAAACGGGATTTTCAGAGACAGTACAATCGCCTGCATTGGATCAAGTCGCATATTAAAGCCAAGTATTTCGTGGTTATTTTTTTTCACACTCCCTAGGTTACGGAGTCGTATCACTCGTTCAGCGAGATCTGCACGATGTGTCACCACCGCTCCTGCATCGCCAAAAGCTCCGAGATTTTTTGTAGGATAGAAACTAAATGCGGCAATATCTCCCCACGCGCCCGTATGTTTTCCTGCGTACATCGCACCATGAGACTGCGCACAATCTTCGACAAGAAATAATTTGTGTGCGTCTGCAATGCTGCGCACTGATTGAATATCACAGGGTTGTCCAAATAAATGCACTACAAGAATTGCCTTGGTTTTATGCGTGATGCAACCCGCAATGAGTTCTGGGTTCATGGTGAGCGTATTTGGTACAATATCCACAAAGCGTGGTGTAGCTCCCGTTCGGAGAATGGCAACAACAGATGCATTGTATGCATTCCCCTGCGTAATGACTTCGTCTCCCGGACCTATACCGAGCGCAAGGAGCGAAAGATACAGAGCGTCTGATCCGTTACTCACGCCGATAGCGTGCGCAATCTCAAGATACTCCGCCCATTCCTGCTCAAACTGCGCGACCTCCTCGGTTAAAATAAAACGATTTTTTTCGAGCAACGACGTGACGCGTTCGAGATACACATCTTTTACCGCAGCCGTTGTCTGAGAAAGGTCAATAAATGGAACGTTCATGGTAACTGGGAAAAGAGATCGGTATTGAGACTCGTATCACGGGGCACCCAGTTGGGCCTTGGTATTGTTTCAATATCTGCCTTTGTGCGCTTTGCGTATTCTACCAATGTTCCGCGCATTCCACCTACATTCATCACTCCAGTCGCTGATGAACGCGTGGCACGGAGAATGAGTGGAGCGACTTCATCAACATATAATTTAGAATTGTATTGATCTGCATACACTTTGTCCCACGGAAATGGGCGTGGACCGAAACTTAGTCGCAGTATCAACGCATTGTTGAGTAGTCTCGCTGCACATTCGCCTCCAAGTTTTGACCACGCATATTTAGAGGGCGGGAGCACGGGTTCATTCTCTTTATGCGGTCCGCCTCCCGTATATACATAGTCCGTGGAAATATACACCATGCGACACCCAAGACGGTAACACGCGAGCGCGACGTTTGCAGTGCCAATAATGTTCACGGAAAGTCCGGGCGTGGGATTTTCCTCGTGTTGCGGTGGATGAGTAGCAGCGGCAACATGTAACACCACATCCGGACGCACCTCACTCATATACGCAAAAAGTTGCTCAAATTGAGTGATGTCACATTCCGTGCTTGGTGGCGCAATCAACGAAGCATCCAATGATTGCAGTGCGGCGCCAAGCATGCCGGATCCACCGGTCAGAAGAATTTTCTGTTGTGCTAAATTAGTGTGTGGGTTCATGAGCGCGTAAGTGCGCAAGTCCTTCTTCGATCGAAGCAATCACAAATGCAGGGTCTCCTGCTTCATAACGCTCTCGATAATACATGATTCGGGCGCATTCTGCCATTAATCTTCCGAGTCGCGTTGTCTGTTCTGCGTGCTCGGTATGAATGAGCCCATAGACCGTAATGGGGGTGTACCAATCGATGTGTCGAACGGTTGTAGGCATCAGATGTAGGTTACTTCCACGCGCCAACAACACACCAAGATCCGTGAGAAATGCCCGACCGATGTGTTGTGGCACCGACACGACAACTGCTCTCCGCACCTGTAGTTTTTCGGCGAGCACAATAAATCCCTGCGCCTCTTCAAGGGTATGGCGAGCGGGTGTCACACGATGAATACAATCTTCAGAAATACGTACCTGCTGCATCAGCGCCTGTTTCCATGTCGCGTACCCCGGACTCCCATTGCCGTCATACAATGGCTCTCCGTTGAGTATGATGTGCTTCGCATTCGTTCTGCGATATACTTCCGCTACTGTACCGAGTAGTTCCTCAAAAAGATCCCCCCAGCCATGTACAAACACTGCGTCTGCTTCTAATAGTGAAACGATGGACAATGCATGTGAAAATTCGCTCCATTTTCTTATGTGATCTGCGAGAGATGCTTTCGATGCGTTCATATTAACGCGTTACAACATTCGTGGTTGCGGCACATGTGTCAGCCATTTTCCCCCGCGATCACGAAATGCCTGTTGCGTCGCATTAATTTCCTCCAGATGATTCCATGCAAATAATACTGCAACATCAACATCTCCAAAGCGCTCCTGTGGAACGATAGGGATATGCACTCCGGGATAATATTTTCCCTGCTTAATAGGAGTATTGTCCGTAATAAATGGAATAAGATCTGGTCCAATACCACAATAATTAGCGACAATCACTCCCTTTGAACTTGCACCAAATCCACACATTTTTTTATTCTCTGATTTCAGAGCGGTTAACATGCGAACGAGCTCACTCTTTGAGCGCTCCACATTTTCAACAAATTCACGCAATTTTTGATCAAGGTGTTGTTCTTTCTGCACCCATGGATCAACAGTCTGCTGTACTGGATGCGTAGACTGGTGCCCAACATACATGCGGAGCTCCCCTCCATGCACTGAAATATGCTCTGCATGGAACACATGATATCCCAGGGGACGAAAAAGATTATTAATGAACGCAACGGTAAAGTACCAAATATGTTCATCATAAATCTGGTCATAGGATGTCTTTTCATAGATATCAATAAAATAGGGATCTTCAAACACAAATACCCCATTGGTGCCGATCATGCTCGCAATAAGTTCTGCATACTCTTCAATATTTTCAACGTGACAACTGACATTTGCAGCAAATACCACGTCTACGTTTCCAATATCAGTGATTTCTGTGACCACGGCGGGACTTAAAAACTCACTGATCACACGATGCCCTTTTGATCGCGAAACGTTTGCAACGTTACCAGACGGCTCCACTCCTACTGCGGTTACTCCAAGCGCTTCCCATGCTTCAAGCATCACGCCATCGTTTGATCCAATCTCCACGACAATACCGCCGCGCACAAAGGAGCGTAGGTGGCTTGCCGTTTCAGAAAAATGCTTAATCATGTACCGTGACGTGGAGGAAAAAAATGCGTATTGATCATGGAACATTTTTTCACGTGGGACGGTGTGTATGAGACCAATCGCGGCGTTGCTTGGATCATACCCAAGCACCATGCGATAAAAAAACTCCTGCGGAAACTCCGCTGGACTCAAAAATGCGTTCGCAATGGGCATGTTTCCAAAGTCCAATACTTCACTCAATGAAATCTTCATACACGGCATTCTATCAGATTGTGCGCCCCGTGCACAGTGGAATATTACAATGCGCGCTTCCCTGACAGATGCGCCAGCGTATCGCGTACCGCACGATCGAGATCTCCGTGTGGTTTAAAGCCGTGACGCTCAAATTTGCTCCCGTCAATTTCATATGAAAGCTGATTCATTATTTTTGATGCGACAAATTTTACTTCCGCAGTTGGCATGTGTCGCTGAATCGTCTCTACCACCTGGCGCACCGTTAAATTACTCGTGATGACATTGTACGTCTCACCATCGTAAAGTGCGTTATCTATAATCATCATAATTGCATGAATGGCGTCTTCTAAATCTACATACGGGCGGCGTTGCTCCCATGCTGTTTCCCACACCGTCAGCGGATGTCCGAATGCAGACTGCCAGATAAATTTATTGACCGCAGTATGAAATCGCATGCCAATAGACCATCCAAATATGGTGCCAAGTCGCAGAATGATCACGCGTAATCCTTTGACGTGGAGTGCGCGCACATATTCCTCGCCGGACAATTTTGTCGCTGCGTATGGACTCTGTGGTTGTAGTTCCTTACACGTTTCATCAACACGGGCATTCTGCGAACCATAAATGCTCGTGGTAGAAGGAAAAATAAGCGCTGCATCATGTTCGAGGCATGCGTCAGCAATGCGACGAAATCCAAATGTATTGACGCGTTCAGTTTCTTCATTATGTTCAGCGCTCGATTCTGCATCCGTTCGCGCCGCAAGATGAATGAGCACACGAGCACGCGAAAGAATATGTTGAAGCTCCATCTCACAAATATCTCCGTAGACAAACTCGTAGTTTCCCTCAGAGGGTAGATCAAACAGCGAAGCGAATCGCTGGGTAGCCAAATTGTCGATGAGAATAATAGGATCGGAGGTATGTGTGCCCAGCGTACGAATGAGTGCGGACCCGATGTGTCCCAACGCGCCTGTCACTACAATGGCGTTTTTTTTTCTATTATTATTGCGATGCATACTTGTGCTTTGTGTGTAAAAGTCCCTCGCGCATTCCAAATGCAGGAGCCCACTCTGTCAGCTGTGGTAAAAGTGTTGAGGATATCCGTACACTATGTACATCAATTTTTTTACGAAGTTCCGGCCACGCTACAAATTCTACAGTCGTATCAAATATTTCCGCGATAGCAGCGGCAATGTTGGCCACAGCATAATGTTCTTGGTGCACGGCAAAGAATGTTTTTCCATAAAATAGCGGGTTGCCAATGGTACGGATGAGTATATCGCACGCGTCTACAATATAGAGCACGTTACGCAACTGAGCTCCGTCACCGAATACGCGAAGTCGTTTTCCCGCGCGTGCTTCTTCAATGAAATAGTTCATAAATCCAAACGCCGGATCTTTCTTTCCATATGGTCCAAACAAATTCGCGAATCGAATAGTGGTGGTTGGAATATCAAACGCATTCGAATAAATATAGCTGTATTTTTCGGCGATACCCTTATGCGCCGAATAAATATCAAGCGGATGTTCCGGATGTGCCTCGTCGATTGGCTCATACTGTGCGCGGCCAATCAACGTGCTGGAGGAAGGATAGATCACCTGCGCGGTGGGATGCACTTCGCGCACCAACTGCAGTAATTGCAAGTGCCCAAGTGCATTAATGCGCGCGTCGAGTAGTGGCTCTTGCATAGAAAAAGGATGCGATGTCTGAGCTGCAAGATTGATGATGCTATCGTGGTCGCGCACCAATGGACGTATGACTTCTGCGTCACAATAATCCCCTTGCACAAACTCCACACGAGTAGAGAGTCCTCGAACGCGGGTAGCGTCACTTTGGAATTTTGGATCAAGCGAATCCAACACCGTCAACTTTTCCGGCGTATGCATCAGAAGATGTTCAACTAAATTTGTCCCAAAAAAACCGGCACCCCCGATGACTAAAATTCGACGAGACTTTAGCATATCCGTCATATGCTACCAAGGAAAATTAATCATAGGATCATCGTATGGAATATGTTCAATAGGGGGACGCGCAGGATCATATGCTTTTCCTGCGTGATATAAAATACCCATTGGAGTATCTCCTAATGACTGATACCCGTGCGCGACACCGGGAGGAATAGCATACGCTTCGAGTACACTTCCACTCACCTGACACTCATACTGCTCTCCAAATGTTGAAGAGTTCTTGCGCGCATCATAAAAAACCAATCGCGCGGTACCTTTGATGACTACCCACATTTCCCAGTACGTGTCGTGTATGTGAAATCCCTTAACCACCCCGGGATGAGTTTCGCTGTAGCTCGTTTGTTTGATCTCGTGGAACGTGGGCTCCCCCTCCTTGATCAGCTCGGCAAAAAAACCACGCGCATCTTCGTGCTTCTGCACTGATTTATGGGTGAGGTCGTTGATCATGAATGATGTGAGCGATTTGGTACGGTGCTTTCCGTTGCGACTCATAATAGGTGCGCATCATAATTTCAGCAAGCACGCCCATAACCACGAGTTGCACACCGACGATCACAAGTAGTGCAGATAAAATCGGCAACGGAGTTGAAACAAACGTGTGCAGTCCCGAAAGTCTAAAATAAATAGCTACACTCCCTGCGATTCCCCCAAGTAGTAACGACACAAATCCAATACCACCAAAAAAGTGCATAGGACGATTCAGATACCGCGTGAGAAATTTAATCAACAATAAATCCAAAATCACCCGATAGGTGCGCCCAACACCATAATTACTCGATCCGCTCATGCGCTCTCTATAATGTACAGGCACTTCGGTCACTTTTGCTCCCTGCCAAAATGCGTACGCGGGAATAAATCGATGCATCTCTCCGTAGAGACCAATACCTCCAACGATGGATCTCCGATATGCTTTGAGTGTGCACCCATAATCGTGCAACTTGAGCCCCGCAATGCGAGAGATAATTTCATTTGCAATAAGCGACGGGAGTTTGCGTGTTATCCATTTATTTCTCCAGCGGTACCGGCGCCAGCCGGAAACGACATCATACCCCTCTGTAATAAGCGCAAGTAATTTTGGAATATCTGAAGGATCATTTTCCAAGTCACTGTCGATCGTAACCACAATGTCCCCTGACGAATGAGTGATCCCAGCTGACAATGCGGCAGTTTGTCCAAAATTGCGCGTAAATACAATCACCTTCACACGACTGTCTGCGGTAGCAATATGTCGCAACGTTGTAAGACTTCCGTCACGTGATCCGTCATCAACCGCAACAAATTCAACCGCATCTCCGAAATGTCCGGATACCGAAACCAACTCTCGATAGAGTTGTTCGAGATTTTTCTCTTCGTTATATACGGGGAAGATAATGGAAATCATGGCTTACGCTTGTATATAAGGAGGGTACCTCCATCATTGCCCTCAGTGTATTTTCTTGGGTATACATTTTTAACTGTCTCAACAAGCTGGAATTGATTATTGAGCATAGCACGAAACGTAGCAATGCGCGCATCGGTATCTTCCCCCTCCCCCCAAAATGGGTTCCTGCGCAGTCCCTCGAACCCGGTTTCTTTATGTATTAACACCACATCGGCGTCATGTGCGAGCCAGTTATTCAGTATGTCCCAGTTATAAAACCCAATGCTGCGGATATAAGCGGTGTCTTCAGAATTTACGAAAAGGAAGTTCCGCTGCAGCAGCGGCGCAAACACTCTCCGATCAGCGAGAAAAGCGTGGTAAAGCGAGTCATCAAATGTTAAAATATTATCTTCTTTTTCCGTTAGCGCAGCAACATGCTCCGCACCAATACGTACACGCTCAAGATCTGAAATATCATGTGGGTTCGCGATAATATCCTTTCGGTACTGCAATGTTCCATTTAACAGAATCACCGCGCACAACAATATCATCGCGACGCTACGTTCAATCCGTATTGCTCGGTAGCTCACTACAATGAACAAGATCACAAACGGCATGAAGTAATTCGCATAATACACATTCCCTTCGAGCTTCCAATAAAAATAATGTGCGCCCATCATGCTCATTGCGTACATCCAAATGAGCAACGGGATCTTGTGATCCCGCGTATATGCGCTCCGGCGCATGCCATGTTCACGAATTATCAACACCGTTGCGACGAAGAACAGCAGCAAAAATCCATAATACTCACGCACAAAATCACTTAGGTTAGTGATAAACGAATCAAAGGTCTGCGCGAGTGTGGAAGCTTGCAACTGACTCATGATGCCTACGCTGACAATCGGACTCACTACGTCGCTCAGCGCAACGGTGGGGTTATAACGAATTATGGGAATATATCCGAGCACAACAACAACGATAACTATGGCTGCCCACAAAGCAACGCTGCGGGCGTGGTACCTAGCCACTATCTGAAACAACAAATATGCTAGGAGTGCGGGTAAAAAATTGATACGCGAAAGCAATAGGAGTCCGAAGAGTAATCCGTTGAGCAGTGCTTTGTAGTTACGACGAATATCAATCAGTTCCACTACGACAGTGAGCATGAGTAGCAATGTTGCGAGCGCATACATCGTGACAGTGATGTAATTGGATACAAGTAGTACATTCGAAACAAGTAGCGCAGCAGCAGCCGCGGCCGCGCGTTTACCAGAAAGCCGGGCAGCTACCCACAACATCACTGCATACAGCATCACAAAAAAACAAGCAGCCAGTATGCGCCCCGCGTAGATGCTTGGACCAAACAAATACTGCACATACCCAAACGTCGGAATCACAAACGGAGGGTATGACATAATACTGTCCACATATGGCACAAACTCCCCTGTCAGTATGAGATAGCTCTTGAACGACGCGAGTATTTCATCTATCCATGTTTCGCGATAGACGAGGAGCACTGCAGACTCAATCATCAGCACTGCGCTTGCTACGATGATAATGATTTCATCGATGTACTTGTGAAGTAAAACGAACCTCTGAGTGTGTCGTGCCACATTCATACCGCAGAAAATAAGATATCAACGATACGCTTTCCGCTGTGGCGATCTAATGGACCGCAGACCGTATCTCTTAATTCCTTCCGTTTATCGCCGTCACTACTACCATCGCGTACATAGGTTTGAAGCGCGACGAGCAAATCATCAAAGTTTAGAGCACGGTGCATTGCCCCAGAAAGTAATACTTCTTTAAAGTGATCCATTTGTTCAAAGCGCCGAATTGATTTGCGATACGGAAGCGCATGATACCCATCAAATGGAGTTGCAATGATTGGACGATCGTAGAGCGCCGCTTCAAGCACCATGGTCGTATATACCGCGAGCACAACATCCGCGTGGCGCAGGATATTCGTAAAATAGATGCTCCTGTCAAGATCTCCCCAAAATTCTTTCTCATAAATACGTACTCGAGGGTGATCTTTAAAGGTAGAAAATTTAATCTCATCAATTGTGCGATCTTTTGTCCTCCCGCTGATATACGGTCGAATGACAATGTGCATCTTCTCCCCTAATTTCCCTTCATCAATCCATCTCAGCATCGTCTCAATAATGTCTGGTTCGTGTGGACAATATGCGCTCCCCGATATGTAGAGAATATATTTCGACCCGTCGGGCAAACCTAATTGTTGAATCAGTGAAGCACGCGGTACCGCATACGATTCGTTAAGCATAAAATCGAAGTGTGGGTATCCCACAACCCGTATTGCTGACTGATCGTATGATTGGTGTTTTATCGCAGCTCTGCCCACTTGCGCACTCGGCACTAATAATTCGTCGACATGAAATGGTAAATAATATTTATCGAGATGATCCCAACCTGCGGGCATACCGATGGTACGCACGCCTCGTCTATACGCTTCTGCAAGTATGTGTATATCGAATAGCCCATAAATATGAGTGGAAAAAACGAGATCTGGTCGATACGTATCAAACAATTCTTGAAAGGGTCGCGCCGCATTAACGCGAATAAACATCTGTGGCACAAAAATATTCCGAATCCATTGAGATTTTCCAAACGTCAACGCAATACACTGCTTGATGGGAGCAAGATATCGCTTGCCTCCTGCGGCCGGTTCATCTGGTCGAGTCCCCATTGTGGCCATGAGCGCCGTCGTATGGGTGTAAAGCAGGTAAGAATAAAAAAAATGAAATAGTTTTTCGCGCAACCGCTTGGGATATTTTACTTCAGCGTACGTGACGATACATCCCGCCGCTGTAGCTGTGGTAAAAAATTGTTCATACTTTCCTTTTCTGCCCTCCTCAAGGAGAAACACTACGCGCACCTGCTGGGAATGCTCCTTCACATGCACTACAAGTAAATCAAGAAAGCTCCCCGGGAAAAAACAAAGGTTACGAAACGCTGCAGAAGACGCAATAGGGATAAAAATTGTTTTCATAGAGTATGTATGATTGCACGTGCAACACGTTCGGCGGACTTGCCGTCTGTCATATAACATTGCTCTTGAACAATACGCGCCCTCCCCTCACGCAGCATTGCAGGAACCTGCAATGCATCGTTGAGCGCAGTAACCATTTCGTCGGCAGAATGCACAATAGCAATACCATTCAGTGTACGGATCTTTGCAAGATGATTCCAGTCAAAAAAACGTCGCGCAGAATTCCAGTATGGCCGCCGCAAAGCGCCATCAAACGCAACGCCGACAATCGGCTTATCCAATATTGCTGCTTCAATAAAAAATGTGGAATACATGGTGACAACGACATCGGCGTAGATAAGACTATGATGCAAAAAATTTACTGCCTCGTCTGTAAATTCCCAATTATGCACAGTGTCAGCAACGTGCCCAACAGCTGATACAACAAAAAATCGATATGCGGACCGCATGCGTTCCATGCGTTTTTCAGAGAAATCGTAGCGAGGATATGGACGAATAAGTACGTTGACGGACTCGCTGAGTGCGTGCGCCTCAAGAGATTCATGTAAGATGCGCAAAATATCAAACTCGATATCAAGCGCTGCTTTCCCTGAAAATGCGTACAAAATGGTTTTTTTACTTGGATCTGCGCCGATACTGTTGAGAAATTCTTCTCGCGACATTGTCACTCGGCCCGAAAAATACCGATCATATTGGGGAATGCCCGTGATACACACGCGATTCCTTGGAAAATCGCCGTATGTTGCAGCAAGTTCAAGAATTTCCGGTGTATGTACGAGCAGCGTATCCGGATGCACACGAATGATCGTCTTACTATATAGATTATCCCAGCTTAATATCATACCCACTACTCTCACGCCTCTCCTCCGCGCAACTTTGGCAAGAATATGATCTTCGCTATGAATGACATTGGAACAATACACGACATCAGGATTGTAGCGATCCAGCAGCGAATCAAATGTATGATCGGAGAAGCGAGCATAACTCCAACGAATCATTCTTCTCCACCATGAAAATTGGCCTAAACAACCACACATCACTTCCACGGGATACAAGAGCAACGTACGAATCCCATTCCACGAAAAAGAAAAATTACTTTGAAATAGATAAGTGCGTTGCATGCGCGCTGTTCTACTATGAATACTTGCGCGTTCAATGAATTGAAAGAATGTCTCCACCACGGGTCGTTGCAATTCTGGCAATACATCGAAGGTGATCGATGACTCGGGAAATTCCAAAGCGTAATACTCTACTTTTTCCTTTGGCACTAACACCACTAATCGATCCCCCGGTTGCTCAATGATAATCCTAGCTGCGTCAGTGCGCAGAAAATTTCTTACAAAAAATCCGTCGTGTATTGCCGTCAAAATTGTCATGTAATGTATGTTGTAAATACGTCGTTCAATGCTTTCGCTTGTGCGGTGGACGTCAAACTACGCTCAATAAGGGCTCTTCCTTCTTTGCCAAGTGCGCGCGCAACATCTGGATGCGTCGTAAGAAATGTCACATGCGCTGCAATAGCCTCGGTATCAAATGGATCATGTAGCAATGCGTGCACTCCATGTGTTAAGACTTCGCTTGCCCCTGCAGTTCGAGAAACTATGACGGGCATCCCTGTCGAGAGCGCCTCACACACTGCGATTCCCCACGACTGAATATGACTCGGAAACAAAAACACATCATGAGAAAGATACATGTCAGCAAGTTGCTCGTCCGATACCGCACCGTAAAACGTCACGCACTCGTCGAGTCCCAGCTCATGCACTAATTGTCTCAGTGACTGTTCATACGCACGTTGCTGCGCATACTCGCCTGCAATAGTCAGCGTTGCCTGAATGCCACGATGTCGCAACAATTGGAGCGCACGAATTCCATCTTCGAATCGCCGATGTGGAAAGAAAATACCAAACAGTAATAACTTCGGTGCCGTGCGACTAATGTTGCGTTCTCGAAATGGGAACGACTCGATTGTCACCCCTGGACGCAATATATGCACGGGAATACGGTACTCACTACGTGCCCACATTGCGTCCCGCTCGTCTAATACAACAACTGCATCCTGCGGAACGATATGTGTACGGATATCGTATGCGTCAATCATCCAATCAATCATTTTTTTGAGTCGCGACCTTTCATCAATGATTCCTTGCATGCGACATCGTTCCACCGATAGGGCACGTGTTGCGGGATCATTCATGATCCATACCGAAGGAATATGCAGCCGTTTTTTTGCCACTGCAGCAACGCGGTAGCTCACCTGATCGTGTGGATTGAGCAGATTAAAGCCCGCGGGTATTTTTCGGGCAAGTCGCGCCGGATTAAGAAATTCATTTCTTAAAAACGCAACAACCTTCCATGCTCTCCACGAGCCCTGGGTAGCGTGCACTACATTCTCTTCGAGTGTGGTCACCTTCACCGCAGCGGATATCTGAAAGGTATCATGTGGCTCGAAGTAAAAAGTGAAGATCTCCACCGAATGTCCAAGTTGCGTCAGGTGTTCGGCAAGTGTCAGTGCTTGTCGTTGCGTGCCACCGCGAATATTGAGTCGGCGCACAATCATCGCAATATTCATTTGCGGAGTGTTATTTCAATGTTTTCTGCGGGAAATATCCGTGACCATCCTGTTGATTCATATATATACTGGTTCCGCGCGCTGTAGTTTACTATCCTTGAAACAATCGCATTATATAAAAACCATCTTGAACTGCGCTCGAACGTAATAATCTTTTTCACCATCTTTGTAAACGAAAAATTGTGATAATATCCTCTCCCCTTTGGAGGATGCGTAGTAAAGAAATCGAACGTTCGAATAGCAAATATTTTTTTATGTGTGGGGTCTGTATAACTATTCTTAGAGGTAAAATGCGGAACGCGAATAGTAATAGTGCCTCCCGGCTGCAATATGCGAAAGATATCTTTGAGTACAGGAATGTACTCAATGTGCTCGAATATATCTTGGCACACCACTTCGGAAATACTCCCACTTGCAAATGGTAGTGGTACCTGTTGCACATCGTGCACTATATCCACTCCGGGAAGTTGCGACGAGTCCACATTCACCCAACCAGGCTTGATGTCATACCCACACCCAAAATTTATTTTTATCGGATTATTCATATGTTGGCGCACACTGAGCGATATATATTCATATACGCTGCAATTTTACCATTCCAACCATTCCGCTCAGCCCACTCTCGTGATGCACCGGAAAGTTGTGTGTGAAGTGTATGATTTACACAAATGTTGCGAATAATTTTGGCACATGCTTCCACGTCGCGCTCTGGTATAAGAAACCCATTATAGCCGTCTACCACCGCGTCTTCAACACCGCACTCTGTGCTGCCAATCACCGGGATACCGAACGCTGCTGCTTCAAGAAATACGAGACCAAATCCTTCGACATCGTGCCCTACATTTTGAGAAAGGAGGACAAAGAGTTCTGCATGACGATACCACGACATCAACGCCGATTCGGTATTCACATCGGTCAGTAGATGTACGCGATCTTTCACATGAAGCTGCTCTATTTTTTGTTCAAGGCGACTGAGCATTTCCTTGGAGTACGGACGACCTACAATTACGTAGTGCAAATCTGGAACGTACTCGGCAATTTTTGCAAATGCCTCGATGCTATATTGATACCCTTTACGCCACCGAATGGCTCCCACACTCAACATATACCGGTACGGAAGAGGGGATATATCAGACGCAACTGCACGGATTGCCTCAGCGTCCACCCCAGGAGTAATGACCTCAATATTGCCTCTCCCGCTTGCTGTTTGTGCCTTTCGTTTTGTATATGTACTGATTGCTGTAACCGCGCGGACGGACCGAAATACATGACGCGCTATATATCTGGTTATCCCTGAGTATAGAGAAATGAGTGTGCCACTACCGACCGCGGTGATAATAATAGGTCTGCCAAGTCCAAAGGAAAGTATGTAGGCAATGAGACCGAATGGATATAAGTCAAGCGCATGGATAATATCTGCTTCACGAAAACATGCCCGTATACGTAACGCGTTTTTTACAAGATCGCGCTTATGAGGTCCAAGATATGCAAAATGAGACATATCTCCACCGGGAACACTGGTGAGTACTACAGTATCTATCTGTTCTTTTATTCCGTGCACTAAATGACGCGTGAATACCCCAGCGCCATTATCATCTTGTACATTCAGTGCGAGTATGCAGACCTTCATATACTTACAGCGTCGATATTACATCCCGTAGTGCCCTCGCAAAATGTTCCCATGAGAAATTCTGCACGCGCGCCTTCCCAGATTTCACCAGACTCATTCTCAACTGAGTATCAGTAAGTAACGAGCGCATACCTGATGCGATCGACGCAACATCAAGCGGATCCACAAGTACCGCGCTACCTTCGGCTACTTCTTTGAGCGCTCCAACTGAGGATGTAAGTACCGGCACACCAAGTGACATCGCCTCCAAAATAGGAAAACCAAACCCTTCCACAAAACTTGGATACGCAAGCATCGTTGCATTGCGGTAAAGCAGTCCGAGCTCCTCATCTCCCACCTGTCCAAGAAACTGTATTTTATCAGCGATGCCGAGGGATTGCGCTATGTTCTTACATTTCTCAGCGTATGTTCCGCCGCCGTGCCCAACTAAAAGGAGCGAGAGCTCAGGAAATTCTTTAGCGATGCGGGCATACCCCTGAATAATTCCGTGTACATTTTTTCTCTCCTTCAACGCGCCAACGAAAAGAATGTAAGGACTGCGCGTAAGCGCGTGCGTCCCCACGCTAATAGAGGGCTCGGTGTATCCTGGATAAATCACTGATATTTCGCTGGTTGGTCGAATCCCCAGACGAATAATTTCATCTTTTGTCGCGCGCGAAATTGCAATCACGCGGTCGGCTTTCCGTATGGAACGCTGATGCACAAAATGGAGCATCGTGCGCACAAAAGTATTTTTGAATCCATGTGCTGGCATTGTCTGATAACTGAAGTCCAACACAAATACAATGTTTTTTTTGCGAGCATATACTATCGGCATCACCGGAGTCCAATAAATATAGCAATCTGCTTGAGGTGATCTGCGTAACGTACGATCTACCCAGAGCCAATCATAATTAAATGAAATAAATTGACATTGATGAGAAGGATACCGTGCGACATCAGCAATAGGACGTTTCGAATAGATTACAAATGAGTGTTCGGGCGACGCGTTAATTAGCGCATGCGTCGCCGCGCGCACAAACCGCTCAAGCCCAGCGGGATGTGCTTCTCCGTATGGATGTACGATAATTCCAATGGTCATGCGTGCTCAATAAAATTTCTAACGTGTAGTGCGCGATCACTCCAGGTAAATGTCGTGGCACGTCGGTATGCAGACATAATGAGTTGATTACGTTCATCGGTAGACAAAGATTGTGCATGAAGAAGTTTTTTTACAAGATCCGCAGTGTCGTCGGGGGCATAGAGAAGCACGTCCGATTCTCCTACAATTTCTTTTACCGCAGGAGTGCCACTCGCGACGATAATGCGTTTCGCTGCCATATATTCGAATAATTTCATGGGCGATGTGTAGTGATAAGAATATGTATTTTTTTTCGTTCCCAAAAGCAACAACGTGTCAGCGGCGGCAAGCCACATTGGCACGTCGGCATATGCCACCTGTCCCATGCAATGGATATTCTTTGGCAACGTTTCTTCTGTGATGCGTTGTAGTTCATCGAAGGTACCCCCAATGATATAGATATCGGCTCTACTCCCAAGTGAGCGCGCTGCCGACAGTAAAATATCAAGCCCCTTCCAAAGATAAAACTTCCCGCTGTAGAGCACGAGATAAGCATCCACAGGAATGCCGAGTGACTCCCGCGCAACTTCAGCGGAAATATCGTTCCGAATCCAAGATAAATCAATGCCGTTTGGGTGCACAATAATACGATCTGAGGATAACCCAAACTCCTCCATTAACACCTGCTTAATGGGCTGATTGATGGTAACGACACCGCGTACAAATCGAAACAACCATCGATACATCAAGGACCGTTTCTTTGCATCGTGAATTTCAACAAAAAATGTGGTCCGCAACAATGGTACGCCCGCAAAGGAAAATTGATCCATGTCTATCGTATACACCACGAAACGCTCACCGCGAAGTTTTTTTCGCAATAAATACCATACGTATGCAACCATAAACGAGGATGATCCTACTAAAAATCCAATGCGCCCACGTGTATACAAATCCCACACACGAAGAGACACAACCGACACATCTATGGATAGCCCATAGTAGGCGCGCCAAGATTCTTGGATAGCATTTTTCCTCCGTGGAATGATCACGGTGACGTCCATGCCAGATGCTCGCATTGCTTCATACATTTTTGCAACTTGAATACCATGCGCACGCTCGGTGGGCATACGTGCATTGAGAATGTAATACACTTTTACGCTCATGCGTTTTCTAGTTGCTCCAACTGTAATCGTATCTTGCGCACAAACTGATCAATACTGTGATCTCTCACTGCAATTGCGCGCAGCGCTTCACCTACCTTGTTACGCTCGTTGCTGTCCATATCCATAACACGTATCATTGCGGCCGTACACTCTGTGAGATTCCCAGGGCTAAACATATATGAGCCGAAGGAACCACCAACTATTTCCGAGAAGCTTTGATTGGAGGTAATCACTGGAAGACCCGATGCCATCGCCTCTACCATGGTTTTATCAAGACTTCCCGTAGCGCCAGCATTGATAAAACACTGTGCTGCGTTGAGATATGGAGGTAATAATCTATTTGGCACAGAGCCATACATACGCACTGCATCAGTGAGCTTCAGCGCGTCAATCTGCTGACGAACGCGATGAAGGTATTTAACATCCGAGGAAGTGGCTGCACTACCAATAATATCGAGCGCACAATGTCTCCCCTTTTTATTAAGCAGATGTGTTGCTTCAATCAGTAATGAAACATTTTTTATTGGAGAGATTCTTCCAACATATATGAAGCGAAATATTCCTTGCGTGGCGTGCGTCGTGGCAGTATATGAGGGAGTAAACAGCGACGTGTCAATTCCCTGTCCTATAACTCGAATGCGCGGGTGCGCGATACGAAATCCGCTGGGCGTTGAGGTGAGTACAAGATCTGCAAACCAAGCAGCTACTCGTAATTTTGTATTCACTGTTCCATGCGCATACCAAAGTACAATGTATTTCTTATATAATTTCCATAACCACCCAGCGACTACAATATATTCTGGATTCATATGTACAAGCACAGCGTCATACACATGTCGTTGCGTGTGCACGTAGTACAGTAAACGAAATATATAGACGATGCGTGATCCTCCACGTTCTTTTCCCAGCGAATGAACGTGAATATTTTGTTCTTTCCAGCCACTTTGACCTTGCGCTAAACAGATAACGCGCACCTCACTGAACTCGTGACTAAGCCCACGAATCCACTCATGCGCGAAACCAAGCACATCGTCGTTCTGATCAACTTTTTGTGTAATCACTAATAGTTTCATGCCGCGTATTTTAAAATTGCTTTCGCAACTGCGTGTGGATACAGATCAACCACATCGGCGCCTACTTCATACGCAACTCCAACGTCTGTTGAAATTACCGGTATGCCCGCGGTTCGCGCCTCCACAAGCGTTCTTCCATATCCCTCATAGAGTGACGTATTGAGAAATACATCTGCGGTCTTGTAGTATGACGCAAGATCATCCGTCCATGGTTCAAATATCACTGCCTTAGAAATACCAAGCGACCGTACCACGTTAAGTAATCGTTTTTTTTCATCACCATCCCCCACAACGACCAATCCAGCTTCCAGCACACTCTTGCGCGCAAGCGCAAAAGCGCGCAGAGCAAGTTCAATATTTTTTTCGCGCGTGAGGCGCGAAGCCATAAGTACAATATGGGAAAACATGGGGTATTTTTTGTGCAAATCCGTGAGGATAGGAGCGTTCTTGATGGCCTCAGTGTCAACAAACACGGGACGCACTTCAATGCGGCCTTGGGAAATATTCCAACACTCCACAAGAAATGTGCGAATACGATCCGAAACAACGCGAATGTGCTCCGCTCGCGGAAGAAGATATTTTGCAATAATAAAACGAACGCGATTGAGTAATGATTCTGCGCGAAAATATCGACTCCCAATGTCTGTGTGGATCTGTAGTTCAAGGTTAGCGCCAACGCGTTTCGCCAATCGGTACCCTGCAAGACCACATTCAAAGGGATCTTGTGCAGTCACGGAGTCAGGAATCGGCAACTTTTTCCCAATGCGTATGGCATCAAACACATAGAACCACCGTGAGATGGAGTTTGTTGGATATACCGAAATATTTTCATTAATTTTCTTTACTGAAAATCCTTTTTTTGTAAATACAATAATGTTGAGCGAATCAAACCGAGACGCATACTCAATTTGGCGCCGCGCTACGTCGCTCCCTTGTATAAATATGTTTCTATCCGTGCTGATACTGGTGACGTTCATAGCTACGTTAGTGCGAGAAATTCTTGTGCAATCTTTTTCCAACTATGCACCTTGTAGAAATTATGTATTTTTATTTGTGCTTCTCGGTAATGGGCTCCGTCCGAAAGCCATATAATTTTTTCCGCAATATCTTTTTCTGATGTAGGATCTACAAACACACCAACGTCTTTTAAGATTTCATACAGTCCTGTTTCGCGCGTAAGAATAAATGGCTTTCCAAGACGCACGGCGTCTAAAATTATGTTGGGACTAATATCACCAAGCGACACTAAAACAACCGCGTAGCACGTCCGCATTTTTTCTATAAACTGTTCATACGAGGCATGGGTGATGTCGAGCGTTATCTCTGGGCACGTCTGTTTTGCAAGCGCAAAGCTTTTCTTTAGCTGCGCTACATTCTTCCATTTAAGATCCCGCACTCCGCCGATATATGTTTTACTGGTAAAGTCTCCTGCGTGTTCTTTTTCTCCATAAAAATTTTCTATGATAGCGGTTTTTACTTGAGCGAGAGCGTACGGGCCCAACCAAATACTTCGCTGCCACTCCGTGCTAAATACCACAATATTGACAGCATGGAGTAGCCACCGTGTTAGTCGAAACACTACCCGCTCTTTGAGATTCCAACGCGAAGTATTTCCTGCATAAAAATTTAGAAGTAGCGCCATATCCCCCGTGCGCTCCACATAACTTTCCCACAAAAAATCCCCTCCGGTGCGAATAATCATTTTTTTTCTCAGCAGCTTCCCTGCAAGAACCGTCGGTAGTGCTACGCTGAATGTGTCGAGAATGATACACACGTCTGACCGGAACAATGCAACGCTTGCGCGAAGTAAGTACATAATATGCCGCACACCGGTAGGTAAATACAGCACACTGCTAAAACTTAAGACGCGTACCTCATGTCCTAATTGAGAAAATTCCTTCTCCAGATTCACTGCGTATTGTGCGGGGCCTCCAATATCCGGAGGAAATAGCGGTGTTGCAATAAATATCCTCATATGTGAGATGCCTGCAATACTGCACTAATTTTCTGTGCTATGGAATCCCACGCGTACCGATCTCGGACCAACAACATCGAATTCGCAATAAATTGTTTTCCCTGCTCTTTTTGTCTGATCGTAGATACTGCGCGTATCACAGCCGCGGTATCGTCAGGCATAACCGAAATGCCGGTATCTCCATCTTTTAGAAAGTCCGGAATACCGCCAACGCGCGTAGCGATTATAGGAAGTCCAGCAGCCATGGCTTCAAGAAATGCAGTGCCCAGACCCTCGGATTTTGATAAACGGATAAACGCATCAGAAGCATGAAGATAGGGCGGCACTTCTTCAAGCGGAACGGATCCCACAAAAATAACGCGGTCGGATACACCAAGTGATTTTGAAAGTGTAATAAGCGACGCGCGGAGTGGTCCCTCCCCCACCATCATAAATCCGACATCAGGCATTCCTGGGAGCGCGCGAATCACATCGGCAAGTCCGTTTTTTTCAACGAGGCGTGAAACGGATACTAGTACGAATGAAAAGCGTGACAGCGCGTATTGGCGTTGAATTTCTGCAATGCGCGCAACATTGCGACGTGAAAATAATGCAACATCTACGCCATTTGGAATAATGTGGATTTCTTTTTGGTATCCAAAATGACGCGCAAGATCCGCAAGATAATTACTAATTGCGTGTACCTCATTTGCAACCGACAGAAGTCTCTTCCACCACAATGGCACGAGACCAAATTTTCTCCCCTCAATCACGTCCCCTTCCTGCAACGTAAGAATGAGTCGAAGGTCGGGGTTCTTGCGTTTCAAATAGTACCCTGCAATAGATGCGTAGGAAACCATGACACACCACAGGGAAGTCTCGGGACGCAGGAGGCGCTTCCCTGCTCGGTACGCAAGCACCGGGAGTAGATATTTATCAACGGCACTTCCAATGCCAAGTCTGTGAATCACAATATTGCCCTGCACTTCGTACGCGGGAAGGTTCCTATAAAACCGCGCGGTCAGCACCGTAAACTGTACGTCGGGAATACGACGCATCACTTCGCGCGCGGCAAGTTCAGCCCCTCCAATAAAGGGGTCATATGCGGTCGTCAGTACAATTACATCTCGTTGAGGAGTCATTAGAAATACTATATTATAGTGGCACAATGTCGGAAAAAATCCGAATACTCTACGTCAGCACTAAATCCGTCTGGGGCGGCGCACAAAAATATGTCTACGACCTCGCAACCGGCCTTGATCGATCCAAATTTGATGTGGCGGTTGCCGCGGGCGGAGACGGAGCGCTGAAAACACGCCTCGATGCGGCAGGGGTTCGCTTTATTTCAATCCCCCACATTGCCAGGGACGTGAATATCACCGATGAATGGAACGCTTTTTGGGCGCTCCGACGCGTGATCCGTACCGAACGGCCGGATATTATTCATTTTAATGGTTCCAAGGCTGGAACTATGGGTGCTTTTGCCGCTAAATTGGGCGCAAGACATGCAAAACTCGTATACAGCACACATGGCATTCCGGTGCTAGAAGAACGCCCAAAATGGCAAAAAAGGCTCATTTTATATAGTCTCCGCTCCGCTGGGCTCCTTCTTGACTCGGTGGTTGCCATATCACGCAAAGACTACCAGACCACACTGAACGCGGGTATTGCAACACCGAAACAACTCATCTTTATCCCTATTAGTATTCAGCCCCGTGACTACACATTCCTTCCAAAAAAGACTGCGCGAGAAGAGCTCGCTCGCCGCGCGGGACTTGCCCACAGTGCGTTTGTCGGAAAATTCTTGTTTGGATGTATCGGCGAGTTTGTTGCCAATAAAAATCAGATTGATCTCATCCGCGCGGTGGCGGGGATTGTTGAAAAAAATCCCGCAGAGCGCCAACGTGTGCGACTGGTACTGATTGGTTGGGGCGATACCGAAGATGTACTCCTTAATGAAATCCGTCTGCTCCAGCTCACTGACATCGCGCATGTACTCGCAAGCACCAATACCGACGCGCGATACATGAAAGCATTTGATACGTTCGTGCTTTCGTCAATGAAAGAAGGACTGCCGTATGTGCTCCTGGAGGCGGCACTCGCGAAAGTACCCATGATCGCCACCGCAGTGGGAGGGTCCCCGGAAGTGGTGATTCATCGAGATACTGGATCTCTCGTTCCCGCGCATAACGTGCCACGCCTAGTTGAAACCATGCAAACGTTTCTGCGCGACGAAAAATTACGGGACGCCTACGGGGAGCGCGCGTTTCAACATGTCCATCGCGCGTTTTCATTCCATATCATGCGCCAAACCACAGAGCGCCTATACACTACGCTTGCGCGCCCACCCGCAACTTCCTAGTACGAACACGGTACAATAGTGTCCCCAGTAACAATCCCCCGAGCACGCTTGCAACGAGCCACACATATTCTTTCTTGATTCCAAACAGCGCATTCGCTGTTTGTACCTCACTGCGTGCCTCCGAATTTATACTACTGGGAACTGATGTCGTGCCCAGGCGCTCAATCGTTGTCTCTACCGTTCGCGCCGCGGCGGACGCCACGTTCGTCACTTTCGTTACTACACTTGCTGACTTTGTCGCGGCGGATGCCGACGCAGTCATTGATGTGCCGACCGGAGAGTGCGTACCTGGGGTTGGCACACCAAATACTATTGCGTCTCCTGAACGTGCGGCACTCGAACCGGTGGGAATCAGTGCGATTGAAGAAAATTGATCCGCAGAAGCACCATTTGCAAGCTGAAGTTGCACCGTTGGCGACGCCGCGGGAATGACAAGTTTTGTGGAAGACGCGGGAAATACAACCGCAGATGACGGCGCAATGATGGTGCCTGCGGGAAACATAAATGACATGTTCCCCACAGAAAGTATCCAGCGAGAAATATTGAGTGTGGTATTTGAAAAATTTGAAACTTCAACCCATCCCTGTACTCCCGGTAGTACCTCGGTAATGCGCGCATTCGCTGCACTCACCGTGATACGAAGATAATCAGAGAGTGCCTGCTTGTCGTACGGAACCGTAAGCGAAATAGTGTATGTTCCGGGATACTGATAGATATGTTCCACTCTACTCCCATTGCCCGTTGTACCATCACCAAAGTTCCATACATATTGCGAGGAGTTTAGTGTCACTCCCTCACCCTTGGGCGAAAGTAATGATCCAGAAAATGTTGCGACCCCGCCAGTCGATGCGGTTGTATCGGCTGATATTTTCGCACGGTAACTGGTCGTATCACTTGCCACGTTCGTGCCCGAACTCCCGGAGGTGGCGCTCGCTTCGCTGGCGGCGGTCGTTGAAGATTCGTTCGATGTAGTAGTATTCGTGTCCCCAGATGTTCCATCGGTGCCTGCGGGAGGAGTTACTGCCGATGTTGCGTTCCCAATTGACCATGCGCTCGGTCCACTCTCCGTTCCGTTTCGTAAAAGCGCTTGTCCTTCGGTCGCACTTGAAATGTCAATAAAACTCCCTTTTGTCCAGAGACCTGCTGTGCCCGCCGCACTTTCCCATGTTTCGCCCGCTTTTCCCCACTCTACAAAGTCAATAATTGTGCTTGCGGAACGATCAGTCGCGTTAAAAAGCGCAACGGAACCAGATGTGTTACCCATGTTTCCCGGAGCCGATGAATGGAAAACATCGGAGTTAGTATCTGTGCCAGATGTTCGAAGTCGAATTGTCAAAGTTGATCCACCAGAGATAGATATATTTCCAAAAAAATAATATCCTTGAACGCTGTCGCTATCGGGATAGAGTTGCCAACCATAAAGATTTTCCGAAAGACCCCCTGTATTTTTTATAATGACATATTCCGCTCCGGTATCGGTACCCACCGGATTAAACTGCACTTCCGAAATTTGCACACCTGCGAGCGCCACAATGGGCACAAAACTCATCGTACTGAACAGTGTGGTAATGAGTACACGGCGAAACATGGCGGTATGTGTAAGTAAATATTGTATTAGTTGCCCGCGGTGACCCGATTAAGTTCCTGCTGAAATTGTTCTGCATCATCAGTACCTGCAGCTATCGCGCGCCTGAGCACCGCAATCGCTTTCTCGCGCTCTTTCGTAACATCCATATAAAACGCATAGAGCTGTGCATACCCCATTCCACTTTTTGGATCATTCTGAATCGCTATTTCAA
>CAYHBS010000004.1:0-68321 GCA_964354975.1 uncultured Candidatus Saccharibacteria bacterium
TAGGAGAATTGACTGTTCGACTCTGTAATGGTACGCTGTCATCCATGGATAAAGATATTACGTATTACGAGTTATCCTATTTGCTCGGCCCAGCGCGTACGTCCGAGGACGCGGCGACCGCAGGAGATGAGCTTCGGAATCTACTCGTAACTCATGGAGGAACAATCGATTCCACCGACGCTCCTATGAAGCGTCGCCTCGGATACGAGATCGGAGGAGGAATCGAAGCGTATTTTGGAGCCATTCGCTTTACGACCGCACCAGCGAACTTGGCGCCGATAAAAGAGGTGATGGACGCACAAAAAGATGTGCTTCGGCATATGATTGTGAAGTGGCAGCGCCCACAATTACAAACCATGCACCGCACGCCTTCCGCGACGTACACCCCGCGCAAAGAAGAAGGAGTTGCAACCGACGTAGCGGCACTCGATAAACAGCTCGAGGAAATCCTCAAAGATTAATTGCACACGATATGAATCTCAATAAAGTCTTCATTTTAGGCAATTTAACGAGAGACCCCGAAATGAAATCGCTCCCATCGGGGCAACCCGTCACCACCTTTGGTATGGCGACGAATCGCACCTGGAAAGCGAAGAGTGGACAGAAAGAAACGCAGGTCGAATATCACAATATTGTACTATTTGGTCGCCTCGCGGAAATCGCGAATCAATATCTTACCAAGGGTCGAAGTGCATTTATTGAAGGACGAATACAAACGCGATCGTGGCAAGATAAAGATGGCCAGAAAAAGTACAAGACAGAAGTTATTGCCGAAGGCCTTCAATTAGGGCCTCGCGGCACGGGAGAATCTGGAGCCGCTCCCGCACCGGCAGCGCCCACTCCACCTCCGCAGGAAGAATTACAAACGGTCGAATACCCAGCAGATGAAATCAACCCAGACGACATTCCGTTCTAACATGAAAACAATGCGGTCCGAGCAGTGCTACTTTTGCACTACGAATACGCAAGTCATTGATTATAAAAATTCGGATGTACTCCGAAAGTTTATGAATCCCCAGGCGCGCATGGTGCCAAAAAAGCGCACGGGAGTATGTGCGAAACATCAGCGGATGCTTTCAACCGCAATCAAGCGCGCACGCTTCATGGGCCTTGTGTCATTCACGATTCGGTAAATATTGTGCAGCTCATCAAAAAATCCCCGAGAGGAGATTTTTTTAATTTCCTTGACATAAAGCTTATTTCAATATAGGCTCTTGTTAAATTCTTGTCGCTTGAGCGACACATTGAGGTGAATGTTGTGGTAGATACCATGGAGAAGCAGGCTGACAATTCAGCGGGATTAGAAAAGGTAAAGAAGGAACGCGAGCTGACGTTTCTGGAATTCCTCAAGGACATCCCCTTAGATCTCCTCCACACTTTCCTAAGGGGACAAGCTATCATATACCGCACGTACTGTCTACCGATCGAGCGACTCTTCAAGCGTTTCGTGAGAAGACTTCGCGCGCATTGGTAAGAGCAAACCATCCCACTCGCCACCTTCGGCGAGTGGGATTTTTTCACTCCTCCTTAGTTTCCATCGCTTTCTTTAACTCTTTGGCGATAGTATTTCTGATTGCCTTATTTTCTTTCAAGAATTGGCGCGCATTATCGTATCCCACACCAAGTTTTTGATCTCCGAATGAGTAAGAGGATCCGGATCGCGATACCACATTATACTTCATGCCGATATTGATGAGATCCCCCTCGTATGAGATTCCCTCGGCAAACAGCAGATCAAACTCTGCCGCTTTAAATGGAGGGGCAACTTTATTTTTTACCACTTTTGCGCGCACGCGGTTTCCGATCACCTCTTCTCCTTTCTTGATTTGCGCGATTCGCCGAATGTCGATGCGCACGGACGCATAGAACTTGAGCGCTTTTCCTCCGGGTGTGGTTTCGGGATTTCCAAACATTACGCCAATTTGCATGCGAATTTGATTGATAAATATCACGAGCGTGTGTGTGCGGGAAACAATCGCCGTGAGCTTGCGTAATGCCTGACTCATGAGGCGCGCCTGAAGTCCAATATGAGACTGCCCCATTTCTCCCTCAATTTCGGCCTGTGGCGTGAGTGCGGCCACCGAGTCAATCACAATCACTGCAACCTCCCCGGAACGCACAAGGGACTCGGTAATCTCAAGCGCTTGCTCGCCGGTGTCCGGCTGGGAAATAAGCAGTTCGTCGATATTCACGCCAAGACGTTTCGCCCAATCCGGATCGAGCGCGTGCTCGGCATCAATGAACGCACATACTCCGCCTACTTTCTGCGCTTCACGAATAATATGGAGCGCAAGTGTGGTTTTTCCTGAAGATTCGGGACCAAAAATCTCTACGACTCTTCCTTGTGGTATTCCGCCAACGCCGAGTGCGGCGTCCAGCCCAAATGACCCGGTGGAAATACTCGGAACGTCGCGCACTGGGATTGCTCCTAACTTCATAATGGCGCCCTCACCAAACTTTGCTTGAATTGCCTTTACGGTCTCACCAATTTCTATTCCATCCCTCTTTTCTTTTTCTGCTGATTGTTTTTTTGCCATGTAGGTAAATTATTCGACTATTACATCTCGACTCGTGCGAGCAATCCTCCCAAACCGATTTGTCACTTCCACATCAAGCGTATGAAATCCTTTCGTTAAAAACAAGGTGTCTGAAAAATTCCCTGTTTCATCACTTTGGATTTGATATCCATTGACCATCACAACCAAGCGTGGTTCTGTGCGCCCACTGATTGTCACCGCTCCTTCAATGGATGCGCCGTCTGACGGCGCAGAGAGCGCAAGCGCAGGGCGAAACAGTATATCACTTGCCTGAAAAGTCGCGTATGCGGCAAACAGAATTGCAAAAAACCCCACGGTCATTACGAGAGGTCCGCGACCACGAATACGCACAGACGGATTAAATGGCATGCTGTTAATGTATTTCATCTTCGTTCAGTGTATCAGACGTCACCACTAATACTTCACGCTTCTTCGCTCCCTCCCCGGGACCAACAACACCGTGCGCCTCCAAATCATCGATCAACCGCGCTGCACGAGAATATCCGACTCGCAGTTTTCGTTGGAGGAAACTCGTGGACGCTTGCTTGGTTTTTACCACCACTTCGTACGCTTCTTGGTAGAGCGGATCCTCTTCTTCTCTGCCCCCTCCATTTATAGAAGGATCTGCCCCTCCTTCATCAAAACTTTCTTCAAAAGCATAGTCCGATAAATTTTGGCTGCGGATGAAATCGGCCACGTCACGCACTTCTTTTTCAGAAATGAATGCACTTTGGATACGTTTTGGTTTTGAATAGTCCGCCCCCAAAAATAGCATATCTCCGCGTCCAAGTAATTTTTCTGCACCCATACCGTCCAAGATTGTCCGTGAGTCAATCTGCGACGCCACCGCAAACGCCATGCGCGTGGTGATATTTGCCTTAATAAGCCCTGTGATAACGTCCACGGATGGGCGTTGCGTAGCAAGGAGCAAGTGAATGCCTACCGCGCGTGCCATCTGCGCGATGCGAACGATTGAGCTTTCTACTTCTCGACCGTACGCTACCATAAGGTCTGCGAGCTCATCAATGACAATCATAATAAATGGAAGCGGTTCTTCGGCAATGGCGTTATACCCAGCGATATCGCGCGTGCGCTGACCTGCAAGCACTTCATACCTCCGCTCCATTTCTGCCACTGCCCAGCGGAGCGCTTTAATGGCCCCCTTTGGGCGCGTCACCACGGGAGCGACCAGATGTGGAATATCGTGATAATGGGCAAGTTCCACGCGCTTTGGGTCAATCATTATGAAGCGCAGTTCTGCCGGAGAATTTTTAAAAAGTAAACTTGTAATGATGTCATGAATTGCCACCGACTTACCGCTCCCCGTACTTCCCGCGATGAGTAGGTGTGGCATACGCGCAATATCTGCATACACCGCGTCCCCCCGTACATCTTTACCGAGTGGAAATATCAGCTGTCCTCCTTCTTGAAATCGTTGATCTTCAATGAGCGGACGCAGACCAACGAATGCAATTGCTTTGTTTGGAATTTCGAGCCCCACCAGCGACTTTCCTGGAATAGGAGCTTCCATGCGCAGTGGATGCGCAGCAAGCGCAAGCGCGAGGTCATTTTGCAACGCGGCGATACGCGCAATCTTCACACCCTGCGCTGGTTTGAGCGTATATTGAGTGACCGATGGACCAGTACTCACCTCGCCCATTTCCACTGGAATACCAAATTCAGCAAGTGTCCGCTGAATAATATTTGCGTTCGCTTTAATATCACCGGATGTGGGCTTCCCTTTGTCTTTCTCGAGTAGCGAGAGTGGGGGTAATTCATAATGATCGTCATTCATGCGCGGCCTGCGCACTTTCGCTGGACGTAGCGCTTCACGCGTCTCCGCCTCCTTCTCCTCTTCGTGTATTTCGGAAACCGCGGGCACCGGCGTTCCTGCTGGCGTAGATAGCGTACTCGCGGGTTCTGCGACCTCCTCTTCGTTGTCCCCAAAAGATTCTCGCCAACGGGTGAGTGAAAAATCAAATGCGATCAGTACACCGGCGATCAAAATGACCGATAAGATAAGTCCCGTTGCCCACGCATCAAACAACATCTTCAGTGGATATGCGATGGCCCAACCAACATATCCTGCGGTGTTATCCGCAAATCCAAGATCAATGAGTGCAAGTGCCGAGAGAAGAAACATCGTCCCTCCGATTGCTGTTGCGCTCACTACTTTTCTGCGGTGTGACGTCAGCAAATGCGCACCGAGTACGAGACATGCGATAGGTACGAGTAAATATGCTTTCCCAAATAATTGCGAGAGAAATGGATAGATGGTGCGGCCAAACGCTCCTGAAAGATCAAATTCTGCAAGCAAAAAGAGCACACCGAGCAGTATGAGTAAAATCGCGGAAATGCTATCTTTTGTTTCTTGCCGAAGTTCGGAAAACGCGGAACGGATGAAACCAGGACGCTCCTCTTTTGGTTCCTTTTTCTGGCGCTTCTGTTTAGTTTTCACTACCGTATTATACGGGAGAATACACCCTCCTCCAATGGAAAACCCCTGTCCCACACTGTGGGACAGGGGTTTTCGCTGGCACGGTGCTTGTGCCCGAGCTTATGCCGCTTCTTCAGCTTCTTCTGCGGCACGACGCTCCTGATGGGAGGCAAATCCTGTTCCTGCAGGAATGAGACGCCCAATAATAACGTTTTCTTTGAGACCCACCAACTTATCCTCGCGGCTCTCAAGTGCGGCGCGAATAAGCACCTTGGAGGTTTCCTGGAACGATGCGGCGGACAGAAAACTTGGCGTCGTGATTGCTACTTTCGTGATTCCGGAGAGCATTTCTACTGCCTCCGCTGACACTTTCCCCTCTTTGATAAATTGCCTATTCTCTGTCGCAAGTGAAAGTTTATCCACGATTTCACCTTCTGCAAACGAGGAGTCGTTTGGCTTGATGATTTTGACACGCGAAAACATCTGACGAATCATCACTTCTACGTGTTTCTGACTGATTGACGCTCCTTGGAGCGCATACATCTTCACAATTTCGGTGAGAATATAATTCACCGCTTTTGTCTTCCCTGCAACCTCAAACAGTTGTTTAAGATCGATTGGTCCTTCGCAGAGCAAATCTCCTGCGGCAACCGTATCGCCTTTCTTCACCGTTACGGTGCGTCCGAATGGAATATGAAATTCCTCAACCTCCCCTTTTGATTTCTTTCCACCTCCTTTGGGAAGAATGTGAATGGTTTTTTCTTTGTCGTCTTCAACAATATCGAGCACTTCTCCATCTATTTCAGAAATCACTGCGACTCCCTTCGGCATGCGCGCCTCAAATACTTCTTCCACGCGAGGAAGTCCCAGGGTAATATCCGACCCTCCCGCACCCACGGCGCCTCCGGAGTGGAAGGTGCGCATGGTCAGCTGTGTTCCCGGTTCTCCGATTGCCTGCGCGGCAACAATGCCCACTGCTGCGCCCATCTCCACAGGACGATTATGTCCGAGATCATATCCGTAACAGGTCTGACAAATACCCCTGCGCGCCCCGCAGTACACGGGCGAGCGCAACACCACTGCTTTAATCCCCGCTTCGTCGAGCGCGGCGGCCTCTTCGTGTGAAAGGAGATGCCCTTTCTTGAACGCCACACTTCCATCCTCACTCTTTACGCCCTCTGCAAGGATACGCCCCACGAGGCGCTTTCTCATTGAAACTCCTTCTTGTTCAAGATCACTTCGACGCACCGTGAGTCCCTCGGTAACACCACAATCCTCTTCGGTAACGACAACATCATGCGCAACGTCCACGAGACGTCGAGTAAGATATCCTGCGACTGCGGTTTTCAGTGCGGTGTCTGCGGTTCCTTTCCGAGCACCGTGGGTAGAGATGAAATACTCAAACACTGAAAGTCCTTCTTTGTAGCTCGAAATAATGGGAAGTTCGATAATGCGGCCCGATGGGTTGCGCATGAGTCCTTTGATTCCCGCCATCTGCGTAATAGAGCCCCATGAACCACGCGCACCAGATGTGACGAGCTGATATACTGATCCTGTTTTATTGAGACTCATCGGCACCGCGTCAGTCACTTCCTTTGTAACGGCGCTCCATACTTCGATCACTTTTGTATATCGTTCGTCGTCGGTGAGAAGTCCGTTGTCATACTGATCCTGAATTTCTGACACCTTCTTGAGCCCCCTATCAATCATGTCGCTCTTTGCGGGAGGTACCACCAGATCATCCATTCCCCAGCTCACACCTGATTTCGTCGCGTACTGGTATCCAATGTCTTTCACTTTATCAAGAATGCCCGGAATTGGATCTGGTCCGTACGTGCGGAACAACGTGTCCATGAGTGCGCCGAGTTTCTTTTTATCGAGTACTTCATTCACAAATGGAAAGTCATTCGGAAGAGCGGCGTTGAAATAGATACGTCCCACCGATGTTTCGAGCGTCTCTACTTTGTCGCCGGAGCGTGTAAGAATTTTTACCGGGGCACGAAGATCTAAATCTCCGAGGTCATATGAGAGCACGGTTTCATTCTTTGAAGAAAATATTTTACCGACGCCCTTCCCATCCTCTTTCAGGGAGGTGAGCCAATAGATACCAAGCACGATATCCAGTGTTGGAGCAGAAATACTCTCTCCCGTAGATGGCTTGAGTAAATTCTTGGAGCTCGCCATAATTTCGCGCGCTTCTTTCTGCGCTTCTTCGGTGAGTGGTACGTGTACCGCCATTTGGTCTCCATCGAAGTCTGCGTTGAACGCGGAACAGACCATGGGATGGAGCTGAATAGCGTTCCCTTCAATGAGAAGGGGTTGGAATGCCTGAATACCAAGGCGGTGCAGTGTTGGCGCGCGGTTCAGCAGCACATACTTCCCTTTAATAACCTCTTCAAGAATCGCCCACACTTCTGGAGTGGCGTCATCAATCAGTTTTCCCGAACCACGAATATTATGTGCGTACTCGCGCTCAATAATTTTCTGAATAACAAATGGACGGAAGAGCTCGAGCGCCATGTGCTTTGGAAGTCCACACTGGTGCATCTTGAGTGTTGGCCCCACCACAATCACCGAGCGACCAGAATAGTCCACGCGCTTTCCAAGTAAGTTCTGACGGAATCGTCCTTGTTTTCCTTTGAGCATGTCTGCGAGTGATCGCAGCGGCCGGCGTTGTGCCTGTGAACTCACAGGTGAAGTACTGCGGCGCATAGAGTTGTCGATAAGCGCGTCCACCGCTTCCTGAAGCATACGTTTTTCGTTTCGCGTAATAACTTCTGGGGCGTGAAGTTCGTAGAGTCGCTTGAGTCGGTTGTTACGATTGATGACGCGGCGATATAAATCGTTTACATCAGATGATGCGTGGCGTCCTCCATCGAGCGGCACCATAGGGCGGAGATCCGGAGGAATCACGGGGAGCACCGAAAGGAACATCCAATCGGGTCGGATATTTGATTTTGCAAGCGACTTTGCAAGACGAAGACGCGTGACGAGTTTCTTGCGATTCGCGGGAGATGCTAGAGCGGCCTCGCCTTCAAGCTTCAAAATCATCGATGGGAAATCAAACGCCTCCACAATACGCTTGAGTGCCTCCGCTCCGGTTTCTGCTTTAAATACGGTGCCGTATTTAATAGAGAGACGGTGATATTCCACTTCAGAAAGCACGGTATGCATCGTAAGATTCTTGAGTTCTGATTTTGCGCGCTCTGCAGCGGTGCGTAATGTCGCCTTGTCGGTAACAGTTTTTTGCTTAGATTTATATTCCTGCTCAATGGACTTGAGCGCTTCTTTACGCGCTCCTTCATCTACCGATGTAATGATGTACCCCGCAAAATAAATCACGCGCTCCAAATCTACAATCGAGAGGTCGAGTAGTGTGCCGAGTCGAGACGGAACGGAACGGACAAACCAAATATGCGCCACAGGTGCTGCAAGCTCAATGTGTCCCATGCGCTCACGGCGAACAAGTGAGCGCGTTACCTCGACGCCACACTTATCACACGTGATTCCCTTATACCGTACGCGGCGATACTTTCCACAGTAACATTCAAAGTCCTTTGTGGGACCAAAAATTTTCTCACAAAAAAGCCCATCACGCTCCGGGCGTTGCGTGCGGTAGTTAATGGTTTCTGGCTTCATGACTTCACCATGCGACCAACTGCGAATAACCTGCGGGGATGCAAGCCGCAGCACAAGAGATTTCAGATCGTTCACTTTTCTATCCATGCTCATAGTGATTATTCGTTATCGAAGTTTAGCTCGACTTTTTCTCTCCGCGCGCCATACATAGGTCGTTCGCGCTCTTCCTCTTCTTCGGGTTCACTTTCGCGATAATTAATCACAACGTCCAGCGCAAGACCCTTCAGTTCATGCACGAGCACATGGAATGACGTTGGAACATGCGGACTCTTTTTTTGTTCTCCCCGCACGATCGAGTCATAGATGGCTGCGCGTCCGGTCACATCGTCCGATTTGATGGTAATCATTTCCTGGAGCATATATGCCGCTCCGTATCCTTCGAGGGCCCACACTTCCATTTCTCCAAAACGCTGTCCCCCTCCCTGCGCCTTTCCTCCGAGCGGCTGCTGGGTAATGAGTGAATAAGAACCAATCGAACGCATGTGGATTTTGTCTTCCACCATGTGATGGAGTTTGAGCATGTAGATGTATCCGACCATCACATCCTGATCGAATTGCTCACCGGACCTCCCGTCGAACAGACTTACTTTTCCGGAACGCGGAAATCCTGCTTTTTCAAGCTCATCTTTAATTTCATTTTCTGTGGGACCAGCGAGCGATGGGCATACCGCGCGGTATCCAAGCGTGTGAGCCGCAAGTCCGAGGTGTGTTTCCAAAATTTGCCCGATGTTCATACGAGACGCAACGCCGAGCGGATTTAAAATAATATCCACCGGAGTACCGTCTTCAAGATGCGGCATATCCTCTTCAGGAAGCACTTTCGAGATCACCCCTTTATTACCGTGGCGTCCCGCAAGCTTATCTCCCACCTGAATGCGACGTAACTGCGCCACTTCCACATGAATACGCTTAATAACACCAGATTCCAGTCGGTCACCATTTTCGCGTGAGAAAAGTTTCACCCCAATGACGCGTCCTCCCTTTCCGTTTGGTACACGCAGTGATGTGTCTTTCACATCGCGTGCTTTGTCTCCGAAAATTGCGTGCAGGAGCCGCTCTTCTGGTGTAAGATCGATTTCTCCCTTCGGAGAAATTTTTCCAACTAAAATGTCCCCGGGTCGCACTTCAGCGCCAATCCGTACTACGCCTTCCGAGTCTAAATCCTTTAATTTTTCTTCTCCGACGTTCGGGATATCTGGAGTCGTAATTTCATCTCCCAGTTTTGTCTCGCGCACGTCCATCGTGAACTCTTCGATGTAGACGGACGTAAAACGATCATCCTTCAATACACGCTCTGAAAGAATGATGGCATCTTCATAGTTTGCGCCTCCCCATGAAAGAAACGCGACGAGTAGGTTTTGACCAAGCGCGAGGTCTCCATCACGCGTGGATGAATTATCGGCGAGGAGCTGCCCTTTTGCCACTTTATCGCCTTTCTGTACGCGTGGTGTATGATGAAATGTGCTCGATGTGTTTGAACGCAGAAACGATGAGAGCGGATACACGTGCTTTTTGCTTCCCGTTTGTACCACCACTTTCGACGCATCAATTTCAATAATTTTTCCGTCTTCCTCTGCGAGCACCACCTGACCGGAATCTTCTGCGGCACGCGTTTCCATTCCGGTTCCTACGAGCGGTGGATCTGCTTTCACACAGGGCACCGCTTGGCGCTGCATGTTCGAACCCATGAGCGCGCGATTTGCGTCATCATGCGCGAGAAACGGAATGAGACCGGTTGCAATACTGAAAATTTGTTCTGGTGCGACATCAATGTATTCAATTTCGCTGCGATCAAAAATGCCGAAGCGTCCCGCGGTACGCGCTTCTACGCGCTCATCGGAAAGCTTTCCTTTGGCGTCATACGCAACGCCAGCATGCGCAATCACATGCTCTGCCTCTTCAAACGCAGTCATGAGCTTGATCTCCTGTTTAATCACACCCTTCTCCACCTTGCGATACGGCGTTTCAATAAGACCGAGTGAATTGATCGAAGCATAAATTGCGAGGTGTCCCACCAGACCAATGTTTGGTCCTTCCGGAGTTTCAATGGGGCATATTCGTCCGTAGTGCGAGGTGTGCACGTCGCGCACTTCAAACCCCGCGCGCTCCCTGGTAAGACCGCCCGGACCAAGCGCAGAAAGCCGACGTTTGTGCTCAAGCTCTGAAAGCACGTTCGTCTGATCCATAAACTGCGAGAGTTGGTTCGTGAGGAAAAAGTCCTTGAGCACCGTCATGAACGGACGAGAGTTCACAATTTGGAGAGGAGTGACGGTTTCTGGCTCCAAAATAGACATCCGATCTCTAATATGGCGTTCCATGCGCGCGAGTCCCACCCGGAGACGATTCTGGAGCATTTCGCCCATACCGCGAATACGGCGGTGCCCTAAGTGGTCAATATCGTCTGGAGTTTCCGTTGGTGAATTATTTTTGCGAATGATTTCGCTCACCGTATTCACTAAATCGGAAAGCGTGAGGGTACGATCAGTAATGTCTTTCTTTTGAAGCTTTTGGAAGCGTACATTTAATTTGTGTCTTCCCACCGGAGAGATATCATAGCGGGCAGCAGAAAACATACCATCAATGAGTTGACGGGCGTTATCGGCAGTTGCGAGGTCTCCCGGACGAATGCGCTTATAAATTTCGATATACGATTCGTCAACGTTCTTTGCAGTGTCCTTTTTGAGGGTATTTTCGATGTGCGGAAGCTCGCCGTTGTCCACTACCGAAAATGCTTTTTTAATTTCTTCATCGGTCTTGAGTCCAAAGACGCGAAGGAGCGAGGTGACGGGAATTTTACGCTTCCGGTCCACCTTGACCCATACACTTCCGTCCACATCAGATTCCAATTCGAGCCACACTCCGCGCCCCGGAATGATCTTGGCTCCAAAGCGGCGCTTCCCGCGCACAATCTGCTGCGTGAAATATACACCAAATGACCGCACCACTTGCGAAACAATGACGCGCTCAACGCCGTTAATAATAAAGGTGCCGCGCTTCGTCATCAGCGGAAAGTCTGCAAAAAAGATTTCTTGCGTTTTTACTTCACCCGTGCGCTTATTTGTGAGCTCCATGCGTACTCTTAGCGGAGCTTCATACGAACGATTATTGGTACGCGCCTGGGTTTCATCCATTGGCGGTGCGTCGATCGTGTAGTCGACAAATGAGAGAGAAAATTCTTTTCCGGAAACGTCTTCTATTGGGCTAAACTCCGTAAATAATTCTTTCAGTCCCTGGTCAAGAAACCATTGATACGCCTCGAGCTGCACTTTGGCGAGGTACGGGAGCGGGGCAAGCGGTTCCCGATACTTCGAGAAATACTTCTTTGGAAGCATAGATGTTTGGGGCGCAACAGTACCATCCGGAGGACTCACCGGAAGGTCATGACGCCCAAAAAAGTATTATGCGCACGTAATAATGGAAAACGAAACGTTTGGTTCAGTACACATGGTTGCCTGATACACCGATAAGCATATGAAAATAAAAGAGCCCCAAAGAGTCACCCGGGTTATGCACTAGGTTAAGTTGACGTTATACGGCAAACACGCTACTTGCATTCTACCTATAATATCCTCCGTGTCAAGTTACGTGCCCCCGGATGTGGATAACATGTGGGGTGCCGGTGGATTACGCCCGGAGCGCTTTTCCCTGCTTCCAAGTCATCCAGGTAACGAGGAGTGGGCCCTCACCTACGAATACCTTAGCTTAGAGACACTACTTTTTATTTTATCAGTATGGAAATCTCCCTTTTTCTATCTGTTGTCGTTACGTACTCTAACTTTTTTGAATGTGTAAAGCCTATTTCTCGAAAAACCATCTCCCATTCATCAAAATAAAAAAACGAAGGGCTATAACCTGAAAAGGCATTGTATGGTGCCCCGATGGCTGGATTGTCCAAAATAACTATGCCGCCATCATTCAATAACTTATATGCCTTCTCTAAAACTTTTTTTTGCTGATTTTTATCAAAGTCACATATCACTGACCAAGGAAAAAGAACGGCATCGAAATCTTTCCCTTCATAATCCATAAATGAGCACAGAAACAATATTTCTGATGGATGAAAACCTTTCTCTAAAAGATACTTTGAAAACTCGTCGAGATATACCTGCTGAACATCGATACCAATATATTCATGTCCCTCAATAAAAAACCTTCCCAGCCTCCCCGTGCCACACCCAACTTCTAATACTTTATTTTTCCCCAACAATAATTTACTAAAGTACTGAAAATCAATCGGGGTATTTCCTCCAAGACCAGCTAATCTCGCATACTCACTCAAAATTTCTGGAGAAATCGTATTATAAAACTTTTTTACTACCTCAAGGTCCATGTCAAAATTATTGGATTAAATCTGAAAAACTACTATACCGATACGCCTTTCATTAATGTACATTACGAACTCCGCCTCTGCTTCCAAGTCATCCATGTTACCAGCAGAGGAGACGCTACAAAGATCGAGGAGTAGGTACCGAATGAGATACCGAGAATCAGTGCGAGTGAGAAGTATTTGACCGTTGATCCCCCAAAGAAAAACACTGCAACAAGTACCAGCACCGTTGTGAGTGAGGTATTGATTGAACGCGCAATCGTTTCTTTAATGCTCCGTTCAACCACTGCGTCAAACGCAAGTGAAGGGTAGCGAAGCAGATTTTCTCTTACGCGATCGAAGACAACGATAGTGTCGTGAATTGAAAATCCAAGTACGGTCAATAGCGCCGAGACAAATAGCACATCAATCTCGACTCCGTAAAAATGTCCGAGCACTGCAAATACTCCTGTGGGAATGAGAATATCATGGGCAAGTGCAATGATCGCCGCGCCCGCGTACACCCATGATGAAATTTTGTACGACACTTTTCGAAATGCAAAAGCGATGTAACAAAGAATGGCAATCACGGCGATCGCAATAGCAGTTAGTGATTTTTGTTTGAGCTCACGTCCAATAGTGGGGCCAATAGTATCAAAACGCAGCTCCTTCACGTTCCCTTCCCCCGAAGCAGCAACAATACTTGAAAGAAGCGCCTGGTGCTCGGCCTCGGTGAGTGTACGCGTACGGATGAGAAATCCAGCGTCCCCCGTTGGCTGAACCGTTGCGCCGGCAATCCCTTTTGCGGTAGTGGCCGATTCAATGACCTGCCGGTCTGGACGAGTCATACTGTATTCAATTTCTAGAATTGATCCTCCGGTGTAGTCAATTCCGAGCTTCAGGCCGTACTGCACAATTGCCCCGAGACTCACGATCATGAGTATGGCCGCTGCCGCGAAGTAGATATTTCGATTTTTGACAATTTCCATAAAGTTACTTTTTTGATTTATCGCCCATGAGCACACGCATGCGATCTGTTTCGTTTAACTGTACTGCGCGAAGAAACATCCGCGTCACAACAATTGCTGAAAACATACTCACGAGAACTCCGATTCCGAGGGTTAGTGCGAATCCTTTCACAAAGCTGGTACCAAAGTAATACAGAATGGTGGACGTAATAATGCTGGAAGTATTTGAGTCGCGAATCGAAGACCATGCACGATGAAATCCTTCTTCCACTGATCCTTTAATTGTCTTACCGAGTCTTAGCTCTTCTTTTGTGCGCTCAAAGATGAGCACGTTTGCGTCCACCGCCATTCCGACCGAAAGAATAAATCCGGTCATGGCAGCGGCAGTGAGTGTCACCGGAAGTAATTTAAATATGACAAGTGAGAGCGAAATATAAATACACAGTGCAAGTACCGCCACAAGTCCCGGTAATCGGTAATAGAGCAACATAAACAGCATGACCGCAATGACACCGACAATCCCTGCGCGAAATGTGTCCGAGAGTGCGCGCTCCCCAAGCGTGGATTGCACCGTCTGCTGTCCTATCAGTTCGACATTGAGCGGAAGTGCCCCAGCATTGAGACTGCGCACAAGCGCATTTGCTTCTTCAATAGTGAAGTTTCCTGTAATCACCGCCTGTCCTCCGGTAATTGGTTCGTTCACCATTGGGATACTCACCGGAGCGCCATCAAGATAAATAGCGATGCGCTGACCCACATACTGCGTAGTAAGTTCTTCAAAAATTTTTGCCCCTTCGTCGTTCAGAATAAGTCCGACTTGCGGAGATTGTGTTTGTTGTTGGTATTCTATGCGTGCCCGCTTCAAATATCTTCCGGTCAGCGCGCTTGGAACATACACCTCCTGTGGAGTGCTGGTGGCGCCTTCTCCGGGAATCATCATGGGCACGCGAAATTCGAGATACGGAGTAGCGCCGATTTGCTGAATTGCTTGATTAATATCTTTAATTCCTGCGAGCTCTACAATGAGACGCTGTTCTCCTGCACTGCTCGCAACTTGCACGATCGGCTCGGACACGCCCATAAAATTCACGCGGCGCTCAATGGCGTCGCGTAAACTCGCAACCGCATCTGTAACATCCTCCGGAGCAACCGTCGTTGTATCAATGCGATATGTTAAATGTGCGCCACCGGCAAGATCAAGCCCGAGTACATAGTCTGGGATAAACCGATCAAGCGGCCCTTGTCCAAATATCGGAAACGCAACATACGCCGCAAGTATTCCACCAAGGAGCACCAGCGCGGCAATCGTACGAGGTGATTTCATGAATGATTATTTGATTTCAATGCCCATGGAACGCGCGGTACCGGCAATGATTTTTTCTGCGGCTTCCACATCGTTTGCATTGAGATCCTCCATTTTGCGTTCTGCAATCTGTCGAAGTTGCGCTTTTGAGATACTCCCCACTTTTCCGGTGAGCGGATTGCCCGCTCCCTTCTCCACCTTCGCGGCTTTGCGGAGTAAATCTGAAGCCGGAGGAGTTTTTAACTTAAATTCAAACGAACGATCGGTAAAGATCGTAATTTCTACCGGAATAATATCGGTACCCTTATCTGCGGTAGCCGCATTAAACTTTCCAACAAAATCGCCGATGTTGATACCGTGCTGTCCGAGTGCGGGTCCTACGGGAGGCGCCGGATTTGCTTTTCCCGCGGGGATTTGAAGTTTTACAATTGTCTTAATTTCTTTAGCCATAGTGCGTTGAATATTTGGGTGTTATAGCTTTTTTGCCTGCAGAGGGTCAAGCTCTACGGGAGTTTCGCGCCCGAAGATGGAAACAAGCACCTTAATCTTTCCACGCTCCTCATCTACCTCCTCCACACGCCCTTCCATGTCTTTAAATGGACCGTCAGTAATGCGCACCATGTCGCCCTTCAGCACATCAATCTTGTGGCGTGGGTCTTCCTCGCCCATACGCTTCATGAGCACCCCAATTTCATCATCCGAAAGCGGAATCGGGGTGGTTCCCGCGCCCACAAACCCTGTGACACGTGGGGTGTTACGCACCACGTACCATGAGTCATCGGTCACGATCATTTCCACAAGCACATATCCCGGATAAATCTTCTCTTCTACTACTTTGCGCTTTCCCGCCTTAATTTTTATTTTCTTTTCGGTGGGAACGAGAACTTGAAAAATTTTATCCTCCATACCCATCGATTCAATGCGCTGGCGCATATTGCGCGCAACCGCATCTTCATACCCCGAATAGGTATGGATGGCATACCAGTTGCGACCGAATTCAGATGTTTGCTTTGGCATAGCGAAACGCAGGGAATACTAAATAGCGATAATACGCTCCCAAATGAGTCGGAAAAAACTATCGAGTGCGCCCAGGTACAGCGCAACCACGATGGAAAACACAACCACGAGGATCGTGGATTTGATAGTTTGCGACCGCGTTGGCCAATTTACTTTTGTGAGTTCTCTGCGAGTTTCGCGGAGATATTCGATGAGTCCGTACATGCGTGTATATTTCTTTTTCTATATAAAAACCCATCCCGGGGTACTGGATCAGAGTACCATTCCCTTGAAAAAGATGCAAGTGCGAGATGTGGTGATAAATATTCCAAGATACACCTGCGACGGCTCACCCAAAACCGCACCTACCTACGTTATGCGACACGCGCCTGACGTTTTTCAGTCATCAGAGCGAGAGCTCCTTTGTATCGCCCTTTCCCAAGAAAGATTGGGTAGAAACTTCTTGTCGCGTACAATTTTATTCCTTGGTGAGAACCGATGTGCGCGCCCCGCTCAATGCGCTCAAAGTCACGCAGATGTGGATTCTGTCGAAACGGCTCGGGAACATCATACTTCCCAATAACCGTGTACAACGTCTTTCGGGGAAATAGTTGCTTGGTCCCGCGCAACATGCCGCGGTTAATCAACAACTGCTCGACATGCGCGAGTGCCTTTCGGTACTGGTGACCAAGCTTATTCGGTCCGTACTCGATAGAAATGCCAAGCGGAACATGGCTGATGAGCGCGCCCTTCGCATATATGTGCGCAGGCACATACATCACTTTTTTCACTGGAAATTCCGCGAGCAGTCTTTTCGTACGCGCATTCCACTTTGTCACGATCGCGAGACTGTCAATGCGCGAATTCGTACCATGAATATCGATAACGAGATCGAATTCGCGAAGTGCGCGGAAAATATTGCGCGCAAGCTGATGTTCCCTGGTCTTTCCTTTCACGGGAAATATTCTATTCAAATCGTAGCTAAATTCACGTTTTTTGTGCGCGTGAGCAGAAGGATGCGCAAGAAAACCTGTCAAACTCCCGCTCATCAGATCGCACCTTATCAATTCCTTGCAAACCTTCATACCGATAATCTCATCTCCGTGCATGCACGCAAGGATCGCCGCCGACGGGCGCGCGTTTCCTTTTTTTAAAATTGTTTTTGGATGTGCTTTTATCTTCATCTGAAAAGCTCGATCAGTAACGAAAACTTCGCAACTAATCGGATGTTGCTCGGAATTGCAAAACGGCTTACACGTCGAGATTTTTGACGGACTTTGCGCGGCTTTGAATGAAGTGTTTGCGCGGCCCCACTTCCGCACCCATGAGTACGTCAAACACAATATCCGCCTGCTTCGCGTCATCAATAGAAACTTTACGGAGATGGCGCGTGGAAGGATTCATGGTGGTCTCCCATAACTGATCCGGGTTCATCTCTCCAAGTCCTTTGTAGCGCTGCATCGTCACACCCTTGAGTGCGGGATCTTGCATTTCCTGCGTGATGTCTTCTGATTCTTGTTGAGAATCTTCTATTGCATCGAGTATCGAGGGCTTCTTGCCTTCTTTTTCAGCTTTATCCGCCTTGTCTTTCTCCTCTTTTTCTTCTTTCAGTTTTTTAAATTCGGCAAGAATACGCTCTTTATCGGCGTCCACGAATGCGTATTCCACTCTCTTTCCTTTTTGGATACGGTAGAGAGGCGGCTCTGCAATGTAGAGAAAACCTTGCTCAATAATCGGCATGTAGTAGCGATAAAACAATGTCAGCAGGAGTGTACGAATATGCGCGCCGTCCACGTCCGCGTCTGTCATAATCACGATCTTGTGATAACGGAGTTTTGAAATATCAAACTCTTCGCCAATACCTGCGCCCATCGCAATCACGAGCGCGCGCACCTCGCTGGAGGCAAGCATCTTATCGAGACGCGCGCGTTCGACATTTAAAATTTTCCCACGAAGCGGAAGAATCGCTTGAAATTCACGCGAACGTGCTTGCTTTGCAGATCCTCCCGCAGAGTCTCCTTCCACTATAAATATTTCCGAATCTTCCGCATTTTTTGACTGGCAGTCTGCGAGTTTGCCAGGGAGCGTAAATCCGGAGAGCGCACCTTTACGCAGAATTGTTTCTTTTGCGGCTTTTGCGGCGCGACGTGCTTTTGCGGCAAGAATGACCTTTCCAATCATTGCGCGCGCATCCTGTGGATGTTGCTCGAGAAATTCGATGAACGAAGCAGAAAATATTGAGTCCACCGCGCTTCGCGCTTCTACCGATCCAAGTTTTGCCTTCGTCTGTCCTTCAAATTGCGGATCGCGAATTTTAACGGAAATAATTGCCGAAAGCCCCTCGCGTACGTCCTCGCCGGTGAGATTTTCTTCATCTTTTTTGAGAATCTCGTTTTTCCGTGCGTAATCATTGAGCACGCGCGTGAGTGCGGTACGAAACCCCGTCAGATGCATTCCTCCTTCCGTTGTATGGATGTTATTTGCGAATGAAAGCTCGTGTGATTGTAAATCGTCAACGTACTGCAACGCTACTTCAACTTGTACTCCTTCTGCTTCTTTTGCAGTGTAAAACGCATTTGGATGCACTGGCTGAAAATGTTTTGTCAGTGACGCAATATACGCTTTTACGCCTCCTTCAAAATGAAAGGTGAACGACGCGGGCTCTCCCTTACGCGCATCCACTACGCGAATCGTCACACCTGCCGTCAGATATGCCTGCTGGCGCACACGCGTAAGAATTGTATTCCAGATATACTCGGGCATTGTTCCCTCATCTCCAAAAATTTCTGGGTCTGGTTCGTAGATCACCGTGGTGCCTACGCGCGTGGCTTTTCCTTCTTTTTTAACTTTTGTGGTAGGAATTCCTTTTTTATATTCCTGTGTGTAGCGCTCTCCATCGCGCATCACTTCTACGCGCAGATACCGCGAAAGCGCGTTGACCACCGACACTCCCACTCCGTGAAGTCCCGCCGCCACTTTATATGAGTCCCCGCCAAATTTTCCTCCCGCGTGCAAAGTGGTGAGTACGGTCTCGAGTGCAGATTTCTTTGTTTGTTTATGAATATCAACGGGGATACCACGACCATCGTCGGCAACGCTCACGCGATGATTGGGCAACAGTGTAATCGTAATAAATTTTGCATATCCCGCCATCGCCTCGTCAATCGAGTTGTCCACGACTTCCCAAATCAAATGATGGAGCCCATCAATGCCGGTGGATCCAATGTACATTCCCGGGCGCTTCCGTACCGGATCCAATCCCTCAAGCACGGTAATATCACGGGATGTATATTCTGATTTTTTCTTTTCGTTTTTTGCCATCATATTATCTGACTTCCCATCCTTCCATTTCGGAAAGCGCATTCACAGTGCGTTGAATAATGCGGCCAACCTCTTCGTCCGTTAATGTTCGGTCATGCGACTGAAATACCAGATGAAAGGCAAGACTGCGACGTTCCTCTCCAATCTCGTCCCCCTCATAGTAATCGAAAAGATCAGAATCGATAAGGAGCATCCCCCCTTCTTTTTCGATAATTCCCTGTACTTCATCGACGCGCGTATCTGCGGGAACCAGCAGGGAAATATCGCGCACCACCGCCGGATATTTTGAGATGGGACGAAATTGTTTTTCTTCTTCAATAAGCTCTAGGAGTTCTGCGAGCATAATCTCCACCGCCGCAACACGGAGTGTAATATCGAATCTCCGGAGAACGTCGGGGTGTATTTCATAAATCACACCCACATGCGTTCCTTCAATATCAATCGTGGCAGAGCGGTACGGATGTGCGACGTGACCCGCAATCATTGGCCAGTACGTATCACGGCGCGAACGAAAATCATGCAATCGATGTTCAGGAACACCAAAACGCTCAAGCACGGTACTGATATCCCCTTTTGCTTCAAAAAATAAATCGCCATGTTCGTCCCGTGGGCGCGCAATCATGAGTGTGAGATGTTCTCGCTCGGTCACGTGCTGGGCAGTTTCTGCAAATACACGCCCTATTTCAAAAAATTTCGGTGCGTACGTTCCATCCTGGTGCGCGCGGATATTTTTAAACATCCCCGCATGCAAGGTGCCGCGCATATATGCACTCATGCTTGAGATAGGGTTTTCGAGCGGGATAAGGTCGTTGGTATTCATAAGTAATTTTGTGGCATCGTCGGCGCTCATAAATGCATAATTCATCACTTCACTGTATCCCGACGCCGCAAGCAGATCGCGCAGTTCTTCGCTAAGCTCGTGGAGATCATTTGCATGTGGTGGCACCAACTGCGCGCTCGGAGGCACCGTAGGAATACGATCATACCCTGCAATGCGCCCGATTTCTTCGATGAGATCGGTTTCTGAATTGAGGTCAATACGAAATGTTGGCGCAATCACTCGGTACGACGATTTTGCAAGTCGCGTGACCCCGCATCCAATGCGCTTTAAAATCGCTTCTATTTCTTTCTCTGGAATTTCAACACCCAACATCGCACTCACATGCGCGGTGTTGAGCGACATCCGCGCGGGCGGAGGTTCGGTCTCGCCTACATCCAAACGTCCCCGTAGTACGACACCACCGGCAACATCACGCACAAGTGCTGCAAGCCGATCAACACCGTGCGATATGAGTGAAGGATGAAGTCCTGCCGCAAACCGCTGTGAAGCGTCTGTGGAAAGTCCAAGCAGTTTCGCGGTTTTACGAATAAGCGCCCGGTCAAAATGCGCGCCCTCAATTGCGACGCGCGTCGTGTGTTCGGTCACTCCTGTGCGCGCTCCACCTTTAATACCTGCTATAGCAATGGGCCCATCATTGTCCGCAATCACCAGCGTACCTATAGGGAGCTCTATATTTGCGCCGTCCAGTGTTTCGATGTGCTCGCCTCGGATGGAGCGGCGCACTACAATTCCGCCCTTAATAGTGTCTGCATCAAATACGTGGAGTGGCTGGCCGGTTTCAAGCATGACGTAGTTTGCGGCGTCCACCACATTATTGATCGATTGAATGTCACAGGTCGCAAGTCGCTCCACCATATGTGTCGGCGTCTCTCCAATCACTACTTTGTCCACAACGCGGAGTGCATACCGACTCACATCTCCTTCTGCGTGCAGCTTCACGCGTATCACTCCTGTCGTGCGCACGGTAGGAGATTCTTTCATCGATGGCGTGCGGTACGTCACCTTCTTATTGAGAATCGCGCCAAGTTCTCGCGCCATACCTTCGTGCCCCCCGGCATCTGCAACGCGATTTGGCAGTACCGAGATAATGAGTTGGGTATCTTTTCCTTTACGAACAATGTCCTCTACCTCAAACGCATGTAGCGAAATTGCGTCCGCAACTACCTGCGGAGACGGAAGCGTTGGAAGATATGTTTTCAGCCACTGATAGGAATACTTCATATATATTAAAATTGTTCGAGGAATTTCATATGATTCTCTCGAAACAGCCGAATATCAGGAATGTGATATTTCATCATCGCAATGCGATCCATGCCAACACCAAACGCCGCGCCCTTCCACTCGTTTTTTACATATCCCGCTGCGCGAAATACCTCGTCGTGCACCATGCCGGCTCCGGCAAGCTCTAACCAACCCGTCTGTTTGCAAATCGCGCACCCCTTCCCGCGACACGCTTGGCACGAAACATCAATTTCAAACCCCGGCTCTACAAATGGAAAAAAGCTCGGACGCAAACGAATCTCCACATCTTTCGCAAGGAGCGTGCGAAAGAATGTAAGTAAAATATATTTGAGATTACTCACGGAAATATCTTTGTCCACGATGAGCCCTTCCATATTCACAAATTCGGAATCGTGGCTCGCGTCGCTCGCTTCATATCGATACACCGGCCCCGGAGCAATCATGCGAAATGGCGGTTGGTGCGACTGCATATACCTCACCTGGAGTGACGAGGTGTGTGTACGCAGAAGCAAGCGTTGCTTTGGATTCGTTGGACGAGGATGTTGGCGAATCCAAAACGTGTCCCAAAAATCTCGCGCGGGATGATCAATCGGAATATTTAACGAATCAAAATTGTAAAACTCGGATTCTACATGCGGCCCATCCACAACCTCAAATCCCATCGGCACAAATACTTTCTCTGCTTCTCTTCGAATTTGTGTGAGCGGATGAATATGCCCCCGCGATGCGCGACGGGAGGGTAACGAAATATCAATTGCCTCTTTTTCAAGTTGTGAGCGCGTATGTGCCCCCTTCATGGCGCTCATCCGCTCTGCAATAAGTTTCTCAATTTCGATGCGAAGTCCGTTTGCCTTCGTACCAACGATCGCCCGCTCATCTGTAGGAAGATCTTTCAATCCGCGCAAAATGGCCGTCAATTTCCCTTGCTTACGACCAATATATCGCAGTTCAATATCCCGTAGCTCATCTACAGAAGCGGCGGATCTAATCGCCTCGCGGGCCTCTCGAGAGAGCGCATCCAGTGCGTGCATGGACTTCAGTATACCCCAAAAAAGACCGATATTGAAGTGGAAATACTGAATTATGCGCCGGCGACCGCAGCGAGAATACGCTCCGCCTCAACCGCATTCTTTGCAAGCATCAATGCAGATTTGACCTCTCCCAGTGACGGCACTCCTTTCAGGTAGGCATTCAAATGTTTTTTGATGACCGCAAAATGTTTTTCGTGCCCGTGAAATTCGCGCGTATTCCGATCCGAAGGACCAAAATATTCAACGTACGCAGCGAGGTGCTGCCGCATCACCGCAATGCGCTCGGCGTCGCTGATTTCAATTTTTCCACTCCCAAACCACGGATTTCCAAACCACGCACGCCCCACCATAATACCGTCCACACCGGTTTCCTCTGCGCGTGTGCGCGCCTCCTCGAGTGAGGCGACGTCACCATTACCAATAATCAACGTGCCACTTCCGCGCGCTAACTCCACCGCGCGTACCGCAAGATCCCACCGCGCAGGCACTTTCGACATTTCTTTGCGCGTACGGAGATGGAGTGTGATTGCGTCGGGGTGTGCCGTCAGGAGTGTTGGTAGCCACGTATCAATCTCGACTGTGTTATATCCGAGTCGGGTTTTAATCGAAACCGGAAGTCCACCACTTTCTGACTGCGCTGCCTGTATTACCTCCACTGCAAGTGCAGGATTTTTTATGAGCGCGGCACCCGCGCCTTGTTTTTCGATACCGCGGTCGGGACATCCCATATTGATATCAATTCCGTCAAATCCGAGGGACAAGATGAGCGCCGCGCACCGAGCTACGTTATCCGGTTTTGAAGAAAAAATTTGCGCGACGATCGGGCGCTCGTTCGGTGCATATGATAAATCGCGAAGTAGTTTTGGGCGGCCTTTTTCAGAACAGAGTCCATCGCACGAAACAAATTCGGTGTACATCACGTCCGGTCGCCCATGCGCAGCAATCACCCGCCGAAATGCGGGATCGGTGCCGTCTGCCATAGGAGCGCATACTAAAAATGGACGTGGAAGTCGCTTCCAAAAATTCGTGGTATGCATTTCTGCGGTAGTCTTCAACATATCGCATGAGTATGGTATCTCGTGACTGGATCATTTGCACGAACTCCTTCTCCTCTCTATCCAATTCGCGCAACCCTACCCATCCACTATTTACATTTTCACAAATATTATTCCACCCCTAATTCGCGCGAATTAGGGGTATATCATACCACCGCGCTGTTTATAATTACATTTTTACAACATCGAGAGTATTGCACGAACTGTGGAAGACTGCGCGCGAGATGTCACAATACGGTAATGTACTTTCAGTCTGCGCTGTTCTCTCTCAAGGATATCAACACTGAACAGGATGGTGAGATGTTTTGATGTTGCTTTCACCGATAATTTAAGTGCACCCGCAATGTCGCTCACTGCCATCTCTTTATTCTTCTGGAGCATGCGCAATATTTCGAGCCTACGCCTGTTTGCAAGGGCTTTTAATGTGCGCTCAATGTTTTTCATCTGTTCCATATAACGTACAGTTTGTTTTGATAATATTACACAGTGACTTTTTTGCTATTCAATCTACTTCTTATAGTACCCTAATTCGCGCGAATTAGGGACATAGTACACGGCGGAGGCGTACTATCAATCGCAGCAACGGAGGAAAAACGAGGATACCGCGATCTATGATAAAGAAACGTATCTGTGAGGATGCGCTCTTGCCGACGTGCTCCCCCATATACTACTCACTCCGATATTTGAAAAATTGGAAGCACTGAAGCGGTAGCGCCTTCCATATCTTCGACTGCAGCGGATGTCTTGGTATTTGCCAGGTAGGTATAAAATACGCTTTCGGAAATATACGTACGAATAAGATCGGCATCCTTCTTACGATCAGTACTGCCAAGCAGTACAATCCCTATGGGGCGCCCCTCAAATTCAGTCATTTTCAGATTGAACACCGCAACGAGCGTCTCACCTGCAGCGCCCGTAAACCCGCTTTTACTCCCAATGTGTCCGGGGGTATCCAAAAATTGGCTGATATTTTTCCATTGATACGCATGGTGCGACTCACTCGCGGGCAGCGCCTTGGTGCGCAACGTCGTTACGTCAAGTACATGTTGCTTACTGATATAGAGATACCGCGCAAGCCGAATGAGATCGAGCGCGGTGGAAGTGTTTTTTGGCGAAAGTCCACTCGCATCTTCAAAGTGTGTTTGCTTCAGTCCAATCGACGACACTTTTGTATTCATCAAATCAACAAAACGCCGCTCTCCTACATATTCCGCAAGTGCCATTGCCGCATCGTTACTTGATTCGAGGAGTAATGGAAACACAAATTCCTGTACTGCAAGTATGTCCCCAGGAACTAAATCTCCCCCCACCCCTTCGGTATCTACTGCGGTACGCGAAATAGAAAGTTCTTTGTAGTGGTCAAAATTATCAAACGCAGCGAGCACGGTAAATAATTTGCTAATCGACGCAATTGGCATCACGGTATTTCCTTGCTCTTCGAGGAGCACATCTCCCGTCGTGAGATCCGCAACCGCAAACGCCGTGGCACTGATACCACTCGGTATAGGAACGCCCGAGGAACGCACATAATATCCTGTTGGTGCCGCCGTTACTTCGTCGCGTACACCCGTCACGATAATGGGCGTTCCGATATCGATGATTTCAAACAGCGCTTTCGCGTCTTCCGTAGAAAGTCGAATGCATCCGCCGGAATACGTAGAATTCACGAGCGTACCATCATCCTTGTGCGGCCAGCCGTGAATAAAATAGTTGCCGTAAAAATGCATCGAGTATGGCATCCAAATTTTTGCAATCGAAGAGAAGTGATTTTTTTCTTTCGTCTTGATGGCATAGGTGCCCGCGGGAGTCTCATAGGTAGAACCCGGTTTCCCGATCGCAAGGATGGGAAAGGTGCGATCTGCTTTTCCATCACGAAATACGGTGAGCACATGCGCATGAAGATCCGCATGAATAGACACTCCTTCCTTTGGAATTGAGAGTGGTTCGCGTACTGTTCCCGGAGTAAATGGCGGAACGGTGTGTTCAGCCTGTGGGATCTCTATTTCCTCGATCGATTCAGCGTCATGTGTTTGGAATACGTCCGATAGTAGCGCGGGAGAATGACCGAGTGCCGTAGCACCCCCCGATGTTAACAAAAAACCCAGCGCGAGGGTAAAGAGTACAAAAAAATGCCTGTGGACGTAGCGTATCATGCGTTCAGTATTTCTATTATACGTGCATGCACAGCATATGCTGCTGTGGATAGAAAAATCCCGTCCCGCCTAGGCGGGACGGGCAGTTGCATTGTCACTACGCGTGCTGACTTTGCGCCACACGCACGAGCGCCGTGTACATGATGCGCTCAATACCTTGCACGACCCGCCGCTCTTCATCGTGATGACGAATACGGTATGAGACGCGTAGCATTCGCGTCACGATCTTTGGGCTCTTATTGAGATATAGCGCAAGTGTTGCGGTGGAAAGATCGGGCGCATACTTCCGCGCAATGGCGCACACCAGTCTTCTCGCCTCGTTGAAATGGCGTACTGACCGGGAAGATTTCATCTGCTCAAGACTGACGGTTGTCACCTTTGACACTGTTGAAGTAATCAACTCCAGTCGCACATACGCGCGCCGACCAAACAGCGCGGCACGAATACTGCGTTCCACTGCGGCCGCGGCGGTGGAAGAGTCCCTCGGTAATGTTTGTTGCACGGTGCTACCTCCTAGATTCTAGGGCGTAACTATACTGGATTATTCCCCGATGTAAAGAGAGTGGGGGCAGCTGATATAGCTACCCCCTCCTGTTGAATGCTGTGCGTCATCAGCTACTCGTTTTGGTAGATACGTCGGAAGCGGACGGAACTTTTGCAGGTACCGGGTGAGTGATACCGAGCACCTCGTCCAATCGATCGAGTATCAGTTGAATATCACGCAAATGGTCACGTGTTTTTTTGCTTTCATCGATGTCAATGGTCACGACCCCGCGTAATACGGTGGTATGATTTCTCTGCGAAAGTGCGCCCCCAATATCTGGAAGGGATAGCTGTGTGCGTACGCGCGCGATCCAATAGAGAATATTGCGTGGATAGTTTTGACGTCTCTTCTTTTGTCGCGAAAGTATTTCACTTTCTGGTATCTTAAAGTACCACGCGACGACCGCGAGAATACGATCTAATTCGGATGCTGATCGTAATCTTTTCAACTCCCCGTCAGAAAACAAGTCGATGGATGGCCGTTTGACGGTATGATCACCCCTATCATCAGCGGTGCGCTCGTATGTCGCGCACGGTGAGTCCTCACGGTTTATGATACGCGCTTTCGATTGTTGATCTTTCTTCTTATCATGCTCGCCAATACGCTGTTGGGCAGTCAATGCTCCGTGGAACATACACCGACCTTCATTCGTAGGATTTCCACATTGAAAGCAATACCTGCGTTTGAGTGTGGTCGGATCTTTTTGCGTGCACTCGCGACAGAGATCGTTTCCCCCCACTAAATCGATGCGTAGTAGCTGTGTGCCATCTTCGGTGCAATACCGATTAATGCCTCCAAACATGTACGCGTCCATATACACTCCTTAAGGTGCGTTTGATTGGGTTGTACCATTTTGTAATCAAAATGTACATCAACGCTTGCGCGCGCGTTGAATCAGCCGTAGCTTGCGATCGCGGCGTAACTGCTTAATCGCATGTTCACGCGTGAGTGCGTGTGATTTATTTTTACAGCGTTCGGTATACGCAATTGCGACTGGCGGGTGGGACCTCGTATAGCGTCCGCCCCTTCCTGCTTTGTGTGCGGTAAAACGGCGCGCGAGATTATCGGTACTTCCGGTATACAAACTCCCATCCTTACATTTGAGGATATATATGCACCACATAGATACAGTATAAAAGAAAACCGCCCCTCATGGGGCGGGTTGTTTCAAAAAATTCGGGTGCCACGGCAATGTGGTGGTGTTGATTGACTCGCGAATGTTTGCTGGCAGACTCATGCGAATCACTCTTGCCGCTCCCTCAAGCAGGGTGCGATCGGCGCTCCCTTCATTTGAGCGATGTGCTAATTTCTCAATGAGAACAGCGCACCATTCGTTTTCCATCGCACGAATCGTTTGAGATTGCTCTGAAGTACTCATTGCATCCCTCCTTGTTCGTTGGGCACTCTACCGCCGAAGTGTCAGCGACGCAAGACCTTTACGCAAGTTCTCGGTTGCACCACCATAGCGCTGACGAGTCGTCATGTCTCGTGGTGCGTCTCCGAGCTCGGCCTGCGCTATGCGCCGATTCAGCAGAGCTGGAGTTTCTAGAATTTTGATAGATCTCCTTTTCGACTTTCCGAGACTTTCAGTATTACGCCGTGACTTTTGAGTTCTTGGTAGTAACTTTTTCATCTACTCCTCCTGGTGTCATCTGTAGTAATTCTATCACAACAAAACCACGCGCCAAACACGCGTCCGACGCACATAAAAAAATTTAGCGAGCACTGCGGATATTCCCAATTTGCACGGAAGCGACTGCCATCGCATCTGCTGCAACGACATCTTGCTCGATCGCAAACTTTTGCACTTCCCCCCACACACCAATAAACGTCACGAGAATAATTGCGAGCGTCCAATCGAGCCAGCGTTCGAGAAAGACTTTTTTGTTCATATGTATATTGTGGCACGTTCATCCAGCATGGCGAGCACGGGGTGTGCAAATCCCTAGAGCGAAGGTATGTGATCTTATTTTTCACCTGCGGCGTAGTTAAACGCCTCATGCCAGTTGATATTACGCGTGATATACATCACTCCCGAAAGTAATGCGAATAGGAGGAGCGAACCCGCGAGGAGCGCATACGTTTCAAGATGGAGCGTAATCAACAAATACGCATAAATAATTGTGAGGAGAAGTGCGATGAGCATTCCCCCACTTTTTGTTTTGAGTATGAAATGACTATAGAGCGAAATCAGCGCCGTGGTCATGAGCGCAGCAATGATATACGCCGCTAAAAATCCAATGTGCTCCATAAATGCGAGGAGTAATAGATAAAATTCCGCAAGTGAAAGCCCAACAAGTAAATATTGTATCGGGTGGAGCCGGAGGCGATAAAAAATTTCCATGAGGAAAAACGCAAGGAACGTAAGTACAATAAAAAGAATTGCATACTTCAGCACGCGATCAACAAGTCTATACACGCTTACACCGTTTTCATCAAACCCCGGAAGTTTCCCGTGTATAAGCACTTTGGCCACGTCTCCACCTTGTCTCTCTACTGCGGCCCCTTGATATGCAATTCGGTCGTTGACCATTGACTGAACAAATAGACTGGCAGCAAAACTCACAATCAAAATCACCCCAATCACGAAGATTTTTATAGCAAACGCAATATACGAAGCAAGCGGTGTGAGTGGCCCCATGTACTTATGGTAACACCGGTAGGGCGGTAAAAGTAACGCCATCAAGGACACGAGTAATCACCTGTGTGACTTTAGGAGAGATGAAATAAACAAGAGAAAACCAGGACGTTAGGTCCTGGTTTGGTTGGCACCCGGAAGGTTGGCGCTCACGCAGTCAATGCTGCCAAGAGTCTCCGCTGAACACAACGAACCACTCGCGTCGCGAACACAGGAAAGAGAGAACATCACCATCAAGAAAAAAGAAACAAGGCGTTCGCTCGTATGGGAGTGCGCTCGCAAGCACATCCCTCGTACCCAACTCGGTACCCGTTGATTGCCTGCGCTCACCAACCTTCCGGGGACTTTTGACCGTCTGTAGAGACGACCAAGAGCCTACAGCAATAATAGCGCGAGAGATACAACAGAGCAACTCACCGGAATTGGTGGGCGCAGTGAAAACTTTCCCTAATACTCAATACCTAAATATGAAAAAAGGGGTAGCTGGATTCCGCTACCCCTTTTGTTTTTTTCTCCTCCGCGCAGCTTTCCTCGCTACACGGTATGTATGCACTAGTCGTGTAAAGGTTTGATCGAAGGGTTCTTCCCGCATAATCCCAGATATGACGCCCATTCTTCCAGAAAGTTCAGAGAACCCTTCCCCAGTCTCTAGGAATTTTCTGAGAAGTTTTTTGGTCTTCCAGCGAAATTGTTGTGGAACAAAAATACGTCCTCCAAGTTCTAGTCCCACGCCATTGACCACTACTGGACCTTTCATCAAATCCCATACGTGCGTCTTTCGATGACTAATAGAAAATCCAGCGGATTCGATAATGGATCGAATGTTGCTCCGTTTTTTCTCTCCTATCACTTCTGCCGCAGAAAACACAAGATCATCGATATAGCGCGTATAGGTCATACCATACCTCGCGACCACAGGGGCAAGCACTCGATCAAGTACTGCGCTCGCATAGATATTAAACAGGTCGGGCGATGCGGGGGCGCCAACTGCAAGTCCACCAGAGCATGATGCACAATAATTCTCTAGAAATGTGCGTGCCATCTCTACTTCGGTGTTTAGGGGGAGTTGTCCTTCCAATGAAAGTAGAATCTCCGCGAGCGTATTGAGATTGATGGTATGATACGCATCACGCAAATCAAGGTGATAGATATATCGATTTTGACGATGACGCGCAACGTGTCGTGCCGGGTTAGCCCCTGGGCGCGCTCCCGTGGCAAACCGCAGATCGGCGGGTAGTGAACGTAAGTGAGAAATGAGGCGCTTGTGAAGTTGTCTCATCGATGTATTCGGAGCTTCGATAAGACGCTTTTTCCTCGTACCACTAAGTGGATTGATGTCGTTGTAAAGGAACCTCCGAAACTTCGGAGGTGTTTTTGTTCTGGGCAACAAATCTATCAGATACATCTGAAACACCTCCTCTATCCTTGGTTTGGCCACACTCTATCATACACGCGCAGCGAATGATACTTTTCAAGATTCGAGAGAATATCACTCCGCTTTGCAAATCCCGACGCCTCGGTTGGGGCATGTGTTTTGCAAATCAAAAACCGCCATACTGCGGTTTTTGAGTAAAACTTCTGGCTGCCATGGGTGGGCGCTCATTGGCACCGAATAATCAGGGACATCAATACGTTAAATGTTGCTAATACAGAATAGAGCAGCTCTTTTTTGTAAATTGGGTCTCCTGCTAGTGGAAGTTGGAACTGCGCTTTATAACACAACATCCCTACTGATGGATTTTTTTGATTTACGTGTCACTATTACCTAGCCAACGTTTATATGGGTTTCTGCGGGTAAAATCTCTCAGGAATATTCCGTAGCTTACATAACCTCTATCTTTATACTATGCTAAAAATGTGATGAAGCTTCAATACATAAGCTTGAATGAATAAGAAAAAAAAGGTGATGATCTTCGTTGACGGAGAATTCATCCCATCCTACAGTGGGGCGACAAATAGATTTCACTATTTATCTGACGCCCTTCAACGATATACAAATACAGAAGTTGTTGTCGTTGTGTCCGACCGTGGTTGGACAGACACAAAGCTAATTAGAAAAGAGCGATTTAGGACATATTTGGTTCGCTCTGACTTATTTAAAAACATTGACTTTCTGTTCCATCTAGTAAACAGGGAGCAACCTCAGATACTACAATTTGCTAACCTTGAGCTTGCCGTTCAACTAGGCATCCCCTTATCAGTAATGGGTGGTCAACACTTGGTGTATGAGGCGCATTATGATGATTTGGAATTCGCTAAATCTCTTGGTGCACCCAAAAAACAATTAGATAGCGTAAGGGGTTTAATGCATCACTTCGGCATTTATTTTGATAAGATTATTTCCCTCAGTAAGGATGACCACCTTGTTAAATCAAGATTTGGGGTTAGCGCGTCTCGCATCGCTATAGTGCCGAGCGGAATCAGACTAGATGACTTTCCACATAGTTGTTTTAAAGCGACCTCAAAAAAAATAATATTTCTAGGGAATTATTATTATGCCGTCAATTTAGCGGCTCTGAAACTGATTAGGAATTCTGTTTATCCAAAATTATCTGAGAAAGGATATATTTTTTATATTATTGGTGACATTCCATCCAAGATAAAGAAATCACTTGAGAAAAAAAACTTCGTAATCGTCGGCAAACAAAGTACGCTAAATACATACTTCAGTAATTCATTGTGCGCCCTTTCACCCGTTGCTGCTGGGTCCGGGATGAGAATTAAGATACTTGACTATTTGAATGCGGGGCTACCTGTCATCACAACCAGCCAGGGATCGCGGGGGTTCCTAAATAGAAACTTATTGATGATTGAGGATGACATTAATAAGTTTTCCGAAATTATAGAGCTCATTGCAAGGTCAACTTTCACCTCTAGATTATTATCTGAGGCAGGCAGAAGGTTTGTTAGAAAACATATGTCCTGGAGTGTGGTCGCACAAAGCATGTCTGAAGAGTACGATAAAATTCTCCATAAAAGGAGGGTTACAAAGATCAATGCCCTGAATAGAATAAGTCAGCTAACTGCTCGTGATCCCGCGTGGCTTAAAGAAGTCATCAAAAAGGGGCGTTTTCAGGGAGCGAAACCCCATCTTTCGAAAAAATCATATATAGTACTAAATTGATGAAATCAATCATCGCCCTTGAAGGGCTCCCCTGCTCAGGGAAAACTGAATTTTTTGAGAAGTTCAAAACCAGTGGGGTGGAAATGTTTTTCATTCCTGAGCTCTACATGGATGCCCGCGACAAAGTGAATGCTAAAGATGCCCGAGCATTATATACTGAGGCTGAGAAGGATAAGTTTAAAAAAGTGCCTAAAAATGCACATACCATTTTGTGTGATCGATCATATATTTCAACACTCGGATTTTCCTATGCTTATGGGAAAACATTTTGGGAATACAGCACATATGACTACAACACTAAGTTTTTTTCTACAAATCACGATGCAATCCTAGTCCCAACGCATGTTATTGTATTTCGAATACCACCCGAAGAAAGTTTGAGAAGAAGCACAGAGAAGGGCAGAACTGAAGACGTAGCATATTGGCAGAATATTCAGTTTCTGAGTAATTTTGCAGCCTTTTACGAGTCAGATTTATTAAAAACGCTTATTAAGAGTAAAATAATATTTGTAGACGCATTAAATATCCATCCTGAGCAAGTTTACGGTCAAGTCGATCAATCGATTAGACAATATATCAGGAAGTGATTATTACGATGTGAGCGGGTCATAATAAGTGTGTAGTAAAAATATGGAATCATTTAAAATTGTCCGCCATCTCGAAGAGTCTCATCAAGAGGAGATTAATCGTGACGCCGATATAGACCCAGAAGAAATTGCATTGCTAAAGACTTACTACTTGCCTGCGATTTTAGAAAATATACGATCAGGAAAATATGACAGTGCAACGGTAATCTGCAGCGACAAGTTGCGCTCAAGCCGGACTGCTGACATCCTTCGGGAAGAACTGCAGCGTTATGGAGATATCCCCGTCAATCAGGAAACTGACGATCGGATCTCTGCTGAAATCCATGGGCGATATAAAACTGGAACAAATTCTGATAATCCTTTAATTGAACGTGCTAAAATGATTTTTTTACATGAGGCATTCGAAAAGCACAATGTTTGGTATAGACACGGATCCGCTAGTAATGATGCGGGTGAAATTCTGTATCCTGAGTTGAATGAAATATTTGAATCCCCTGGGGAAAATCAAATTGAATTAAATATTCGCATGTATCGATTTGTTTTGGATTTACTCCAGAGGATTGAAGAAAATCCGACAAATCTCTTCATCTTATCTGCTCATCATGTAGTGATGTCCACCTTACTTGCACTTCAGCGCATTTCCGAAAAAGGTGGGCCTTTTATTAACATCCGGTACCACCCTCAGGGCTTATTGTATGCGGATCAAAATATGGAAACTGAGGAAATGATCGGGGGTTGGGATAATTTTTACGATTATTACAAATCTCGAAACTATATTTTTGATATTGATGTTCAAAAACTCAAACAGATAAGAGAGATAATCCAGGCTGAGCTGGATCTTTGCCTAGCGAGCTACACTCAACACTACGGAAATAGACTCTAGTCGTTTCCCTTAATGATCTCGGATTTGAGTAGTTTCCCATTGTAGATTAAACCCTTGGTATAATTTATTTTTTCGTAAAGACTTATCGTATCCTCGAGACTATTTGTCAGTGGCATGCCCTTAAAATTCAGCGATGTGTTGAGCAATAGTGCAATTCCGGTTTTATGGAAAAACAAACTGATTAAGTCACACAGAAATGGATTATCTTCCTTTGTGATAGTCTGAACTCGCGCACTCCCGTCTACATGTAGAGCCCCTGGTATTTTTGATTGAACTTCGCTCTTAACTTCATACTTGTAAAGCATAAAAGGAGATTTTGCAGGTCCAGTAAAGTATTCGTTTAACTTACTTTCCAGCACAATCGGAGCGAGCGGCCTGTAGGATTCGCGCTCTTTGATTCTCTCACTTAACAAGTCTCTTACTTTTTTACTATCCGGTCTTGCTATGAATGACCTGTTGCCTAGCGCACGTGGCCCTACTTCTGATCGTCCATTATGCACAAGTAATATGCCATCAGACAGCAATATTTCGATGCATTTCTCAATTGTCTCCGATGAATATTCATATACATGCACCCCCTCGCCCAAGTAGGGAAAACGTGCACCTATTCGTCCCCCTAAGACATTGTTTATCAAAATTGACAATGACCCAAGCGATTGACCTGAATCGTCGCAACAGGGCGCCACAAAGTGAATTTTGTCTTTATAAAATCCTGCGACGCGAGAATTAAGTTCGAGATTTAAACCCACTCCTCCAGACATAATAATTCCATCAACATTTTTTGCGTGTTGATCAATCACTGAAGAAATGTCATCCATCTTGTGATTTACAAAGAATTCCTGGACAGTCGCTGCAAAATCTGTTGCTGAATTGGTTGGCCTTAGTGCTTGACCCTTTAATATCCTTAATGGACTACTCTCAAAAATCTGGTAAATATCCTCGTACTTTGCAATTTCTATTTCTCGGTAAATCTGCTCCAAGACATCATAATACTCGACACGCACTTTACCCAGTCCAGCTAGTGCCATCATTTTGCCATCTGGTGGATTGTGACTATGAAGCTCCGCTCCGTAAAGAAACATAGCACACGCGCCATAAGTTTTCCCGGAGATGTGCCCGGCTAAATCAATATTTAGCCTAGTTATAGAATTCCCTCTTCCTAAATAGTACGAGTTACACTCATTCATTTTTGTCAGTGGGTCCACGTCCCCACCACCATCAGAAGTGACAATAAGGACATTTTCAATTCCTGTGGTTAGATATATCCCCGCATGAGATAAGTGATGATTCGTAATCAAAACGTTACGCCTTAAACCAAAAAAATTAATTTCTTTCCAAAAGGCTGTCTTTAAGGTTTGCTCACCATAATCAATAATGTCTGCTTCCTGCAAAAAGGGATTGTTAAAGGTGGTCATAGACCAGTACTTCACACTTTCTATTGACTCTCCTAGTATATTGAGGCCGTATCTCACAAGGTATTCCATTTCATCCACAGCGCAAGCTTTTTTCTTTTCGCGAAACACTCTTTCAGCCTCTAATACCAAACAGATGTTTCTGCCAAACGCAAAAGATGCGGATGAGTCATGAAAATTAAACGAAATACTGCAGAACAACTCGCCGTCAATATTGGACGCGTGGGACAGTCCAAATTTTTCTGTACCGCTGTTATCCAAAAAAATATTTAATTGATCCTTTTTTAGCTCACGCCAATAAATGGATCCTCTGATTCAGCAAAAAACTTTATGTTCTCCCAGAACGTGTTCTTCAGCCTCTTTGGAAATACCTTCAAATCCTGCAAGTCGTCCTTTGTGAACCACTTTGCCTCTTCTACTGCCCCATTTGGATCAAGATCAATATGTGCTTCATTTAACGCTTGCTCATGAGACATTTTTGCCAACCAGAATGTTTCAAGACAAATATTTTCAATCTCTCCCTCGATACCGTGAAATTCTTGGAGATAAAGAAGTTTTAGTATTTCGACGTGCATGCCCGTCTCCTCAAGAACTTCTCGCTTCGCACATTCAACAATGTTTTCAATCTCATATTCCCAACTCCCCCCGGGGGCATACCAAAACTTAGTGCCCTTATTTCTAACTAGCAAAATCTTGTTCTCGTCAGGCTTGTAAGTTATAACACGAGCTATTGGTTTAATTTTCTTCATAATTAACGGCCGTGAAGCCTTAGTGATTAATATAGAAACTTATCTTCTTAGTATGCTATCTCAAATACATGCTTTCTGCATCTATTCTTGCTCAAAGAACGTTTGAGAATACATATTAGCTCGCTTCCCCAATGGATGGTAGAACTGCGATGAGCTCCACAATCAATAATAAAGAAATAGTCTCGCACATGCGAGGCTATTTCTTTATTTTGTTGCGGGACCGGGATTTGATTGGAACCAAGTCTTCGGGCACATACGGGAAATCGCTATATTCAGTAAAGAAGTGCTCATGCCCGCGTGAAGGGGTGAGGGTGCAGATTTGACGGTATGGGTATTTAAAAAGAATGCTATTGATAGGCATATAGCATTCTCCTTTAAAGCTCTATCATTCAAATCGTGTTCACTGTGGGTATTTCCTGAAACAGTCTGATTTATTTTGCTGAAGCTGTGCGTCATTCTTATCATGCGCATCAGTAAATGCCGCCGCCCCCACACAGGTGCCACCGCCATCTACTTTACAATCTTCATACATTCCAACTAACTGTCTCCCCCATTCCTGCCAGTCAATTTCCGCGTTAGTTATGCAAGTATTCAATAATTGTTTAGCCTTCTCTTCAGTACGTGACTCCGTGAATGATTTATTAATTTGCTCCTGTCTTTCCTGCTCGATTTTTATTAGTTGCTGCTTTTCAATAGACCTTTGCTTGTTTACTTCACTTGCGAAGTAAAAACCGCCCAAAATAATACTCGCGACAATAATCGTGACTGGTAATGACAGGTTATTAAATCTTGCGAAGATATCCAAATTTTTTAGTTATCTTCAAATAAGCTCCCTGCAATCCAATCGTCGGTTCCGGTTGCTGTTCTGTTTAGTCCTCCACTGACCGTAGCGTGGGGTCCCCAGGATAAATTACCGTTCCCACCAGTTACTGATGAGCCTCCGCTACGAGCTTCATTGAATACTCCGCCGCAAACGGCAGCAGAGCCCCCACTGGCAAGATTATCATTTCCTCCGGCAACCGACGCATAATCTGCGGTTGTTTTGTTTCTCAATCCTCCGCTAATAGTTGAGCTGTTTCCAATAACATTATTTCCTTCTCCGCCAGACACCGATGCATATACACCTGTAGTAGAATTATATCTTCCGGCTCCAATCCACGACATTAAACCATTGGCAGAATTTCTCCATCCGCCCGTGATAGAGGAAAGCTCTCCAACAGCGTGGTTTTCACTACCACCAACAATTGTTGAGTTCGCACCGACCAATTGGTTTTGTCGACCAGTAGTAAAGCCGCCATAGCTGATATATTCATGCTCCGGCCCAACAACAAGATTGTGCGAACCGTCTCGAGAAAATAGGCCGGTGCTTTGCTCATTGTAACCTATAATTAAGTTTCCTAAACCATTCTTTGTTGCCGTACTTCCAGCGCCATTTGTAAGGTGTATGTTGCATCCTTCAAAATACACATCATTACCATCAACTCTCACACAGGGGATGGATGTTCCGGCAATACCTTGTGGTCCTTGCTCTCCTTGTGAGCCCGCTTCACCTTGAGGGCCTTGCGCCCCTGTTGCCCCCTGAATATTCCAGACCACGAGCTTTTCTCCCTCTCTGCAAACCGTACGTCTAAAGCCGTCACCTATCATCTGCATCGTTCCGTCTCTTTTTACACATGCAGCAAGAGTTTCTCCGCCCACTTGCCCATAAGTTTGAGCAGCAAACATGAGAATTAAGATAACAATACCCCCGGCAACAAATGAGGGCATATTGATTTGAGAATATTTTGAATAGTTCATGATAGTTTTGATATTAACTAATAATTTTTGATAATTTTACCTCGGCAACACAAAACCCACCGCTAGGCGATGGCTTGCGCCACCTACCACTCTTTCGAGCGGTAACCACTGCTGGTGCTCCTAAACGATGGGTTTAGTAGCCAGCAGTGGTTTTTTGCCATGCCACGAGAAAGGTTGTGGTTTAGGCACACAATACATGTATCTATTTAGTTGTACATCACAATCGTATACTTGCGCTACATACCTGTAAAGAGTGGGACTAATTGTTAAGCGTATTTATTTCCTCTTGATTATTGGACAAGATTATGCTAAGTTAAAAATAGAAAGTACTTAAGAAAATTATTTTTCCTGCACAAACGTTCTCGACTGTAATCTACGTATAGCTTGATGCACTCCGAGGGCCAAAGTGACAATATCCCTGAAATATGGGAGGCCATGTTTTCGGCCAGGCTTCAGTTCAATGCGTGTTATCACTTGGGGAACGATGGAAAAATTTATATTTTTGTGATTACTTGGCGAGATGAATTGACGGGCACCAATCGGTGATACCCGCGAATCGCGACTAGATGAGTATGTGCAATGCACTCATTTGTGAGGCGTTGCTTTGTTATTCGTCACATCCCGTCAGAGAGTCACAACGAAGCAACGGCATCAGAAATGGTGCCGTTATTCGTTTTTCTACTCCTCTTAATGCTCACAATTGCAGAATGTAAGGAAATATTGGGAGAGGATGTGTCATCAATATCTGATGATGAAATTTTAGTTGTTCGTGATGCATTATATGCGCTGGCAGAGCTTGCTATAGATAAACAGTCGAATACTAACCACTTTGATTTTCATGCTGGTTTTGGGCAAAAGGACGGCATCCCCCCGCCCAAAACCGACATGAGAACCGGGAGATGCCATGACCCAAAACCAGGAGAATAAAAATTGCGCTAAAGCGATAAAAATACCATATATTATGATTCCTACAGCAGTTGCAATGCGCAAAGATATTTCCCAAGGAGCGAAATTAACATACGGCATTATTTACACGCGACAGAATGGGACGAAACCAGCCTACGCATCCCAAAAAAATATGGCTTTTCATATCGGCGTCTCTGAACGAACTATTCGAAAATATTTACGGGCATTAATAGCTCTGAATTTGATATATCAGAAGCGCTTTGGACTAACGAGAACCAATAGATACTGGGTAAAGGACCGCACGAAACCGTCCTCTCATGATAGGAACTCTACTTCGGCTCTACATAGGTATGAACCTTCCGGTCATAGTAATAGTAAGGGAAATAGTAAAGCAGTAAGTCAGCTGCCCTTACATAAATCAGAAGGAACATGGAGGGAATACCGTATTCATAGACACCCTGATGGTAATATCAAGATTTGTGTTGACAGCGAATGGAAGATATTCGCGGGTGACGAACGCGACATTATATGGAAATAAGAATGAGCAAGACACACATCGGGCCAGAAAACTCACAAAAAAAATCCCAACTTACAGTTAAACAGAAAGAGTGGGTTTCCGAAACCATTGCCACAAAAAATCCAACGGAAGCCGCCTATCGAGCCTATGATGTTAAAGACCGACATAATGCATCAGTTATTGCTTCTGAAAACCTGTTAAAACCTTACTTACGAGAGGCATTAAATGAAATGCTGGAAAACCATAATCTGCATTTAAATGACACCGTGCAAGAACATAAATGGCTCATCGCACAACGTGAGCATATTGCTACAAAGTTCGATGCAATTAAAGAACACTACGAATTGCTCGGTCTACACACAAAGGACAGAGTCAATACAGGAATAAATATTGCATTAGTGGTCAGAAAATGAAACAGATGTAATGATAAAATAATATATGCAGACTCCAAAAGGAATCATCTATTGCAGGGTGTCTTCTCAAGACCAGGTATCTGGGACTTCTTTAGATAGCCAACAAAAAGCATGTTTGGAATATGCAGAAACAAAAGGTATTAAAGTTGAGAAAATATTTGTCGAAAAAGGAGAGTCAGCCACTGCCGCAAATAGAGCGGAACTGATAAAAGCATTGAACTTTTGTGGAGACAGAAAGGGTCAGATTTCGGCATTTATTGTTTGGAAGATTGATAGATTTGCGCGAAATACAACTGACCACTTTGGCTTACAGGCACAATTAATTAAATTTGGGACATCATTACATTCTGTTACCGAACCTATCGATAAAACTCCTATCGGAAAGATGATGGAAACCATGCTAGCCGGATATGCTCAGCTTGAAAATGATATTAGGCGGCAAAGATGCGAGGGGGGTATGCAGCGCAAAATTGCAGAAGGCATTCGACCGTGGAAACCACCACTGGGCTATGCCGTTCCACCAAAGACTGAGCGGAGGAAAACCAAGGCAGATGTGCGTGACCCCGAGCGTTTTCTGCTTGTACAAAAAACATTAAAGGCATATGCCACAGGGGCTTATTCCATAGCTAATTTAACCCAGGAAGCGACTAAACGGGGTCTTCGCACTCGTACTGGGAAGCCTATGCGCATTCAGCTTCTAGAGCGACTATTAACAGATAAGTATTATGCGGGAATATTAACTGACCCCTGGACCAAGAAAGAGTACCCCGGACTACATGAACCAATGATAACCCTTGAGGAACACCAGCACATCCAACTCGTAAAATCTGGCCTATCCAACAATGCAATTAATACACGAACCTATGCTCATCCAGATTTTCCACTTCGAGGGCTTTTGATTTGTGTGTGTGGCGTGAAATTGACCGCTGGTTGGACGAAAGGAAGAAACAACAAATACCCCTATTATCACTGTAAACAAAAAGGATGCGTGCACTTTGGACATGCAATTCCTAAACATAGGCTGGAGGAAAAGTTTCTTATTTTTCTCAAGCGCATTACCCCTCAGGAGCATTTCATAAAACTTTTTGAAACCATTGTGCTAGATGTATGGCGAAACAAACATCAATCACACACACAACAACGCATGCATTATGAAGCGGAAATCAAAAGATTAAATTCGCAACGAGAGCGATATATTGAAATGCGCGCAAATGGAGAGATTAACCGCGAGGAATTTAAAATCTATAGTGAACGCTTAGAAAACCAGATAACGGGTCTTACTATTTCGAGAAACGAAGAGAATATTGAAGAGTTAGACATGGGGACATTACTCTCCTATACAACACAATTCATGCGTAATTTATCTCGGCAGTGGCAGGATATGCAGGATATAAAACAAAAACAGCGGCTCCAGAAATTGGTTCTACCGGAAGGGATTATGTTTGATAAATCCACCGGAGAGCTTGGAACCGCTGTTTTGTCGCCTGTTTTCAGGATGAATCAGGTATTTGAGGATGGCGAATCCGACTTTGTTGCGGGACCGGGATTTGCACCCGGGTCTGGAGGTTCGCACATTCCCAATATTTCTAATGGGGCTGGACTATACCATCTTCCATAATTGGAAGTCCTCATTATAGTCTCTGAACCTTTCCTATCTATCAGATAAGACTTGGCTGCTGATTGTCGAATCTCTGTTTTTTTTTGCCATCACGCCCACTCTTTCGAATCACGTTGTGGCAAACAAAGCTCTCACGAGTTTCCAGCAGTTTCGAAGATTTTTCCGTCGCACATTACTGAGCGAGGTCACAATTATTTATGAGCCTCCCGAGGTACTACTCCTCTATCCCGCGGCTTACAGATTACCACAATATTACAACTGTGACAATCTTGGCACATACAAAATAACTGTGAATATTATCGAACCAACGATATGATATAATATATATTATGGCTAAAACACTGGCGCGCTCACGTGCAATACAATTACGCATAGAAGGAAAAAGTGTCAAGGAAATTGCGCGATTGTTACAGGTTTCTACAAGCTCCGTAAGTATCTGGTGCCGCGACATTCAACTCTCATCTACTCAGTCTGAATTCCTTCGGTTAAGGCAAATTGCATCAGGTTTCAGGGGTCGCCAAATCGGTGCCGACGTAAATAGAAAGAAGAAGCAATTGCGCATCGAAAAAGCACGCATTTACGCAGCAACGCTGTGGAAACAACATGGAGATGATCCTCTGTTTTTATTGGGCATTGGCTTGTATTGGGGGGAGGGAAGCAAAACTGATAAGTTGAGTTTTTCCAATTCGGATCCTGCTATGGTGCGATTTATGATGCTTTGGTTACAAAAATACCTCGGCGTATCGAAAAGTGATTTTGTCGCACGCGTCTATATAAACAATATTCACCATAAGCGCGCTACGGTGGTTCAACAATATTGGATACACTATCTCACATTGCCGGAAAGACAATTTCGATCTACGTGCTATATTTATTCAGTCCCTAAAAAACGGTACGACAATCATGATATATATTTTGGTATACTTGCATTACGTGTTCGCCGTAGTACAGTATTGAAATATATTGTGCTAGCATTGCTCGCACGAGTAAAGGATGTCGGGGTAGCTCAGTTGGTTAGAGCGGAGCACTCATAAAGCTCAGGTCGGCAGTTCGATCCTGCCCCCCGGCACAAGTATAAAAAAGCCATTTGGCGTTTTTTATTTGCACGAAACAGCAAATTCCTTCAGACGTTCCCCCACAAGCACTGCATCCGCCTCAGAATGCACGTCATCGATTGACCCAATTAAACTCGCTTGGCACATCCAACCGGAAAATATACTTCTCGCTTCGGCAAAAGATTCCTTTTTTCTTTTGCCCGTTTGTAAATCACGACTGTTCCAAACTGCACGAACCTGTGCCGGCAAATCCGCTAGCTCCTGAATGGTATTGGGTTCGATGAGGCACTTTTCAATGTGCGTACTCGGTACTCTTCCCACCACCAGCACCCAGTCCGCTCCTGCCGCGAGTGCTCGCTCAATATCTCCGTCACTCGCGTGAATTCCCTTTGCGAGAATTGGTTTGTTGGTCATCGTGCATGCTTTTTTAATGAGATCAAAAGATCCGCCCCACCGCGGGTCGGTATGAATTGAGATCATATCTCCCACGCGATTTGCCACCGCAAAAAGTTCGTCCCATGTGTGCGCTGACCTAAATCCAAATGGAGACTGCGTTTTGACTTCAGCAATGATTTTAATTCCATGATACATATGTCCATGGTACCAACGGACCGAAAGAAGTGAAAACTTATCTTAAGCTCCTTTTGTGTTCTTCAATTTCTTTATCGAGCCTCTCTCGTTGCTGTTGCATTTCCTTTAACTTAGCTTCCTTCTCTTTTTTTTGCGCTTCCTGGGCTTCTCTAAGCCGCCTTTCCGCCTCGGCTACTTTTTTCGCCGAATCAGTCGATGTATCTTTTTCCATACGATATGAATTAATTATACGGATAATATTTTTGCAACCTTATATATAGTATAACAAATAGTGAACATGTGAAGTGCATATCCCATGGGATATGCACTTCACGCCAAAGCTACGAATTTACCAGAAACATAAATTTGTTGCGCACAACCTTTTGTTTTGGAGTAAGCCGCTCGACGAGATAGACACTTATTGGGATGACTCTATCACCCACGCTGAATGAATAATTCTCTTTTTTTGTAATGTGTGAACGATATCTCTCGCCACACCACTTCTCCCATATACGGTTAGTGAAATAACCTATCAGTGCGATATAATAATGGGTATGCGAATCCGCACTCATCGGGTCGTGAACAAAGACTTCTTTAAAGAGTGGGCCGCTCCGATGGCATATGTGCTTGGATTTTTCATGGCGGATGGATACATGACACATAATTCCCGAGGCGCACACTTTCTCTGTATGCAAATTACTGACAGGAATCTGCTATACAAGCTCCGCGCCGCAATGCGATCCACGCACAAAGTGAGCGCGAGAACCACGCACGACGCCGGGAAACCACTGTACCGATTACAAATCGGCAGCAAAGAAATGTGTGATGATTTGCGCAAACTCGGCATCAGAAATGGGAAAACGCACAATATGCGCTTACCAAATGTACCACAAAAATATGTTTCGGATTTTGTTCGCGGGTACTTTGATGGAGACGGAAACGTTTGGGTTGGACTTGTCCACAAGGAGCGTCAACGATCATTACTTGCTATCAACACCGTATTCACTTCGTGCTCCGGACATTTTCTGCGCGTCCTCAAAAAAACGCTGAAAGAGTATGAAATCCACGGCCATATGAGCAACGCAAACTCGTACTGTAGGCTCTCCTACAGCATTCATGCGTCGCTAAAGTTACACGGATTGATGTATGGAAAGTATCATGGTAATCTGTTCCTGCGCCGAAAACGAAAAGTATTTGAGCGATATGTTCGAAACCGAAATGCGGCTGTAGCTCAACGGTAGAGCGCTCGCCTGTCACGTGAGAGGTCGTGGGGTCAGCACCCATCAGCCGCGCAGTATAAAAAAACCGCCGAAGGGCGCGTTTTTTTGTTTTGCGGTAGAGGAAGTGATCTGCATCACTTCCGTATGGGTGCTGACGGACGGAGCTGTGTATTAACACCAGTTAAAACCAGCGAGTCGGGGTAGCGAACATTTCGAGCGAGTGCGAGAAATGATTCGTGACCAGCACCCATCAGCCGCGCCAATAACCCCGCTGGTAAGAAACATGCTCGCGAAAATCATTCCATGTGGCGCTGGGTGCCGCCTCGGTAACTAACCCTCCTTCTCTGTGAGACGCTCAATCTCTGCTCCCAATGCAAATAGCGTCCCTTCGTCAAACGGCTTCCCAATCAACTGCACCCCAACGGGCAGATTCCCCACCTTGCCACACGGAAGTGAGAGCGCGGGAACACCCGCCAAATTTACAGGTACCGTGTACACGTCCGAGAGATACATCGTGAGCGGATCGCTTGTTTTTTCTCCAAATTTGAATGGCAATGTTGGAGATGTTGGAGTGAGTATTACGTCCACCGATTCAAATGCTGTAGTAAAATCTTGTGCGATCAATGTACGCACTTTTTGTGCGCGGCCATAAAACTCATCGTAGTACCCGCTCGACAGTACGTGAGTGCCAAGAATAATACGGCGTCGCGCTTCTTTTCCAAATCCATTCGAGCGCGACTTCAGATAATCCCCTGCGAGTGTACCTGTAGATTCAAAATATCCGTACCGGAGTCCATCAAATCGCGCGAGATTTGATGATACTTCTGCAGGCATAATAATGTAATACACTGCAAGCGCGTGCGGGGAATGTGGCAGTGAAATATCTTGTATAATTGCCCCATTCTTCTCGAGTAAATCGATGGTGTTCTGAATAATTTTTTTAATTTCTGGATCGAGCCCATCTGCAAAATATTCTTTTGGCACTCCAACTGTCCATCCCACAGTTTTTGTCGGCCGCTCGCGCGGAACTACCGACGTTGCATCTTTTGGATCTTTCCCGCGGATGACGTTAAATAATGTTTCTGCGTCTGCAACTGAAGTTGCGAGTGGCCCAATTTGATCAAGCGAAGACGCCATCGCAATAAGTCCCGATCGCGACACGCTACCATATGTGGGCTTAAGTCCCACAACCCCACAAAATGCGGCGGGCTGGCGGATAGATCCACCTGTGTCTGATCCGAGTGCAACCGGTACCATATCTGCCGCAACCGCCGCGGCAGAGCCCCCAGATGAACCTCCTGGTACGCGACTGGTATCTATCGGATTTTTTGTTGGACCATATGCGGAATTCTCCGTGGAGCTGCCCATCGCAAACTCGTCCATATTGGTTTTGCCAATGAGCACCGCCCCTGCCGCGCGCAATTTTTTCACCACAAACGCGTCGTACGCCGCAATGTGATTCGCAAGCATTTTTGATCCCGCCGTGGTCACGGTTCCGGCAATACACATGTTATCCTTTATTGCGATGGGTACACCTGCAAGCGGCAATTGTTCCTCTCCTTTCCGCACACGTTCATCCACCGCCGCGGCTTCTGCGAGCGCATGTTCGGGATTTACTAACAAGAACGCATGAAGTTCCTTGTCGCGCTCGGCGATGCGATTTAGATACTCTTGAGCCACATCAACAGCCGAGCGGACCCCACCCGACACCGAAGTAACAATATCAGTGATATGCATTCGTTTCTCAAACATTTCCAAATACGTTCGGTACTTGTAACTGGTCGTCTTTTGCTTTGGCAAGTTGCGACATCATGCGATTACGCTCGGCCTCGTCAGTAGGAATTGCAACGTCGTCGCGTATCACATTTTCGAGAAGCTCTGCGTGCGTCATTGGTGTCACTTCTGCAACATCAAGCGTATTCAGTGACTCTGCATAATTCAAAATACTCCCCGCTTCCCGAGCGAGCGTTTCTACTTCTGCGTCTGTCACTTCGAGTCTCGCAAGAGAGGCGAGTTTTTTGATGGTGTCCTTGGAAATCATGCGTCGTATCCTACGCTATTTGCGCGTTATTTTCAAAAACTCTTCCTCTGAAATAATGGGTACGCCAAGTGACTCCGCTTTTGCGAGCTTTGATCCGGGCGTCTCGCCCGCAACTACATATGAAGTGGACTTCGAAACACTTTCTGTTGCAGATCCACCAAGGTCACGTACGAATTGTTTTGCGGCGTCGCGAGACATGCTGGAAAGCTCTCCCGTAAACACAAATGATTTCCCTGACAATATAGTGCCGGAGTGCTGCTGATCTTTAATGATATGTACGCCACTCGCCAGAAGTTTCTTTACCAGCTCGCGGTTGGGAGCACTCCTGAAATATTCCGCGATGCTACGCGCCATTTGTGTGCCTACATTTGGGATAGCCTCGAGCTGTTCTACTGACGCGCTCATGAGCGTCTCTAGTGTATGGAAATGTGCGGAAAGATCGCGAGCGGTCTCTTCTCCCACATGGCGAATCCCGAGTGCGACAATACATCGACTGAATGGGATTTTTTTTGATGTGTGAATAGCGCGTACTAAATTTTCTGCAGACTTCTCACCAAACCGGTCGAGCTGTGCGAGATCATCTTTCGTAATCAAAAATATATCTGAAAGATCTCTCATAAGTCCCACATCAAGCAGTTGGTCGATAATTTTTGGACCCAACCCATCAATATCAAACCCGTGCTTGGAAACTGCATGATAGAGCGATTCCCGATGTCGCGCGGGACAATGTATATTGATGCACCGATGTTGTACTTCACCAACGGGACGGATAAGCGCTTTCCCGCACGCAGGACAATCATTCGGCATATGAAATATTTTTGCGTTTTTGGGGCGCAAATCGGTGATGACAGAGCGAATATCGGGAATAACATCTCCGGCGCGTCCCACCGATACCGTGTCCCCAATACGCACACCGAGCCGCTCTATTTCGTCTACGTTATGGAGCGTCGCACGACTGACCAGTACGCCTCCGATGCGCACCGGGGTAAGTACCGCAACTGGAGTGGCCGCCCCTGTGCGTCCAATTTGTACGATAATATCTTTGAGTACCGTCACTGCCTCCTCCGGTGCAAACTTATAGGCCACCGCTCCGCGAGGCGCCCTACCAACAACTCCGACCCTCTCAAACGCCTCTCTGCTATTTAACGCGATGACGATTCCATCGATATGATATTCCAGCTTTTCTCTTTTCTTTTCGATTTCTGTAAAATATTTTTCCACGTCTGAAAGTGCCGCGAGTAATCGCGCAGTACGGTCGGTACGAAAACCGAGCGAAGAAAGTAGTGTGTGCTCTTCCTCATGCGTGTGCGTGGAATTCCCAACCGCAACTCCGTACGCAAAGAAATCGAGCTTGCGACTCGCGGTAATTTTTGGATCGAGCTGTCGGAGTGACCCTGCGGCAAGATTCCGTGTGTTTGCATACTCCTTCTCACCCTTCGCCCGTTGAGCGGCGTTGATTTCATCCAATGTTTTTTTAGTCATCACCACCTCGCCTCGAACCTCAATACGACTCATAAACGTGCCGATATGTTTCTTTCCTCGATATTGCTCAAGCCGTAGCGGCACGGCTGATATCGTGCGCACGTTTTGTGTGACGTTCTCTCCTGTCGTTCCATCCCCGCGTGTTGCGGCGCGCACCAGCACGCCATTTTCATAAAGGAGTGAAAGCGCAAGTCCATCAAATTTGAGCTCGCCAAAATATTCCGGAGCATCTCCCGCAAGCTTTTCCATGCGTTCGTGCCACACTGCGAATTCTTCCTCCGACATCACATCAGTGAGTGAAAGCATAGGGTGTTCATGCGCCACCTTTTGAAATTCCTTTGCAGGCGCACTTCCCACGCGTTGCGTGGGAGAATCTGGTGTTATCAAATCGGGACGTGCCCGCTCAATTTCTTCGAGTTTCCGCATCAGCACATCAAAAGCCGCGTCGGTGATTTCCGGCGCGTCGAGCACGTAGTATAAATGGCGGTGCCGCTCGATCGCGTCCCGAAGTGTTTTTACCTTTACTGCGGCGTTCGTGTTCTTTTTCGGCATATCCTTACTATACCGAAAGTATTGAAAAAATGCTCCGACGAGAACTTAATTGCAGTTTGATGGCAAGCGCTCAATGAACGTGAACTCAAGCGCTCGCTCTATGACGCGATCCGCCACCCCGCATGACGCTCCCGCGCGCACCCTTCCCCGCGAAAGAATGGAAGTCTGCAGTTGTTTTGGAGATCCATTAATACAGGACTTGGTCACGGTAACTGCCGCGCAGTCTGGACTCGTATTATTCAATATAAAATTGGATGTATATGCTCTGGGGGCTCCGCCACCGGTGAGTAGTATCGTAGAAAAGGTGATAGTCTGTCCGCCACAGGATATTTCTTTTGCGCCCGTTGTACGAGAGAACGCGCGATAAGAATCATTTGCGGAATTGTTAATTTGCTCTCGCGCTTCACCCCAATACCGTGCGCACTCAAGCCCAAAATTTGCCATATAAAAAGCGCGGATGGAGTCGGACTCTTGCCCCGAGAGCTTATACTCGGAAAATAGCAGTGTAAAAATACCGGTTGCAAGACTAAAACTCATGGTCATCACGAGAAATGCGATCAGCAACGTCACACCGGACGTGCGCGTCGGAAACGATACAGAATGTTGATAAGATAGGTGCATCATATTACGGCTGTAATTTTCTCGGTGTCACTGATGTTTGTAAAAATATGTTGGTTTCGATATTTGCCCTGCTGCGCCCCGCGGTACCTTGCACTGCAATAGTGACAAAAGATTGCCTGCGCGTTGTTGGTTCCGAGGTTTCATCGGCGAGAAAGAAGGAGAGTTGGTCAATCGGCACATTCGCATCCGTAATGGCCCCCCAACCTTCACTGCCTATTTTTCGCTCGATTGCTTTCTTTGCCGTAGTAAGTCTGATTCGTACAGTTTCGTCTTTGGAATTTTGATACTGAAAATACTGACAGGGAATTGTGGTAGTGTCTATCGCTAAAAAGTCGGAATTCATGCAATTATAATTGGTGCCTGTGCGCATATCTTTTGCAATCGCCTCAACGGCAAAGCGCACGTTATCAAACGCACTCTGAAGGGCCGCCGCTTTGCGCTGCGCATTAGTGAGCGTGAGGAGCGACCCAATCGCTACCGTTGCGACAAGTGAAAAAATTCCTACGGACACAATCAGTTCAATAAGGGAAAACCCTTTATTCGCCGGACGGAAGGTGTGAGTGATCATATTATGGCGTTTGCAATGAATTGGGCAGCCAGTTAAACATGCGCGTCGACACTACGTGCTGTAAATCATTTCCGTTTCTATCTTCCCAAAATACCGTCGCGGTCACAATAATCTCCTGCACACTGTTATCATCTCCCCCGCAAAATGCACTTTCCGTCACGGTGACGTATCTCCTAAATATTGTTTGTGTCGAACTCCCGGGAGGGGTGCTCGCCTGGATAAATATCTTTTTTCCTCCCGTAAGCGTTTGTTCATACACGATTTGATTTGAATCCCCCGCAGCGGTATTTGCAAGTCGAGTGCTCGTCGTTTTTGATCCCGTGGGAATAGTCACAATAAATTGTTTGCTTCCTGCACCAGGGCACGAGGGATCGTCTACTAAATCTATTGTGGGCGACGTGTCACTGACCCACGTTCCATTACGGAGCGACGTGTCAGAGTGCAGTAGGCGCAAGAAATTACTATCACGTTCAGATTGCACCGCTTCCATGGCTTCCTGGGCAAGCATTGACGCGGTGAGGCGATTTCTGGTATATGACGCGGTTGCAATACTCGTCGAAGCAAGCCCCATGGCACTCGTCACTCCGATGAGTAAAATCGAAATAGACACCATGGACTCCACCAAGGTAAACCCTCGCGCGCAGTGTTTTTGATGAAATGGTATTTTTTCCGCACGTGCCATCTCTACCTCGCGGAGTAATTGCGTTGCGAAACATTGTTTGTGTTGTGTGGAAACGCTACGCAACATACTTAATTACAGGCCTGGTAGGCGCCTGCCGTGTTCATAAGACTAATCTGCCCTGTTTTCCATATATCAATTTTTCGCACCAAATTTGATCCGTCTGTAGTAGTGAGACATATCCAGACATGATTTGTCGCGCCGGGCGCGTCGGGAATGGGACCCCCGTTATCATAGGTGAAATATACAGTGGGATCCGGACGATGATAGATAACGTGGAGCACCCTATTTGATCCGGGATTAATGTCTGCTCCATTTGGCGTACCGTCGTCGTAGCGAATTGCGGAGATCACCACGCGGGGATTTAATTTCCATTCTTGATAGTAATCGGTTGACTGTTCATTATAGGTATTCCCAAATCCCGTTTGGTCATATTTGAGATTCCCCGCGCTTAACGAATCGGTTGCGTTACTTGCAGGAAGATCAGGAAATAGAATAACTTGATTGTTTGCGGCAAGATCAAAACGTGCGCCTACCGCAGGATAAAAATCGCAATTACTGACACAAGACAGTCGCTTCACTGCACTGACACTAATACCTTGTTGTTGCACTTCTCGCAGTAGGAGCGTTAACTCCTGCGCCGTTTGATTGAGCGCGGTGTGACTACGAGATTTTGTAATGCTCTCCACCGTAATTCCGGAAAGAATGACTACAATCCCGAGCGCAATAATCATCTCAAGAAGGGTAAATCCACGCGTTGCTGTGGCGAGCACCGGTAAGCGATCGCGGACATGCATGCGCATACGCGCTCTTTCTTTATTCATATTTCAGCATCAGTACATCGCCAGACGCGACGAACACATGCTCAAGCGATGATACCCTGGCACCATTAATATACAGCGTCCACCGTTTCCCGTCCTCTTCATTGGCAACGTCGCCAAGTGCGATGGGTAAAAATTTTTCACCGACTTGTACCCGATATTCATGTGTTGCGGCGGCCAAATAGACGATATCGCGCGCGTCAAGCGGAGCGCTAATGTCGCGCTCTTCTTCAATATTCGTTCCATTCCCAAAATCAATAGTTACTTTGACCATGCCCAGTACAGCGGTCTCGTCGTTACTGCCTTTAGGCGACTCGGCGTCCGACGCAGATACGGCGGCACCACCCGAAGCATCATTTCCTCGCAAGGCAGAATTAAAAAAGGCAACGCCTGCGACAGCAATGAGTAGCGTGGTAATTCCCGCTAAAATATATTCCCCTTTTTGATTCATGTGAGGAGCGTCACTACGGTTGTAGTATACCACTCAACGAGTTCGTACCCAAAAGCAAATGCAATGACGGTGCCTGCAAAGAGAAACGGGCCAAATGGAATCTGCGTTTTGCGGTTGTATGCACCTACAAGCAAAAAGACGATTCCCCAGATGGCGCCGATCCAAAACGCGAGGAGCAAGGAAACCAATGTCAGGAGTGGTCCGGAAAATAATGCGATGCCAAATACGAGCTTCGCGTCTCCAAGGCCCATCCATGTTCCTTTTGATATCGCCCAGAGCGCCCAGAAAAGTCCCGCCGCAAGCACCGCTACAGAAAACGTGAGTGACGGCTCCAGTCTCACAATGTTGGATAGGTCATGTACTACGAATGCATAAATTCCCCCCGAGATAGCGAGAATAAGATTCAGTGTGTCGGGAATTATCTTGTGGCGAATATCATATACAGAGAGCACTACTCCCACCGCCATCACGACGAGCGCTGATACTACTGCAACAAACACAGGGATCATGTCGCCGAGTGTAAATAGCCGCGCACCCTCTCCCACCGAGTCCAAATTGTCCGTAATAAATTGCATGAGGCCGCTTTTCCACGCAACTAATACAAATAGCGCTCCCGTAAGCAATTCCACAACTGGATATTGCCAAGAAAATTTTGAACCGCAGTGCCGGCATCTACCGCGCAGATATAAAAAGCTGACTACCGGTATCAAATCAATCGCCGTGAGTCGCGCGCCACATGACAAGCATTTCGACTCCCCCCGTACAATCGATTCACTGGTGCGCAGACGCAGAGAAACAACATTGAGGAAACTCCCAATACCAACTCCTATCACAAAAACTAATAATATAATCAGATACTGCACTACGTTATAGTATAAACTACTAACTAGGTTGAGGTGTGCGCAACTTAGATTAGGGCGATTAAAAGCAAAAAATGATACCCTCCCGCACTCCGTATGCTGCACGCGGGAGTGGCCGGGCATCAAAACACAAACGCCGCCAGTAGGGCGGCGTTTGTGTTAATATCTCAAATTAGTTGCACGATACGTCGCTCGCCCCCAACTCAGTTGCTGTCACCTTTGCGGCTCCAGTTCCATCAATACAAAACACTGATGCGGGAACCGTTTTTAATGGAACCTCGATCGCATAACCAGCAGCGGCATTCTCATGACAAGTCGCTTGTCCATCGGCACCAGCAAGTGTAAGAGTTGATACCGTTCCACCAGAAACCCCCGCTTGAACTTTCGAAGCGTCGATTGCAGCAGTAACTGCTGGATCGGCACAAAGTCCGGCATATGATTGAGGGGTGTCATAAAACAACTCGGCTGTCGCACGAAGACCCGATAAGTTTGCCTTAATTGCCGCGTCATTTGCTTTTGAACGCGCAGTTTGAAGTGAAGCGAGCACCACTCCTGCCAGTATTCCAATGATGGCGATCACGACGAGGAGTTCAATAAGGGTAAAACCTTTTTCTGAACGATTTTTAAACATATTTTTGTAATTGATAATGATAAACCACCTAATAATATAAATAGAGTTTGTTATATATTGCTCGACCAGTTAGCTTTGTGCCCCTTTATTATACTTCCTTACGAAATAAGGAAAAAATGGGGTGTGGACAACGCCGGCCCCGCATGTGGGGGCGAAATGGCTAATATCTCATTGACCTAATGCCTAAAATCATTAAATCACAAGAACATTAAATCATGAGATTACGAGAACATGAAAACACGAGAACATGAAAACACGAGAACATGAAAACACGAGAACATGAAAACACGAGAACATTAATTCATAAAATCACAAGAACAGTACATCACGAGATCATGAAAACATTAAATCATGAAAACACGAGATCATAGAAACAGGTTCGGCCTGCTACCAGCGGTAAGCCATGTGTATCAGTCTACCTTAGTTTTTTGTAGGTATTATCGCCGCGGCGCTCGATGGCAAAAACAAATATGCCACGCGCGTCAATACGAACAATAATGCGAATATCACCAACTCGCACACGATACATGTGCCCACGCGCAGTAAGTCTTTTTATATCTAGCCCCTCAATATCCCCGACAAAGAGCAATTCCAGTGCCTTCGCCACACGAGCGCGCTCGGCAACGCTCAACTTTCTTAAATACTTCTCTATTTTATCCATTCAGCTTTTTGAGCACAGAAATGACTTTTTTTGCAGAAACCCCACCATCAGAAATTTTCCCAAAATCAGCAACTGTTTCCCATGCGCCCTCATCTCCCCATGGATCTACGGGAGAGAGTTTAAAAAGCGGACGAGAACGGCGCATCACAATAAATTGCTCCCCTTTCGCAACACGCGATGAATATTTTTCTACATTTTCCCTCAATTCCTTTAGTCCAATGATGTTTGTTTTCATATCTTAAGATTATCTTAAGATAATCTTTGTGTCAACCGTGCTTATGATCTTGTGATTTCATGTTTTTATGAGTAGCTGTTCGCTAAAATGCGGTACCGAGACTGTAGAGCGGAAGAAGCACCGAGGCAACAAGAAATGCCACGCCCCCTCCCAAAATAAGAATCATCGCTGGCTCGATGATGGAAACGAAATTTTCGACAAGCGAATCTACTTCGCGGCGGTAAAATCGGGAAAGAGACTCAAGCATGGTATTCATCTTTCCCGCTTCCTCTCCAATGCGCATCATCTGGGTGACGAGCACGGGAATATCCGCGTGACGAGACAGCGCGTCCGAAATGGTAGACCCTCCTTTCACCGCCTCAATTGCCTCTACGATAATATCTTGATAAACAACACTCCCCATCACCGATGCAGTCACTTCGAGGGATCGAATAACCGGAACTCCGGCGGAAAGTAATGTCTGTAAATTGTCGCAAAATCGCGCCATATATATCTTGCGCTCAAGTGTGCCAAGCACAGGGAGTGCAAGTAAAAATCGCTCCCATGCAAGTTGCCCCGCTGGCGTATGAACAAATCTCCATAAAAATGACCCTGCGATACCTACGAGCACAAAGATGACAATCCAAAACGCTCTAAAAAATTCTCCGGTGCCGATGACAATGCGAGTGTAAATCGGCAGTTCAATATTTTGCTCTTTAAAAATGGTTGCGAGATTTGGGATCACAATAGTGAGCATCAGCATCATGACAATCAGGAAGGCGAGCATCACGAACGCGGGATACACCAGCGCGTTCCGCGCCTTGTTTCGTAACTCGTATTGGCGCTCTAAGTAGTCCGCAAGATAATTAAATACCTGTCCTAATTTTCCGGATTCCTCTCCGGACCGCACCATATTGACATAAAACTCGGAAAACAACTTCGGATGTTTTGTCATCGCGGCCGACATTGGCTGTCCTCCTTGAATATCCTCGAGTACTTGTTGGAGAATGGTGCGAATGGTATTTTTTTCTACCTCCCCCGCCATGGTTTTGAGCGCTTCCAGTACCGGAATTTTTGCGTCAAAGAGTGTGGCGAGCTGTCGAGAAATAAGTACCACATCACGATTACTCACGCGCTCCAGTGAAACCCCAAGCATCGCCGCAAGCCCTCCCTCGGATCCCGATGGCACCACATTCACCACAATAAAGTTACGGCGCTGAAGTCCTTCGATCGCCGCATCCATAGAAACGGCTTCAAGCTGCCCTTCTTTGAGGGCGCCGTCGGTGGTGCGAACCTTGTAGTTAAATAACATGGGGAAGAATTTCTAATTTCTAAATCATTAAATCACAAGAACATGAAAACATGGGAGCGGGGAGGGGGTTGAAGGCCACACATCTCATGGGGCAATTAATCATATCAATCACCTGCGGTGATTACCTAAGAAGTAATTTAAACTCATCCGGTTTCAAGCTGTAATTGATTGCGTGTTCCAGCGACACCTCTCCGCGCTTTACAAGATCCACCAGCGAGCGGTTGAGACTTACCATTCCCTCCTGCGAGCTCGTGTCAATGACCATTGGAATTTCGTGCGTCTTCCCTTCTCGTATCAGGTTCCGCACCGCAGAGTTTGCAATGAGGAGTTCATACGCAGGAATGAGTCCTCCGGATATCCGGGGGATGAGTCGCTGCGAAAAAATACCAATCATGGTGGCGGCGAGTTGCGCGCGAATCTGCTGCTGTTGATGCCCCGGAAAACTATCGAGAATACGATCAATCGTTTGCGAGGCGGAGTTGGTGTGCAGCGACGAAAAAATCAGGTGCCCGGTTTCTGCGGCGGTCACTGCGGCTGACATGGTTTCTGGGTCTCTCATTTCACCGATCATCCCCACGTTTACATCTTGGCGAAACATTGCGCGAAGCGCGCTTGCAAAATCAGATGCATCGATGCCAATTTCACGCTGACTGATGACAGATCTGTCCTGCGTAAACATGTACTCAATAGGATCTTCGATCGTCACAATGTGTTCCGCTCGCGTGTGGTTGATGAGATCCACCAGCGCCGCGAGCGTCGTTGATTTCCCGTGTCCCGTGGGGCCGGCAATCAAGAAAAACCCTTGCTCGCGGAGCGTGAACTCTTTTAAAATCTGCGGGACACCAAGGTCTTCAATGGTACGAATATGTACCGGAATCAGGCGAAGCGCGGCACCCATAAATCCGCTGTAAAAAAATGAGTTCACGCGGAAGCGCGCCTGCTCGGCGTGCTGATATGAAAAATCGAGTGAACGACGGCGCAAAAACTCTTCTTTCCTTCCGGCCGGGATGAGCGCACTCACAAGTCCTTCGGTTATTTCAGGGGTGAGTAAATTTTTTTTCGTAAGCGCAACCAGTTCCCCATTGACACGAATAGTTGGATACCGCCCCACGGCAATATGTAAGTCAGACGCATTCTCGCGAAGTACGGTCTCTACTAAATCTCGTATTTCTTCTCGGTAATCCATTTACGAATGTGAACTGATAATCTGTTTTACTTTTTCAACGATCTCCGTTGGTGTGGAATATGCCTTTAACATATAGTCCGTTGCACCATGCGCCATACATTTTTCCTTACCTTCCTCTTCGCCGAGATTCGTCAGTACGAGCACTGGAGTCGTTTTTGTAATACCAAGTCTATCAAGCTCCTCGATAAGATCAAAGCCGTTGGTGTGTGGCATAATCATGTCGGAAATAATCAACTGATACTTTCCTGGCGCTATTTTTGTGAGCGCTTCCTTTCCGTCGCGCGCAAACTCAAGATTAAATCCGGCTTGCTTAAACTTGAGCGCATACATTTCGAGCACAAACTCATCGTCATCGACAAAGAGTATGGCATTGGTATCGCTCATGAGTATATCTATTATAGCGCGACCTCGGAGAGACTCTCAAGGCCAATTTCTCCTTTAAAGACTTTTACGAGACCGTCTTGGCGAAGCACAATCATACCTTGGCGTTTTGCCTCTCTCGAAATGGTGGCTTCAGTGGCGCCTTTGGCAATAATTTCCTCAAGTTCTGGCGTCATGGAAAGCACCTCCGTAATGGCAAGTCGTCCTCGCGTGCCTTTCGGACATGTCGGCGATGGTTTTGCTTCATATATCGTGTCCGGAATTTTGACCTTTTTCTTGAGGTGATCGGGGAACACTTCATACTCTGCCTCTAACTGCTCTTTCAATTTTCCCGTCACGGGTATTTCGGTACGCGAGTCTGGGCACAGTGTACGTGTCAGACGTTGCGCGATGGCAAGCACCAGAGTCGGCGCAATAAGATACGGATCCACCCCCATATCAATAAGGCGCGGAATGACTCCAACGGAATCGTTGGTGTGCAACGTAGAAAGCACCAAGTGACCGGTGAGCGCGGCATGAATTGCAAGTTGCGCGGTTTCTTTATCGCGAATTTCTCCCACCATAATAACGTCGGGGTCTTGGCGAAGTACCGAACGGAGTCCGCTCGCAAACGAATAATCGATTTCAGGGCGTACCTGCGATTGATTGAGTCCTTCAATGTAATATTCGATGGGGTCTTCCAAACTCACAATGTTGCGTCCCTCATCGTTAATAATTTGCAACATTGCGTAGAGTGTGGTGGATTTTCCGGATCCGGTAGGACCGGTAATAAGCACCATACCGAACGGACGCTTCAGACCTTCTTGAATGAGCTGTAAATTTTTTCCGGTGTATCCGAGATTTTCAAGATCATTGACGCCACGCGATGGATCCAGAATACGAATCGCTACTTTTTCTCCGTAATATGTGGGAAACGTGGAAACACGAAAATCAATGTCATTTCCGTCGAGTGATACTTTAAATCTGCCGTCTTGTGGCTTGCGCTTCTCGTCGATTTTGAGATTCGACATAATCTTGATACGCGAAATCACCGCTTCGTGCACGCGCATTGGAAGTAAAATACTCGTGTAGAGCACACCGTCCACACGAAAACGCACACGGAGTTTTTCCTTCCCTGGTTCAATATGAATGTCGGAAGCGCGCCCTTCAATCGCGTGGCGAATAATCACCTGTACTGTTTTTGTAATTGGAGCGTCCTCCTTGATTTGCTCAATTGCATCCTCGCGAGTTGCCTTTATTTCCATCTCCGACTCTTTCTTCTGCTCATCGGCCTGCATCACCGACAACGCCTCTTCTACCTCTCCGGAAAGTCCCCCATAGTTTTTGATGACCGATTCGAAATCGGACTGCGAAATGAGATAAATGCGAAACGCGCGGTTTGTCCCGGACGAAATAAACTGGAGCGCCTCGCGCGCCTCAATGTCTTCGGGATTGACCATGCCCACTTCCAAAATACCGTCGTCGCTCAATGCAAGTGGTACAAATTTATACTGCGTCGCAGTATCTTTCGGGATGAATTTGAGCGTATCAAACTCAATGGTTTTTTCTGTCACGTGGCGCGCCGGTATACCAAGGAGCGCGGATTTTGCCTCCAGTATCCGCTCCTTTGCAACGCCGCGACGCACGAGTATTTCCTCTGGATCCGCGCCAGAAACACGCGCTTCATTACGAATCGCGGACGCGTCATCAAGCGTTATGGTATTTTGTGCGACAAGGACGTCGAGCAGGGATTGCATAGCATAGGAAGAATACTAGAACGGAAGGAATGGGTTTGCATTCCGGTAATTGGTTGGTGGATCAATACGCACCGATCCGTCACGAAGCGCACGAAATTGTGGGTCCTGAAACATCTGGCTATTGAGTTTAATCTCCCCATTTTCTTCTGGAATGGCGTCAATTCGATTCAGCGTCTCTACTACCTCCCGATACATTCCTGCCGATTCCGCGGTACCGGATTGCGTAATGGTTCCGTCGGAAGCGGGCGCGCGCATGCTGTAATACAGCACCACCACTCCTCCAACAAGCACCAGAAGAAGAATGAAAATGATATTTTGATTTGTACCTCCGGAGTCTTGCATATTATTCGCCAACGTAATATGATTTTGCGTTGATATTAAAAGAATATTCGTCAGATTCCCCTGCTGTGAACGCAACGGTTTGCATATCAGTGAGGCGTACCATGTATTCAATCTCATTCAAAAAATTAATGAGCGCTCCGTACGTGCCTTTCACACCAATCGTCACATCGAGTGTGGAGAGATTTCCTTCATCCCCTGTCTTTCCGCTTGGTTTGAGCGCCAAAGATTCGAGTTCTACGTTCCCGCGAGACACCATACCATTGAGCATGAGCAGCATATCTTCACGAGAAGATCCCGTGGGAATCATTTTATCCAACTTCTCGCGGTCCCCAGGGGAAATGGTATTAAAACTTGTCTGCATCTGATCAAGTTTCATTTTTGCGCGTTCAATGTGAGCCACTTTCTGTTCAAGATCGTCCAGTTCCACCCGCACTCCCCCAATGTCAGCCCAAATATTTGTGCCAATTGCGTACATCGCGCCGAGTGATCCCAGAATGAGTATGATTCCTAATAAATTTTTCATGGGTTGGAAGTGGGGGTCACTTGAGACCCGATACGCGGAAGCGCATTGGCCTTTACTATTAACGCGACCGAAAACGATATTGATTTATCATCTCCAAGTTGCATATTATCAAACTCTACTTTTTCGATATTGGGATTTTGTCGGTATCCCACAAGCTGTTCTGCAAATGCACGGTCAGTTTTTGCAACGGCGGAAAGGGTAATCGAACGCGTGGTTGGCACATATGCAAATGACGTATAGCGGACATCGCGCGTGGTGGCGCGTTCAAGAATATCAAACACGGGAGAAACGCGTGTGTGTGCATTTAGCAGTGTCACCCCACGATCAATAGAGTCTGCAAAATTAAGCAGGGATTTTTTCTCTGGTGTCGCAACGTCATTTTTAAACACTTCAATTTGTGCGCGTGCATTATTCCTTTGACGGATAAGATACTGTTTGTATCCATAGAGTCCTCCAATCAGGATGAGTGCCATCACTACAAAAATGAACCCCATCACGAGGGTAAACGAAACAGGTTCCCGCCGCGAAATGGGAAGCGGTGCGCGCGTTGGCATAGGTGGCAAAGGTACGCCTGACATGTAGCTGTCTATATTCTACACGAAAGTAGCACGACTGTGATGTGCATATCTGATATTACCGTGCGTTAAATCCCGCAAACGCGAGTCCCACAGCAACGGCAAATGGTGGAGCAATTGATTTTGCAATAGGTTCCATAGCGGCGGGATACTCAAGGAGCATAAATGGATTTCCGAGCGCGGTCTCAAGTCCAAAAAATTGCGCTGCGTATTCCACAAGTCCGGGAAGTAACGCGGTGCCCCCGACCAGTATGACTTTCGTTGCATCATGTCCAACGGTTTTTTGGTAATGCCTCCGAAGCCGTTCGACATCTTGAAAGATTGCATCAATAACTGGAAGAAGGGTAGCGCGTACTTCGCGCGTTTCTGGGCGATCGATAATACCAGAAGAACGTTTCATTTCTTCCGCGCGCTGAAATTCTACGTTCATTGCTTGTGCAAGCGTGAGCGTTAAATTTTGTCCGCCACGTTCACTTCCCAGTACGCTACGAATGCTCCCCTGTTCTACAATGGCAATTTTTGTTGTTGCCGCTCCAACATCTATCACAACGGTTGGTGTGCGAATGCGCCCAATGACGCTTCGCACCGCGCTCGACACCTCAAGTTCAATGACTGCAGAAGAGAGTCCAACGCTGTCGACAATGCGCGCATAGTACGATTCCATTTCGCGCTGCAGTGCGGTGAGTAAAATTGGAATTTTCCCTTGTTTCTGCTGTTGTTCTTCGGGAGAGAGTTGAATATATTCCCATGACGTATTCACCTCTGAAATTGGGAGCGGAATATATTTACGTGCCTCAAATTGCACGGTGGATGCAATTTCTGCAGCAGGCATTTGCGGAAGCTCTAACATTTTCATAAATCCATATCGGAGGGGTAGCGCGATTGCCGCAGCACGTGCAGTTGCCTCTGATTCTTTGAGGAGATCTTTGAGCATTTGAGAAAGTCGTTCGTCAGTGGGCGCGACCACGCGACCAATCTCTCTTCCTTCGTATATGCCCGTGGATAGTTCTCCGTACGTAGAAAGTACCGCGCGATCTTTAAGGAGTTGCACCTGGGCAATTTTGATCGAAGCGGCGCCAATATCCACACCGATCACCGTGCCCGGCGCGGACTTTTTCGACCCAAAAATTTTCAGTTTTCCCAACTGAAATCCCATTCCTGCAAAGTAGTATATCATGGAGTCATGAACACACGTGAGCGCGCTTGGGAATATCTGTGCACACAGATTGGGTCATTGTTGTTCCCTTCGTACTGCGTTGGTTGTCATACGCCGCACACATTACTGTGTCATGCATGTGCCGGCGTGCTCTTCGCTCCTCCCTCAAAATGCTTACTCTGTGCGCGTCCGGTGCTTGGTGGAATATGTAGAGATTGCGCAAAGAAAAGCGCGATAACACACATCGATGCATATGCTCCCTACAGGCACCCGCTTGCGCGTGCGCTTGTCACGGGAACAAAGTACCACTATGAACACGCGCTTGCACGTCCAATCGGTACACTCCTTGCAACGCTTCTTACAGATGTTCCCGCAAACTCGTTGTTCGTACCAATCCCGCTTCATAGAAAAAAACTCCGCGAGCGCGGATTCAATCAATCACACCTCATAGCGCGAAGTATTGCAGCAGAGCTCCATATTCCTATCGAAGAAACCGATTCGCTCTATCGTACGCGCTACACTCCCCCACAAGCGCGCACGACGTCCCGAAAAGAACGGCGCGCACATCTTGCCTCCGCATTTGCTCTTCAAAATACAACGGTGTTGACGGGAAAACACCTCATCCTCGTCGATGATGTCATCACCAGCGGCGCTACTGCACGCGAAGCAGCGCGCACCCTTGTGCGCGCTGCTCCCGCATCTATTCGCGTGCTCGCATTTGCGTACGGCTAAATCACCAGCTCTCTTCGCTTTCCTTTCACTTCCACAATACTGGTGGACGCAATATATGCCGCCATTGCGCTCGCGAGCGCAAGAAGTCTCGTCACCGGAATAACTGCGCCGGTTGCAATACCCATCTCTTCAAGCGACCCGGAGATGGCGAGTACCATCACGGAGAGTGTTGCAAACAACACAAATTTTCGTTCAATGTGTGGAATGCGTTGGTCAAAGAGCGCCCGAAGCATCATGAGTCCCGCCACAAAGAGTGCGGGCACAATTGCAATGGCATACAATTCTTGAGAAAATTTCGTCAATACAAATGTATTCGTAAAGAACGCTTCACCGTGCACCTGCAGACCAAACACGAAGACCGACCACGTAAAAATAAGCGCAAGTGACATAAGTGGAATGAAGAGTAGCCAAAGTGCTCTGCGATTTTGCAAACGCGCGTGAAAAAAAATGATGAGTGTCACCAGTGCGATACCAATACCAATTTGAGAAAGAAGTGAAAAGTTATAAGAAAGTGGACCCTTCCCTTTCCAAAGTAAAAAATCAGAAAATCCGGTGAACATCCAGACGATACCGATAATAAACCAGAAGAGCGAAAAAAAGAGCGCCTGGAGGTGAATGTTGAGCGCCACAAGGTCGCGCTTGCGTAAAAAATAATAGAACTGCGCAATCGCGATGAGCGCAATTGATCCGGCAACAAGCGCCATAAAGAGCATGCCGTTTGTCATACTATATATAGTATACGCGATAGCGCTGCGGCGGTGCAGCGCTCCTGTTGATGGCCCTCACACCAGAATGCAGAGACTATGACACATGCAAATGACTCTGGGTGCGCATTCGGTGTGGGGTTTCGCGTTTCTCACTCACCAACCACACGTGAGATGGTGTGTTTCGAGAAATGCTCAATTTTTCGGCGTACCTGGAACCACCTCGGTGGACACTACGCGGATCTTGTCAGCGGTAAATTGATAGAAAATCTTGAGCGTTGGTAAATCGGGACAACACCGTGCGGCGTCCGCCGAGTAACCGGGAACGGTTTCAACCACCATATTGCGCTCCACGTGCACTTCGTTGTACCCCATGAATTGATAGTTTTTCCCGTCCAGCACGCCGTCAAGTAGTGTTCCTCGTGGATATACGTTCGCTTTCCCGTTACGCAGCGTAATGATTTCCCATTCCATCGATGTGCCCGTTCCCGCATATTCTTTTTTCACGACAAGTACTTTACTACTCGCAGTGTCAAGCGTGTCGAGCTCTATTGATTCAGGGGCTTCTTTGTCGGCGTCAGCGCGGTATACAGTTTCCCATTTTCCATCCTCACAAACATCAATAACAAGACCGGATGATGGAAGCAGATAGTCATCATTTCCGGCAGATTTGAATGTGCGCACGAGCTCAATCTCACTTGTTGCGTCCATTTCAATCGTCCGCTCTTCTGTCACGTTGCCAGTGGTAATGCTTGGAGCGTCCGCGATATCACATTTCGTATTTTCTGGACTGGCAATTTGTCCTGCTTGGTACGCAAGCTCTCTCCCACTTTGCGTTCGTGTGAGATACACACCCCCCACGAGCACGATGATTGCCACACTAATACCAAGTAGGCGCGAACGAGATATGTGTGAAGGCATAAGTGCTCTTTATCATACAATCCTGAGGCGCACACATCAAAGCCATATGTGCGACAAACCCAATGTGCAACTTTTCCGCGGTCGCGGAAAAGTTGCACATTCGTTATGAACGCAACACACAACATCAACAGAAAAGCGCCGTCGTCTTACGACTCGGGCGCTTGGTGTTCAACACTTGGTGAGTGCCACGGCGGGATAGAGCACACCATCAGCACCCTCGCGCAAAGTGATCTTTCCAACCACGCGCGCGATTATGGTCTCACAACGCGTCACCACTACTACTGCGGGCGTGCCCATGCTGACGCTTTCATCGCACATCGACACGTCGATCAGATGGGCACAATTCGGATTTACGCACTGCTCCATGTTTAATCCCTCCCAAACTCTCTATCCATCGCGTGATTGAGAGCAATCTTGGCCAGAAGCTCTGGCAACTGTGCATCCAGCCACTTTGCCGTCTTGGCCAACCGTACGACATCAAGATCAACTGATGGCTTTGTACGCCAGAGCTCGTCGCGGATCGGCGCATCAATGATGCCGTTTGTGATGAGAATCCGATCAAACTCTGATCTCTCCATCTTACTCCCTCCTCATGGAACTTTTATGTATTTCACCAACCGGGCGCGTGGACATACGATTGAGCTCGCGACCGCACTTCGGACAATTGTCTGTTGTCACAGAACGGCCAGCTAACGCTCCCTCGAGCATTATGGAAACGAACTGTGTCACCTTGTATGGATCGTGCGCACCGCTGATGACCATATACGTCACGGGGTAATTGCAACCGTTGCATTCTCGGCGCTCCTCGTGCATCATATTGCCTTCCTCCTCTGTTGTTGGATGAACGATGTTGGTTTCCATGGAGTCCGTAGATGGATCGCACCGAAACTGATCGCTTTCGCGCCGAGTTCCCTGAGCTTTTCCATATCTTCAAATTCCATGACGCTTGGACCAATCACAGGGATCGATCCTTGCTTGGCGAGCGCTTCAACTGCCTTCCAGTTATGTTTTTGTGCCGGCTTGCCGGAGACGCCACCGCCTCCACCACCGACTTACCTCTCGAGCTTCCACAACGGTGTCTGCTCGCCTTGAATAAATACTGTCTTCCACGGCACGCTGTTGAGAGAAACTGCTTCCGCAATTCCAATAAGTCCGCGCGCGATAGTGAGGTAGTCTTGGTCAGCTGAGATCTTCACGATGATGGGATGACGCGAAGCACGTTTAACCGCCTTCACACTGTCGATCACCATCTGAGCCTGCTCCATTGTGTGTCCGGTATTGGGACATGAGACGTTCACTTCAAGCGCGACGAGGTCGAAGCGATTGAGCATGTCCGTCATTTCCACCAGCTCCTTTTTATCACCGAAGATTGATCCGGCTGTCGGGAACTTTTTGAAGTCGAGCGTAGGACCTACTCCCTACACCACCATTCGATGCCGGGGTTGGTAAGTCCAACCTTATTGACCGCGCCTCCTGGAATTAGGCGAACGCAGGTCCAGGGTTTCCACCACCGCAAATTCCCAGGTCGCGGGTTTCGCGTCAGGGACTTGATGACGACAGTGAATAATTCGGGCTTAATGAGACCGGACCACACGAGTGGTCGTTCCCAGGGCCATCCTTTGCCATCAAACGCAAGAGCGCCGCTTGCGACCATATATGTGAAAACATGGTCATTTGAAAGAGCGATCATGAGAAAATCCTCCTGTGTGCTGGTCTATTTCAAAGTTCAAATGAGCACACGAATCCGTGCTTTTGGCTTTGCCGAAATGAATCAGCTCTGCCGCAACCTTAGCGAGAAAAGAGGATATTGTAAATAATAAAATCCCTACGTCTTAAGGGTTTAAAGTTGCCAATCTGGCGGAGACGGTGTCCCGAAGTTAGAACCGAAAAAGTGGCTTAAATTCAAGTATCTTGATAAAAGTATACAGAAACTACGGGCTATCTACAAAGTTCACCCTGAATGGTTTGAGGTGCCGAAACCAAAGTCAGATAAGGGGCAGAACGCGGTAGATTACTCGATTAAATAAATTCATACCATCTGGCGGACGATATTGAGCGACGTTAGAACGTACTTCCAGAGTATCAAAATACCAGATCTTGCCAGATTTAAGGGACAAATAACGCTATTCTTCGTTGAGCCCTTGCCATTTACCACCCCGCTCAAATGACCAGATCGCATCATACGCAAAATCCTTACGAGTGAGTTCTGATTTATCTTTGATGGAAAAATCAAAGAAAACGAAATTCGGTACATCCTTCGCTGGTGTAGAGTTATCAAAAGGTGGAAGGATAAATTCAAACAAGATTGGCACGCCCGGCCGGTAGCGACGACGGAATTCCAAAAAATATGAACCCTTTCCCATTTTGCATCGCTTACCTAATACTAGAGAGATATGATGTTCGGCTATCTCGTCTTTGAGCGAAGCATTTCTGAGTTTGTCTCGGGCACTTTGAAAGAATTTATTGGCCATTGGCCGCTTTGGGTTTGGGTAGCATAAAAATACGTATTCATCGGGGCTTATCACTACTATCGAAATCTGTACATTTTTCGATTCATCCTTATTGCTTCCGTCCGTCCACTTTAAGAAAAGCCCTGAGAGGTTTTTGGCTAGTTCTAAGTCCGTCACCATCATGGAAACGAGCGGAATGTCCTCTTCGGTTGGCGGTTTTACATAACCAAAACCCATCCCGACCCATTTCTCTGGGTCTATCTCAAAATCCGGCATCGGATGAATGAATGCATAGGCATGCGCGAACGCTACCTTTTCCAAAAACAAGGAGATGAGATAAACGACAACTCCGAAACTAAAAGCGATCCATACCGAACCGAAAACAAAAAAGGCTGAAAGTAATCCAACCAGTGTAAAGAAGTATTTAATAAGTCGTGTTTTCCGCTGATGCCGTTGAGGTATAACCAATCTGAAAAACCTCTCTCCCTTCCGGATCTGGTACTCACTTCGAAAACGGTTTATTCGAAGCATTACTCGCCTATAAAATTGTCTGATTTGCTGTGGCATAGCTTGTGGATAAATTCAATTCTTTTTATATAGGTATCATACTATAATATACATATGGCGAGCAATCAGATTTTCAAAGCAGTTTATTTTTCTGACTACAAAGAAACGAACCCAAAAGCAAAGGGTGTTATTTTGGCTTTCGGTGAGAGAAATATAGATTTATATAAGAGCATAGTTGATTTAGGAAGTAGCGAGTTACGCAACTTGCTTGGAACCGACTCGTATCTTGAGCTAGAGCAACGCGCGCAACGGGAGGGGTTACCACTAAACACTTACTGCCTTTGGTATTTGCGGAAAAATCTCGGCGTAGAAGAAATAAAAACGAAAACAGTAAAGAGTGGCGGAAAGACAATCTCTAACTTTATGGGTCAGGTCATTAAGGGAGATTGCTTAGAAGTAATGAAGTCAATTCCAGCAAAATCAATAGACATGATTTTGTGTGATTTGCCATACGGTACTACGCAAAACCATTGGGACAGTGTCATCCCGATTGACCAACTTTGGAAGCACTATGAGCGAATTATAAAAGATAAGGGTGTCATTGCTCTTACGGGACAGGGGCTCTTTACGGCAAATTTGATGTTGTCTAACTCAAGATTATTTAAATACAAAATCACTTGGGTAAAATCAAAACCGACAAACTTTCTTAATGCCAAAAAACAACCGTTGAGGAAGCATGAGGATATCTGTATTTTTTATAAGAGTCAGCCCGAATATAATCCTCAGATGACTTATGGTGAGCCTTATAATAAAGGTTTTAGGAAAGATCAATTCACTGGAAGCTATGGCAATTTCAAAACCGTTGAGGTAAAAAGCAATGGCGAAAGGTATCCTACCGATGTTGTTTATTTTAAAACCGCCGAAAGTGAGGGCGAAGTTTATCATCCTACACAAAAACCAGTAGAGCTTGGTCGCTATCTAATTCGCACTTTCACAAAGGAGGGCGAAGTTGTGCTAGACAATACTTGCGGAAGCGGCAGTTTCCTTGTTTCGGCCGTTTTAGAAGGAAGAAAATTTATTGGGATTGAAAAAAACGAAGATGTTTATCTGTTCAAGAAACATAAAGTGGATTATATCGAGGTTTCCAAAAAGCGTATCAAAGAAGCTGAAAATCAATACAAAGCTACTAGTAATAAACTTTTTTAGTTTAAAGTATTAAAAACCTTCAAATTCCGTCTCCGGTATTTTTTCCACCATTTCACTCTATTCTTGTTGGGTGATAACCTCCTTCTCAAGGAGCCATTTTAGAACATGAATCGACTGATTGGGGTGTAGGAAGGGGCTCACCTCTCCATTTAAGTGCATTTCGTTTTTAATATAATCAAGGTGTTTTTGTTGTAACACACCCCGTCCAACAAGATCGTAGCCGATACGTAAAGTATCGACCCGAGTAAGATTTAAATCTCCCTTTTTCTCCGCATCCAATTTCACGTCTTCAGGTTCTATTTTTAGTAAATCGGTTATGGACTCAAGTCCATTTAAATTTCTATTATAAAATTCAATTTCATGCGCTCGATAGGCAAACCACTCTCTACCACGTTCTGATATTGCACCGGGTGGAAGATATACACCTTCGCGCAGTACCCTTTTTTTCGAAACCCAACCACATACATAAAGTATCCACTTACGTTGTCTTTTTGTGCCTGGTAAAACAGGAGATCCTGCTGGAGTCTTTGGGCGCATTAAATGCGTCATAACATAAGCATCAGCATCTAAATTGTCGTCGTAGAGCTGTCTAGCGAAGAAGTTATGTTTTGATTCTCTTGGTAAACCATCTAAGCCCATATACTCTTCGAGAAATGGTTTTTCTCCTCCACGACACTTAACGTCGATCTTTACTCCGGAAGGCAATAAAATATCGTATCCTAAAGGATGATCATCCGGATTAACTTCTGGCATGTTTAACTGATTTCGAATAATAATTTCTGCCAACGCTCCATAACTTTGTTCGGATACACTACCCCTTTGAGCTCCAGTTTTATTTTGGTGTTCCGAAATAAAATCGGCGGCCTTTTGGCGTATGCGAAAACCTTCCTCTCCCGAGAGGTTAATATCTATTGATTTTGGATGGTGGTATTTATACATGGTTCGAACTTGGACATCTGGCGGAGACGGTGGGATTCGATTTTCTTTTCGAAAATCCCGGGAAAGTCCCCCGGACTTCCCTTCGAATCCCTTTCATCCTAATACATATTTGGTAAAACAAAAAGCGCCGGGTGGCGCTCTCTGTTTTACCAATGCGGAGACGGTGGGATTCGAACCCACGAGGGCTTTTACACCCTACCTCGTTAGC
>CAYHBS010000005.1:0-62807 GCA_964354975.1 uncultured Candidatus Saccharibacteria bacterium
GCCACACCACCATGGTCATTCTTCCTCCTGGTTTCAATGAATTGCATATATTTCTTAGCGCAGCAGTTGCATCTGAAAAAAACATGGTGCCGAATCGAGCGAACGCGAGATCGTATGGCCCACCGAGATTATCTACCTGTACATCTTTGATATCAAACGTTACGTTCCCCTCCTTGTCGGCATAATGCTCATTTGCGTACTTAATAAAATTAGGTGAACAATCTACGCCGTATGCGCGTCCGGTAAATTCCGCTATTTCGGCAGTTCCGTCTCCAAAACCGCAACCAATATCAATCACCCTCTGGCCCTTTGCGGGCTTAATGCGTCTCAGTGCCACTGTGCCATGCACCGCAAGTCCATCTAAGAAAATATATTTAAACCGACTAAACTTCTCAAACAATACACCGTCCCATGCTTCAATGATGACTGCATTTTCGCTGTTCTTTATTTTGGTTACGTCTGACATATGAGAAGCATATCATAGCTCTGAAATTTTGACACAATTTAAATTCTACTCACTCATAAACCTAAAATCGGGGCGCATATACCCATGTCGCACAATATTCAGTCTACAAATAGACAATTTCTATTCTACTATTCGCCCGAATGGTTCCTAAGTGTATTTATTTATATAAAGGGTTCAGGAGGGTTTTCGGAGGTGCCGCCGATGCCGAAGAGCACTTTAAAGTTATTTCTGTTTTTTGTTTGGATGCGAAACCCACGGTTTGTTGATGCAATATATACCTTCTTTCCTATCCAGATCCGAACGTAGTATCCCTCAACCTGCTCAGGTTTGATGAACCCAGGCACACGGTATTCATGCTCTCCCTCCTCAACTTCAGTTGAGAGAAATGTATTATTCCCATACCCAATTTCCGCATACACCGATTTCATACATTCAATATACCACGAACAAATTCCGAAATCCGACCTCATATACCCATGTCGCACATCATGTACCTTTTTAACTTGCAAATCAGCAATATACCGATTGGTATCGAAATATAACTGCGGCTTCACAAATCGCCCGGACGACAAGCAGTTGTCGTCCTAGCAAAGCTACGATTTGTGACCCCACGGGGAATCGGTCACGAATATTTGCAGTGCTCTGCAAATTCCGCTACCCCGTCTCGCACGCGCTAGGGCGCGACGCTCCGACTTTCGATATCCCCGACAAACGTTACGCAGGTAACGTTTTTGTGGTCACCCAAGAAAAAAGGCCTCCAATAGGAGGACTCTTTTTTCGACGGGTGACCCCACGGGGAATCGAACCCCGATTTAAAGCTTGAGAAGCTTCCGTCCTAACCGTTAGACGATAGGGCCAATACAATAGCTTATAGCTTGAAGCTTTTAGCTGATAGCGAGTATACAAAAAAACGCACTTACAAACAAGGCAAGACACTTAAACAATTTCTAATTGATCTAATCTCTAATTGCTCTAAATGGGCTCAATTGCTACATGACGCGAGTGACGAGCGCAATCATTTGCTCCTTCTTTTTTGGATCGCTTTCCGCGACTAGCAGCGTCAGCGCTGTAAGGGCGCCCGGACTTATCATTGCTGCTTTCTTAAACTTCGCCTTTCGTAAAAACCATATAAACGCAAAAGCACCCGATCGTTTGTTTCCATCCGAAAATGGATGATTTTTCACCATAAAATAGAGCAGGTGTGCCGCCTTTTCTTCAATACTTGCATAAATTGGTTTTCCTCCAAATGACTGCATAACGTTACCCACAATACCCGATATACTTCCCCGCTCTCTTTCCTGTGCAAATAACTCCGTTGCTTCGCCTTTGTCCATTAACCCCTTGCGTAGCTGAGAAATGGCAGACGTAAGTTCGTCACCAGATAGTGCAATTGCTTTTTTGGTAACGCCGATGGGCGTGAGTACATCTCTATCGTATGCGTCGAGCGAGACCCACGTGCTGGAGAATTCCTTAATCAACTCCAAAATAGTGACCGGATCTAATAGCGTGTGTGTTGGCAAGAGTGACTGCACATCAGTCACGGACTTCATGAACGACGCATAATTGCGGGCAATTTGCTTGCGATTGAAGGTATATCCTTTTGTAATATGCTCCCGTAGTGTCTTGGTGGCCCATTTTCGGAATTTTGTTGCAGTTTTGGAATTGACTCGGTAGCCGACGGATAGAATGGCATCAAGATTGTAGTACTCGATATGTCTAACAACGCGTCGCCCACCTTCGATTTGAACTGTTGCATTTTTTGCAACAGTTGCCTTTCTATTAAGTTCTTTGTCATTATAAATTTGGGATAAGTGACGAGAAATCACGGACTTATCCCTATTGAATACTGCTGAAATTTGATCGAGAGTCGCCCAAACTGTGTCGTGCGTTGAATCAGCACGCATCTCAATTGCACCACTTGAAACCTGATATATAACAATATTTTTTTGTGGTTGCTTCTTTTTCATATTGTAGATTTATTACGCAATATACGGCCTTGATGCGTTACGATATATCCAAACACCGAGCGATACGATTACCACAGCAATAGGCCAGGTGATGGGGGTGATGACTACGCCACCAAGTACAATTGCCGAGCCAAATAGCTGCTGAAGAAACCTCGCGTTTCCCCGCTCCTCCGCTTCCTTCCATACATCCTCTTGGCGCACGAGCACATGCGCGCGCTCTTCGGGGTGCGCCATTATTTCCTCCACCGCACGTTCCATGCGAATACCTTGCGATCCTTTTACAAGCACAATGTCCCCTTCATCCACCATTTCCTGTACGGCGTGTCCCGCCGTGATTGCGTCGGGCGCTTCGATGATACGCGCGGCGGGCATAAATTTAATTGCTTCATCGGCGATGAAATACGAATGCGGACCTACGATAAATAAGTTGTCGCACACTTCGGAAACATGTTTGCCGATTTCGCGGTGTGCGGTCTCGGACGCTGCGCCGAGCTCTAACATATCGCCCAGCACGCAAATCGCGCGGCCTTTTTTAATATCTCCCAGAGTGTCGAGTGCGGCATGCACCGCAAGCGGTGAGGCGTTATACGTGTCGTCGAGAATGTGTGAACCTTTGATACCATCAATCACGCGGAGTCTACCGGGCTGCGATTCGTAGTTGCGAAGCGCCTCGCTGATCGCAATAAGATTCATTCCCCGCGCAATGCCCACTGCAGCAGCGGCAAGCGCGTTATACACTTGCTGCCTCCCCAGTGCACCGTACAGACGTACCGGCACCGCACTTCCTTTGTATTCAACTTTAAACGTAATGCCTTCGGGCATCGTTGCGCTTTCGTGTGTGTACAGCAGTTTGTACTCGGATGCGCGAATATCTGCGTCTTTGTGAAATCCGTACGTGAGCACTTTTCCTTTTGCGGCCTGTGCAAGCGCGCGCACCACATCATCGTCGTAATTGAGAATTGCCCAATCTTCGTGTCCTTGTTTGGAAAATATTTTTGCTTTTTCACGCACGAGTGCGGCGGCATTCTGAAAACGCTCCATATGCACCGGTGTGTCTCCAATCGCGGTCATCACGGCAATATGCGGGCGCACAATGTGAAGGAGCAGATCCATGTCTCGCGGCTTGTCGACGCCCATTTCAAGCACCAGTGTACGAGGGTAACTTGGTGTGTGCACAGCGCGCAGCGCGGAGACGAGGAGTACGCGTATCCACCCAACGACGGAACGGTAGGGACTGGTAAGCTCCAGTATCGCAAATGGAAGTCCTATTTCGCTGTTATAGCTTTTTTGACTCTTCCCCACGCGCTCCGTCGCGCCAAGTACACACGCAATGGCTTCTTTCGTGCTTGTCTTTCCCACGCTACCAGTGATACCCACGATACGCGGATGTTCACGTTTAATGACTCGGCGCGCAGTTGCCTCGAGATATTTTGTGATAACTGTTTTGAAAATATTGGTCATTGTGTTTGCCGATCGGGAGGAATCTGATAGTACTGAAGCGCATAGGTCATGATGTCTTTAAACGGCGGCGTGAGTGATATGGATGAAAACGCAGCGCCAACGGGACGCTCCATATAGAGTAACACAATGAACTTTGGATTCGTTGCGGGGGCGTAGCCAAAGAATGAGTGTAGATACGCATCAATGTATCCTGCGCCATTTGGGTTTGGAAGTTGTGCCGTGCCGGTCTTTGCGCCCACAGAGTAGCCAGTGATTTTTCCTTTCCCTTGCAGTAACGCATCATCCACCACGGTGACGAGCATTTTGGATATTTGCGCAGCAGCCACTTCAGACGCCACACGTTCACCGGAGTTGTCCGCATGCTTGGTTACTGTACCGTCTGCATGACGTACTTCTTCAACGAGATACGGCATTGGCTCTACCCCGCTATTCGCAACGGTTGAAAGTGCACGAATGAGTCCTATGGGAGTGACTCCAATCCCCTGTCCAAATGATGCAGTTGCGTGATCAATTTCATATTTTGAGCTAAGGTTTTTGATATTGCCGGGCGTTTCCTGCACTTCAATGCCAGTTTTTTCACCAAGCTTCAGAGAGGTAAAAAAAGCACTAAACGTACTCATACCCATTTTTTCCATTAAGTGTATCACACCAGTATTGAGTGATTGATTGAGAATTTCTTGCAAAGGAATCGTTCCTCTTCCCTTTTTGTCGTGGTTATTTACCGTGTATCCATCGATCTTGCGATATCCCGAATCAAAATATGTGTCGGTGGGACGCACAGCTCCCGCGTTAAACGCCGCAAGAAATGTGAGCGGTTTTACCACTGACCCCATTTCATACTGGTTTTTCGTATTGGGATTGATGTACGCTTTTTCACTTGAAACATTTTGATAGTCATTGGGATCAAATGTGGGGCGTCCCGCCATTGCAAGAATTCTTCCGGTGCGCGGATCCATGACAATTGCGCCACCGCGCGCGGTGAAGTACTGCTCAAGCGTATGGTCAAGGACGTCCTCGACATATGTTTGAAGCGCGGCATCAATGGTAAGCACAACGGCGCTCTCGCCGGTACCGTATTTCAATCCCCCACGAAATGATTCAAATAATGAGGTGGGAGCGAACGTTGTCTCTTCCGCAAGTATATTTTCATATTCTTGCTCAATTCCATAACTTCCTTTTCGTCCTCCGGCCGAATCTCCAAGAAATCCAATCACGTGAGACGCGAGCGTACCACCGGGATAGTATCGATCGGTATTTGGAACAAAAATAATTCCTACGGGCGCAATTTGCTCTAATGCGAGATATCGCTCTTCGGAAACGCGACGCGCCACCTCTTCGAACGGATCGGAAACGTCGCGTGTTTTGGCATTAAAATCGGCCCTTGAAAGCGCAAATTCACGGTTGAGAAACTCGTACACCGCCGTGGAATCAACGATTTTTCGTGAGTCGATTGCAACGGTGTAAAAAACCGCTTCCGTAGCAGCGACAAACAACCCATCACTCCCCTGCAAATAAATATCACCACGTTTGAGTTCGGCGTCCTTTGAAATACCGGAAGCGGCCTGCGCACGGTATATATCATCCTTTACAATTTGAAGCACGCCAAGGCGAAATGCGACTCCGCAAAAAATCAGGATAATAAACCCCTGTAGAATCCGGAGTCGCTTTGTCGCTTCCATGTAGCTCTATGTTACCGGCTAGGTCCCGCGAGTGCTACGCCAGTACCACCTCCACGGTATACAAATATCGGCGCGTCTTCTGCCTTGAGCGTTCCTTCCTGCTGTAACGTTCGATTTTCCTTTGCAACAGTAGTGTTAAATTTTTGCTGCTGCGTCGTAAGCGTTCCCGTGAGTTCTTTATTGTGTTGCTCGAGTTGAGAAACTACATTTGCGTAGTGCATGCGGCGCTCCACCAGTCCGAGCCATGCGGCAATAAACAGAATAATACCGATGCCGAGGAACACGTTGATGCGTGAAAGTCGGTGTGTCATCGCATTAGTTTGTTCGCTCCCATATACGTAATTGTGCGGACCGTGCGCTCGGGTTTGCTTTTATTTCTTCGCGTGTTGGTTTAATGGCGTGCGCAGTGACTGACGCGCCGTTCCCGCGACTTCCGAATACTTGCTTCACTAACTTGTGTTCGAGCGAATGATATGTGAGCGCGAGCACTCGCCCGCTTACTGCCACGGTACTACATGCCACCTCAAGACCAGTGCGCATGGTATCGAGCTCGCGGTTGACGGCAATGCGAAACGCCTGAAACGTTCGCGTTGCGAAATGTGTCTTTCCGCGCCGATACCATGCTGGCACACCTGCACTGACCGCCGCGACAAGCTGATCAGTGGTGATAATAAGCGCACGCTTTCTTTCTCGCACGATCGCTTGCGCAATGCCTCTGGCATAGCGTTCTTCGCCGTATCTCCCGATGAGATCGGTTAAGCGATCGGCTGGGTAGGTGTTGATGATGTGTGCGGCAGTCTCTCCGTCGGTCGTATCAAATCGCATATCGAGCGGTTCGGTTTTTTGAAATGAAAATCCACGATTACTCGCTACAAAATGGAATATGTTTACGCCGAAGTCGAAGAGCACCCCATGAATTGGCGTCATGCGCGCGGCCGTTGCCATGGTCTGCATATCGGTGTATGTGCCGTGCTTCAGGGTGATGCCTTCGTGCCTGTTTGCTATTTTGAAGAGTGCGGGATCGCGCTCGATGCCAAGTACACACCCATGTGGGCGCACGCGTTCAAGGATCGCTGTTGCGTGTCCTCCGGAACCGTATGTCGCGTCGATAATATTCATATTGGTTTTTACATTAAGATATTCGAGCACTTCCCTCACCATGACGGGCTCATGTACACGCCGGGGCATATTAATACACTCCTTGATTTCCTAATTCTTCTGCGAGCTCGTCCGCCCGCTCGGTGACCAAGGTGCGATAGTTCTCCCACGTGTCCTTCGCCCATATCTCGGCGCGCGTATACACTCCCGTGACCACCACTTCCCCTTTCAGTCCGGCATACGTTGCGAGGTGATCGGGAATGAGCACGCGTCCCAAGGTATCAAGTTCAACTTCTTCTGCACCGGCAAGCATCATGCGCACAAATTGTCTGGTACGCGTCTGCCCCATGGAAAGCTCGGAGAGTTTACTCGCAATCACCCGCCACTGCGACTCGGTGTAGAGGAATAAGCACTGATCAAGTCCTCGCGTGACAATGAGACGATCGCCAAAGACCTTGCGCATTTTGGCAGGAATGGATACTCGCCTCTTTGGATCTAGTCGATGGAGATATTCTCCGATGAGCATATAAGATAAGAGTTATCCACAATTTATTCCACTTCTTCCCACTTCATATATAGTCTATACCACTTATGAGTAAAAACACATATTTTATATATAAAGATGTGCATAAATGCTCACCCGGCAAGGAAGGCCCTGTAAGGAAAAATCGAATTTGACGATATATGGACGGTGGTGCTATGTTCACGCTCAGATTGCCGTGTGGAGGGGGTCATGTCGCGTCGCAACACTTCTCGACGGTTCATTGCAACACTTGCTTCCCAACCTCGGTGCAACGGATGTCGCCAGGTCGTCTACGCCTACGAAAACCACTGCGCGAATTGTGGCAAAAAGAATGATGTATTCGTGCACAAAGAATTTGTCGCACTGCGTGGAGAGACACTCAAACATACACTTCGAAAATGCGGAGAAGCTCACACGAGAGATGTCACCATTCTTTCTGTGCTCCGCGTCGATCGTCTGGACTACGCATACTGCGAAGATTGCGGAACGTACTTTCTGAAGCATACGGCCAACTGAAACTGCTACCGTGAAATCTATAGTCCCATGCATACGAAACCGCCGTCCCGATGCACATCGGGACGGCGGATCATTATATTAACGCTGATCTATTGCTTACTTGAGTTCAATTGACATTTCAGCTCTGAACATGTATACCAATGCTAGAATCCATCAGTGTTAAAATAAAGGAGAACAACGTGGGAATGTCAAAACAATACATTGAGGTCCCGACCGAACTCATCAACTTCATCCGGCCGCGCTTAATCGATCTATTTAGCGCCTACAGAGCGCTCGTTAGCGCTCTCACCACGGTTGGCTTACACGGCTGCGGCGAAATCTGCTACTCCGTCCAATGCAAACTGCAAAAAGATCTTCATGCCATAGAGATCGAAGCGCAGCAGTTTTGGGGGACGATCAATATCAAAGCGGCATTCGGACGTTTCGGGATTGACAATCCCTACGATGTGAAATTTCAACTCATTTCACAAATAGAGATTCCGTAGAGTGAATTTCGAACAGGAGCGCGACCTCACGGTCGCGCTCCTAATATATTTCACCACCTTGTTTATTTCATTACTCCTGCTCTCCTTCCTTCTTTGTCCGAAGTAGTGGGAACAGAATTACTTCGCGGACATTGTGTGTATCGGTGAGCAGTTGCACAAAACGGTCCACGCCAATACCAAATCCCGCGGTCGGGGGCATACCGTATTCCATTGTTTCCAAATAGTTTTCATCCACGGACACTGCCTCCAAATCTCCGCTTTTACGAAGCTCTTCTTGCCCTTCAAAGCGCTTGCGCTGTTCGAGTGGATCATTGAGCTCGGCATACGCATTCATCACCTCCTGTCCACCTATAATCAACTGTACGCGGTCGGCGTACTGCCCGCCGGGAGCGGCTTTTGCAAGCGGAGAGATATCAAGCGGATGATGTGTAACAAACGTGGGACTCATGAGGTGTTTGCGTACCGCTTTTTTGAATATTTCATCAAGCAGTTTCCCGCGACTCATTGCGCGGCCTACTTGGATGCCAAGTCGTTCGGTCGCGGCTTTGAGCTCTTCCATATTCATACTCTCCACGCCAGGGAGGAGCGCGTATTCTTTAATTGCGTCCATAAACTTGATGCGCTTGAATGGTTTTTTAATTTTGATGGTCTCTCCATCAAACGTAAATGACAAATTGCCAACCACCTGCTTGACCACAGCCATCACCATGCGCTCAAGAAACAATTCAAGTGACGCACGGTCTTCATACGCCATATATCCTTCAAGCTCGGTGAATTCTGGAGAGTGCGAAACATCGATGCCTTCATTCCGAAAATTCTTTCCAATTTCAAATACGCGCGGCATACCTCCTACAATGAGACGCTTTAAATACAGCTCTGGCGCGATGCGCATGTAGAGTTTTTCGCCGAGCGCATTGTGAAATGTTTCGAAGGGACGTGCGAGCGCGCCTCCATACATTGGCTGAAGAATCGGAGTTTCCACCTCTTCAAATCCTTCTTTTTCTAAAAACTTACGCATCGTGGCAATGGTGTCGCGACGACGCTTGAACCTAGCGCGCGTGTCTTCGTTTGTAAGTAAATCGAGCGCACGGGTACGAAAACGCTCCTCCATATCTTGCAGGCCCACCCAACTGTCTGGAAGTGGCGCAAGCCCCTTTGCAAGTGGACGCCAATTGGACACGAGCACAGTTGGTTCTTTGCGCTTAGTCAGAAATGGTGTCCCCGTGACTTCGACAATGTCGCCCACATCGATGTTGCCCTCAAAGGCTCCGTAGAGTTCGTCACCGATGTCGTCCTTTTTGAGATAGATTTGGATCTTTCCGGTGCCGTCATCAATATCGACGAATGTTGCCCCTCCGTGCCCACGAATTGCCCGCACTCTGCCCGCAACCGTTAGTGTCAGACGCTTTTTTTTGAGGAGTGTCTTAAAATTTCCCGATACCTCTGCGGTGGTATGTGTGCGCGCAATCTCCGATGGGAACGCCGAACCAAAGCGCTCTGCGAGGCGCTGCATTTTTGCGAAGCGGATATTGCGAATGTCTTCTCCTGACATTATTTAATTTCGGTAATGCGGTATGCCCGATCACCTTTTGGTCCTTTCACTATCACTTTTTCACTCACCTTGTGGCCGAGAAATGCTCTGCCAAATGGAGATTCGTGTGAAATTTTTCCTTCGGATACGTTTACTTCCTGCGTACCAACTATAGTATAGGTCACTTCTGTGCCATCGTCACTGGAAACGGTCAGTATGGTACCAAGTCCCACCGTATCGCGACCTGCGCGTTTCTCAATGATTTTCGCACGTGACATATAGTCCTCAAGGCGCTGAATTTGCGCCTCGTTGACCATGTGTTCTTCTTTGGCTTGTGCGTATTCTGCATTCTCCGAGAGATCCCCCAGGCCTTTTGCAAATTCTAATTTATTTGCAATTTCAATTCTGCGGGGACCTTTTAATTCCTCAAGTTCGTGCTTGAGCGCGTTCAACCCCTCCTGTGAAATATATTCGTCTGAAAATTCATCGTGTGATTTTGACATGTATTTATCCTTATGGCATTTATGTGCTAAACGCGCCCAGAGGCGCGGTGTGTTTGGATCATTCTACTGAATCCTTTCTGAACGGTCAAGGTGCCTCGGTGGGTATAGCATCCCTTGACATCACGGCGTCCACACCTTCGTTTTGTGCTACCCATTCGAGAATCCGGTACGCAAGTACTCCCGATCCAACGTTGTTTTCCCGAGGCCCCGCTTCGAGAAATATCACCATACCAAGCGGTTCTTTGGTGTCTGTGGTGTATGCAAGCAGCCACGAATGCGAGCGCTGTTTGTTTCCTATTTCAGCACTTCCGGATTTTGCCGCAATGGCGAATGGTAACCCTCCCAGGAGGCGCGCAGTACCGATCTGTGTGGCCATCACCATTCCCTCCTTTACCACCTGGAGATGCGCGGGGTCCAGCGCGATAGCAGTTCCTCTTGTGCTCATTTCTTGTTTTTCGGGCCCCGAGAGTACCGCGCCAAGTACATGCGGAGTAACAAGTTCTTTCCCATTCACCAGCGCAGAAAGCGCAACACCCATTTGAAGCGGGGTAATCGCAAAGTCCCCCTGTCCAATACTCGAGTGATACGTGTCTCCCAGACGCCACGTGGGATCATCCGGATGGCGTTCTGCTTTTTTCGTGGCGTCCGGAATGGTGCCTTGTTTTTCTCCCGATAGATCGATGCCAGTTATTTCTCCGATGCGAAATTTTTGAAGCCATGCAGTCAGACGCGAGATGCCAAGCCCCGCCACATCGCCATATCCTCCGCCAATAGTATAAAAATAGATGTTCGAAGATACTGCGAGGGCTTTCCGCATATCAACAAGTCCTTGGGCACGAAATTCTCCAAAACGGGTAAATGTTCCTGGTTGATATGGGTTTGGAATGAGTAGCGCATCGGTACTCAAAATCTGCTTGTCGGGCGATATCACATTCTCATGGAGTGCAGCCGTCGCGTAAAATGGCTTTACGGTAGATCCGGGAGCGTAGGTGCCAGCAATCGCTCGGTTATATAATGGACTCCGTGGATCACCGACGAGTTCCGCATACGCTTCGCGCGTGATGCCTTTTGAAAATACACTTGCGTCAAAGCTTGGGTAGCTCGTCATTGTGAGAATTTCGCCGTTATTTGCATTAAAGAATATTGCCGCACCCCCACGAAATCCTTGCTCTTTAATGATGTTTTCGAGCTCAATATATGTTTTTATCTGGAGCTCGCGGTCAATGGTGAGCGCAATATTTCCACCCGCGTCCGGTGGATCAACAAATCCCGATGATATAATTTCTCCTTTTGCGTTGACTTCTTTTAGTCGCTCACCGACTTCCCCGCGGAGAATTTCGTCGTAGGTGTATTCCACGCCGTCGCGACCAAGCGCTTCGTAATCGCGCAGCTCCTTGTCACGCGCCAAATCTTTTTCTGACGGCGCACCGACAAATCCGACCACGTGTGAAAATGCGGTAGGGTGTACAAGCACTCGGATACTCCGCTCTTCTTCGGGTACCCAACTGTTAGAAACAATCACCCTCCCCTTGCGGTCGTAAATGATGCCGCGGTCTGCGGTATAAACTTCACGGAGTAAATGGTTTTCTGTGGAGCGAGCGGCAAATGCTTCCCCCTCGACTGTTCCGAGGTATGCGGTACGCCCAAAAAGTAGTGTCCCCATGGTCAGTAAAATGGCGAATAAGAGCAGGTATGAAAATGATGAGAACGGACGCTCTACCACCGCAACCCGGCTTTCATCATCGCCAAAAAAAGCGCCGGAATCTACGAGTACTTCATCAAATCCAATATAGTCAGCGTAATCGCGCTTTTTGAGTTTTTGATACCAACGCATGATAGAGGTAATAACTCAACATAAATGCAACCGAGAATATCAAGAGCGTAATCATATAGAGTACCGCGCTCGACACCCCACGCGTGATTATGGTGGGTGCAAGTGCCCCGCGTAGTAGCACAAGCACCATCCCTGTTTTGACCGCCAGGTAGGTGCCAATACCGGTGAGCTCAAGAAGGAGTATTGCGATGGGCTGCTCAAATAGGAGTCGACGTTTCAACATTTCGATCGCAACGTACGCACTTGCGAGAGATCCAATAGTGATCCCCACTGGCAGTGATGATAACGATTCATACATCAGTCCTGCAATGAGCAACATCACTACACCCACACTGCGAGGTGCTTGTGCCATCAGTATCACTGCACCAACGATGAGCAGTTCTGGAATCATTCGGAACGCATAACAAATAATCGTTGAATTGTTTGCACGTTTGTCGGGGATTCAATACGCACGTCAGCAAACGAACTTGTGGGTTGCAGGTCCACTGCAGTAATAACGCCGTAGACCAACTTTTCCGACGCATTATTGACAACGACCATTCCCTCTTTTGGAAGAACGTCACTTGGGATACGTGCACTGTATATACCAAGACCAAGCCCTTGAATCTGGAGTGGCACATTCACGTCAAGCAGTAGTCCCTCGATAATATGCCCCGGAGTGGAATATATTTTTACGGAACTCCGATGCTCGGTCACCACGGTCACTTCTCCAACGAGTCCAGATGAAGTGCGGATACGATTTCCAGTACGAACGCCGTCGGAAGCGCCCCGGTCAATGATAATCGTATTTTCAAATCCATCGAGCGTCCGCATCAGTACCCGCGCAGGCATATCTCCCTCATTCACACCGCCTTCCACAAATGCTGTGTTGAGGGCTTCGAGCTCGGTGACACGCGCTTGAGACGTGAGTAAGTTTTCCTGCAATTGTCCCACCTGATTTGTAAGCCCCTGAATGGCCGTGCGTGATCCAAATCCGAGCTGGTCCCACCCATTACGAATAAACCGCAACGATTCTTCAACACTCAAAATAGGTGGAAGCGCAATGTGCATGAGCGCAATGCGCACTGGTTGAAAAAAACCAACGACACTCAATGTTACATAGGACGCAATACACGTCGCGATGATGATACCAATGAAGCTGCGGCGACGCATGATTTAGGTAAACGACGCTTCTTCGTCAGGCTCGATGAGTACCTCACGGAGCGCGTCAAGATCTTCAAGAATAATACCCGTGCCACGCACTACCGCCGTAAGGGGGTCGTCAGCAATGTGTACGGGAATGTGCGTTTCTTTTTCAAGTAAGATATCCAGACCACGGAGGAGTGACCCTCCCCCGACAAGTACAATTCCGCGATGAATAATATCTGCAACAAGTTCTGGTGGCGTCATCTCAACAGTTTCTTTTACTGCTTTCACAAGAATCTGCACCGATCCCTTGAGCGCCTCTCTCATGTCAGAGTCTGTCACAATAACTTCGCGAGGAAGCCCCGAGACGAGATCGCGTCCGCGCATGGCGGCCTCTAACTCTTCAGACAGTGGAACGGCGGATCCCAGTGCAATCTTGAGGTCTTCTGCGGTGCGCTCTCCGATAAGCATTTTAAATTCTTCGCGTGCGTAATCAATAATGTCTTTGTTGAGTCGGTCTCCAGCAATGCGAAGATTTTTTGCTGCGACAATACCCCCGAGTGAAATAACCGCAATATCTGTCGTGCCTCCTCCAATATCCACAATCATGTTTCCTACCGGATCTTGGATATTCATACGCACACCAATCGCCGCAGCCATGGGTTCTTCTACTAAAAATACTTCACGCGCACCGGCAGACGTTGCGGCGTCTTTCACGGCGCGTCGTTCTACTTCGGTAATTCCCGAAGGAACGCCAATCACCACGCGAGGACGCGCAATGCGACGCACCTGCGAACCGTATACACGTTCAATGAAGTAACGGATCATTTCTTGCGTTACTTCGAAATCAGAAATAACACCGTCCACGAGTGGGCGATGTGCAGTAATGTGCGCGGGAGTACGCCCCACCATACGCTTTGCGGCACTACCCACAGCGAGCACTTTTCCTGTTTTTTGATTGACCGCGACAACAGAGGGCTCGTTGATGATAACACCCTTTCCCTTCACATAGACAAGTGTGTAGGCGGTACCCAGGTCAATGCCAATATCGTTCGCAAATCGTTGTAGGAGTCGTCCGAACATACGTATTAGGAGCGAATGAGTGAGATGAGCGTATCGAAATCGACCAATTGTGCCTCCCCACCGCTCCGATGCTTGAGCTCATATTTTTTTTCTTTGAGTGTTTTTTCCGATACGACCACGCGATACGGCAGTCCAAGAAGATCGGCGTCTGCAAATCGTTCTCCTGCGCTTGCGTCTGCGCGATCATCGAGCAGTGTGGTGATGTGTGCTCCGTGGAGTCGCTCATACAGGCCCCGAGCTTCCATTGTCACAGTTCCACCAGCACCAACCGGAATGAGATGCACGAGTGCCGGAGCCACTTCACGCGGCCAAATTATTCCTTTGTCGTCACTGAACACTTCAACAATGGTGCCCATAAGACGTCCGGGACCGATTCCGTAACTCGCCATCAGCGGATACTGATCTTTTCCGTTCGCATCCTTATATTTCAAGTCGTACGCTTCTGGAAAGCGCTTACCAAGTTTAAAAATATTTCCTACCTCAATTGATTTTGCGCGCGTGAGTGCGCCGCCACAATTTGGACACTTTTCTGTTCCTTCCGCAACCTCTGCGTTTCGCGCAAACGTGCAGGACGGACAGTACACAATTGTATCCTCACCCGACTCGGTGAGAACCTGATACTCGTGAGAGAATTTATCGGTAAAAGCACCTCCCGACGCTTCTACTTCGCGCGCGTCCACGCCGCAGCGAGTAAAAATATTTCGGTATGCTTGCCTGACCGAATTGTAAAACGCATCTTGCTCCTCCTCGGTCGTGTGGAAGCTATATAAATCTTTCATGAAAAATTCGCGACCACGCAGTAACCCCGCTTTTGCACGCGGCTCGTCACGAAACTTTGATTGAATTTGATACACGGCAAGCGGTAAATCTCGGTAGGACGCGATCGCGCGTTTCGCAATTTCCGCAACAAGCTCCTCGTGCGTCCACGCAAGTCCCACGTCCCTACCGCCGTGATCTTGGAATTGATACATGATCTCCTGTCCGCTCCAGCGATTTGTCGCTTCCCAGAGCTCACGCGGCTGGAGTGCCGGCATATGCATCTCTACCGCACCAATGTGGTCCATTTCTTCACGAATGATGGCGTTGATGTTGGAGAGCACACGCCACCCAAGTGGTAGATATGTCCAAACACCGGCCATCAGCTTATCAATGTAGCCCGCACGAGAAAGAAGCCGAGCGTTCACGCTGGGTTCGTCTTTTGGATCTTGGTGGAGCGTGCGAGAAAACAGTTGAGATTGCAACATAAAATGAGCGAGTGACTGGGTCAGTGTAGCACTTTTACCCACTCCGGACAACGCATATTACTGGAAGAGAAACATGACATCCCGCAGGGTAATACCGATGAGAAGGAGTAGCAAAATGATGAAGCTGACCGAGTGTGCAATGCGTCCAATGTTTGGCGCAATCGGACGACGACGTACCGCCTCAATACCGAGAAAGAAAAGTCGTCCTCCGTCGAGCGCAGGAATAGGAAGCACATTAATCACGGCAAGATTGATTGAGAGTACCGCCACCAGCTCGAACAGAAATGAAATACCGAGTTTTGTGGAGTCTGCAATGAGCACTGCAATACCGACGGGCCCGGTGAATTGATCCGAAATCGGTTTTTCACCAAAGAGTGATGTTGCGAGTCGCCAGAGCGCACCAAGAATGTCTCCGGCGAGACCGAATGCACGCGTGAACCCAACAATGGGAGACTCAAGGAGTGAGGAGCGCGTCACACCAACTTCTCCGAGATTAATACCAATAGGTCCTTCGCCATCCGGAGGAGTTACGCGAGGAGTGAGCGAAACGCTCACAGGAGTGCCGCTACGACGAAGTGTAACGCTCATTTCCTTACCTTTTGATGCCTCAACAAGTGATTGAAATTCATCTGACGTTTCGATTGTCTCCGCGCGGCCATCAATGGTCACTGATGTAATGACATCAAAATTCTGAATACCCGCGGTAGCGGCAGGTGAATTTGGCGCAATATTCGTGATGAGTACGCGCACATCTTCGAGCGTACCTACCGGATGGTTTGCGTCCACCATGGCTGGCTGTCCAAGTGCCGCAACCACGGTAAGGAGCACCCATGCAAGCAACATATTCATAACGACCCCTGCAACCACCACTGCCATGCGTACCCATACCGTCTGCGCACCAAAACTCCGCGGGCTGATGACGGGCCCGTCTTCCCCTTCGACGCGCACAAATCCGCCGAGTGGAAGTGCATTAATACTGTAGAGCGTCTCTCCTACGCGCTTGCTCCACACGCGTGGAGGAAATCCAAACCCAAATTCCTCAACCGCGATGTTGTTCTTCTTTGCAATGTAGAAGTGGCCAAACTCATGTGAAAGTACAAGCACCGCAAGCACCAGAATGAATAGTAATGTTTCAATCATGTATCAAACAGTTAAATGCGGCCAAGTTCTATGCGCTTTTCCTCCTCGAGGGATTCCAGTACTCCGATGATGCGGTCTGTTTCATCTTGGAGCGTCTTTTGAAATCGAAACTTTTCATCTTCAGAAATATTTTTTTCCTTTTCGTCTGCCTGTATTGCCTGCCGCGCACTGTCACGTGATTTACGAATACCAATGCGAGATTCTTCAGCTTTTCTTCCAACAAGTTTTTGAAATTCTTCTCTTCGCTCTTCCGTCAGTGGTGGAAGCTGTAACAGCACGCGCGTTTCTTGCACTGATGGATTTGCACCGAGTCCCGCAGATTCGAGTGCTTTGCGAATTGGTTCAAGCGCCGCTTTGTCCCACGGTTGAATGATGAGGGTACGTGGATCGGGTGCGGTGATAGACGCGACGTGTTGCAGAGGCTGCGTCGCCCCGTACATATCTACCGGCACGTGTTCAATAAGCGACGGAGTCGCACGCCCGGCACGAATAGAGAGTAATTCTTTTCGAAAATGTTCGAGATGCCCCTCGGCGTCTTTGATAAATATCGTAATATTCGGATGCATAGTAAAAATATCATACCATCCACACGCGAGTATCGCTACTTGCTTTCCATAAGCAACGCGCACGCAGCGGCTGCGTGATCTACCGTGAGACGCGCATTCACCGTAGTATATTCGAGGTCGTGGATAGCTGTCGCAAGCGCCAGGAGACACGCGCGCCTCGCCGATAGTGACGTGGTTGCTATTTCTTGTTTTTTTACCATCTTGGTAAATGATCCATGCACATGGTGTAGCGTCGCGGTCAGCACGCGGACCAGTGCCGCCCGGTCATCTCCATGTTCTTTGGCGAGTACGGACGCTTCGGTAAATCCATGAAATCGTGCACTTGTGGGAGGAATTTCGCCCCCGGGAAGTGTGAGTACCGCGGACCGAGAGCGAATAGTGGGGAGCACAAATGCGGCGCGCGTCGCGGTAAGAATAAATTTAAGACTCATAGATGGTTCTTCAAGTCGCTTGAGAAGCACCACCGCCGCCTCTCTCGTGATACGATCGATTTGCCGAATGCGAAGTACTCGGATATGCGCGGCACTCGTGAGTGCGCTTGTTTCTAATATTTTGATTATTTGTTCTCGATAAATATGAGGTCCTTCTGGAATCACGTCTTCCACATACAGCGCGCGCATCGCGCGGTATCCGTTACATCCCTCGCACGTTCCACACGCTTCTTCATGATCCTTGAAGCAAAACAGCGCGGCGGTGATATCCTCCATGAGCGCGGCGCGGGCCTGCTCGGAGCCACCGACAATGAGGAGCGAGTGATTTTTTTTAAAATTTGAAACGCCCGTCGTCACGTACGTCTGGGTGGACATATTATCTCTTCATCATCACACTTGCTTTGTATGTGTCCAAATGCTCCAGCGCGGTACCCGTGCCTTTTGCAACACAAAAGAGCGCATCGTTTGCAACGCGTGCCGGTACTCCCGTGGAGCGATGCACCAGTTCATCAATGTTGCGAAGGAGCGACCCGCCACCGGTCATCACAATTCCATCTGACATGATATCTGCGGCAAGTTCGGGGGGGGCGTCTTGAAGCGTCATTTTTATGGAACGGAGCATTCCTTCGAGACTCCCCCGAATTGCCTCCACTACTTGGTTGGTGGAAATTTCAGTGGTGCGGGGTAGACCGGTAAGAAAATCGCGGCCCTTGATGGTACAAGTGAGCTCGTGTTCCACTGGAACGGCTGAACCAATTGATATTTTTATTTCCTCTGCAGTGCGTTCCCCAATCGCTAGGTTGAGTTTTTCCTTAATATAGTCTGCGATTGCCTGATCAATTTTATTTCCCGCGATTTTAACAGAGTTTGCGCTGACGATTCCTCCAAGCGCAATGATAGCGGAATCGGTGGTACCCCCTCCAATATCGACAACCATGTTGCCATGTGCTTCATAAATTGGGAGTCCCGCGCCGATAGCGGCAAGAATTGGTTCTTTAATGACATACGCATTGCGAGCCCCTGCCCGAAGCGCCGCCTCAATCACGGCGCGCCGCTCGGTAGATGTGACGCCGGCGGGAACAGAAATCATCACGTCAGGGCGCAAGAATCGCATGCGACCGAGCGCCTTTTGAATAAAATAGCGGAGCATTGCTTCGGTGACCCGATAATCCGCAATAACGCCATCGCGGAGTGGCCGGTGCGCAATGATCGTTTCCGGCGTGCGTCCGATCATAACTTTCGCTTCTTCTCCAACTGCGAGTACTTTTTTTGTTTCTGTTGAGATTGCAACAACCGAAGGTTCATTCAAAATAACCCCTTTGTGCGGCACAAATACAAGTGTATTTGCGGTACCGAGATCGATGCCAAGTTTCCGAATGATTGCCATACTATTGAGGACAACTATACCACAGAAGTTCCCGCACGAGTAGATTCTTCGCACTCACCCCTTTGGGTGTAGAATACGCGTATGCGACCCTACACACGCAAATTCTTCTTTTGGATTGCCTATATTTTTATTCTCATTATTGCTACGGTGACTTTGCTCTATTCGTTCGGCTATAGGTACGCAAACGGAAATATTGTCCTCACTGGTGGACTCTTTATTTACGCAACACCGTCCTCGGACGTGGCAATATATTTGGATAATACGTATATTGAAACATCCTCAATTATCAATCGCACAACCTTCATTCAATCCCTCACGCCCGGAACGTACACGATACGCGCAGAACACTCTGGATTTCAAACGTGGCAAAAAACTCTTGATGTCTCACCGGAACTTGTCACCGAAGTACGTCCCGTACTGGTGCACGACACACCGAGTCTAGATATTCTTATCCGTGGAGAATTTACCGACATGCAGCCATGGAACACAACGGCAATCGCGCTCACAAAAAAAGGCAACATTACACAATATTTTAATGTCAACACCGGAGAATTTGTCGCATCCGCATTGGTGGCGGCGTCATCCACACCGATTGTGATTGATGAGGAACTGAAAACGCTCATTACGTTCACCACAAAAGCAGTTGTAGTGGTAGATGCACAACAGCAGAATTTTGCGTGGTTTGAAAATGGTGTCGTATTTGTGTCTCGAGATCCACGTGCGCCAATACCGTTTTACGGCAGTCAGCGCACGGAGAGCGTGTACACACCGCGGTACCGAGTTGATCAAATAGCGTTTTATCCACGCCGCGACGCCCTCATCATTACTGAAGGATATCAAATCGTCATTATTGAGCTCGACGGACGAGGAGGACATATCGTCACCCCTCTCTATAAAGGAAAAGATCCGAAGATTGTGATTCCGGATCCTGCACGGCGGGATATGTATATTTTTGATGATGGTGCGCTCATTCACTTAGAACTCAACTAGCGCGTAATGCATTAACAACGCGCCATTGTTCCCCCGCACCAAGCGCCACAATCACGCTCGGTGTTTTTTCTTCCGAGCGAATAATTGAAACCGCTTCTTCGATACTACGTACTTCCCGCACGTTCGAGTGATTACGCGCAATAGCTCGTGTGAGTTCAGACGTAGTGATAACCGTAGACACCTCTCGCGCCGACGCGAAGATGGGCAGCACAATAACAGCGTTGGCGTCGCGAAATGCGCGCGCGAATTCGTAGAGAAATGTACGTGTGCGCGTATAGGTATGCGCTTGGAATACGGCCGTAATGTGACGCTGTGGGTAGCGTGCGCGCAGGGCGGACAGCGTTGCAACAACTTCTGACGGATGGTGCGCAAAATCGTCCATCAGCACTCTCTCTGCCTCTGGATCGGAATAATATTCCATGCGCCGCTTTGTTCCCTGAAACCGAGAGAGCGACTTTTTTGCGAGTGTTTCATCAAGACCGAGCGCGGTAGCAACCGCCAGTGCAGCGCCCGCATTCATTGCATTATGGGCACCGAGCACATGCAGCGGAACATCGATGGACTCGTACTCCATAACAGTAGCTTTCGTCATCGCAATTGCATCTTTCAACATTCGCGCCGCATCGGGAGATATTACCAATGTCGCGTCCGACGATAAACCCTTTATAAATGTCTCAAACATATCAATATACTCCGCCGCGTTATGGAAAAAATCCGGATGATCCCACTCCACATTCGTGATCACAGCAATGTACGCGCGATATGAAAGAATTTTTTTCTGATATTCATCGCCCTCCACTACCATGAGATCAGACGCACCGTGTCGTGCTGTACGATGCCACGCGCTCACCATTCCTCCAATAATTGCGGTGGGGTCCTTCCCTGCATCTACCAGCATCGTCGCAATCATCGCGCTTGTTGTTGTCTTTCCATGCGAGCCCGTCACGACAATACTGCGGTGATCATTCACCATGCGCGCAAGCGCTTCGGTGTACGTTTCAGTTGGAATCTGCAATTCACGCGCGCGGGCAATTTCTTCGTGATCATCATTGTACGCAGTCGAATGAATGACGAGAGAAATGTCTTTTGTAATATTATGTACCGAGAATGGAAGCGCGGTAAGTCCAAGGTCGGTAAGCACCGAGTCGGTTACGAACGTATCTGCAACGTCACTTCCCGTGATGATCGCTCCCATATCATAGAGCACGGTGGCAAGCCCAAGAACGCCAGTACCTTTAATTCCAACGAAGTGAATGTGTTTTCTGTGGTATTCGCCCGCACGTAGCTGATCTTGTACCATACGCAATGTGTATATCATAACTGCCCTACCCCTGAAAGTCATTTACCCGGCACATACCGAAGTGCCGCTCACGTATTTTTCCCGTACTCGCCCGGAGTTTGGTGCGATTATTCATATTCCTATTCGAAAAAAAATTGTGCGCGGTATTGTCGTTTCGGCGCGTCCCGCAACATCTGCAAAACTATCGCTGAAAACTGCGTCCTTTATTCCAAAAAAAATTGACGTCGCAGATGATGCGTTTGTCCTCCCTGCCTCACTATTTGCGGCCGCCACCAACACTGCGCGTTACTACCTACAACAGCGCGGAGCGGTACTTGGTACCATACTTCTTGCTTCTTTGCTACCACCGCGCACACAGAAAGCGAATGAAGTGCCTGCCGGAACTTATAGAGAAATATTTTCGGTTGGAAATGCTGATGCACGCGTACGCGCGTATCAAGATGTACTTGCGCGCGCTACAGGGAGCGTGTGGATACTTTGCCCCACCACCGCGCGCGCCAAGTATCTCGCACTGTCGCTGGCAAGCGCGCGTCCGATACTCATACATAGCGGCAAAGGAAAAAAACAGCTGCGTGCGGACTATCAAACGTCACTGGAGTCTCGCGCGGTGGTGATTGCCACCGCATCTGCTCTTGGGTATATCACGAATCGCGTTTCCGACATTATTATTGAAGACGCGGCGAATATGCATTGGGTACGTACGGAACGACCGCATATTGATACGCGGATCCTGATACGACACGTCGCACGCGCCCAGCAATGCATACTCCATTGGAACGCCGCGCACTCTTCACTCGCGCTCCCGACTGATCTCCCCCCAAAAAAAGTACTCACCTTTTCAGACACAGCAACCGTGCATATGGTAGATATGAAAAAAGAAACCGAAGAGAAGAAGCGCTGGACGATACTTTCAGATGCACTCACGGACACGCTCGCGCGTCTCGAGGGGTCGGCCATACTCTACGTCAGCAGAAAAGGATATGCACCCACTCTGATGTGTGGTGACTGCGGGACGGTAGTGAGATGTGCATCGTGCGCACATGTCATGGCGCTGAAAATCTCCGGCGAACGCTTTCTTTCGTGCCCGCACTGCAAAACAACACAGCACCCTGAAATACGTTGCGCACAGTGTGACAGCTGGAATATCATTGGCTACGGTGTTGGCGTAGAGCGTGTATATGAAATGCTCAACGCGTTATTTCCCGAACGACCACTCATACGCTTCGATAGGGATGCAATCACGTCCGCGCGCAAGGCAGTACATGCGGTGCAAGAATTTCAATCTGCCACGCGACCAATCCTGATCGGCACTGATCTGATTAACGAACATCCGTCGCTCCACGCGCAATTTGCGTGCGTTGTTCATGTGGACAATATGTTTACGTACGCCGACTATATGGTTCCGGAGCGCATCTGGTCCACTATTACAAACATAAGAGAGCGAAGTACACAACTGATGATTCAGACGCACATTCCAGATGATCGCATCTGGCAACATTTTATTGGTGGAACTGAAGATATATTTTTTTCAGATGAGCGACGTGGCCGTGAAATAGCATCACTCCCTCCATTCACCAATTTACTCCGCGTGACTCCTCCTATGCCAAGTGAGCGCGCACATCGCATTGTGAGTCGCTTTATCGAAATTTGCACTCAACAGGGTGTACCTGCGGTTATTACGGATACTCATCTCGCACCCGACGAAAAACGAAGGGCTGTTTGGGATATTCAATTTCCTGCCGACGCATGGGAGAAACACGCAGACGCCATTGCACCAATCGTAGATAAATTTCCTCCAGACTGGACGCTTGTCATGAACCCACAACGCGACCTATGATGGAAGAGTGAGTTCCACAATTATCACCACAAAAACACATACCACCATCCTTCGTGCAATCGCGAAGGAGATCGCTATCTCCGAAATACCCACCGAGCACATTCAGAATGTTATCCGTCAAATGTCAGAAGCACTCCGAGCTACAAAAGATGGTGTGGGTATCGCCGCTCCGCAGATCGGCAAGTCGCTGCGGATTTTTATTGCGTCTGAAGAAGCATTATTTGATGATGAGGATCGCCCAGAGGATAGAACGAAAAAAGATTGGAAACATTTCATCTATATTAATCCCGTGATTACCAATTCTTCAAAGAAAGTTCAAAAAGGACCAGAAGGGTGCTTGTCGGTACCAGGTATATACGGAGAGGTAAAGCGTTCCATGAAGGTGCGAGTCCGCGCATATGACGAACACGGTCACGTGTTTGAACGAGGTGCGTCGGGTCTATTTGCGCGCCTCATGCAGCACGAGGTAGATCACCTCAACGGCACACTATTTATTGATCACGCAACGCACATTACTGAAAGAGCACATGAGCACTAACATTCCATTTGTTTTTTTTGGAACACCTGATTTTTCTGTCATTATCCTGGAAGAATTGTTCCGCGTTGGACTTGTTCCTACGCTCGTTGTAACCGCTCCTGACGCGGCACGTGGGCGTGGCATGGAAGTGCTCCCATCGCCAGTTCGCGTGTGGGCCCAAAAGCGCGGTATCTCTACTATCACGCCGTCATCGCTCAAGGATACGGAGACACAGAACGCGCTGTCCGCAACACACGCAGATGTGTTCGTGATTGCCGCGTATGGATATATATTACCGAAACACATACTCGATATCCCGCCGCGCGGCGTATTAAATATTCATCCTTCCCTCCTCCCACAATATCGCGGAGCAACCCCCATTCAAGGAGCACTCCTTGCGGGAGAAACACATACCGGTGTAACTGTGATGCTCACGGATACAGACATGGATCATGGACCAATTATTGCGCAGCGCGGCGTGCCAATTACACCAGTTGATGATGCCGCAACACTCACCGATGCGCTTGCACACCTCGGGGGCACACTTGCCGCTGAAGTGCTTCTAAAATGGGTACGCGGAGAAATCACAGCCACACCGCAAGAGCATACAAAGGCAACATTTACTGCACCACTCACCAAAAGTGATGGACGGATTGACTGGAACACCACCATTGCGCAGTTTCTGCGGACACTCCGCGCGTATCACACATGGCCAACGTTTTGGTGTGAAATACCTTCAAAAAAAGGAACCGTGCGTGTGCGTATTCTCTCCGCGCATGCAGTGAGTGCCGGCGCCTCCCGCCCCGCAGGCACCCTTATTTCATATCAAAACAAACCCTGCGTTGCACTCGCAGATGGTTGGATTCTCCTGGATACTATTCGTATTGCCGGAAAAAATGATGCGGATAGTGTCGCACTATGGAGCATCACCACGCCCGATACAATGTTGCTCTAACGCTACTTCGTGATTCGTGCAAAAAATCTCTTTCCCTTTTGAATAAGTGCCCCATTTGGTACTTCCATCTCCGGATCTGTGACCATGACATCATTTATTTTAACTCCTTGTTGCTCAATCAAACGGCGCGCTTCACTTTTACTTGCAGCAAATTTAATTTCAACGAGCACTGAAGAAATCGCGCGCGCACCAACAATAGTGAATACAACAATCTCTTCTGGTTTTTCTTTTTCGGAAAACACGCGCACAAACTCGCTTGCCGCTTTGTCTGCCGCTGGGGCGCCGTGTATGAGCGCGGTGACCGCATGTGCCATCTTCATTTTGATGTCGCGCGGCCCTTCAGAACCGTCCACGAGCGCTTCTTGATACATGCGCACTGTTGCCGTAGGTACCCGAGTCACTGCATACAGATACTGAACGATATGTTCGTCATGTACGCGCATCAACTTTCCAAACATATCATTTGGTTCGTCAAGCACATTAATCGTATTCCCTTTTGATTTACTCATTTTTGTCCCATCGGTACTCGGAAGTAAATCAAGGAGTAATACTCCTTGTGGCCTCTGTTTGTAATGCTCTTGAAGGGTCCTGCCCGCAAGAATATTAAATTTTTGATCGGTAGCTCCCAGCTCCAATCCCGCCCCAATCATCACTGAATCATATCCCTGCATCAATGGGTACATCAGTTCTCGGAGTGAAATGCGCTTCCCTGCGTCCAACCTCCGTTTGATGTTGACGCGCTCTGTGAACTGGTGGAGCGAAAACACGTTCGCTTGCGCGAGAATTTCACGATACGACAATTTTTTTAGCCAGCGAGAGTTGTAATGAATCTTCGCTTTTCGCGAAACAAGTATTTTACCGGCCTGGAGTAAATATGACTTCAGATTTGCTTTGACTTCTCTGGTAGATAACATTGGACGCTCGCTCTCTTTATCACTCGTATCCCCTATTTCTGCCGTGAAATCGCCAATGACAAAATGTACTTTGCATCCCAGCTCCTGTGCGTCGCGCAGTTTGAGTAGCACCGCAGCGTGTCCGAGGTGTAAATGAGGCGATGTGGGATCAATTCCAAGCTTTACGATGATCGCCTCCCCCGCTTTCAATTGTTTGGCAAGATGCTCACCTCCAATAACCTCTGCGACGCCTCGCGTGAGAAAATCTGTAATCTGTGCCTCGGTTGTCATGAAAATATCATACTTGGTTTGTGCGCGACTGTCACTCATTGACGCCACACGCCCATTGCGTACACTGATAGTCAGTCTGCACATACCGGAGTGGCATATGAAAGAAAAACCTTCGCACCCGACCGTTCAAGACGTTGCAAATCTGCAAACGGACTTTGCTCTCTGGGTGGATCGCATCAATCCTCCGGAAAAGTATCAAAAAGGATTTAGACATATATTGCGGAGCCTGTGGACCATTATGGGAAGCGAGTACGGGTACTCACCAAATGAACTTCGCGAGCTCATTCCAGATACACCACTACCGCCCCGATCTACAAAAGCATTTATGCTGCTTTGGAGCTACTACCATTCCGACTGGTTTAAAAGCCCCCCACCTCCGCGACTGCTTAGCAACGAGGATGATGAGTGATAAAAAAGTGGCCACGCGCATGCGCGTGGCCGTTCTTTTTTTTAGATTCGTGCTGGTAGAACCGGAAGTAGTGGCCTTCTTCTCTGCTCGTTTCCGCAGAGTGGGCATACGATCTTACATCCTTCCACCACACACGCACAGGGTGGCTCTTCATATGTGCATATGCGCCTGTCCGCACACCGATGGCGTGCCATGTGCTCTGCAATACCGGCCGCATCGCGAGTCGAGACCAGTATGCATGTCACCGACAGCTTCTTGCAACTCGGACACACCAGCTTACTTTGTTTACTCCCCATAGGACCTCCACCGCGCAGTGTACAAGAGTTGAGTGGTACGTCAATTGCTATTTAAGCTGCTTCATCCCCATTAATGTGACTATCACGAGTATTGCAGAAAAAGTTGCCGTAAAAATATATCCCAGTCCCGCAGCTACTCCCACACCCGCCGCAACCCAAAGCCCCGCGGCGGTGGTGAGTCCATGAAGCATATCGTTGCGAAAAATAATTACACCTGCGCCAATAAAGCCAATCCCGACGACTACTTGTGATGCAATGCGTGTGGGATCAATTGCGCCCGTAGCGTCGTCCATAGAGAGCAATGTGGACATACTGACAAACAACGCCGCGCCAAGTGTCACAAGCGCGTGTGTACGAATGCCCGCAGTGTGGCCAGAAATTTCACGTTCCACACCAATTGCAATACCAAGAAGTAACGCAATCAGCAGTCTGATAGCAACAAGAAATTCTGGAATTATGAGTAAATCATCAATGGACATTGTACGGAGCATCTATGCCCAATAATCGCACTATATACGAGTGTACCATTTACATTCAGAAACATCACTTCGATGTCGCCGCAACGTGTTCAAGCACCTGGGACACAATTTCTTGAAGTGAATTATGCGCCTTTACCAAGTATGCTTTCGCCCCAAGACTAAGCGCTTTTTCCCTATCGGTGTCTTGGTCTAAATTGGAAAGCACAATGACCGGAATATCAGTAATCGTTTTATCAAGTTTCTTTTCGATCAAAAATTCAAAGCCGTTTTTTTGCGGCATCATCAAATCAAGCACCACGAGATCAATCTTACTACTTTTAATCGCTCCAAGCGCCTGTTCTCCATTATGCACGTGGATCACCTCAAGTCCGTCGCGAGTCAGTTCGTTGACAAGTGTTTTTGCGAGAAATCGGTCGTCCTCTGCGAGAAGTATTTTCTTTCCCTGCGGTTCAGTCATACTGTGTATCGTACCGGATGTTGCATAAAAGAAAAACCCCGCACTACGTCAGTTCGGGGTTTTCGATAGGTATTTATCGTTGCACTGAGATTGTGGAAGGACTCTCCGCATCACAAGATCCAATAACAATTGAGCCGTTAGTATTTTTACGCATGTAATAACCGGTCAGCGCGCTGGACCAACTTCCACTGCCATTTGGATTCACGGGAAGCGTCGAAAGATACCCTTCCGTAGCGAGACCCGAGAGATTTACGCAATCATTTGCACCGGCGACAGTTTGATCAACAACGCTACAGCTCGTGTTACACGCGACTGTTGTAGATGCGTTTGATATTTGATAAGCATTTCCGGCAACGGTTGCAGCAGCGGTAGCATCAAAATTGACACCATAAATATACGGACCCCGATTATCCACTTGGTCAATCTTAATTGAAGAGAGTACTGCCGTGACATCTGACCAACGCTTTGCGTCTCTGGCGTCGCGGAAACGTGAGAGTGGATCGAGCGCGACAAACGCCACTCCTGCGAGGATAGCGATAATTCCGATGACAATGAGTAATTCGAGCAACGTAAAACCTTTTTGCTTTTGCATATAAATAAGGAGCTAATAAGAGAGATTAATTGGACAAGCGCTCCGCATACTGACGCGCGATCCAACCTTCTTGTTGACCTATACGAATATGATACCAGTCGCCCTTCTCCTCCAGTAGTGGATAACTCTCCCCTGGATTTACCCTTGTGACTTGGGCATATGTGGTCCCTGGCCCACTGCGGACGTTGAGCCACCCCGTTGGTGTTTGAAGAATTTTTACCATTTCGGATGCTGACGGTGTTGTAGGCAAAGCGGATCCGGTTGTAGTGCCGACCTGATTTTCATTTTCCTCCCCTGCCGGCATGAGCGTGATATATTCCACATTCGGTACAAACACATCTGTATCGCCAGCGCGAAAACGTTCAACCGTGTCCTTAAACGAAAGTGCGGTCAGTGCCCCAAGGCCTACAATGCAGAACAGCCCAAAAATGAGGAGTCGAAACTGATTGAATGCGCGTGGGAATATACTCATCATGTGCACTGATTTTTTTGCGCCTTGTGCAACTCCACTCAACGATACCGTTTGACGTTTTGAAGGGGCCCCTTCGTATTCAGCCGAGAAACAGGGATCTCCCTCCCAACCGCGATCAAGCGCTCGTCGTGCAAGCCCCACCGCAGCAACACCAATGTTCTTGGCAAAAACAGGATATTCATCCTCGTGGTGCGCGCCTTCAACTGCAAGTACCGGTACACCAATTGATACAGGAACATCGCTTGTGACCTGCATATATTCTTTGAGCCCAGGCAATTGACTGGTTCCTCCCACAAGAACCACCGATGCAACTCTTCGCTGGTATTTTTCATAAAAATCATCGAGTGCACCTCGGATTTCTTTTCCAACGGGCTCCAGTGCTTTCACCGCGGCGATAAAGATGGGAGATCCGGATTCTTTTACTCCTTCTTTTTTCTTACGATCCTCCGCTTCATTGACGCTCATACCAAGTGACACCGCGATACTGGTGGTGATATCCTCGCCAGCAGTGCTGACTTGCCGCGATGTGCGAAGTCCCGCACCGTCAAAAATGGAAATGTCGGTTCGTCGCGCTCCAATATCTACCACGGCAATCACTTCCGTTTTACGATGCATCATCAGCCCTCGATACAGCGCGAGCGCTTCCACATCGAAACAGCGCAGTGGGATATCGAGTTCGGCAAAAAAAGCTCTCCATGGGGCAATTGCAGAGCGACTCATCGCAATGAGCAGTACATCAGCATTCACACCGGAAGTAATCAATTTTTGCGTGACGTATAATGCATCTTCGGTCGCAAGGGGTACATTTTCCGCAAGAGCGCGCGCGACGTGCCCAGTAAAATCTTTTTCGTCTACGGGTGCGTGGAGCGTATGTACATAAATGAGTGAATCGGGAATGGCGAAGACAACATTTTTTGGTTTAATGGGACGGGGCAATGCATTGCGCATTGCTTCCTCAATAATAGTTTTTAACTCTTCGGGAGATACAAGTACGCCTTGTTCCACGACGCCTTTCGGCAGCGTGCGCTTTACTGCTCCGTCAACAAAGAACCTCCCTTTTTGGACGCTGATCTGCACGATTTCTAAAATGTGATCGGTGACATGGATGCCAACCGCTGACCGTTTTCCTAGTAGCATGATTATGGAACGGGCACGAATGATGTGTGCTCGACATTCACTGTTGCGGGAACGCTTCCACTCACAAGTACAGACGCCCGTAGTGCGGTAGCGTATCCGTCTGTTGTTTGCGCAACCACAAACACATCAGAGGGCGTTCCTCCCGCCACCGTTATTATACACGATCCATTTGCCATCAATAACGAGCCTCCCGCGTCTGCCGGTGCACGGACAAACGTGCGTAGTTGTTCTTCCACACACCCCTCTGCAAGTGCGCGCGCGTGCAGTGTTCCTATTGATCCTAAGTGTCTCGTAAGCTGACCGATGCCTGATTGTGATGCGGACATAGCCATGAGTAGAAGTACTCCACCAAGTATCACAACCACGAGCAATGCCCCTACACCCTGCTCATAGATGTGCTCGTGTATTTGACGCATATTAGTTGGCGGTGACAAACGAAGTAGTAATAGGAATTTCGAGCGCGTTCCCCCCTTCGCGATCGGTACGACCGACCAGATACACACCCACATGATCTCTCCGGCCAATAGTATTTCTATGCACAAATGACAGCGTCGTAATGGTCACGCTCGGATCTGAAATTGTGGTGGATGCAAACCCATTCACACCTCTCACTATCGTGGCTCCCGAGAGACCAAAGGAAGTGATTTCAAACGTCTCTGCATTGATCAACGCGAGATAAGAATCAGACGCACCTGCGCTTGGAAACTGCACGATGTTAGACACTGCGAATGAATCCGCAAGTTGTTCCATTACCATGTGTAATGATTCTTCGAGATTGGCGCTTCCACTAGTGCGTCCTGTTGAACCGGCGATGCTTATCGTAAGTGATCCAAATGCAACCGCAATCAGACCTAAGACTGCGACGTAGATGATGAGTTCAATGAGTGTATATCCCTTCATGCTATTGATAGTTGATGCGCACTTCTTGAAGTATTGGCGTTGCTGACCCATCACCGGTGAGCTCTGCACGGTATTGTACCCATTGATTTCCATTGAGTGCTGTGGGTACCATCGCTCCTGTCGGCAAATTGAAATACGTTCCCGCTCCGGTGACACCGTACCACGCCCCCCACAACCCTGGCATTCCCCCGTTATCGGGCGCAGTATGTACTTGAAATTTAATATCACACATTGCGGGACATGTGCTTACATCTTCATCCCACTCAATAATTTCAACTGCTGACGCATCAGTCATGTCGAATGCTGAAGAAATCAGTTCACCATACACCGCATATGCTCCGCTACTAATGACCTCGCGATATGTTATTGTGATTTCATCAATCTGTATTTGCTGGGCCCCATTGCTTGAAAGAAACGCGCGAAACGCAATTTGACCCGATGATGGATCTACGGTTTGGATATTCGCATTCACGACGCCTGCGGTGTTGAAATGTATTGGCGCAGTTACAGTGGTCCACGCACCGCCATTCCAGTACTGCCATGTTGCCCCTCCATCATCGGAAAGTTGGTAGTATACCGATCCTCCGTTCACAATTTCCATTGCGTTAAATGATGTCCATGCGTCTACATTACCAACGTTCAAGCTCATCACCGGCGCAATCGTTGGATTCGTGGTGGGATACCCAGATCCTCCCGGACTCGACCAATCGAGCTGGGCGTTGTCGAACCGCGCGACGGATTGTCCGTTTACTGCTCCTCCGCCCCCTTTCGTTTGGATGTGCGCGGCAAGCTTCACGTAGTAGGTGCCGGGTACGGTAACCTTGGGCGCAATATTGATTGCGGGCGCACTTGCCCACCCTGACACGGCGGTGCGGTTACCACTCGACCACACTTCGGTGTCAATGGTGGGAGCGCCGGGTGCGGCGTCCACAAACGCGTACAGCTGAAATGAAGTCATGTATGTGGTGTCAATTTGACTCACCGCCCAATCAAAATTAAGCGAAGCGGTCGGATTGCTTACGGTGGTCGTAAATGATTGTTCCCAATATCCCGAGAGTATTGAAGATTTGCGCTCGGCAATGGTGACACTCACGTTGCCTGTGGGGTTTCCTCCGGTGGCAGTATATGCGCCGTTCACATACGTTGCAGTGTCATTCCAATCCGCATATGTCCATGGCGGAGCGGCGGTTGCAAAATCTGCGTTCGTGGTACCACCTGATGCGGGAGGAATGGTGACTGACACCAACTCTGCGTATCCTCCGTTCACTTGGATGTCGGCAGGGTCGAAGAGGTAATCAGATGCGTTGGTGAAGGGCCACTGGTACGCGCGACGGCATTCAATACGCACCGCATTGAGCCGCACTAATTGGGATCCATCACTGGAGAAAAAAGCTCTAAACATAATATTGGATGCAGTAACGGGAAATGATGTAATATTTGCATTCACCACACTTGCGGTATTGAAACTCGTCAGTGTAACCGCAGTGACCCACGAAAGACTGTTCCAATATTTCCATGTTGCCCCTCCATCATCAGACAGTTGGTAATATATTTCTCCACCATTTTTTACTGCGTCTTCTTGAAATGCACCCCATTCAGACATTGATGTGGGACTGTATGCACTCACCGGCGCAATCGTTGGATTCGTGGTGGGATACCCAGATCCTCCCGGACTCGACCAATCGAGCTGGGCGTTGTCGAACCGCGCGACGGATTGTCCGTTTACTGCTCCTCCGCCCCCTTTCGTTTGGATGTGCGCGGCAAGCTTCACGTAGTAGGTGCCGGGTACGGTAACCTTGGGCGCAATATTGATTGCGGGCGCACTTGCCCACCCTGACACGGCGGTGCGGTTACCACTCGACCACACTTCGGTGTCAATGGTGGGAGCGCCGGGTGCGGCGTCCACAAACGCGTACAGCTGAAATGAAGTCATGTATGTGGTGTCAATTTGACTCACCGCCCAATCAAAATTAAGCGAAGCGGTCGGATTGCTTACGGTGGTCGTAAATGATTGTTCCCAATATCCCGAGAGTATTGAAGATTTGCGCTCGGCAATGGTGACACTCACGTTGCCTGTGGGGTTTCCTCCGGTGGCAGTATATGCGCCGTTCACATACGTTGCAGTGTCATTCCAATCCGCATATGTCCATGGCGGAGCGGCGGTTGCAAAATCTGCGTTCGTGGTACCACCTGATGCGGGAGGAATGGTGACTGACACCAACTCTGCGTATCCTCCGTTCACTTGGATGTCGGCAGGGTCGAAGAGGTAATCAGATGCGTTGGTGAAGGGCCATTCGTAGAGCCCACAGGTCATTCCACCTGATGCGAGCTTCACACTGCCCACAGTACCGATATCAATATTTCCGTCATCACTTTCGTATTTTGTTGAATCACTCCAAATTGTCTGCCCACTTCCACCAATCCAATTTGTTTGCGTCCAAAATGATGAGGCCCAGTTCGTGAGTAAGGTAGTTGCGCTCACGATGCGTTCACTTGCGCCCACTCCCCATGTTACTTCCGCGGTCACTGATTTTGAGTGCGGATCGGTGTACGCGCCTGGGCACGCAATAATATTGTGTGCACCATCTCGACACACATCAGCGAAAAGGACACGCCGTGAAAATGCGCCAAGTACTTCTGTAGTGCTTTCTCCAAGAAAGTTCCATGTGTCTCCCGCGAGTGTAAATCCGGAATTTATGAGAGTGAATTCATTCCACGCACGATCTTGAATGGTGCGCACCGCGGTCATTGCCTCTGTGACGTATCCTTCTGCCTCAACGAGTGGTGCGGCGATCACACTCACATCAAGTCCGGTGGCCGCAAGCGAGGCGACCGCACTCGCAATCACGCCAAATATGGCGACTGCGAGCACTATTTCAAGAAGCCCCACTCCTTCATTACTCTTCATATATCAATCCCGCTTCCGTGAGCGTTAGCGTGTGTGTGTCGCCTCCCGTAGTAATAAAAATCTTTCTTGCGGTGGTGGTGCCGACGGATCCCGAAAAATGCACATCGGGAATCGATGGCTCCAGCGACACCACCGCGTCCGTCTCCAATGGAATCATGTAATCTGCCTCACTACTCCGCACACCATAACTCTCTCCTTGGTACATTGTGAGCATAACGGGCGCGCTGATGATATTAACAAAAAGTCCGTGCGTGGTGTATTGAAAATTTCCACGTGAACGTGAGCGCGCCTCGCGGAGAGCGTCGGCAATGGTACGTTCCGCACTTGCGAGTTGTGCTGACGTATAAGACCGAGAAAGAAGCGGAAGTAATACCGCGCCGAGCATCATGAGCACCCCAAGCACAAAAATTGTTTCAAGCACACTGATACCTGCGGACTTTCTCTGCAACTGCCGCGCCCGATGCATATCACCGACGCAAACTTCCGGTAATTTCGTAGATCGGAGAAATGATCGAAAGCGCAAGAAACACCACCACTCCTCCCATGACAAGCAGTAGGAGCGGCTCTACCAAACTTGCAAGGGACTTCGTCGCGGTATCGACGTCAGATTCATAAAATTCCGCCAAGTAGGTGAGTGTACTTTCATATGCTCCCGCATTTTCTCCCACCCGAATCATATTTGTGACAAGTGGCGGAAAGAGTGATGCGTGGTCGGCGAGCGCGGCGGAAAGTGTCTCTCCCCCACGTGCGCGCTCCCTGGCGCTCCTGATGGCGCGCTGGTAATACACATTCGTGGCGTTTGTTTCTGTCACCGCAAGCGCCTCATCAAGTGTGAGCCCGCTTTTGAGGAGCATGGCGGACGTACGAGAAAATCGCGCAATATGTGAAGAGACAACGACGCGTCGAACGACGGGAATCCAGAGCGCGAGCGCGCCCGTCACTGGCCTCATAAATTTTCTCGTTACCAGTATACTCACCGCAATGAGTCCCACCGCGAGTCCAGTGGCAATGACGGCGCCATGCGCATCAACAATGTCGGTAAGCCATAGGAGTGCCCGTGTGCTTGCCGGGAGCGTCACACGAAGTCCGCGAAATATCGGGGTAATCTTGGGTAATATAAAAATCGCAATAAGCACAGCAAGTCCAGATGCGGCGATCAGGATAATGAGTGGATAGAGCATCGCGCCCATCACTTTTGCCTTGAGTTCACGCTCTTTTTCTAAGCTCACCGCGAGATGTTCCAAGTTCTCGACTAACGTGCCCGAAGACTCTCCTGCGCGAACCGCCGACACAATATGCGGAGAAAATACGCGAGGATGTTCCGCGAGCGCCTGCTCGAGCGTGCGCCCCGACTCCACGGCGCGCGCCACGTGCGCGAGCACGCGCTTGAGTCCTCCACGCGCGGAACCTCCCGCAACATGTATCGCTTCTGTCACGGACATGCCCGATTTCAACATGACCGCAAGATGACGCGCAAGAATTGCGAGATCGGCGAGCGGTGCTTTTTGTTCAAATATGTTCATATGCTATTCCCGAATGACGCGCAATACTTCATCAAGCGTGGTAAGACCAGACATGACTTTTTCGACTCCATCATCGAGCATGGTGCGCATGCCGCCCGAGCGCGCAAGACGCGCAAGTTCTCCGGCAGATACGCGTTTCATAATTCCCTCTTTAATCGGCTCCGTCAGCTCCATCATTTCGAAAATACCGATACGTCCATTATACCCCGACTTGTGGCAAACCGCGCAGCCCTTTCCGCGAAATACCGTGAGCCCCTTCAGTGTGTCTTTCCCAAGTAAATGGAATGACTCGGTGAGCCGAGGATCATCAATAATACTCGCCTCCTCTGCGTCAGTGAGTTCATGCGACTCTCTGCAATGCTCGCAAATTTTGCGCACTAAACGTTGTGCAATCACCATGCGCACCGTGGACGCAACCAAAAATGGTTCAACTCCCATCTCTAAAAATCGCGGCAGTGTGGTTGCGGCATCATTTGCGTGCACCGTGGAAAGTACCAGGTGTCCCGTCATGGCAGAATTCACTGCAATACGTGCGGTATCTTCATCTCGAATTTCTCCCACAAGAATGATGTCTGGATCTTGGCGTACAATGGCACGAAGTCCTTCCGCAAACGTCAGATTCGTTTTTGAATTCACCTGGATTTGTGATATCCCCTCTACATCGTACTCAACCGGATCTTCGATACTCGCGATATGCACGTCCGGCTTATTGAGAATTTTAAGCATCGCATACACCGTGGTCGTCTTTCCACTTCCGGTGGGTCCCGTGACAAGGAGCATTCCGTGCGGATGCATCATTCCATTTTGTAATTGTTCCATGTGTGCTTCGGAAAATCCGAGGTCGCGCACACTGAACCTACGACTACGCGATGACAGGAGTCGCATCACTACATTTTCTCCGTGTGTCACTGGTACGATGGAAACACGCACATCAATGTTTTCTCCGGCGACGGGAAACTGGAATTTTCCGTCCTGTGACGCGCGGTGCTCATCAGTGCGCATGCGAGAGAGCACTTTAATGCGCGTCACAACAGGATCCATAAATTCCTTCGGCATTTGGAGTACCGCGTGCATCACGCCATCAACGCGAAATCGCACAACAATTCGATCCTCCATGGGCTCCACATGCACGTCGGACGCGCGGTTACGATATCCGTGTTCCACGAGCACATTCACGAGTGCCACCGTCGCCTTGTCGCGATCCTCCGGCGAAAGATCTGTGCTGTCAAATTGAGTCTTCAAATGTGCGTATGCGGCATCAATTCCTTCTTCAAATTGCGTCAGTGCGTCCACAAACGCTCGACGCGTCATTGCAAATATTTGTACCTTTTGTCCCAGTTTTTTTTCGACAAGACGAACAGTATCCTTATCCGAAGGATCAATCATTCCCACCTTCAGTCCATGAGCGTCCAGCGCAAATCCGAGTATCCCTTTTGCGCGACTCATGACTTCAGGAATAGATTCATACGCTCTGCGGTCCACCGCTTGCTGATGTAAATTAACAAACGGCACTTCGTAAAAGTTGGCAACCAGTTGCCCAAGTTGTTCATCAGAAATGAGATCGCGATCAACGAGAATTTCATCAAGTGCTCTCCCCGTTGCTTTCGCGTCCCCCGTGGCTGCAGAAAAATCGTCCAAGCTCACAAAGCCGGGATCAACCAAAATCAAGCGATATTGCTGTGGTGTTAACATGCTCGCTACTGCATGTAGTATATCATGCCGAATTTATGAATAAACAAAACACCCCCCGCTACGCGGGGGGTGTTTTTTGTACTGCTACTTATTTCTGCATTGGGCGAGCGAGATCGACGGTCAACTTGCGACCCTCAAACTCCTTGCCGTGCCAGAGGTCAATTGCAGCACGAGCTTCGTCTTCGGTACTCATCTCAACGAATCCAAAACCTTTGGATCTACCGCTCATGCGGTCCTTGATGATGACAGCGGACTGAACCGTTCCTGCAGAAGCAAAAGCTTGTGCGAGAGCGTCTTCAGAGGTGCTGTACGGAATTCCTCCGACGTATAGTTTGCTATTCATGTGACTACTATACACTAATTCGCAAAGGCGACCTGAACTCTCGACCGCCCCTACATTCGTAGTGCACATCGAGACCCTTACGTTTACGAGAGGTATTATACATACTCCCCGGGAAAATGCAAGGGGTCACTTGGGGAGACTTGTGTAGTGGCATATACTAGGGATATGAATCTCGACACCGTGCTGAAAGCCGATATCTTTTTTATGATCGCGGCAGTTTCATTCGTCATACTCACAGGTGCGATGGTATTTCTCACTATTCGCTTGATGCGCATTTTGGCGCTTGCCGAGGACATCATGTCTCGTATTAAGCACGAAGTTGGAGTAATCTCTCACGACGTATCGTTCGTGCGAGACACGGTAAAGGAGAAAACGGCAAATATTACTTCGCTCATGGAATCGGTACTAGCAATGGTGACTCTGCAAAAAATACGAAAATCTCGAAAGAGAAAATCGTCGAAGTAACCGACGCTTTTTTCTCCCTACTCCCTGCTCCCTGCTCTTTTCGCCCGCTACGCTTCCATCGTCCCCACTAACGTAGCGCGAATATCGTCGATATATTTTTTTAATTCCGTGCATTCCTCGTGTGTAGCGCCGTAATATATTGCCTCTTCAATGCGCTTCAATCCTTCGTCCAAGTGATCAATAGCGATATTGATGGGGTCGTGGAATCTTGGCGTACTCGCGCTCACAACATGTCCATCCCGCATCGCAATTGCTTTCGCTTGCTCGAGGAGCTCTGCAGCGACCTGTAGGTGTCGCGCCACCATTTCATCATCTCGCTGGCGCATATTATTCCAACAGCATCAGTGCGTACATTGCCCCTACTCCTATTGCAATAGCGATCATCTGAAGTATCGATGATAGTATGGTGGGTCGCTTATGTAGTTCCGGAACAAGATCCGAACTCGCAATATAGATGAATATCCCCGCAGAAAAAGGAACGATGTATATGAGTACTCCCTGCACCGCATCTCCCAACGCAAGCACCGTGAGCGCCCCTAGCATTGCAAACAACGCAGAGTATAAATTAAACAGGAGTGCGCGCGCACGCGAATATCCCGCATAGAGGAGTATCCCAAAATCTCCTATTTCTTGGGGTATCTCGTGAAAAATGATGGCTACGGTAGATGCAATGCCCGTGGGAATATTAATAAGAAAACTTGCCGCAATAATCACACCATCAAAATAGTTGTGCACACTATCTGCAATCAGCACCAGTCTCCCCACCGGCTTTATTGTGGCTATGGGAAGCCCTCCGGTTTCGGTAAACGCCACTTGCGCACTTGATGTATATTCTGATTCGTCATGATGATGGTGATGATGGTGCCCGAGCACTTTTTCAAGCACAAAAAATGTCATCATTCCTGCAATGACGAATAGACCGATTGTATGAATGCCCATGCCATTTTCTACGGCTTCAGGAATAAGGTGAAAAAATGCATCCCCCACGAGCGCACCAATAGCGAGTGCGACGAGTACAATAATGAGATGATGGAGTACGCTCTTGCGAATAGATATCAATGCTGCACCAATCAGAGAAATGAGACTGACAACGAGAACACTGGAAAGCGAGTAAATATAAATATCAATCATAGAAATTCGTTAATGCACGCAGTATAGCGTACTTCGCGCATGCATAAAAACACCCCGTGAGATGGCGACATGCCTATCTCACGGGGTGAACCCTCGTCGCTTCGATCAATATTAGAGACCGAGCGTTACAAACGAAGATTCTGAACTCGTGGCGCTATTACCGCTCCCATCCTTCGATACTACAAGGAAGTAGTATGTCGTGCTCGCAGTAAGACCAGTAAGGCCGAGCGCGTGCGAGGTTATGAGACTTGCATTCGTCGATGTCAGTGCACCTGTGCCAACAGCAACAGGAGTCGTAGTTCCATACCACACGGTACTGTCCGCATTCTCATCGGTTGTCCAGAGAATGGTAGATGCCGCCGCAGTGGTGCTTGATGCAGTAACTCCACTGATTACCGGAGCTACAGTGTCGGTCGTCGTCACTGACTGCTCCGAGCTGGTCGCGGTGTTCCCCGACCCATCCTTCGACACAATCAGGAAGTAGTAGGTTGTTCCCGGCATGAGTCCGGAAAGATTGATTGTGTGAGAAGTACCGGTGCTCCCCTCATTTGCACTGTCCGCAGTTGCGAGTGCTACGGGACTTGTGGTTCCGTAGAGAATTTTTCCATCAGCACTCTCATTGGTATTCCAACTGACTGATGCGCCGGTGTTCGTAATATTGCTCTTTTGAATATTCGAGATCACTGGAGCGGTAGTGTCAGATGAAGATGACGTAGTAAACGACTGTTGAGAACTAGTTGCAGTATTTCCAGACGCGTCACGCGACACTACGAGGTAGTAGTATGTGGTGCCTTGTGTAAGTCCGGAGAGATTAATCGAGTGCGACGTGGACCTTCCGCTCTGGGTTGCGGTTGAAGTCGTCGATGCAATTGCTACGGGGTTTAACGTTGAGTACCACACCTTTCCAGTTGCAGACTCGTTCGTCATCCATGTAATTTTTGCAGCTACTCCAGTAACATTTGTTGCCGTGAGATTCGTAATGACCGGGGCGGTAGTGTCTGGAGTGGTAGTGGCGTTATCGTCATCATCATCGTCGTCATCGTCATCGTCGTCGTCTTTTTTGCACGAACCCGTCAGCCCGTATTTCTTTGCAATACCACACGGGAGCGTTGTGCTTCCGTTTTGGAAGAGGCCCGGAGGAAACATACCCGAATTCCCTGCGCCATTTGCAAATCTTTCTCCGAATTTTTCAGCCATGTTTGCAAACTTCTGTGCCCAGTGCTCCTTAATTTTTTGGCGCGTCTTTGGACCCACTTCGCCGATTGCGTCGATACCATATTTACGCTGGTAGCGTTGCACCGCACGCATCGTGAGAATTCCATAATACCCAGTGATCAACGCTTCAGGGTATACGTCGGGATCCGATGAGAGAAACTCCTGAAGTTGCTTCACGTCGTCTCCCCTCGTGCCCATACTCAATTGGCGCGTGATACGGAGCTCCTGCTGTGTTTGCTGGAGATCTTGCGTTGTTGTCTTAACCTCGCCTTTGAGCACTGCGAGTTGGTCTTGTAATTGTTTGATCTTTTCCTGCAACTGTGAAATGAGCTGCTGGAGATCGGTCGCACTCGTGGTACTTGTTTGGGCAAGCGCTGCCGCTGGTGTTGAGAGCAACATCGAAAACCCAAGAATACCCGCAATAATTGACTGTTTCATATACACAAATTTAGCCGATAATGGCGATTTCCCTAACCAATAATGACGACATGCTCCCAAAAGTATAACACAGAGTACATAAAAACACCCAAATATTTGACCAAACCGTCCATATGTGGTAGGTTCGGTATAAATTCGATCTCTCAATTCCGGGGTGAAAAAAAATGGCCGAAGTAGTGAGCATAGTGTTCGTACTCTCAATAGCTATTGCGCTGAAGCTCATGTCACAGCGAGGACAGGAAACAACAGTTTCGCTCTTTTGGAACGCGATTTGGGTTCCGGCACGCTTCTGTTGCGCAGTTGCAGTCACGTATATCCCAGCATTCGGAGTGGCGTACTGGACCTGGATCCATGTCCACTGGCTTCTCGCGCTCGTCCTTGTGTTGATCATTGGCCTCGCAACACTGCTCATGCTTACCTTGGCATATCTGACGATTGCAGAAACGGGCACAATTCTCCGCGAGGGCATACCCGAGGCACACCGTACCGCGCTTCAGTTCCAAAGTCAGATTCAAGATAAGGCGCCGTCATCTGGATGATGTGGCGCCCTTTTTATTACTATTTCATCACGTGTGACATGTACCAAGCCCTCTCTTGTGCAAATATTGCTGATGATACTCTTCTGCGAGCCAGAAATGTGTATAGTCTTCTACCCGAGTCGAAATGTGCGTTGCATACTTCCCCGACGCTTGCAGTTTCTCAATATACATTTCCGCACTTTCTCGCTCGCTACGGGTACGCACAAAAATAACAGAACGATATTGCTCCCCCTCGTCCGGCCCCTGCTTGTCAATCTGGGTAGGATCATGATTCTCAAAAAATAATTTCAGCAGATCACTAAACGTCACCACATTTGGATCGTACGTCACTTCCACTGTTTCAATATGTCCGGTACCTCCCGCACATACCTGCTCGTATGTTGGGTGGTCGACGTGTCCGCCCGCATATCCTACTCGCGTGCCGGCCACTCCTGGTCGCGTCCGAAATACCTCCTCCACACCCCAAAAACAACCGGCGCCAAAATAGGCGGCGGCTGTCGGTGTGGTACGTACCATATTATTTCTTCGTATTGAAATACTCGGGAGACATCACGAGAATTTTTGCCTCAAGACGCTTCTTCTCTTCAACACTCTTTGTCTTTGAAATACGTGACTTCAGCACTGCAATTTTCTTTCGACGTTGTCTCTTCAACGTAATCGCGCTTGCTCTTTTGCTACGGTTTACTTTACTCATATTAATTTAGTATGAGGATACGATAGTTGAGAATGCCTGCAATAGCAACCCATACTACATATGGAACCATGAGAAACGCAACGGCGCCTACTTGTTGCCAGCCAAAATATAGAATCGCAATATTGGTGAGTTCAAGCATGATAAGCACAAAGATCGCGAACCCGGGACTCTGCATACCAAAAAAAATGTAGCTCCAACTTACATTCAGCGCCGCATTGAAAAGTAGTAGCCCCACGATGAGACACGCCACGCATCCCGCACCTCCGCGCGGCAGTGTATTCCATATGTAGAGCGCAAATATAGTGGTCAGCGCATAAATGATTATCCATATGACGCTAATAAAAGCACCATTTGGCGTCCACATAGGTTTGATGAGCGTGCCGTACCACGAGAGGCCCTGCTCCGTGAATATGCCCCCGAGTAGCGCGATAGCTGCCGTAATAAGCGGCGTGATAATATAACTCCACTTCATATGTACATGTATTATGTTAATGTAGCTTCTCCAGCAATGTGTTGCAGGCGATTATACTTTGCCACACGTTCTGCTTGGCGTGGCGCGCCGAGTTTGAATCCATCGGCGCGAAGTCCAATTGCAATATCGGCAATAGCGGTGTCCATTGTTTCTCCAGACCGATGTGATACAACGGTAAACCACCCCCAAGAACGCGCAAGTTTGACCGCTTCAATGGTTTCTGTAAGCGTGCCAATTTGATTTGGTTTGATAATAATTCCGTTAATTGCGTTTGCTTCGTGCGCCTTTCTCATGAGCTCTACATTCGTAGTAGTGAGATCATCTCCCACAATATGCACGTGGCTGCCCGCGATGCGATAGAGATCGGCAAACTGGGCGTGTTCTTGCTCGGCATATGGATCTTCAATATATGCGAGCTGAAAACGCTCAATGAGCTCCAAATACAAGCGCTTTAACTCTTCGGGCTTCATATCGATATTTGATGCGGCGGCGTCAATACCAAAACGCACATTCATCACCTCATTTTCCTGTAAAATTGCGTCCCGCAACACAGAAAACGGTTCGTACGGGTCGATAAATTCAGCCCAAAACCCACCTTCATCTCCCACGTGTACGCCGGAACTGCCAAATTGATGGCCCAGTATTTCTTCCGTCCGCGCATAAATACGCTTCACCGCAGCGATTGCCTCGGTGAGTGATGCGTGCATCGGAATAACTAAATGTTCCTGAATAGCCAATTTTCCTGCCGCGTGTACTCCGCCTTCAATCATATTCACAAGCAGTCTCGGAATTTCAAGTCGCAACTTTCCCATGTCTGCAATGTCTCCAATGTGTTTCCAGAGGGGTATATGTTTCTCTTCCGCCGCGGCGCGCGCAACAGCAAGTGATACCGCAAGCGTAGTATTCCCTCCGATAATTGACTTATCCGACGTTGCATCAAGTTTCAGCAACGCCTGATCTACTTCTCGTTGCCGCTCGCTCTCAACCCCCATAAGCGTAGGAAGGACGGCTGTTGTGATGATGGTGATCGCGCTTGGAACGGAAAGTTCCACTACTTCCGTGCCGCCCTTACTCTTTCCATGTGGCACCGACGCAGTGGCGCGTACACCATTTTCAAGTACCACTTCAACCTCGAGCGTAGGATCTCCTCGTGAATCCAAAATCTGTCGTCCGGAAATGTGTGCAATCGCGCTCATGAGACAACGTTCATTGGTTTGTGGTGAAAGAATGCCTTAATATTTTGTGCGGTTGTGCGAAATATTCTTTGACGCGCTTCTATAGTGTTAAACGCATTGTGCGGAGTAATAATCACGTTTGGGAGTTCCATTAAAATATGATTTGCGAGCACCGTGCGTAGCTCTTTTTCACCCGGATGTCCATTAAACATGAAAGAAATTTCATCTTGTACTCCTCCTTCTTCCTCAAGCACATCAAGGCCCACGCCTCCAATAACACCACTGCGCAGGCCCTCCACCATTGCTTCGGTATCGACAATTCCTCCGCGCGCCGTATTGATAAGTATCGCGCCGCGCTTCATGTGTGAAATAAATTCACGATTGACCAGATGGTGTGTTTCCTTGAGATACGGAACATGGATGGTGATGACATCACTCCTGGAGGCAAGTTCCCGCAGACTCATATACGTCACGTCCTGTTTCTTTGCAAAATCTGTATCTGGTTGGGGATCATATGCAATAACTTTCATATCAAATCCTCGCGCCATCGCAACGGAGTGTCTCCCAATACGACCAGTACCTATAATCCCAATCGTTTTCCCATTCAAATCAAATCCTTCAAGTCCATCGTACGAAAATTGACCCTGCGTTTTGACGCGTGTGATTGCGGGATACATACGACGCGACAGCGTAAGAAGTAGCGCAAACGCAAATTCAGCAACGGTGTGTTCGCCGTACGACGGAACGTTGGTGACTACAATGCCTTTTTCCTTTGCCGCAGAGACATCTATGTGATCATACCCAGTACTTCGCGTCACGATCATTTTGACGCTTGGGAGGCGCGCAATGACATCCTTTGTCACTTTCGAATTCACAAACACCGACATCACCTCAAGGTCTTTATCAATAGGAATATGTTCCGGACTCACAGGGTCACGAACAAAACGCGCCTCGTCCATGACGCCCTCCATATCGAGTGCCTTGCGAATCATCTCTTCATCGCGCTCCTTAATACCAAAAAAACCTATGGCCATAATTCTATTGTATCAGACCGACCACCGATCGCGCTCCTCTTTTGCCACAATGAGTGTCGTCGATATCACCGTGTCCGGGTTAAGCGACATGCTTTCAATACCCGCTTCTACAAGGAACCGAGCAAAATCAGGATGATCGGAAGGAGCTTGGCCGCAAATTCCAATATATTTTCTCCGCGATCTGCAACGATCAATGACGGTGCGTACCATTTCTTTTACCGCCTGATTTTGCTCATCTGCAACGTGGTTCACGATACCAGAATCGCGATCAAGCCCAAGCACGAGCTGTGTGAGATCGTTTGACCCAATCGACATGCCATCAAACAAATCAAGAAATCTGTCTGCAAGTAAAATATTAGCGGGGATTTCGCACATCACATACACGGGCATCGGTTCTCCCACAACCGTGTGTCCGCGCTTTGCTGCATATCTGGATACCAGCCCCCCTTCCGCCATGGTCATGAGCACGCGCTCTCCTTCTTCGGGTGTGCGACAAAATGGAACCATCGGAATCACGTTCATCAGTCCCATCTCGCCACGCACACGCGCAATCGCACGGCACTCGAGCAAGAATGCGGATTTAAATTTTTCATCATAGTAACGGGACGCGCCGCGCCAACCGAGCATTGGGTTTTCTTCATGCGGCTCATAGAGCTCTCCGCCAAGCAACGCGCGATATTCATTCGTTTTAAAATCAGAAAAACGAACAATCACATGGTGCGGGGCAAATGCAAGCCCAATACGCGCAATTCCGTACGCAAGTTGATCTACGTAGTAGTCTACGGGATCGTCCCATCCTGAAATGCGCACACGGATTTCCTCCTGTATTTTCTTTGGGAGTTTTTTGAAATTGAGGAGGGCCATCGGATGTATACCAATCGTAGAGGCAATAATAAACTCCTCGCGCGCAAGCCCAACTCCCTGATGCGGTAAAAATGACTTTTCAAATGCAGTCTCGGGAGTTGCAATATTGACCATAATTTTTGTGCGTGTTTTGGGAAGCGCTTTTACATCACGCTCTTCCACAGTAAACGCAAGTGTCCCACGAAACACCAACCCCTCGCTTCCTGATGTATCCACCGTAAGCGCGTCCCCCGTTTTGATCACTTGCGTGGCGTGTTCGGTGCCCACAACCGCAGGGATCCCAAGTTCACGACTCACAATCGCGGCGTGACTGGTGCGACCTCCTTTGTCTGTCACAATTGCAGATGCAATTTTCATGATGGGTTCCCAATTAGGATCCGTCATATCGGTGACCAGCACCTCCCCCTTTTTAAATGAGTTCATATCCTTTACGTTCATAATCACGCGCGCCTTGCCAGTCGCAATTTTATTTCCCACTGAAGCACCACGTACAATTGGCGTGCCTTCCCCCGTGCGCGTATATTCCACAATCTTGGAATAATCACGCTCACTGTGCACGGTCTCGGGACGGGCTTGCACAATAAACAGCTCTTTTGTGACACCGTCTCTCGCCCATTCAATATCCATCGGTGTCCATTTCCCTGCGCGCTGGCTATAATGCTCCTCAATAATAACTCCCCACACCGCGAGCATTTTAACTTCCGCGTCCGAAAGCACAAAGGAGATGCGTTCCGTGGGAGTGGTGTTAATTATTTTGGTGCGATGAATGCCCTTTGCGGCTCTGCCGTAGATCATTTTTTGCTTCTTCACGCCAAGTTTTTTCCCAACAAACGGAAGTGCGGACTTCTTCAGCAGCGACTTGCCAATATAATGCTCGTCGGGAGTTACTTGCCCCTGCACAATCATCTCCCCAAGTCCCCACACCGCGTTGATGAGTACCACATCACGAAAACCAGATTCGGTGTCCAGCGTAAACATCACACCCGATGCTCCCGAGTCCGAGCGCACCATGCGCTGTACAGCAACCGATAGTGCAATACTAAAATGATCGAACTTCTTATCAACACGGTACGAAATTGCGCGATCAGTAAACAGTGATGCCATCGCAGACTTTACGGCGTCTATGATATCATTTGCGCCACGAATACCAAGGAATGTTTCGTGTTCTCCTGCAAAACTTGCTCCCGGCAGATCCTCCGCCGTTGCGCTCGATCTCACTGCAGTATCGATGTTTTTCCCATACACCGTTTCCATTGATCGGTACCCATCACGGATCGCATCTTGCAGTGCCTTCGGCACTTTTGCTTTTACGATCGCATTGCGAATATGTGCCCCACGACGCGCAAGGTCTCTCATATTTTTTGTATTCAGTCCGGTGAGCTCTTTTCTGATCACAACGTCCAACCGCGCTTCCTGAATAAAATAACGATAGGCGTCGGCAGTGACAACAAATCCACCCGGCACACGTACCCCGCGCGCACCAAGTGTTTGAAGCATTTCACCGAGTGATGCGTTCTTTCCTCCCACACGCGCAACGTCTCCCATATTGACGCTATCAAGCGGAACTACAAAATGTGTGTCTGTCATAAAGATTTTTCTTTCATTGCAATAATGAGATCAGATACATTCGATCCCGTGTCTCCTGTTAGTATCGCATCTCCCGAGCGAGAAAAGAATACAGCAGAGTTGTTGGTATCCAAAAATTCACTCACATTGATACCCGCGGTGTCTGCGTGCGCGAGGGTTCGTTTGTCAGCAATGCCTCCCGCATGAAGACCGTTATCGCGCCCATCCGACGCCAATGAACACACAAGCTCGTCTTCATGAATATCCGACAGTGTCGCAAGCGAGAGCTCCTGATTTCTCCCTCCATGCCCAGTCCCATGCACCACCACCGTCGTTTCGCCTCCATAGAGCTGAACCACACCTTTCGGAGCCGAGTGCAGACGCTCAATCACTTTTGCCGCAACGATACGCGCACTTCCCGAAACTGTTTTTGAAATGATTTCTGGCGCATATCCAAGTTCAGTAGCACGCGTGCTCATTGCGTTCAGCGCTATGACGTTTGAAACCACGAGTGCGTTCACTACGCGCGCAAAATATGTATCCTCTTTTGGCGTTTCAATAAGACCGCAGTGTGCAATATTACATGTACGCAAGATGCGATATTTTTCAAGAATCACATCTGCATCCGCAATCGTCGTGGTGTCTTTCACGGTTGGCCCCGACGCAATAAATTCCAGATCATCTCCGGGTACGTCCGAAAAAATCAATGAGAACACACGCGCAGGATGCGCATACTGTGCAAGATATCCTCCACGCGCAAGCGACATGTGCTTGCGTATGGTGTTTATCTCTTGAATAGATGCTCCCGCAGACATCAGTGCGCCCACGATGACTTTTTCTTCCACACAGGTAGCCCCCGCTTCCGGCATACAGAGGAGCGTGGATCCGCCACCCGATATCACAAATATCACGACATCCCGTTCGGTAAGACCACTAAGTAGTGAGACAATTTTTTTAGTAACCTGAATATTATAATCTGACGGTAGAGGGTGCGTACCTGCGTAGCAGAGCATTTTCTTGAGATCACAATGTTCGGTGATGTGCACATCGAGCACAATTCCCGCATCAATATCGTCCCCAAGCACTTCCTCGAGTGTATGTGCGGCCTGCATCGCACATTTACCAATACCAATTACGAGTAACCGATCCACCGCATCACGATCAATGCGATTTCCCGCAATATGATACTGCGTATCCGACACCTGCACCGATCGTCTTATTGCACCTTTTGTATCAATCGCATCGAGACCACTATCAATGATAGAGAGAACATCTTTGCGAAGCGTGGTACTCGCAAGATGGGTTGCATTGTGAATGTTGTTTGACGCAATGTACATATTTCAAATACGTTCTGCGATATCTCGCAGCACCTCATCCGCGTGGAGCGCAGGACGCACCGTATCGTATATTTTTGCTATCCTTCCCATTGGATCAATAAGATATGACATTCGTTTGATACCAAGAAATGTACGTCCCATCATAGTCTTCTTTCCGATAGCGCCGTACTCCTTCATGACTGATCGATCTTCATCGGACACAATGGGAAAGGGCAATGCGTGTTTGTCGGAAAATTTTTCATGGCTACGCGTGGAGTCTCCGCTCATGCCCACCACTACCACGCCTGCGCGCTCATATTGTGTGTATGCATCACGAAATGCACATGCCTCAATCGTGCATCCTGGAGTGTTATCGCGAGGATAAAAATAGAGCAGCACCCACTGACCTTTCCACTCTGAAAGCGAGCGCGACTTCCCCATCTGATCCGGCAGTGTAAATGCCGGTGCGATGTCTCCAGTGTTTAACATTTCGTGAAAATATGAATTACCATCACTTCTATTGTGATGCTTTTTTCATGTGTGAGCAATGTATGCTTACGCGAGACGCGAGAGTTTAGCGGCAAGTCCTTTTTGCACTTCTCGAAATGCCTTGTTGATTGCGTCACGCACGTCCGAAAGCGTCTGCAAAGAAACATCCCCGTCTGCGGAAATATCTTCCACTTCAAATGAGCCGTTCACTCTCACCGTTACATTTCCCGCACTTGCAGTCGCACGCTCTTCTTTCATCAGTTGCTGCATTTGTCTCGCCTTCTGCATGTCTCCAATAAATCCCATAGTATTATTGTGTGATGATTCCTGCTTGATCAATAATAGATGCGTGTAATGTGCCTCATGCATTACTGTGCGACTGGGAATACGCCAACCCACTTCCAAATCCCCAAGATCAATAACAGCAGGCTTATTGCCAGTACGACGCGCGTATGCCGATGAGGAAATATCATGCACCAATCATATCGAAGCAAAATACAAATGAAAAGGCGTGCGACCTCATGGTCGCACGCATCTGTCGAGTAAAAGTTGTTCGAGTAGCTCGGGGAGTCTCCCGTGCATTTCGAAGTGTTCTTGCGTTGCGGGATTTCGCATTTGCCCAACATCCCAAAAGATCTCCTTGAGATGCTCCGTGATACACTGGTTACTGTATGCGATCCACCCCTCGCGCCACTGGCTGAATTTTTGTGTACTCACCCTTGTGAACGGGTAGAATGGATTATCTGCAAGGGACGCTCCGCTCATTGCCGCCACAAAACCAATCGTATGCGCGTCGATGATTTCGTCGGACCCACTGTAGGCACACATTCCGTCCGCCATAAGACACCTCCTCTCGGTTCTACTCACACTCTACATAATACATAAAAAAACACAACCGCAGAGGGCTGTGTTTTTCTATTTGCGCTTCGCTTTTGAGCGTTCGTTTTCCGTGAGAAATTGCTTACGAAGACGCACCAGCGATGGCGTGATTTCCAAATACTCATCGTCCGACATAATTTCAAGACCGCGCTCAATGGTAAGCTCCCATTGTGGTGTGAGTTCAATCGCCTCATCTGATCCCGATGCGCGCACATTACTAAGTTGCTTTCCCTTTGTTGGATTGACCATCATTTCTTCACCTTTGGATGTATTTCCTATCACCATGCCTTCATACACCTCGGTGGTAGGACCAACGTAGAGCGTCCCGCGATCCTGTAAATTCCAAAGCGCAAATCCAAGTGCTTTCCCCGATGTCATCGAAATCATTGATCCCACTTCGCGCTTACGAATTTCTCCCGCAAATTCTCTAAATCCAATAAATCGAGATGAAAGAATTCCTTCTCCTCTCGTATCAATAACAAATTGGTTGCGATATCCGAGCAGGCCTCGTGTTGGTCCTTCAAATATTAAACGCACCGAATCGCCGTGTATCATCATATTTTGCAAGGTGCACCCGCGTACACCGAGGCGTTCAATAATCGCACCTTGATATATCGAAGGCGTATCTACCACCACTTCTTCAAATGGTTCCAGTTTCTTTCCGTTTTCTTCGCGAATGATAACTTTTGGTTGAGATACTTGCATTTCATATCCTTCACGGCGCATGTTTTCTAGGAGAATTGAAATGTGCAATTCACCACGTCCTGAAACGGTAAAGGTATCTCCCGTACCAAAGCCTACGCGCAGTCCCACATTCACCTCGAGTTCACGCTCAAGACGCTCACGAATTTGGCGAGATGTTACAAATTTTCCTTCACGCCCCGCAAATGGAGAGTTGTTTACAAAAAAGTTGAGTTCAATCGTTGGCTCATCTACCGCAATTGCAGGAAGCGGTTGAATAGTTTCATCTGTCGTGACAGTCTCCCCAATATCAATATCAGGAAGTCCCGCAATCATCACAATATCCCCCGAAGAGGCGGATGCTACGATTTCTTTCTGCATTCCTTTGAACGAGAAAATTTTAGTTATTTTACCCCTGCGCGTTTCGCCGTTTGGTTTTTTTACAAATACCTGATCGGCATCCTTGAGTACGCCCTCATAGATACGCCCCACCGCCATACGGCCTAGGAAGTTATCATACGCAAGGTTGAACGGCTGAAATGTGAGCGCCTTTCCTGTGGTGTCCCGATTTGCTGCGGGCACGTGGCGTAAAATCTCATCGAGAAGCGGCGTGAGGTCAGATGATTCGTCAGTGAGTTTTTTCTTTGCAATGCCTTGGCGTCCAATTGCGTAGATGACCGGAAACTCGGCCTGCTCATTCGATGCGCCAAGTTCCAAGAATAACTCGAGTACCTGCTCTTCTGATCGGTGCGGGTCTGCTGCTGGTTTATCGATTTTATTGATGACCACAATAGGACATATACCAAGCTCAAGGGACTTTTTGAGCACAAATCGTGTTTGTGGCATTGGACCCTCCTGCGCGTCTACCACAAGAAGCACCGAGTCAATGGAACGCAGCACGCGCTCAACTTCAGATCCGAAATCGGCATGTCCCGGAGTATCTACAATGTTAATTTTTGTTACGGGACGTCCCGAGTTCGTCGAGGGGTAAAAGATTGCTGCATTTTTACTATAAATTGTAATTCCGCGCTCAATCTCGAGTGCGTTGGTGTCCATAGTTGCTCCTTCCACCGACTGTCCGGTTTGGCGCAGTAGCGCGTCAGTGAGCGTCGTTTTCCCATGGTCTACGTGTGCGATAATAGCAATGTTTCTTATTTCCATATTAGCGACTTGCCCCGTAGTGCACCGTAGGTGCTACTACTGGGGTATTTCGAATTTCCATATTGTAATGCCTGCCCCATAGTTATCGCGAAGCGATGTACTATCGGGGTTTCTTATTTCCATATTACGAAAAAAATTCCCGCAAGGGGTGATAAAATAGTACTAAATAATAGACAAGTTGTCAATATATGCACTTCATCCACGCTCGGAAAGAATATATACTTGAAATAGCAAGTCCTTGGAGGTGATTCATGAGCTCACAAGAAGACAGAGAGCTGGAAGGTGGGCTGCGCGCTTTGAAACTAGCGTTTGTCGCTGCTGTTACCATCGCATTTCTGCAATGTGGATCAGCCATCATCGCGCTTTTCGAAAAAACGGTCACGCCGTAAGGCGGACCGTTTTTACATACAGATTTCTTATTGAAAAAGCTCTTCCTTTTTTCCTCTGTCTATCTCCTTGTTTCGTTTTCGCTCTTCTTCATCTTCTGACTGTAGATCCTTAATTATTTTCTGTACTTCACTGGGCGGCATCTTTTTCAGTTTTTCCTCGTGAAGACGATCCAATTCATCTTCAGATGGTAAAATTTCCTTCAAACCTTCGGTTGGGATTTCAGACCACTCTTTTTTCTCGACTTCGGGACCGCGCCTCTCTATTTCGGGCTTTGGCTCCCGCTCATGTGCATTACTCATGTATCTACTATATAGTACGCTCACCGAGTAGGTAAACATGAAAGTCTCATTTATTAAGGAATCCGAGCAAAAATATAACCTCACGTGCGTCCGCAACGACGGCACCACCACCTCCGCAGATCTCGAAATGCGGAGTTATTTTAAGCATGACCTCATGCACTTTGTAGTGGAGCGAATGGCGCACATCGACTATGGATTTTTTGGTAAAATCATTCACGGCATGCAAGTAGAAGAACTCTCTCCCAAGGCAATCAAGGTACGCAACGAGACAATGGATCCCAAAGAGCACGCACTCGAAATGATTGTTGCCTCGCTTCAAAAAACTCACCCAACGGATACTGACGTCGATGAATTTATAGTGCGCGTAAGCGAATATCTTGCGCAACTCAATGTGACTCCCCCACATTATTTTAGTGTTGGATTTGTGCGCAGTGTACTCAAGGAATTTAATGATCTACTTCGAAAATGGCACCTCCTTCGCCACGGCGGCATACTGACTGTTAATTTTTAATATGTTTTCGAATATACTCACTTTATGAATACAACAAAAACAATTCGATATTTTTCACGAAATCTCTCAATAGTGATTGGGTTGGTGCTTATTTGGCGTGGGGTCTGGTATATTCTTGATGCAATTGATCTGCTCCTTTATGGTGGCTCACATGTGATTACGTCACTTGGTGGGATTGTCTTGGGTCTTGCGATTCTATACTTTCCTGACCACGATCTAAAAGAAATACAGAAGCTCTAAATCCTAGACGCCGAGTGCCAAGCGCGCTGAAGCATTACGGTGGATGAGCTCGTCATTTCGGAGTGAACGAAAAAACTCATATTGATTCTTCGGTGAACGTCCATACACGGTGAGAAAAGCGCTATCGATTGGTTTGCCGCGAAGTTCCGCCTCATGCGTATCAATAAATTCTTGATACTGCTTCACAGCGTGCGATTCAAAAATATAGTTAATTTCCTGCGAGATTGCAGGTTTAAACAATGCAAGCAGATAGGAAACCCAAAAAAAAGAGAGTGCAAATAGGAGTGGGCCGAGGTAGTGGCGAATGAATCCCGCGGGCATTTCCTTGCGTGCGAGTTCAGAAATCACAACAACGTGCATGGTTTCATTATCATGTGCGAGACGGGCATACTTTGCGGTGCGCAAAAGCTCAAGCGCGCGCACGTTATTTGTATACATAAAAGTCTGCATTGTATATGCCGCAGACTCCCAGGAAAAATACGGCACGCGCGCCGCAACTTCAATTGCACGAAATTTCAAATACGATGCCTGGTGACCATAGAGTATATTTCCAGTGCCCACAATCGCGGCTCCAAGCACACGGGAAATCCACCGAAGTTGAAAGTCTCCGTACTCCCCGTTCATTGCGTCAAACTCTGTGGAACTGTTGAGTCTCGCATTCAGCTCTTCGTGGGCTTCGTGTGTAAGTTCCATATAGTGTAATAAAAATAATACGACTCACGCCGCATTATGAATTTATTTCTTTCCTTTTTGAGATCCACGCGGCACCTTCTTCCCACCGCGAAGACCCGCATTCTTCGCACGCCCACCAAGCCGCGGGGCTTGCGTTAAATGCGCCATGCGTTCCTTGTCATACTTTGGTATCTGCTTCTTCATATAGTGTCCGTGACGCTTCTAATATGTTCATCGTACGCCTGCCCGCGCGCGGTGTCTATTTATCTAAATTAAGAATTTCATCGATGCGCACTTGCTTCACAAATTCTGGCACGTGACTGACAAGAATCATCGCGCCTTGGTACTTACTTAATGCCGTTGCAATGACGGGGATGTGACGAAAATTGATGTGGTTTGTTGGCTCATCAAGAAACAGGATTCCTGGCTTCATGAGCACAAGTTGCGCAAATGCCACAAGCCCCTTTTGTCCCTCCGAGAGTGTGCCAATACGCGCGCGAATAAGGTCCCCGAGAATCAAAAACTGTCCTGCGGTCGCGCGAATGTGCTCCTCCACTGGCATGGCCATCACGCGAGAGAGCGCCTCGCGTACCGTCTCGTTGGGATCCAGTGTAGAAAAATCTTGACGGTAGTATCCCACGCGCACACCATCTGCAAGTGTCGCCCCTTTTGCCTTTCCTGTGGCGAGCGCCTCAAGGAGCGTACTCTTTCCGATACCGTTGGGACCTAAAAGCAGTAAGTGCTGATTACGTCCAAGTGAAATGTTTGCCTTCCTCTTAATGACCTTGTGATCCTTCATGATGGAATACTCCGAAATATGAATGAGCTCACCCACCAGATCTGGTTGAGATGGAATCTCAAACTTACGAATTGTTTTGTCTTCAGCGCGCACATCCACCACCTCTTCTTCAAGCTCCTCGATTTTATCCTTCATTTTTTTCGCTACGTCGCGCATCTTTCCTCCCTTCTTGGCAAAAAAGTTTGCCTTTTCTTTCCGCTCCTGAATTTCTTTTTCCAGTTGTGCATTCTTTCGGTTTTCTCGCTCAATACGCGCTGAAATATCCTTCACCACGTCAATATAGTTTCCGGAGTACATTTCAATCTTATGCTTGAACACATCCAAGTACAGCACTCCATGCGTAAAAGCATTCAAAAATTCAGCATCGTGCGAAATCACCACGCAGGTTTTTTTGTATTCCTCCAAATATTCCGTGAGATGCTCAATCCCTGCTTTATCTAAATTGTTTGTGGGTTCATCGAGGAGCAACACGTCGGGATTTTGAATAAGCGCCGATGCGAGAAGAAGTCTCGCCTGCTGTCCTCCGGAAAATTCCGAAATTTTCTTGTCATGGTCTGGCACCTTGAGGTTCACGACCGCAAGCGCCTTATCAATGCGCGGATCAATATCGTAGATTTTCTTATCAAAACATTTTTCAAAAAATGCCCGCACGGAAAGGTGTAAATCGGATGGTGAAATTACCTGCTTCGCAGTAGCAATCGACACGCTCGGAGAAATATGAATATCACCCCCTTCGGGACGAATTTCCCCGGTAATCATTTTAAAAATGGTACTTTTACCTGCGCCATTCTGACCCATGAGGGTAATCTTCGTGCCCCGACGCACGATAAAATCCACCTCTTCAAGAAGCGGTTTATTTTGCTGGTAGTGAAACGACACTTTGTCGAATCGAATAATAACGTCTTTTGTTGCCATATGAATCCACTCCGCCGGCTAGCAGACTGCAGATGCTCAATATTACAACAAATCTTGCCAAAATTCTAGCGCTGTGTACTTCCACACGCACTATGTTAGTATGCGCGCATGAAAAATGTGTACGGAACACATTGGGACGTCGTCGTCGTTGGTGGAGGGGCTGCAGGAATGATGGCGGCAGGGCGCGCGGCAGAACTTGGCGCGCGTGTAATTGTCATTGAAAAAAATGCGACGCTCGGCAAAAAACTCCTCATTACCGGAGGCGGTAGATGCAACGTCACCAATGCGGAATTTAATAATCACACGCTCTCGAGTCACTTTCAAGAAGATGGAAAATTTTTACTTTCTGCGTTTTCAAAGTTTGCTGTAAAAGACACGCTCGAATTTTTCCATACGCGCAACATGCCTACAAAAGTTGAACATATGGGCCGCGTATTCCCTACCACTGATACAGCGGCGTCGGTCTGGAAAGTCCTTGTGGGCCATATGCAATCAGGGAAAGTGACGGTACTCCCTAATGCTCCAGTCGCGACACTTCTACACGAAGACGAACACATCACAGGTGTTCGGCTCAAAAATGGAAAACTGATCGAAGGAGATACGTACATTATTGCCACTGGCGGCAACTCGCGCCCAGAGACCGGATCGTCTGGTGACGGATTTATGTGGCTTAAAAATATTGGGCACACAGTGTTCGATACTCATCCTGCGCTCGCCCCTCTCATGATAAAAGACATGTGGCCACGCGCACTCCACGGCCTTACACTGCCCAATATCGCCCTCACTTCATATTTGAATGGAAAAAAACAAAAGCGACGCACGGGCGCGCTCTTATTTACACATCTCGGTATCAGCGGACCCACCGCACTCAATATGAGTAGTGATATTGCAGAGCTTCTCAAATACGGAGTTGTCACACTCACGCTTGATCTCCTGCCAAGTGCGACCGTGGAAGCACTGGGTGTAAACGTGGATAACATCGTCGCCTCCCAACGTGGAAAGAAAATGAAAAATATCCTCACGGGTTTTATTCCAAATCGACTCGTACCCACTGTGCTCGCACTTGCGGGAATTGACTCTGAACTTGTTGCCCATCACCTCACGCGTGCTCAACGCTTGATGTTGATGCGCACCATGAAAGCACTCCCCATGAGAGTTAAAAAACTCCTTGGATCTGATAAAGCAATTTCCACGGGTGGTGGCGTAGCGCTCACCGAAATTGATTTTAAAACCATGCAGTCGCGAAAATTCTCCAACCTATATCTCATTGGGGACATCTTAAATATCAATCGCCCGTCGGGCGGATATTCTTTGCAGGTGTGCTGGACGACCGGATATATTGCGGGCACGCACGCAACGCACATTATTCCATTGGTACCTCAACGATAAGTATGCGTACATTGGACAGTGCGTGCATCTCGACTTTCGCGACGTCCCATACTCCAACGGCGTCCCGCGGACCAAGTGTGGCCCCCGCAATCATGCACTTTCCTGCGACCACAAAAAAATAGACGCCATGCGCGACGTTTTGAATATCGTAAGAGCTGAGCTCATCTTTCTCGAGATGCGCATTCCAAATGTGTGCGTCTTGATGAATGAATAGCGCGCCGTCACTTTTATCTCCCGACACAAGGAGTGTGCGTTTTGCGTTCGTCCGAAATGCACGCTGATCATAGCGGGGTGGCACTCCAGTAATTTTTGGACGAATCCATAATTGAAACAGCGCGAGGCGTTCTGTGCGCGATGCGTTGAGCTCGGCGTGTACCACACCGGTACCGGCCGACATTACCTGCACCTCACCCACGCTCACCGTAAACGCATTTCCCATACTATCGCGATGCGCAACTGCGCCTTCGGTCACAATCGTAACGATTTCCATATCTTTGTGCGGATGCATGTCAAACCCCTTTTCGGGCTCAACAACATCATCGTTCAGCACCCGCAGCACGCCAAATCCCATCCGATTCGGGTTAAACCAATCTGCAAAACTAAAACTAAAGCGTGTATGCAGCCATCCATGCTCTCCCACACCGCGCTCGCTTGCAGGATGAAAAACTGATTGCATACGCTAGAGTTTCCGGAAAGAAATATACACCTGATAGTCCTGTTGCTTTACCGGAACACCTTCTTCCGGATATGGTTTGACCTGTTGTATCGCAGTCTCGATATTGAATACGGCGTCAATTTCACGCTCCACTAATTCCAATTGTTCCGTTACTCCATCTTTTGAGGCAGTAAATTTAACTCTTGCTTCTCCCTGCCAAATACACACCACACCAATTGCACACCTACTATCTTCAACTTGTTCTATGGTAAACATCACACCTCCATATGTGACGGACTCTCCTACATAGAGCATGGAATTCTTTTTTGGTCCCTCCGTATCTCGTGGAGAGTTCGGGCATTCGGCAAATTCACAATTCGGTCCCACGCGTCCCACTGCGGTGCCGTCGGGACAAATTTTTGCCTCCATCGTGCATCCAATAGGCTCGTTATTTTGATCCCCCAAGAGAAGCACCGCGCCAGCAATGGCAAGCAAAACAAGCACCGCACCGATAGAGAGTAAGCGTTGTAATGTATTAGTCATCGCAGTGAATTATTCTCTTTATATATTGAAGCATTAATACTCACTCCTGCATAGAAAATGGGAGGGATCCGAAGACCTCTCCCATTATTGATCAACTGCCAGGCACCGATCCGAGCAACGTCAGATACGTGGATATATCTTTCAATGACGCCCAGATGCGCTTCCCGCGCTCCGAGTAAATGTGGCACGCAAACTCGACGTAAAAATCATATGCATATGGACTTCCCGTGGGAAGCGCATGAAGTGCATTAATTCCGACGCCCTCATATCCAATCGCCGCTCCTAACCAGGCAATCGCACGTGGGCGGTTGCGCAAGGTAATACACAAAACACTTTTTTCCTCCGCTCCCGATATGCTAGCGAATTCATTCCCATATAGTTGGAAGCGTGTCTTATTTCCTAGTCGGTCTGCAATATCTTCTTTGTACACGGTGAGTCCATATTCTTTCGCAGCCGCACCGGAAGCAATTGCAAAGTACCTATAGTATCTGTCGCTCGTGGCAACAAGGCACGCCGCCTCTGCGGTGCTCATGGTGGGCATGACGGGAACGGAAAGTCCCGTTAGATATTTGCTACACTGAGCTGCGGCGTGTGGGTGCGTCAATACTCCTAGTACCCCATCCCACTCTTGCCCGAGGCCAGAGCGCCCGAGCACTTTGTGCTCTACCGGCAACCAGAAGTCCCCCTTGTAGACGATGTTCCGATTCTTCAGGTAGCGCAGGGCAAGAAGCCCCTCAAGCACAAGGCCCGAAGTGGTATTCTCCACGGGGATGATAGCAAGTTCTGTTCGTTCGTTTGCGAGATGTACCGCTTCTGCGATTGAGGTAGTACAGAGAACATTCGTCGATGTCCTGCGGCCGGTTGAAATTCTTGTTTGCGCCTTCACTGCCGCTTCGTAACTATATGAACCTCTCGGTCCCATAGCATATATCGCGTCCCATTCCTGTTGACTACCCATGAGCGAACCTCCTTGTTCAATCTGCACAGATACTACCTCTGTGCGACGTCCGTCGCAAGTATTGATCCTATTCTATTATCGTCCTCATCGTCCCCTTCCCAATCATCTTCATCCTGGTCATCATCTCCCCCATAACCGGCGCAAACCATGCGAAATATGGTGTTGCGCGCCACGTTCCATAATCATTATCCAGAACCACAGGATACTTTATGCCATGCTACATCGTTACGAGTCTCGTTCAATATTTCCATATAAATATTTTATCATAGCCTTAAAAAGACTTTCATATTCGCCAACCATGCGCTCCACCGTAAAGCGGGCCTCAACGCTTTCCCGACAAGCTTGAGAAGATATTTTTGATATATCGTGTACGGCATCAACCATGGTATCGACCGTATCTACAATATATCCATTCACCCCGTGTGTAATAATTTCAGGCACAGAGCCTCTTGGAAAAGCGATGACTGGGGTACCGCAGGCAAGCGCCTCAATCATGACAAGCCCGAATGGTTCTTCCCATTTGATGGGGAAAAGCAGACAGCGCGCTCTTTTCAAATATTCGATTTTTGCCGAAAAATCTACTTCGCCAACATACCGTATTAACGTTCCGTCAATAAGCGGGCGCACATCATTTTCAAAAAATTCTTTATCAACTGCGTCCACCTTCGCCGCTATAATAAGCGGCATGTTAACTTTTTTTGCGACCGCAATCGTCTCCAAAATTCCTTTCTCAGGCATAATTCTGCCAAGAAACAAAAGATAGTCCTGCTTGCTCTTTTCTAACGGAAAGAGTTCTATGGGAATTGCGTTATAAATTACCTTGGTGTTTGGAAAAAATGTTACTCTGCTCTTTTGGTTCTCACTGATAAAAACCATCCTGTGCCGGTACAAAGACGTGTGGGTGCGGTAATATTCAATGTTACGTGGAAGGTCGGTCGTATTATGAAATGTCAGCACAACTGGCTTTTTAAACCGGTCAAGAAGGTTCACGTCTTGCGCGTCAATATTCATTTGAAAAATGATTGGCTCATAGTTGAAATGAATACAATCAAATTCATCCTGACGATCAAGAATGGTACGAAGCTGTTTTTCTTCCCAAGTGCGGTGTTCTTTAGGGTGTTCGCTTGTCGGGTATGGTGTGGTCTCAACCCGCGTGATACCCTCGCCCGTGATAGTTGAGCCACCCGCACAAAATACCGTCACCATGTGACCCCGGGCTGCAAGTCCTCTTGCAATCTCGTCGACAATAAGTTCGATTCCGCCATATTTTTTTGGAGGAACCGAAACCATCACCGGCACAACAATCGCAATCTTCATATACGGCGCGCCTCTATAAGCTTGCTATAAACGTCGATATATTTTTTTGCCATGAGGGAAAGATCAAAACGCTCTTCCGCTTCCTTTCTCGCCTCAATCCTCGAGAGTTTGGCGACGTTTGATGCCGCCGTGATGAATGTGTCTTCGTCACCAGCAATAAACCCCGTCACTCCATCGCGCAATATCTCTGGAACGGCGCCGTTGTTAAGCGCTACGACGGGCGTACCGGAAGCAAGCGCCTCAACGATAACAAGCCCGAATGCCTCATTCCATCGCGAAGGGAAAAGCAACGCATCCGCATCTTGAAGCAATCGGTTTTTTTCTTCATGCCCGACTTCCCCGCTAAAAATAATTGTTTTTCCATCAACGTAAGGAAACACCTCCGTGTCCAAAAAACTCTTATCTTCCTTCCGCATCTCTCCCGCGATGGTAAGTCGCGCCCCCAAGGACCGCGCCGTCTTCACTGCAATATCGACTCCCTTGTTTCTTGAAAGAGTGCCTAAAAATACAAAACCATTCCCGTCTCCTTCTGTGCGAGATTTAAATAACTTGGTATCAATGCCATGATAAACCGTGGCAACATAGTGCAACATTTTCGCAAGATTCCGCTGAGCATTGCTGATAGACACAAAAGCTGCTTCCCGAAAAGCCTCAGCAAGGGAGGGAAAGTCTGGTGGCGCACTCGAATGGAGGGTTGTGACCATAGGGATTGGCAAAAGGGGTGCCAGGGCGTTGGGATGAAAGCCCATATGGTTGTGCACAACATCAAAGTCTTTTGCACGCCTTGCGAGTTCAAAAAATGATAAAAACTCATATTGTTGTATTCCATTCCAGTCAAAACCTCCAACCAGCTCATACATCGGACGTGCAATAATTGGGACCAAAACCCCGCTGACCTCGGAGCCTCCGCATGCAAACGTTGTGACGGAATGGCCGAGTTCATGCAAACCTTTTGCAAGGTTTGCAACCACTAATTCAGTACCGCCGTATTTCTCAGGAGGAATTTTCTTCCAAAGCGGCGCAAGAATCGCTATATTCATATTCCTGTAGGCGCAAGGTATTCCTGGTATTTTTGCTCTAGCTCAAACAGTATTTCTTTTGAGCGTATTTTCGTGGGAAAAATCTTCCAATATACATAATAAATGGAAAGCACGGTCAGCGCGGAAACAGCAAAGGCAATAACCGTGATTGTCCTCGTGCCCCAGAGTAAGGCCTCGTATGTCCCCGCCAAAAACCAAATTCCTAAAATAAGTTCTTTGTATGAATTTTTAAACAGGCTCGGCATGCGAGAAAGAATAAATTTATTTGTCCTTTCAAATGCCGACTTCGTCCGGACAACCAGTGACATCCACGCCTCAGAATAAACAAGCGTCATCCCCATGTGGATCACAAACGCTTGGAAAGAATACAGGAAGGGTCTTTTTTGTTTCCGAAGGGCAACCATAAAAAGCACCATTTTGGATAGGAGGGTTATAAAAATGGAAAACGAAGCGACGGTAAGCAACTGTCTATGGAGATCAGTTACCGATATAGCAGGAAGAAGTACAATGGTGTAGGCGCCGAGTACGGCAAACGGTAGAAAATTCAAGTGGTCCCACGCAGTCAGGTGGGCAAAAAATCCAAGCCATGACCGGAATGGGATTTTTCCAATAAGCCCGAAAAGCGTCCCCAAAGACTGGGCATTCCCAAAGGCCCAACGCCATTTCTGTTTCCGATAGGACTCAAGATCATACGGCATAAGTCCGTACCCGATTGTGCGATCAGCGTATACCCCCCGATATCCCGCCCCGTAAATCCGAAGACCCACGTCGGCATCTTCAGTTAAAGCCTTTTCTCTAAAGCCCCCGATTTCGCGAAGTACACACACCGCGTATGTACTTATCGTTCCGGTAGACGGAACGCAATCTAAATGGTTTGCCATGTTCATGTAGATCTTGAAAAAGTGTCGGTATTCATCGTTGATGGGACGGTTTTTATTTGTGCAATTTCGGTATTGTTGGGGAAATTGGACAAGTGCGATATTGTCAGACGTAAAATATGACAACGCTTCGCGCAAAAAATGCGGCTCGACGACATAATCCGCATCAATAACTGCCGCGTATTCTGACCGCTGATTGAGACGCTCCAGCCCATAATTGAGAGCGCCCGCCTTGAATCCAGATAAGTTGTCGACATGAAAAAAGCGAAACCTGCTTCCGAGCGCTTTTGTGAATGCTTCAACGGGTTTCCAGATACTCTTGTCTCTCGTGTTATTGTCGATGACAAGAACCTCGAAATGTTCGTAGTTGAGATAAGAGAGGGCCTCAAGCGTCTGCATCAGTAACGCCGGTGGTTCATTGTATGCGGGCACAAGTATGGAAACAAACGGATGCCCAATATCGCTTCTGCGGTGCGGCTCGAACCGCGGGAATAATGCTATTACAATTTGCAGGACCGAGAGAAAAATGACAATTCCCGTGTTAAGAATGAGCGCGGCAATCGTATATCCCGGAACCAGGATGGAGGCAATCAAAACAATGATGAAAACCAACAACATAGCGAGTGTTAATAAAGATACGCTAAAATTGCAAATTTTGAAAGTCGACTTGTATGCTACTACGCTGACGAAGTGTCGTTTCGTTAAAACGATTTCGCAATGGTTACTACAAACAAAATACCGAGAGAATTCAATAAAAATGAAATAACTAAAAATTGCCAATTTTTAAGCTGTGAAATTCCCATTAAGCTGATACCAACTTCGTCAGGGAACGGTGAAGCAATAATTATTGCCCCCATAACATTTTGCCGTGGCAATGGTTTGTGTCGTTTGTGCGGCTCGGTGTCACTGAAATATACCCCACAGTATATGGGATTGGTGCGTTGTATACTACTCACCCGGACAAGCGGCAAACTCGCAGCTTGGCGCTCTGCGTCCGACATATGTTTTCCCATCCGGACATAATTTCGCATCCTGGGTACAGTAAATACCCT
>CAYHBS010000006.1:0-50000 GCA_964354975.1 uncultured Candidatus Saccharibacteria bacterium
CGCCGGGATGCGACTGTATCCCAGTAAATCCGTCGTGCAATCAGTCTGCTCCGCAGTGTAACGGCGCCTGTCCTAATTCAGCGCAAACGTGCGTCGCGACGGCGGACGGCAGGTGCTACTGCAGTGACGTTGATGTGCTCTGCGAGCAAACGGACGCACCGCAGTGTGGTGGGTACTGCCCGAACAATCTCACGTGCCACGAAGACACGACCGGTAAGTGCAGGTGCGCGGCCGTTCCGTGTGGATTGGACGCCGCAGGAGTTTGTGGTGGGGCGTGTCCGAACACGACGGACATTTGCAGTCCCAAAAACGACGGCACGCTTGGGTGCGATTGTGGGCAAGTCGTCTCGTCTTGTGGGCCTGATGCTGCCGGGCAGTGCGGTGGAACATGCGCGGCTGGGCAAATGTGCCAGAAAAGCACGGTCGCCGGACAGTGCTCCTGCTACTGATGACAACGGGCGCGTAACGAACGCCCACAACAACGGGCTCTGCGAATGCAGAGCCCGTTTTTCTTTTGCATACAAAAAAGAGCTGGTCAGGCTCTTGTTGTTTAATGACCATTGTGGGCTATTTGCATGTACTAGCTCGCGCGCGTGAACTTAGGTCCACTGAGTTGATTCAAGTTTTCATCCACGCGGTCACTTTGCGTGCGCGGTGTGAGTAACCGATACTATGCGTATGTTGAAATATCTCATATTTGAATTTATTGCCTCGGGAATTCTTGCAATCATCGCCGCGTGGTTGTTAAATCGCATGCTCCGAAAGCCGGCAGTACGCGAGGCTATGTTTTCGCTCAGAGGATTTGTAGCGCTTGGCATCATTGTTGTTTCGTCTCTCCTCTTTGTGTATGGGCGTGCAACGTATCCGCCGAATTTTGCGATGCCCGCATTCATGCACTCACTCGCTCCAGGGGGTCTTGCACCCTCCATTCCGTTCAGCGGTATTTTTAACTTTTTTAGATATGAGCGTAGATTTGCACGCGTCGCGGATATTGGAGCAGATCCCACGGCGGTACCAGTGGCTTTCACTCCCGACGCGGGTGGCATTGTGCGCATTCGCCTCACTGCAAAAGAAGTGCTTTCAGAAATTGCTCCGGGGATATTCTTTAATTATTGGACGTACAACGGACAAGTGCCGGGGCCGATGCTCCGAGTACGAAAGGGAGATACCATCGAAGTTACGCTTGCCAATGATTCAACAAGTCTGCATCATCACAACATTGACCTTCACGCGGTGACCGGCCCCGGTGGAGGTGCGGTACTCACGAACGTCGCTCCTGGAGAGGAAAAAACATTTCGCTGGAAGGCACTCCAGCCGGGTCTCTATATTTATCATTGCGCGACGCCGAATGTAAGCACGCATAATTCGCACGGTCAGTACGGCCTCATATTGGTTGAGCCCACCGAGGGACTTGCGCCCGTTGATAAAGAATTCTACGTCGTGCAGGGCGAACTCTATACATCAGGGCAGCTTGGGAAAAAAGGACTCGTTCCATTTGATGCACAATCGTTGCTCGATGGTATTCCTAATTATGTATTTTTTAATGGAAAAGTGGAGCAAGCGCCGCGCATGCACGTGCGCGTGGGAGATAAGGTACGCATGTATGTAGGGAATGGTGGTGTGAATCTCATCTCGTCATTCCATATCATTGGAGAAATTTTTGATACCGTATATCCGAACGCAAGCATTGGTGGGGCGCTAGAAATGAATACGCAAGCAGCGCAGGTGCTTCCCGGGGGAGCGAGTATTGTTGAATTTACACTCGATGTGCCCGGAAAATATTTGCTCGTAGATCACGCGCTTGCGCGTATGAATAAAGGTGCATGGGCGGTGCTAGAGGTAACGGGGGACGCGCATCCCGAAATTTTCAGCGCGGTGGGCATGCGAGCAGAGGAGAATTGAACTTGTAGTATATTTTTGAAAAGAAAATCCCCGCGAGCACGATTGTGCTCGCGGGGATTGCGTTGTGGGATTAACTCACGCGCGCGAGTTTGCGCATATTGATCAACTTCAGATCCTCGTCGACCGTGATACCGCGTTCTCTACAGAGTCCGGAGAGTAGTTTGCGGGCGAGCCGCGATGGTTGAGAGTGTCCATTCTCCCATCGGTTGACCGTGGCTACACTGACTCCGAGCTCTTGTGCGAAGTGCTCCTGGGTCAAGCCCAGACGCTGCCGAATGATACGAATTTTTTCCCTCATCACGTCCAACCTCCTATTGATCCGTTCCGCGCCTCAAAATGACAATACAAAAATTACCGTAGTACAATCGTGGTGGCGTGTCAATGTGGGGAAGATAACGAAATCTGCGCAATGAAGCCCCGAGGCTTGCGCTCGGGGCACGCAATTTGGCAAATAAAAAATCTACACATTATGATATGTAGACTTTTTATGCCAATTTTGTGGAAGTGGCGGGAATCGAACCCGCATGAGGAAAGGAAACATATCTGCATCTACGCGGGTAGCTGATTTGAATACTTCGTGCTTATAACCAGCAACATACACGAAGGTGTCTCATTTCGGTGTCCTCACATACTCAAGAGACAGAAGTGTGTGAGTAGTCCGGGATATTACACCAGCGTCGTCCTACCGGACGTGAGACGGGCTGATGGCATTCGCAAATTAAGCAAATGCAGGGGCAACCTGACGGCCGCCAAAAAATGTGTTTGCATTTCTTTGTTGCAGGGTTTTACGAGTGACTGCAACTCGCCGCGCACAGATATGAATCTTGTCTTTCCCTCGAAGCCGATCACTCCCCATAACGACTCTTTGATGAACGCCGAAGCATTCCTTTAAAAATGAAAGAGTCGTTGTGGCGGGTGACCAAGGGTTAAGAGTTTTTCAATGAGCGTTCGATGTCGCGTTTCGCTGTTTTCTTTTTCTGCGATTCACGCTTGTCGTGCTTCTTTTTCGCGCGCACGATTCCAAACAATAGTTTGATTTTTGAGTTTTTATTATACAACTTTAGTGGCAGTATTGTCAAGCCCTTGGCTGCCTCTTTTCCTACGAGAATACCCAGCTCCTTCTTATGCAGCAGCAGCTTGCGCGCACGCACCGGATCGTATCCTTTCGGTGTATTTGCTGTTTGATATGGCTGGATATTTGCGCCAACGAGAAATGCCTCTCCCGCGCGGAGAATTACGCGGGCGCCCACGAGCGACGCTTTGCCAACGGTAATCGCTTTGGCTTCGTGACCGAGCAATTTTAACCCGGCCTCGTACGTTTCGAGGATTTCATAGTCGTGATAGATTTTTCGGTTTTCCGTGTATGACATACGTGCCCGTAGCATAGCGAAATTGCGGGCGCTTCACTAGGTTGCATTTTGGTCGTTAGCGATATACGTTACATGCAGAATCGAACCTTAAAGGAGGAATGTATGAGCGAATCAACAGCGGCGGAAATCATTCGGATGGAAGCGGACGCGTGCGAGCGATGGATGGATTCATTGCGCTCCATCAACCGAGCTTATCTGGAAGATGCATTGGATACACGGCTTCAGTATCTGCTGTTTTGCGCGCTGTCGGTTGTAGTTCCGGCGGTGGTTTGGTACTTTGTTGGGGCTCCACCCATTCCGATATTGGTGATCGCAGGTGCTTGTTGTTTCTACTTCTGTGGAGAGGCAGTACAGGCGAGCCTTGAGCTCATTCACATTCGGTCATAGGAGAAGCTGTTGGAAGATGAAATGCATGGCCGTCCCAAAGTGGAACGAAGCGACGGGCATGTGCGTTTGGCACGGTCAAAACACACGTCGGTGTCCAAAGGAAGTGCATCATGAGTGAATATAAAGTGCCATCTTGTCCGATGCCGACGGTGACCGAACAACTGCTACGCGCGCGGCTTCCGCTCGAGTGGAAGTTTCAGAAAGTCACTGCGGGAACGTTCGTTGTCCTCTTTCTCGCGTTGCTCGTTGTGTATTATTTCGATACGGGATTTCTGGGCGGGTTTATGGATCTTCCAATAAAGCAACGCATCGATATCTGCACGGTCGCTGTTGCGGGTGTTGCGATCGGATTTCTCATTGGGCGCTTCAGTTCCGCGCGCGCGTCAGAATGGGAGTATCGAGACGTTCTAAAGTGGGAAGAGCGCAATGCGAAGTTGCTGGCGCTGCATCAGCCGAAGGAGGCAAACGATGAGTCGTGCAAATGAGTGTGACGACACTGACATCGAAGGTGCACGAAAGGAATTCGATGTTGCCGTGCAGAAGCAGCCGAAGACAGCCAAAGAGGCGCTTGATAGCTTGTTTCGTATTCAGGACAGAATGCTCACTTACGCACTGATAAGTATGATGCTCTGTCTCGCCTCCTTACTGGTAAGATTTTGGGGAGGAGCTCTTCTTGGCTTTGCAGTGTCATTTGCACTTTATGGAATGCGTTTCGGCATCTCGTTCGCGGTCGTGGATCTTCGGCCATTCCTCAAAAAGTAGTACAAACTCTCACGCGCCCCGCGTCCGCCATCCGCCAATCGGCGGAGGCGGAACGGGGCGCTTTTCTTTATATGTATACACGATTCTGCTAGCATTGACTCATGACAATTCGGGAAGAACTCATAGTAGCAATTCGGGAGGCGACCTCGAGCGGGGTGCCATTTGTTGTTGAATATCAAGAGGATCAGACAAAGGGGCATTATTCCACAAATGCCGCGCTTACCGCAGGAAAATCGCTAGGCAAGAATCCTCGCGAGGTTGCAGAAACGCTTGCGGGAGATTTGAAACATTCGCTTGGCGCCTTGGTTGAGCGCGTTGAAATTGCGGGACCCGGGTTTCTCAATATATTTTTAAACACCACCGCACTCGCAACTCGCGTGAGTGAGTATTCGTTTGTGCCGCGCACACTGTCACACCCAGAAAAAATCCTTCTCGAATACGTGTCCGCAAATCCGACTGGTCCACTCACTATTGGAAACGGGCGAGGAGGATTTCTCGGAGATACACTCGCGCGCATTTATACTTTCGTGGGACATACCGCAGAGCGCGAATTTTATATCAACGACACTGGGCGCCAGATAAATATACTTGGCGCGTCAATCCTTACAGGTACTGATGGATATGCTTCTCCCAATTATCCGAGCGAGGAGTTATATCAAGGTGCGTATATTAAGGATCTTCGCGCACTATATATAGAAGGAGGCGGAAGTGTACAGAGTGAGAGTCCCGAAGAAACAGTTGGGAGGTGGGCGGCGGAACAGATGATGGAGCAGAATAAAAAAGCGCTCACTTCATTTAGTATTTCTCATGATCGATTTATTTCGGAACGAGATGATTTAAAAGACGCACAATACCAAGAAGTATATGAATGGTTCTCGAAAGCAGGACTACTGCATGAGAAAGATGGAGCAATATGGTATGGACGAACCGAACCGGAGCGCGTGCTCGTGCGTAGTGACGGAAATGAAAATGTGCGCACGCTGGTGATTGATGGAAAAAAAGTACGCCGTTCGGTAACATATTTGTTTTCAGATATTGTGTACCACTATGACAAGCTCGTGACGCGCGCGTACGACCGATGCATCAATATCCTCGGAGCGGATCATCACGGATATATCAGCGCACTCATGCGCGCGCTTGAAGACGCAAAATTGCCAATTGAAAAACTCACCGTGCTCATCACGCAGCTTGTGCGAATCGTTGAAAACGGTGTTGAGGTAAAAGTATCGAAGCGAAAGGGTAGCATTATTACGCTCGGAGATCTCGTGGAGGACGTTGGTGTGGACGTAGCGCGCTGGTTCTTTTTGTCGCGCTCGATTGATACGCATATGGATTTTAATCTCACACTTGCGCGAGAGAAATCAAAAAATAATCCGGTGTATTACGTGCAGTACGCGCATGCGCGCGCTGCCGCAATTCTTACCAAGGCCCAAGGACAACATACGAGTGGTGATATTACAGCGCTCACTTCTGAATCAGAGACAAAACTCGTACGGAGGATATTACAACTCGACGAAGTGCTCGCAGATACACTAAAAAACCTCGGCGCACAGCGCTTAACGCAATATACCTACGAACTCGCACGCGATTTCACCACGTTTTACGAAACCGATCGGGTCATTGGGGACGACACCGTTCTCACTGCATCCCGGTTACGTCTGGTCGCGATCACTAAGACCGCGCTTGCGACCGCCCTGGGCCTCATGGGCATCTCCACACCAGAAAAAATGTAGACTTCTCGCTGTTTTATGGCGTAACGCTGTTGGCCAACTTATAACACACAGGTTTGGTTAATATTTTTATTTGACCGCGTGGTAAGATGCAGGTACGAGCATGTCGCTCCTCAAAGAATATCGCTGCACGGAGTGCGCAAAGCTACTCTGCAAAGGAGTGCTTATTGGCAGTACGGTTGAGATTAAATGTAAGGGATGCGGAGCATTGGTGCGGTTTAATGGGGAGTCACCGGACGTGCTGATGTGTTATACCAAAGAGTGTCCTCGCCGTGTGACGCTTGAGATGCACACCGAGGCACAGCATCAGCAGCAGTAATGTATTTGTTTATATAATTTTTGGTGACATTATTCACGCGAAGCTCTCGAAGCTCTCCACATAAGAGAGTTTTTTTATGCCCCATCCCACCGCTGTGCCTACGTGGCGCGTCGAGAAGCGCGACGGACGTGTTGTGTCGTTTCATGCGCCGCGTATTTATCAAGCAATTCGTAAATCGGGTGACGCGGTCGGCGAATTTAGCAGTCATGAGGCCATCGGTATTACACACCGAGTACTCGAACACCTAAAAGAACAATACCCAGACGTCGAAACGCTCCACATTGAGCAAATTCAAGATGTGGTAGAGACAACAATTGCCGAAGCGGGATATTTTCGTACCGCGCGCGCGTACATTGTGTACCGCGAGCAGCGCGCAAAATCGCGGTCGGTGGGGAACGTCGCGATTGCGGTAGAGCAAACGATGCATGAATATTTACATCGCAAAGATTGGCGAGTGAACGCCAATGCGAATCAGGGGTATTCGCTTGGGGGGCTTATTATGAACACCGCGGGGAAATTTATTGCGAACTATTGGTTAAATCACGTCTACAGCGCTGATATTCGCGATGCGCACAAAAACGGCGACATGCACATCCATGATCTCGATATGTTTTCTGGGTACTGCGCCGGATGGAGTTTGCGGCAACTGCTCGAAGAGGGATTTAACGGAGTGCCCGGAAAAACAGAATCATGCGCTCCGAAGCACTTAGATACCGTGCTCGGACAGATGGTGAATTTTTTGGGGACACTGCAGAACGAATGGGCGGGCGCACAAGCGTTTTCGTCGTTCGACACGTACCTTGCGCCGTATGTGAAAAAAGATCAGCTTTCATTTGAGAGTGTGAAGCAAGCGGTGCAACAATTTGTATTTAATTTAAATGTTCCGTCACGGTGGGGCACGCAGACGCCGTTTACGAATATTACACTCGATTGGGTGGTGCCATCGGATATGGCGCCGCGGCATCCGAAAATCGGTACAGACACCTGTGACTTCACGTATGCGAATTGCCAACCGGAAATGGATATACTCAACCGCGCGTTTATTGAGGTGATGACGGAGGGGGACGCGAAGGGGCGTATTTTTACGTTCCCAATTCCTACGTACAACATCACGAAAGATTTTGATTGGGATCACGCCAATGCCGCACTGTTATTTGCCATGACGGCGAAATTTGGGATTCCGTATTTCCAGAACTTTGTGAACTCCAACCTTGATCCGCAAGACGTTCGCAGTATGTGTTGCCGTCTGCAGCTTGATTTACGCGAGCTTCGTACCCGCGGCGGAGGGCTTTTTGGATCGGCAGAAATGACGGGGAGTATTGGGGTAGTCACCATTAATTTGGCGCGTATTGGCCATCTTGCGACGTCCGAGGAGGACTTTTTGGAGCGCTTGGGGCGTCTGATGCACATTGCAAAATCATCGCTTGAACTGAAGCGCAAGGTGGTAGAGGAAAATATTGAGCGTGGACTGCTTCCATTTACAAAGCGATATTTGCCAAGTCTCCACAATCACTTTGCTACGATTGGGATTAACGGCGCAAACGAGGCGTGTATGAATTTTCTTAGGAAGGATATTGCCAGTGACGAAGGGAGAGCGTTTATTCTTCGGGTACTTGAGTATATGAGAAACGTACTACAGGATTTTCAGGAGGAGACCGGAAACCTATACAACCTTGAAGCTACCCCCGCGGAAGGCACCACATATCGATTCGCAAAAGAAGATCGTAAGCGGTTCGATAATATTGTGCAGGCGGGAACACCGGAGGCGCCGTATTACACGAATTCTACGCACCTTCCTGTGCAGTACACCGATGACCCGTTGTTTGCGCTCACACATCAAGATGCGTTGCAGACAAAATACACCGGAGGCACGGTGCTCCATTTATTTATTGGAGAGCGAATCAACGATTGGAAGGTCTGCCGTGATTTTGTTCGCAAAGTTGCCGAAGGATATCAGTTACCATATTTTACTATCACACCCACGTTCAGCGTCTGTCCCTCGCACGGGTATCTCCCCGGTGAGCAGCATACGTGCGGGGCGTGTGGCGAAACATGCGAAGTGTGGTCGCGCATCGTCGGATATTTCCGACCCGTGAGTGAGTGGAACACTGGAAAGAAACAAGAATATGTAGACCGCGTAGAGTATGCGGTTCCCGCACAGGTCGCTGCGGAAGTGAGTACGTCACCAATTGAGCGAGCGTCGTAGAGCGCCAATCCATGAAGATAGCAGGCATACAAAAATTAAGTCTCATTGATTACCCGGGGAAGGTTGCTTCAGTTATTTTCACGCAGGGGTGCGTGTTTCGATGTGCGTATTGTCACAATCCCGAACTCATTCCCGTGACGTCTCCGCTGCTGATGCGCGAAGAAGATGTGATGGTCGTACTTGAGAGACAAGCGGGATTTGTAGATGGCGTATGTATTACAGGAGGAGAGCCAACATTGCAACATGATTTGCCAGAATTTACTGCTCGCGTGCGCGCACTCGGGTATTCCATCAAGCTCGACACCAACGGCGTACACCCAAGCATGCTCGCGCTTATGCTTGCGGAGGGCCTCATCGATTATGTTGCAATGGATCTCAAACATACCTGGGCAGGATATGCGCGCGTGACATCAACCACGTCTGAGGCGGCAATTAAAAATTGTCAGCGCTCTTTTGCGCTCATTCAGGCGTCCGGAATTCCACACGAATTTCGCACCACACTACTTCCGGGTGAGCATCAATTAGAGACGCTCGAGCAAATGTGTGGCTATCTCAAAGACGGGGAGTCATACGTGGTACAACAATTTCGCGCGGGGCACACACTTGATGCATCACTACGCGCGGATCCAGCACAGCAAGCTGCGGCATTTGCTGCGCAACTTCGTGAGCAATTTCCTGCATTACATATATCCGCTCGGTAACCAGCGAACGTCATGTATAGCAAAGTTGTTCACACGTGTCTCCGGCAAGATAGATATAATAGAAGGAGCATTATATGAAGAAGGTCTCTTGGGGTCCCGTGCGTATCGCGATCGCACTCATTGCGATTATTGGAGCTGCGATGATGCTCTATCTCGTGTATCTCCACTTCGCGCCAGAGAAGCAGTCTTTTTGTGATCTTGGGGAGAATTTGTCTTGCGGACTGGTAAATAAAAGCGTGTATTCAGAAGTATTTGGCATTCCCATTTCAATACTCGGTGTGCTCTACTTCCTCGCGGTGCTTGCAGTGGCGCTATTTTCATATTCTTCAGGGACGTTGCAATTGCTGTTTTATGGAACCATTATCTTTCTCGGACCGTCCTTGTATCTTACGGTTGTTGAGATTTTTTCAATCCGTAGTATTTGCGTCGTTTGTGAAGCATCAAAAGTATTAATGCTAGTGCTGCTCGGTATATTTTACTCCCGTCTTCCTAGAAAAACTGTAAACGTACCTACAATCATTTTCGCGGTGTTACTTGCGCTTGCCGCCGCTCTCTTTACCTATCAAGCACAACGGAGCGCCATTCCTACTAAAATCTATGACGCATTTGCACAGTGCCTGACCGAGCGCGGATACGTAGTGTACGGATCCATTACCTGCGCGCAGTGTGCAAAACAGCGAGCTATGTTTGGTGATTCATTCCAATTTATTAACGAAGTTGAATGCAAGCCGGGCTATGAAAATAGCGAAACGGAACGGTGTGTAAAAAAGAAAATAACAGGCACGCCAACATGGTTTATTGAAGATGCCGAAGGAAATACCATTCGCCAATTTGATAAAGGCGTCATGTTGCTTGAGAAATTGAGTGAAGCATCCGGGTGTCCATTACTCGAAGAAAATAATTAATTATGCCGGAAGGATTAACATGGGGAATTGTGACTACCGCTGCGCTCGCAGATAGTATTAACCCATGCGTGATCGGTGCGCTGGTGTTTTTGCTCGCATTCATGACACGCGTATTCAAGACGCGCACGATGATGATTGTTGGAGGTCTTCTCTATACATCGGTTGTGTATCTGACGTACCTAGGCATTGGCTTTGGAATATTAAAAGTGACTGGAGCAGTTGCGGTTGCTTCCATGTTTACTTTACTTGCAGCAGTCATTGCAATACTTGCGGGATTTCTTGAAATTAAGGATTATTTTTGGTACGGGAAAGGATTTTCATTACAAATGATTCCGGGAGGAGCGGAAAGACTAAAACAATATGTTTCGCAAATTGAAAAAATGGAAAAGCGCCATCCTGCATTTTTACTGCTCTCCATCGCGCTCCTCGGCGTTTTCGTTGTTATTATTGAGCTTCCATGCACCGGAGCACCATACCTTGCAATTCTTGCGCTGATACAGAGTGAAGCTACATTTGCACAAGCGGTGCCGCTATTACTGTTCTATAATTTGGTATTTATTTTGCCGCTTCTGGTTATTGTCGGCCTCACACTCTTCGGTGTATCGTCCGATCAGCTTGAAGCATGGAGGAAGCGTCATCGCGGGTTCATGCGTCTCGGTGTGGGGCTCTTTCTTATTGGGCTTGGCATATACCTCCTGAATTCACTCTACGGTCCGTTCTTTTAAAAGTCGTTCGTATTATTCACAACATATATATTTATGGTAAATACAAAAGCTGCCGAATGGGCACTTCGCATCGCGGTGGCAGGTGAGTTTTTAGGGCACGGTGTGTTTGCGGTGCAAGGAAAGGCCGATTGGATTAAATGGTTTGGCGAGTTTGGTGTTACGGACGTAGGCATGGCGACGCAGCTCTTGTTCTTACTCGGGCTTCTCGATATCGCGCTCGCAATTCTGGTGCTTGTGTATCCCATCCGCATAGCGCTTCTGTGGATGGTGTTTTGGGGATTTTGGACTGCGCTGCTGCGTCCCATCGTTGGCATGCCAATTTGGGACTTCGTGGAGAGGTGGGCAAACTGGGGCGCTCCGCTTGCATTACTCTTTCTCATGGGATTTCCCACAACGATGCGGGAGTGGTTTAAGAAATAATTATTAATTCTATGGAAAAGAAATATATAGTATTCTTACGAGTCGTGATTGGGTGGTTGTTCTTGTATTCCGGATATTCAAAAATTGCCTCTGGTACGTTTTCCGCCGCAGGATTATTGAAAGGAGCAAAAACATTTCCAGAACTCTATGCATGGTTTGCAAGTCCCGGGAATATTGAGTGGGTTAATGTGCTCAACGAATATGGACAGCTACTGATTGGTATTGCATTAATTCTTGGTATTGGCGTACGTTTTGCCTCGTATGCGGGTGCGCTGATGATGCTACTCTATTATTTCCCATCTCTAGATTTTCCGAAAGCAGGAGAACGCGGTTTTCTTGTAGACGACCACATCATATATATCGCCATATTTCTCGTTCTTGCAAGCATGCGCGCTGGTAGGATTTATGGGCTTGAAGAAACAGCAGAGCGGGTAATAGCCAATGGAAAATCCTGGTACCGTACGTACATTGGCTAACACGCGTGTCTCTGGTAGCATAGGCGAATGATGGATTTTACAATTGCTCGCGCGCGTTTCGCGGTATACGCTGTGTTTCTCGTTGCGCTCGCAGGAGTGCTTGACGCAACATATCTTACCGTTGAGCATTTCAGAGGGGTGATTCCTCCATGCACGGGATTTTCAAATTGTGAGGCAGTGCTTACGAGCTCCTACGCGACCGTGTTTGGCATTCCGATTGCATTGTTTGGTGCGCTCTACTACGCAACGGCCGCAACGCTTGCGATGATCGTGTTTCGAAAAGGGAATGCAATGGCAGGGCTTTTGTTGCAGGTGGTAGTAGGAGCGGCGTTTCTGATCAGTGTTCTCCTCGTCGGCATTCAACAGTTCGTCCTTAGTGCGTATTGCGTCTACTGCCTGGTGTCTGCGGGTATTACCACGGTGCTCGCGGTGTGCGTGGCACTTATGCGCAGGTTTGCTCGCTTGCCAGTGAGTATTCAAAACTGATATATTTTTCACTATGCAGAAGTATCTCCCGTCTTACATTATTGGAGGCATCATCATTATTGGCGCATTTTATTTTTGGCAGACCATGGGTGGTACTGGTTCATATCGCACTGACCGCTATGGTAACAACACCGCGACGGAAGGTGTTACAGGCGCGAACACTCCTACTGGTGGCCAAGCCGGAACTGCCACAGACAATAAATTTATGGTGAACGCAGATATCGAAACGACAAAGGGAAATTTTACGCTTGAGCTCTATATGGACAAAGCGCCAAAGACGGTCACCAATTTTGTGGCGCTTGCGGGAAAGGGATATTACAACGGCATCAAAGTGCACCGCGTGGTGGATGAATTTATCGTGCAGTTTGGCGATCCACTCACAAAGGAACTCCCTTTGAGTGACCCAAAGATTGGCACCGGAGGGCCTGGATATACAATCCCCGACGAATTTCATCCGAACCTTTCAAATGTGCGCGGCACCATTGCGATGGCAAATTCCGGACCAAATACTGGTGGATCACAGGTGTTCATCAATCTTATCGACAATACGTTTTTGGATTATGACAAGCCGCCCGCCAGTTCCGCGCATCCCGTATTTGGTCGCGTAACATCAGGAATGGACATCGTGGACGCGCTGGAGGTGGGGGACGTTATTGAGAAAGTGACGATCAGACAGTAATCCGCTTCCGCCAGTTGGCGGATGACGAAAGCTTATAGCTTGGAGCTGATAGAAAGCCCCGCGTATGTGGGGTTTTTATGCTATTGACGACACATATAATATGTGCTATTTCCTTCTTAGAGAGCTGTCATCAATTTTTTTTCAGGTCAACGAAGGAGAGAACTGAAATGAGCAAGACACTAATTCAGATGCTTGCCGAGTACGACAGTAGGCAGTACGACAAAAAAGCATGCACGGAGCGAGATTTCCCAGAGACAGTAACGACGGATCAAACCCAGGCGCATGCGATCGAGCAGGTGATCCATGAGTTGTTGGGTGGGGACAGAGTCTATAGAAGAGAGGGAATCGTCAATGATCCTAAGGCACGCGAGATTCTGATTCGCTGTCAGCTCGGTATCAGTCGTCTACTTTTTGGTAAAGAGATTGGTATCTTTGTCCCATAGGCCGTCCGCGACCTGATACGCAACAAAAAGAGAGCCAACCGGCTCTCTTTTTCATTGGACAAATACTCCGAGCTTTGTTTTGCCGAATAGCATTAACAGTATATGAATAGCGCTCTTTTCTGACGCTATTGACAGCCGGGCAGATATGTGATAAGCTCGTAACTAGATCTTTAAGACTTCACTCCGAGCCCCACGATCAACAAGGTGTTGCCTTTCAGCAATGCCGTCGGTTGTCTTGGCGTTTGAGGAGTGAGGGAGAGCATGCGGATAGGTAAGGCCGCTAAAATCTGCAGTGGTACTGGCAGGTGCTCTTCATAACCGAACCGTGGACGCAACTCGAGTATACGCGTCGCTACCCTAGAAACCGTTGTACCGGTGGATCAAATCCGGCTTAGGAGTGCAACGGGAAAATGGTTCGGAGGGGATTCGTTTATCGCTACGTACCCCAAAAAATACAAAGGCGAGATGGATGGTGCATTGCTACTGCCGTACGCGACGACAGTAGACAGAGTTATGCTCTGTAACTCGAACGTGTTCCCGTCCGTAACCTCCAGCGGCAAGAAACCCTGGAGTCGCCCCCGTGTTCCGCAGTACGACGCTGTTAGGGCACGGGGGCTTTTTCTTTTCAGGGTTTGATTGGCTTAATTGGGCGCGCTTTTTGTTGCTATTGACAGAATACGACATTTTTGTTAACATGCTTCCGTAAGTTCACTTTCCTCTCCGGAGTGCCGGAGAGGGGGAGCGTGGCAGATAGGCAAGACTGCCAGTCCGTTCGAGCGCAAGACGGACGCTCTCATTGTTCGAGTCACGATACTCGTGGCCACGAGTATGCTACCCAAGGAGCCTCGCGTGTGTGGTCTCTGACTGCATGTGGAACGCGCGGTGAAATGACTCGACCCGAGTGGTATTACGCCGCTACTCGGTGCATGATCAGTGCAGAGATGCCACGTTGCCAGCAGGACGCTGCTTGCTAGGTGAAAGCCACTCACTAAAGAAACGTGTGCGTCGAAAACAAACATGCCCCTCTCGCGAGAGAGGGGCTTTTTCTTTTCAGTACGCCATTTTCGCCATATACTACCCAAATACGCACCTATGCAGGAACGAGATGAAAAACAACTGATTGGATTTTGGAAGGACAATCAGATATTTGAGAAGTCGGTGGAAGCACGAAAAGGCGGCGAGCCATTCGTGTTTTTTGATGGCCCTCCCACTGCAAATGGCACGCCACACATTGGGCATGCAGAAACCCGCGCATTCAAAGATGTGATGCTTCGGTACAAAACCATGCGTGGGTACCACGTGCCACGCCGTGCCGGATGGGACACACAAGGGCTTCCCGTGGAAATTGAAGTAGAAAAAACGCTGGGGCTGAAAACAAAAAAAGACGTTGAGGCATATGGTATTGAACGGTTTAACGCCGAGTGCAAAAAATCCGTCTGGAAATATAAAGAACTATGGCAAGAGTTTTCGGATCGGATGGGTTTTTGGATTGATAATAAGAACGCGTACGTGACGTATGAAAATACGTATCTTGAGTCGCTGTGGTGGGTGATTAAACAGGTGTCTGAACGAGGACTCCTCTACGAGGACCACAAAATTCTCCCGTGGTGTACGAGGTGCGAAACTGGACTTTCCAGTCATGAGCTCGCACAGGGATATCAAGAAGTAAAAGACACGACTGCGTACGTAAAATTTAAAGTCACTGCGGGGCAAAAGATCGGTGACTTCACTAGTGACACTGAAATATATATTCTTGCGTGGACCACAACTCCATGGACACTTCCGGGGAATGTTGCACTCGCGGTAGGTCCTAATATTGCATACGGATTGTATGAGCACACGAATAAAGAAGGAAAAAAGGAAACATATATTCTTGCGACGTCGCGCGCAAACGCGGTAGACGCGTCGCTTATACTGACGAATTCAGTGAGCGCAAGTGAACTTGAGGGACTTCACTATGAACCACTATTTCAAATAGAAGGAGCAACAAACGATGCGTCGCATCGTGTGTACGGAGCAGAATTTGTCACAGACACCGATGGTACTGGCATTGTGCATATTGCGCCGATGTATGGGGTGGACGACTACGCACTTGGAAAAAGTGCGGGACTTCCCTCCGTGCATACGGTTATGGACACTGGCGTGTTTTCAGATCTCGTGGCAGGTTTTGAGGGAATGCACGTGAAAGATTCTAAAACAGACAAGCGCATTCTCGCGGATCTCGCAGAGCGTCAATTGTTATTGAAAACCGAAATATATGTGCATGACTATCCATTTTGTTGGAGATGCAAGTCCCCGCTTATTTATTTCGCGCGCAAGTCGTGGTGGATTGGCATGTCGCGCCTCAAAGACGAGCTCATCCGGCGCAATCAAACGGTGATGTGGGTGCCAGATCATTTGAGAGACGGCAGATTTGGCGAGTGGCTCCGCGAAGTAAAAGACTGGGCGTTTTCACGCGCGCGTTTTTGGGGGACACCGCTCCCAATTTGGAAATGTACGTCATGCGAAGCCACGAGTGTGATTGGCAGTGTGGATGAAATTAATCAGCGCGCGACACCACTCAAGAATGTGTATCTCCTGATGCGTCATGGAGAATCTGAATCCAATGTGCAGGGGGTGAGTAGTTCAAATCCAAAGAATGACATGTACCCACTTACCGAAAAGGGGAAACAGCAAGTGCGTGAAAGTGCGGAGGCGATGAAGGCGACAGGAAATATACCGGATATCATATTTTACTCACCAATGAAACGTACGGTGGAAACCGCGCGTATTGTGCAAAAAATTCTTGATATTCCTGAAGAACGGATGGTGGTAGAGATGCGAGCGCTAGAATATCAAGTTGGGAAATATGATGGTCGTCCAAACGCGGAGCATCTTAAAGAATTTTCATCGCGCGAAGAGCAATTTACAAAGGCGCTTCCGGGGGGTGAGTCGTTTAATGATATTCGGCGTCGTGTTATCGCGTTTCTTCGCGAGTGTGAAGAAACATACGAAGGAAAAACGCTGATGTTTGTGAGTCACGCCGCACCCATTTGGTTGATTGAAACCGGCGTGAAGGGGCTGAATGGTTCATTGAGTCTACTGAAAGCTCGCAAGCGCAGGGAGGCACTCCAAACGGAAAAATACATTCATAACGCCGAGGTGCGTGAACTCGAAGGCCCTATTCTGCCTATTGACGCAACGGGGCATCTGGATTTGCACCGTCCTTTTATTGATGCCATCACACTCGTATGCGAGGGGTGCAAAGGCACAATGACGCGCGTGCCAGAACTGGCAGATGTGTGGTTTGATTCAGGCGCGATGCCGTTTGCGCAATGGCACTATCCATTTGAATATAAAGAAGAAATGGATGCGGGTGAATTGTATCCCGCCGCATATATTACCGAAGGGATTGATCAGACACGCGGGTGGTTCTATACGCTTCTTGCGGTAGCAACGCTCCTTGAACGAGGAGCGCCGTATCAATCGGTTATTTCACTCGGGCACGTGCTCGACAAACAAGGGAAGAAAATGTCGAAGTCTATTGGGAATATTGTAAGTCCCATGGACATCATGGAAAAACACGGAGCTGATGCGCTCCGCTGGTATTTTTTTACCGTGAATCAACCAGGAGACCCAAAGCTGTTTGATGAGCAAGAGGTGCTTCAGAAAAAGCGAGGGTTTCTTGATATATTATGGAACTCATTTGTATTCTGGCGTACATATGCGCGTGCGCAAGAAGACACCGGCGCTGCGCACATTCTTGATACGTGGATTCTCACGCGTCTCCGCGAGGTGCATGCTGGCATCATCAATTCACTTGATGCGCTCGATGTTGTGACCGCGGCACGCGCGCTGGAACAATTTGTGGGAGATGATCTTTCGCGTTGGTACGTGCGAAGATCACGTGATCGCATTAAAGACACGGGAGGGCAGGTGCTTCGCGAGGTACTTCGCGAGGTCTGTATCCTTGCCGCTCCGTTTGCTCCGTTCCTTGCAGAGGATGTGTATCTTGGTATTGTAGGACAGCGTGAGAGCGTACATCTCGAAACATGGAGTGGAGGGGCAGCGCTCACACCTGAAGATAAAAAACTCCTCCTACTCATGCAAGAAGTGCGTCGCGTCGTTTCGCTTGCCCTTGAACGCCGAGCGACGTATGGAATAAAAATTAGGCAACCACTCGCATCAGTGACGATTGGATCATCGGCGCTGATGGACGCAGAGAAAACATTCGCCGACATTATTGCCGATGAACTGAATGTAAAGTCCGTACAGTTTGTGGGCGAGTCAGGAATAATAGAGTTTGATACTACGCTCACTCCGGAACTCCGCGCGGAAGGCGCAGTGCGGGACATCATTCGCATGATTCAGCAACAACGCAAGGAGAAAGGACTCAAGCCGGGTGACCCTATACGCGTGCGCGTTGGAGGAGATGAGACGCTGCGCGCACATGAGGAACATATCAAATCAGAAACCAGTGCAGACGCAGTTGAGTGGCACGGCGCAGAGGGCGTAGAAATTCTATGAGCAGATATCTCTCGGTGGAGGGAGTGGTACTCGCGGTCACTCCATATGGTGAAGCAGATGCAGTGATTACACTGTATACGCGAGAGTACGGACGGATTGATGCACGGGCGCGTAGTATCCGCAGTGTATCTGCAAAACTTCGAGGAGAGGCGTCGCTTTACCAACACGTGCGCGCACTCCTTGTGCATACCGTACTGGGATACCGTATCACCGACGCGCGTGCCACCGCAGAGAAGCGTTGGTCACCGCGCGCGCATTATTTTGGGAGGAATCTTACAAAATTTTTTCTCTCCCTTGTCCGTGGGCCCGAGGAGGATCCCGTGCTCTGGGAATATGTTGAGGGCATGTTCGCGAGCGCCACGCACCTTCCAACATCGAAAGAGGAATTATTACACGCAAAAACCATACTGCTTGCGCGTCTTGGATATGCGGACGCAACACATATACTGACCGAAGGAGAAATACTGCGTATTATTCGCGCAAATCACCTGTGGGAAGATGTCCATTCACTCCGTGCGCGCAGTGTGTTTTAATAGATACTATGGCTCTTGAAGAACTCGAGAAGCGGCTGTACCAGCAGGGCGCGCAACCGCAACCCTCAACACATACTTCGCCGCTTCGTCCGCACACAAACGTAGACGCCCCGAGCGCGTGGGCACAGCGCGGTCCATACCGATCCCCAGATCCCATTGTCACGCCTGAACGCACGAGGTCGCTCTTGTGGTGGGCGCTTGGCGTCATCGGAGTATTACTCGTTCTCGTAGGTGGATTGATTTATTACCTTTTCTCTCGGAGTGAGGTGAGTGTATCTCGCGCGGTCACGATGCGCATTGAATATCCAAGCGATGTAGGTTCGGGCGAGACGACTACCTGGAAGGTGGTGTATGAAAACTCAAGCGCAGTGCCGGTAGAAAGTGCCGAACTGACGTTTGATTTTCCAAAAGGAACGCTCTCTCCACTTGATATCGGGACTCCTCAAGCAAATTACCGTGGGAAGGTAACGGTTGGCGCCATCCCGGCGGGAGGCAAAGGGGAAAAGGAATTTTCCGGCGTACTCTTTGGCGAGGTGGGTGCGGTGCTCACCGGAAAAGCAACGATGGAATTCCGTCCGCAGAATTCCTCCGCGCGGTTTGAATCATTGGCGACATATGAAGTACATGTGGTGCGCTCACAACTGCAGGTCGTGGTGGAATCCCCTAATGAACTACAGGGGAACATTGAGAGCAACATCACTATTCGTGTCACTTCCAATTCTAACATTGCCTATGAAAATTTAGTGCTCGGAGTTGAAATGCCACAAGGATTTACGCTTATACGGGCGCGCCCCGTGGCAATCGAAGAAAAAAATGTGTGGAGTATTGGAAATCTACAGCCGAACGAAGAACGGGAGATCGTGCTGACCGGTAAGTTTGCCGATGATCTTGTCGATCCGCAAACATTCCGCGTGCGTGTAGGGCTTCGTGAACGTTTTTCAGATGCATGGACGGTATTTTCCGAAACCACAACAACGCTTTCTGTGAGCGAGCCATTTCTTTTTGTACAAAATCGACTCGAGCGCGTGGAGGGGACCATTGTGAAGCCGGGAGAAACAATAGTGGTGAATGTGTATTATCGAAATAATTTGAGCACCGCAGTTTCGCATGCGACGGTGGAGACGGTGCTCGAGGGATCGGCTCTCGATATTGCCCGCATGTCGACCGTAGATGGCACGCTCTCCGGAAATACCATCCGGTGGATTTCTTCCCGCACGCCGCAGCTGGCATCTATTGAGCCGGGCGAGGAAGGGCGCGTGTCTTTCTCAATTCCGGTGAAAAAACCGATTCCCGTGAACTCCGCGTCCGACCGTGATATTACGATTGCATTTCGTTCAAAGATATTTTCTGCACAAACAATCCCTGGAAGTACTGCGCCACTCGAGCACAGTGCAACACTCACGTTGAAGGTTGCGACCACAGTAACATTTCAACAATCTGCAACGGTGATATCTGGCAACGGGCCATATCCGCCAAAAACTGGCGAGCAAACAATGTACAAAATTACATGGCAGCTACTTACGCAGACAAGCGATGTGAGAAATATTGTCGTGGAAGCGTCTCTTCCAACATACGTGCAATGGAAGGGCGTTATCACTCCCGAAGGCGAGGACGTGCGCTTCGATCCTGCCAGCGGACGCGTGACGTGGAATCTCGCGCTCCTTCAGGCAGGCACTGGCGCACTCCGACCGCCAAAAGCGGTCACATTTCAAGTGGGTGTCACACCGCCGGTGGTGACCGTTAATGAACAGGCGGAAGTCATTTCCGAGGCAACTCTCACGGGCAAAGACTCGTACACGGGACTAGACGTATCTGGTACGTCCCCCCTCGCACATACCGGAGTTGCGGTCAGACCGTAATTCGACGAGTGCAACGCACCGTGATAGCATAGCGCCATGTATTCGCTCGAAACGATCTCCCAACTCGCGAAACGAAGAGGATTTATCTGGCCATCCGCAGAGCTGTATGGAGGCATGAGCGGCTTTTGGGATTGGGGGCCGCTTGGACTCAAACTCAAGGAACACATCAAGCGTGAATGGAGGCGACAGATCTCGCGTCGCGAGGATGTCTATGAAATAGAAACCGCACTTATTACCAAGCAGGATATTTTAGCTGCATCGGGGCACCTGAAACACTTTACCGATCCGATGGTGGGGTGCGTGAAATGCCATCACAAGTTCCGCGAAGATGAGCTTGATGAGAAGAAATGTCCGGATTGCAGTGGAGCGCTTGAGGCAGATCGTCCATTTAATCTGATGTTTAAAACGCATGTGGGTGCGAAGGAGGATTCTTCTGCCGAGACATATCTTCGTCCCGAAACTGCACAGGGTATTTTTACAAATTTCAAAAACGTGATTGACGCGCTCCATCCAAAGTTACCCTTTGGTATTTCGCAGATTGGGCACTCGTTTCGTAACGAGATTACTCCGCGTAATTTCTTGTATCGCTCACGGGAGTTCCAACAAGCAGAGCTTGAGTGGTTCGCCTCGCCCGAAGAAGCAGATATGTGGTTTCAATTTTGGAGAGAGGAGCGCATGCGGTGGTATTTGGATCTTGGTATGAGTCCAAATAATATTCGCTTCTTTGATTACCCGCGCACGGAGCTCGCGCACTATTCCACAGCAACAACCGATCTACAATATCGATTTGGACTTTCCGTGGACGGATTTTCCGAGCTCGAGGGAATTGCGAATCGCACCGACTTTGATCTCAAAGCCCACACGGAAGGTTCGGGCACGGAGCTCATGGGCGAGACGGAGAACGCTACGAAAGTGGTGCCGTATGTGATTGAACCATCGATGGGCGTAGACCGCGCGACGCTTGCATTCTTGATGGATGCGTATACCGAAGATGAACTTGGCGGAGAAAGGCGTGTCGTATTGAAACTACATCCGCGTCTCGCACCCATGACTGCGGCGGTGTTTCCGCTGCTGAAAAATAAACCCCAACTTGTCGAAAAGGCACGTTCTGTATATGCCTCGCTTCGCGAGTCAATTGATGACATTGCGTGGGATGATATTGGGAATATTGGCAAACGGTATCGCAGACAAGATGAGGTTGGAACACCGTGGTGTATGACTATAGATTTTCAAACACTCGAAGATGACACCGTGACCGTGCGTGAGCGCGACACCGGAGAACAAATCCGTGTTGGCATATCACAGCTCGAAACATATATCCGAAAGGGACTCGGCGTATGAGCCAAAAACATTTCCTGATTGCTGCAGTGCTCCTATTTTTTGGAGTACTCATACTTGTGTTTCTCGGCGTCGTATTTTTGCTCCCGGGGTATATCTCTCTCAGGGATGGATCCTTCCGAAACGCCGGAGCCGCAAGCATTCGTATGCGATTGATACCGGCCACCGAGGTGGGTACGAGTACGTCAGGCGCGCCCAGGTCGGACGAGGGGTCTGCTCGGGAGTAAATGCCCTTTCCTCGGGGGCATTTTTTCGTTACACTACCGCTACTATGCACTACAAACTCAAGAAACTTCCGAGCGGACTTCGTGTGATAGCCTGCGAAATGCCAAACACCGAAACGGTTACCGTACTTACCCTTATTGGGACTGGGTCGCACTACGAAACGCGCGAGATCAACGGTATCTCGCATTATTTGGAGCACATGTTTTTTAAGGGCACAAAGAAATATCCAGATGCGAGTACGCTCAATCGTCGCATTGATGAAATTGGTGGGGTGCACAACGCGTTTACTTCAAAAGAAGAAACGGGGTACTGGGTGAAAGCACACAAAGATCATTTTCACACTGCATTTGGTTTTGTTGCCGATATTTTGCAAAACGCGCTAATTCCCGCAGAAGAAGTGGAGCGAGAGCGTAATGTAATTTTTGAGGAAATGAAACTCTATTGGGATACACCAAGTAGATATATTTGGGATCTCTTCGAGCAGCACTATTTTGGTGACCAACCAGCAGGGTGGGATATTATTGGCACTAAAGAAACATTGAGTACGCTCCATCGTCCTGATCTTATGAAATACTGGAAGTCGCAGTACGTTGCCTCGAACACCGTGCTTGTTGTTGCGGGCAATGTGAAAGCAGAACAGGTGTTCGCGCTTGCGGCGAAAGAATTTAAGAAGTTTCGCAAAGGAAAGGCCACGGGAAGAAAACCACTCCGCGCACCCGAAAAGGGACCACGCGTGAAGGTGCACGAGCGCGTGACCGATCAAACACATCTCGTTGTGGGAACGCTCGGATATCCATATGCCCATAAAAACCGAGCGGTTGCAGATGTACTCGCTACTATTTTAGGAGGGTACATGACCTCGCGTCTCTTTATTAAAATTCGTGAACGTCGTGGACTTGCCTATACCGTACGCGCCGGACATGAAAGCGCGCCGCTCTCGGGGTACATTGCGGTATACGCAGGGATTCCACAGGGAAAATATACAGAAGTGGCAAAATATATCGTTGAAGAGTTTAAGAATATCCTTAAAAAAGGAGTGACCGCAGAGGAGCTCGCGCGTGCGAAGGCAAATACACGAGGACGCATGGCCATCGCACTAGAGGGGAGCGACGAGGTTGCGTCATTTTATGGATCACAAGAAATTATGGTCGGGAAGATTCAAACCCCTGACGCGCTCCTTGCAAAAATTGATAAAGTGACCAACGCCGATATCAAGCGAGTGGCCGCGGAACTCTTCAAGCCAAACCAATTATACGCCGCATGTATTGGGCACGAGATAGATGCCGATGCATTGAAATCTGCGCTACAATAAAGGCATGGCGGAACGCACGCGCATTGTTATCTCAACATCATCACTCTTCAAAATCGTGATTTTTGGTCTTGCACTGTACGTAGCGTATTTGTCACTCGATATTATCGGTGCGGTACTGCTTGCTGTAGTCATTGCCGCCGCGATTGAGCCACCGGTTCGGTGGATGGTGGATCGAAAGGTCCCACGTACCATCGCAGTGCTTATGATCTACATTGTGATACTCATGATTCTCGCGCTTGCCCTGTACAGTATCATTCCTCAACTAACGAACGAATTAAAGTCATTCATTGATGCAGTACCACAAAGCGTTGATCGTCTTCGTGCCACGTTTGAATCGCGCTTTCCCGGTCTTCCTGCAAGTACCGTATTTGAACGACTGAAGGAATTTTTGCAAGACGAAAATATCACGTCATCCGGACTCCTGACGGACTTCTTTAGAGGGGTCCCAGCATTGTTTGGGAGTGTATTCATGGTATTTATTACCTTCGTACTTTCGTTTTATCTGGCAATTCAAGAAAATGGTATTTCGAAATTTCTCCGAGTCATTTCTCCAGAGCAGTACGACGATTATGTGGTGGGACTCTGGGGTCGTACCCAGCGGAAAATTGAACGCTGGCTGCAAGGGCAACTGTTGCTTGCGTTGATCGTGGGATTCATTGTATATATTGGCCTCCTCTTGATGGGAGTGGAGTTTGCGTTGATGCTTGCGCTGGTATCTGCGGTGTTTGAGATTATTCCATTCTTTGGTCCCGTGCTGGCCGCGATTCCCGCGATCGTGATTGCGAGTGTGCAAAGTCCTATGTCGGGGCTCCTCGTCATTGCGCTGTACGGACTTGTGCAGCAACTTGAAAATCATGTGCTCTATCCAATTGTGATGCGTAAAATGACCGGAGTCGCTCCCATGGTAGTTATTCTTTCCCTGTTGGTCGGAGGACGCATTGCAGGGCTCACTGGTCTGATTCTTGCAATTCCTGCAGTCGTGGTGATTCTCGAAATTCTTGGAGACCGAGAGCAACAGAAACGCAGGGACACCATACATGAATAAATTTTATATCACAACGCCTATTTACTATGTAAACGCGTCCCCTCATCTTGGGCACGCGTATACCGGCGTGTTTGCCGATGTTATTGCAAGGTACCGTCGCACGAAAGGTGATGACGTATTTTTTCTGACGGGCACCGACGAGCACGGCGCAAAAGTGATGCGTGCAGCAGAGGCAGCAGGAGTAAAAGTGGAGACGTTTGTTGATCGGCAACAGGAAAAGTTCCGCAATCTTGCAAAAGATCTCATGATTACGCATGACGATTTTATTCGGACTTCAGATAAAAAGAAGCATTGGCCGGGAGCGCAAAAAATGTGGGAGACGCTTCGCAAAGCGGGGGATATTTATCTTGGCAAATATGAAGGTCAATATTGTGTCGGACATGAAGCGTTCATCACCGACAAAGATCTTGAGAATGGTACGTGTATTGAACACGGTGTCGCACCGGAACATTTAGTCGAGGAAAATTATTTCTTTAGACTATCAGAGTACGCAGATCGTATTCGTGCAAATATCATATCAGGGAAGTTTCAGATTCTCCCAGAAGCGCGTAAGAATGAAGTACTTGCGATGATTGATGAAGGACTGACAGACATTAGTTTTTCTCGGCCATCTTCGGATATTCCGTGGGGAGTTCCCGTGCCAGGAGACAATAAACAGACAATGTATGTGTGGTGTGATGCGCTTTCTAATTATCTTAGTGCGATTGGGTATGGGCATAGCGGAAAGGATGCCGAAAAACTCATGCTCTATTGGCCTGCAGACCTTCAAATTATTGGGAAAGATATTTTACGATTTCACGCTATTATTTGGCCTGGGATGTTACTTGCTGCAGGACTTCCCCTTCCCAAAGTACTCATCGCTCACGGACACATTCTTTCTGGCGCGAAGAAAATGTCCAAAACTATTGGAAACGTGGTTGATCCAAACGCAGTGATTGCAGAATATGGCGCAGAAATTCTGCGCAATTATCTCATCTCTGAAATTCCCAACTTTGACGATGGTGATTTTACGATGACGAGATTTGCCGAAGTGTATGAAGCAAAGTTTGCAAACTCAATTGGAAATATCGTTTCGCGCATAGCGGCAATGATTGAAAAATATGCGCCCGAAGGAATTGTACGACCTGATCGCGCAGTACTGCAAACATATCGGTTACGGAGATTTGTCCCCGCATCTGCAAAGGAAGAACTCGTTGAAGTAAAAGGGGAGGACGTAGAACTCTATGTGTCCCAACTTGCGATGGAGGAATATGGAAAATTTATGGATGCGTATCACATTGGAGATGCCGCGCGCGTCGGGTGGAGACTGCTCGAGCAGTGCGACGCGTACATTCAGGAGTATCAACCATTCAAACTTGCGGCAACGGATATAAATGGGACAAAGGCGATTTTGTGGAATTCCACACTACTCCTTCTTGGGGCAATGAAGATGTTGCGTCCCATTATGCCGGGTACCGCCGATAAAGTATTTGGAGTATTTCATGTTTCTCCGGACACTGCATGTGAGGACTGGAAAGAAATTCATGCGAGTCGCGTAACCCCGCTGTTTCCAAGAAAGGAGGCAAAAAAATAATCGTATGAGAAACACGTGGGAGCTGATTGATATTCACGCGCACGTGAATTTTAATGCGTTTAAAGACGATGGAACCGAAGTCATCAAACGTGCACACGATGCGAGTATTGGAATGATTCTCGTGGGCTCTCAACGTGATACATCAGAACGTGCGGTTGAGATGGCAAGCTCATACGAAGATGGGGTATGGGCGGCGGTGGGGCTTCACCCAATTCATCTCACCGAGTTTCATGTGGACGCCAAAGAAATAGGAGCCGCAAACGTTCCGGGATTTACCACGCGCGTTGAGGCGTTCGATGAGTCAATATATCGCGCGCTTGGCGAACAAACATGTGTCGTCGCCATTGGGGAATGCGGACTGGATTATTACCGCGTCGAACAATCTCCAGAGAGGAAAGAATTACAACACGACGTATTTGCACGTCACATCGCGCTCGCCAGGGAGCTTAAAAAGCCACTGATTGTGCATTGCCGCGAGGCATACCGGGACCTACTGAGTATTCTCAAGGGCGAGGGAGGCGCGGACGTTGGTGGAACGATACATTTTTTTGCGGGAGATTGGGAAACAGCAAAACAATTTTTGGATCTTGGATTTCACCTATCATTCACCGGAGTCATTACCTTTGCAAATCAATACGACGAAGTGGTACGTAAGATGCCGCTCGGTCGACTCATGGTAGAGACCGACGCTCCGTATGTCTCACCAGTGCCGTATCGTGGAAAGCGCAATGAACCCGCGTATGTGAAGGAAGTTGCTCGCCGCGTCGCAGAGATTCGCGGTATTTCATACGAGGAAGTTGCGCGCGCGACAACTGAAAATGCCACAAAACTGTTTGGTTTGTAGTTTGTTGTTTTTGTTCGCCATGCTGGTTGTAAAATGTAGTAATTTACTAAGGTGATTCATGAGGCAATTGGAGTGGGGAGCGCCGAGCGATCAGTTGGTGTTTGAAGGCGCATGATATCTTTGTGTGGTTTATGGCGCAGGTTTTATCGAAACTGAAGATGAGTTGACCTGCGGGGACCGATCCTGTCGCGAGATATTGCCAAAGAAAAAAATTGATAAGAAATTGGAAAGAAACTCGTGGAGTTTCTTTTTTTGTTTTGGCTTGATTATTCTTGGCGTTTGAACTAATATGATTTTAGCATTAAGCCCGACAATCGGGCTTACATCGTATATTCCCAACCGAAAAAAGGAGGATAACATCATGAGTGATCGAAACTTCAGGCAGATGCTTGAGGCCCAGTGGTCTCGTGGCAATTTCGTCTGTGTTGGACTCGACAGCGAGTTCGGCGAGATTCCCGAATCCGCACGAAGAAGCGGCAACGAGTGCGAGGTGAGTGTTCCCAACACCGTCGTTGCGTTCAACCGCGCGATCGTAGAAGCGACGAAAGACATCGTATGTGCCTACAAGCCGAACGCCGCGTTCTACGAGGCGCACGGCGACGAGGGTATCGGTGCTTTGAAACGAACCATCTTGGACATCCACGCTATCGCGCCGGACGTTCCGGTGATCTTGGACGCCAAACGCGCGGACATCGGCAACACCAACGCAAGCTATGTGGATGCGGCGTTCGGCTTCTTGCAAGCGGACGCGATTACGGTTCATCCGTATCTCGGAGCAGAAGCACTTCAGCCATTCCTCGCGCGAGCGGAGAAAGGCGTGATTGTGCTCTGCCGCACCTCCAATCCGGGTGCGGGCGAGTTTCAAGATCAGCATGTCTGGCTTTCCGACAAAGATGAGATGCTTTTCTTTGGTGGCGACAACGATGAAGACAAGGAACGAGAAGAATGGCCTAATTCACTTCCTCTCTATCAACATGTGGCGTACCGGGTTGCACGAAGCTGGAACAAGAACGGTAACTGCGCGCTTGTCGTCGGCGCAACGTATCCCGGTGAACTCCGCGAAGTCCGTGGAATTGCCGGCGATATGCCGATTCTCATTCCGGGCATCGGCGCGCAGGGCGGCGACGTGGAGAAAACCGTCTCCGCGGGCAAGGACAGTCGCGGACAGGGCATGATCGTGAACTCATCGCGTGGCATCATCTTCGCTTCGAAAGGCGCGGACTTTGCGGAAGCGGCTTGCCGCGAAACCAAGAAGCTCCGTGATCTCATCAACCAGTACCGATAGAATGGAGAAACCATGAACGAGCAAGAAGTTCTGCAAGTCCTCGGCAAGGGGCGCGAGTTCTTCGCGCGAAAGTAAGCACGAATCCGCAACGGGTTCTCGGGGTTCGTCATCGCAAGATGGCGGACCCTTTTTCTTTTTATTGATTATTCCTCCGTATCGTGGTATGCCATAGCGAGAAGGGAGGGACGTCACATGCTCAAAACAGCTCGTTCGATACTCAATCATGCAGTTGCGGAAGCGCGGCAACTTGCCACACATCCACTCGTATCAATTGGGAATATTCCCACGCTTGCCTTCGGTCTCTTTAAAACCTTCACGGTTGGGATGTCGGTGAATGCGTTTTTGGAAGATCATCCCCAATGGGAAGACAGCAAGCGCGGTGAGTATCTCTGGAAGGAGGCCGGCTTCAAATGGGGCGGAGCCATCTTACAGCGTGCGGGAATTACCGTACGAGTGATCGATCAGTACGGCGTTGATTGGTCGCAGTATTACGTTGTTGCGATGAATCACACGAGCGCGATTGATGCGATGATTGCTCCGAGATACATTCCAAGCGCACGCATTGTCGCAAAGTCTGATGCACTGAAGTTTCCCATCATCGGAAAGGCGATTTCGCAGTCGTACGGAGCGCAAATCATCGTGAATCGACACAATGGATCCGGTATGTCGTCCGTGCGCGAAGCGATGAAAGATTGGACGGCATGCAACGTACTGTTTTTTGTAGAGGGTACGCGCTCGCTTTCTGGAGCGATGCAGCCTTTTAAGGCGGGAGCATTTGTGCTCTCGCGCGAACTGCAGCGCCCGATTCTTCCGGTGTATGTGGGTGGGGCCCACTCCGTGCTCCCCAAAGGTGCGTTCCTCGCGCTCAAGCGCAATCAGCGTGTCACGGTATCATTTGGGCGTCCCATACCGCCATGCGAGAGTATTGACGCACAGCGCGACGCAACGGTGCGTGCAATGTACGAAATGACACAGTACGAACGGGCGTTCCGGTAACGGAACGCCCATTTTCTTTCCGACCCAGCGATCGAGTGCGGCGTTTGAGATTCATTGAATAACAACGTTTTTTTCACTATGATAGTGAATACATGCGCAAGTACGATCACGAAAAAATTGAAAAGAAATGGCAGAAGAAATGGGAGGAAGCGTGTGCGTACGAAACCCCGGATGCTGTCACTAAAAAGAAAAACGAGTATGTGCTCGTTGAATTTCCATATCCGTCTGGGAATTTGCATACCGGACATTGGTACGCGTTTTCGATTCCCGATATATACGTACGCATGCGGCGTATGCAGGGGCATAACGTACTGTTTCCCATTGGTTTTGATGCGTTTGGACTTCCGGCGGAAAACGCGGCAATCACGCATAACGTAAGCCCAAAGGTGTGGACGGAGGACAACATGCAGTATATGGAAAAACAACTCCGATCGATGGGCGCGTCGTTTGATTGGTCACGCATGGTGCGCACGTGTGATCCGGAATACTACAAATGGACCCAATGGTTTTTCCTTCAGTTTTATAAAAATGGACTTGCATATCAGGCGGACACGCAGGTCAATTGGTGTCCGTCGTGTAAAACCGTACTTGCAAACGAGCAGGTGCAACACGGAACGTGTGAGCGATGCAGTAGTGTGATTGAACAGCGCAATATGCGCCAATGGATGTTCCGCATTACGCAGTACGGCGAGAAATTGCTCGAAGGACTTGATGAACTCAATTGGCCAAATGAAATAAAAGAAGCGCAACGAAACTGGATCGGGAAATCTGAGGGAGCGCGCGTTACGTTCAAGATAGTAGACAACAAGGAGCAGGTCCCGACGTTTAAATCTAATAAAAATATCGAAGTCGGGACTCCGACCGAAAGCGTCGAAGGAGTAGAAATTTTTACTACTCGACCGGATACAATTTTTGGAGCGACGTATCTCGTGCTTGCGCCCGAACATCCCGTGATTGAGTCGCTCATGGGAAATATCAGTAATCTCCGAGATGTACGAGCGTATCAGGAAATTGCGGTACGCAAAACGCAACTTGAGCGGGAGCAAGGAGTAAAGGATAAAACAGGTATTCAACTTGAAGGAATTTCCGCAATCAATCCAGCAACCGAGCAGGAAATTCCCGTGTGGATTTCAGACTACGTGCTTGCGAACTACGGAACGGGAGCCATTATGGCAGTTCCCGCTCATGACGCCCGCGATTTTGCGTTTGCCGCGGCGCATCAGTTACCAGTTGTATATGTCGTACATCCAGAAAGTAATATGGACACTGAAAGTTTCTGGGAGGGGGACGGCACGCTCATCAATTCAGGAGCGTTCACGGGACAAGCGAGCACCGAGGCACGCAGCAAAATGGCAAAGGAATTTGGTGAGACCACCACGCAATATCGCCTTCGCGATTGGGTGCTTTCGCGTCAGCGTTATTGGGGAGCCCCGATTCCAATGATTCACTGCGCCAGTTGCGGAGTGGTACCCGTACCCGAAGATCAGTTGCCCGTGATACTTCCGGAAGTGAAAGATTTTCTTCCCACAGGAGACGGGAAATCTCCGCTCGCAAAAGCAAAACATTGGGTGCATGTTCCGTGCCCCACGTGCGGAGCAGACGCAGAACGAGAAACAGATACCATGGATACGTTTGTTGATTCCTCGTGGTATTTTTTACGCTACACTGATCCGCACAACACGGAGGAATTTGCGAGTAAAAAGAAAATGGCCGCGTGGATGCCGGTAGATATGTATTCGGGAGGAGCGGAGCATACCACCATGCACTTACTGTATTCGCGATTTTTCACGCATGTACTTGCAGATCTCAAGCTCATTGCATGGGCAGAACCGTTCACACGTCGAATGAATCGTGGGCTTATATTGGGTCCCGATGGACAGAAGATGTCGAAATCAAAAGGAAATGTGATTGATCCGGATGCATACGTGCAAAAACTTGGGGGAGATACCGTGCGCATGTATCTTGCCTTTATCGGGCCCTTTGATGAGGTGGGCGCGTACCCTTGGGATCCAAACGGTATTCTTGGTATGCGAAAATTTTTGGATCGTGTGTGGCGTCTTGCCCAATCTACCAAAGAAATTGAACCCACTTCTGCGCTCGCGCGTCAGCTGCACCTCACCATCAAAAAAATAGGAGAGGATATTGAGAAGTTTAAATTCAATACCTGCATTGCGGAACTCATGAAGTTCGTGAATGCGCTCCTCGCGCTCGAAAAAGAAGGAATTCCAAAAAGTGTGATGCAATCGTTTACGCAACTCCTTGCTCCATTCGCTCCGCACCTCGCGGAAGAGATGTTTGCTTTCCTCGGGGGAGAAGGGTCGGTGCATGCGCGTGACTGGCCGACATATGATGCCGACATCGCGTCGTCCCCCACATTTACTCTCGTGGTGCAACGCAATGGAAAAAAGCGAGGAATCGTAGAGGTGGACGCTGGTATTTCAAAAGATGACGCGCTGAACGCAATTGTCGAGGCGGGTATTATATCGAAAGAAGAAGTGCTTGGAGCGACAAATGCGGTGTATGTTTCTGGGAGACTCATCAACATAGTAGTCACATGATCAAAAAATCAATTGCAGCACTCATCAAGCAAGAAGAAAAGCGGCAGGAGCACACGCTGAATTTAATTGCATCTGAAAATTATGTGTCGCACGCCGTGAGGGACGCAATGGGAAGTGTGCTCACCAATAAATACTCCGAAGGTTATCCGGGAGCGCGGTATTACTCCGGAAACAGCATTATAGACGTTGTGGAAACACGTGCGCGCACTGGGGCGCTCAAATTATTTAACCTACCTACAGACGCGTGGGGAGTAAACGTACAACCCTACTCTGGCTCTCCCGCGAACTTTGCGGTATACACCGCGCTCGTGCCACCAGGAGGCACCATTCTTTCACTTGAACTCAATATGGGTGGACACCTCACGCATGGGCACAGCGTGAGTGCTACGAGTAAATTTTGGAAATTTATTCATTATCAGGTGGACGCGACGTCTAAACTACTTGATTATGCCGCAATTGAGGCAATTGCGGTGCGAGAGCGACCGCACATGATTGTGGCGGGATATAGCGCATATGCACGCGCTGTAGACTTTCAAGCGTTCAAGCACATCGCAGACAAAGCTGGCGCGATACTGTTTGCTGATTTTTCGCATATTGCAGGGCTTGTTGCAGGAGGTGTGCACGCTTCTCCATTTCCACATGCGGACGTAGCGATGACCACAATACACAAAACTTTGCGAGGTCCGAGGGGAGCGATCATCATCGCTAAAAAAACGTATATGCCCGCAATTGATAAGGCGGTATTTCCGGGACTGCAAGGAGGGCCGCACAATCATCAAACCGCTGCAATCGCGGTTGCGCTCGAAGAAGCAACGAAGCCCGCTTTTCGCGTGTATGCAAAACAGGTAGTGGCGAATGCACGTGCGCTCGCTTCCGCGTTGCAAGCGCATGGATGGGAAGTGGTTACCGGGGGGACAGATACACATTTATTTTTGGTGAATCTCGATGCCCAAGGGATTGATGGAGCAGAAGCACAGCTCCGACTCGAGCGTGCAAATATATTGGTCAATAAAAACGCTATCCCATTTGATAAGAGGTTCCCCTCACGCCCGTCTGGCATTCGCATTGGTACTGCGGCGATTACGACGCGAGGATTACGTCCCGTGCATATGCCGCGGATTGCCAAATGGATGCATGAGGTAGTTACCACGGGAAAAACAGAAAGAACGCTCCGTGAAGTGAGAAAATTGATGAAATTGTTTCCGCTCCCATGATACACTTTGATGGAAATGCCGCCGCACGCGAGGTGGCCAAAACGCTCAAGGAGCGCGTGAGCGCTATAAAACGCCCACTGCGGCTCGCAATGATTTCGGTGGGAGAGAATTCGGTGACGCGCGCGTTCATGAAAAAAAAGGAAGAGTTTGGGCGTGTGATTGGTGTAGATACGCGCATCTATACCGTACCCGAAAGCGCTTCCACAACTGCAATGCGCAAAAAAATTGCGGAGGTAGTACATATTAAGCAAAACACCGCGGTCATTATTCAATTGCCACTTCCCGCACACATGCAGCCCGATTATCTGGTGAATGCAGTGCCTGCGGCAAAAGACGCGGACGTACTTTCGTCGCGTGCAATTGGGGACTATACCATGGGGAGGGGTGTCATTGTTCCTCCCGTGGTGGGCGCTATTGAATATATTCTTGCGAAAGCGGAGTGTGATATCTCTGGGAAAAATATCGTGGTGCTGGGAGCGGGTCGTCTCGTTGGGCGCCCCGTGTCGCTGTGGCTCACTAAAAATCAGGCAGTGTATACGCTCATTGGGAAAGAAACTCCGGATATGGAGGAGCGTCTCAAATCTGCAGATCTTGTGATCAGTGGAGTAGGTAAGCCAGGACTTATCACGGCGAAAATGCTTAAAAAAGGTGCGGTCGTGATTGACGCGGGCACTGCAGAATCGCATGGGAAAGTCGTAGGGGACGTTGACCCAATAGGCATTGAAAACGTTGCGTCGCTCTACACTCCGGTTCCGGGTGGCGTTGGCCCTCTCACCGTTGCAATGGTATTTCGAAATTTAGTTGCGCTTGCAGAGCAGAAAAAGTAATAAAGAAGCCCAGCATTCCGATTATGTCGGAATGCTGGGCTTGTGTGGGATTTCGCTAGGACGTGAGGTTGGTTTCTGCGAGATAGTCGCCTATCTTGGGGAAAGTTCTAAAACCGAGTTGCCTGGCTGTGCGATGCATAGCCCACGCCGCCTCTTTTGCCTCTTCGAGGCGTTCAGTGACTCTCCCAAGTCTTCGGTATACTTCGTGCCCTGATTTTGTGTGACGGCATTCTGCAATCAGCACTTCTTGCTCTCTACAGAGCCTATCGAGCACCTCCATCCGGTGCATAATATTTTCATCTACCACTTTTTGGGTAGAGGGAAAAGTTTGTCGCAATATCAGTAACGTATGGACTGTTTCTCTCCTGAGCCAAATTCGGCACATAAACAATGTTGTGCTAATGGTGATTACCCACAGTAGCACAACACCCAGCCCGGTTTGAAATGTCCACGCAGATTTCATTTCCACGCGCAAACCCGCTATGGCACACATCGTTATGATGAAAGTGGGGATGATCGAACAGATGCAGCCGAAGAAAAACTCTCCGCGTATTTCCTTGTAGTCACTTGACATACTTGTCTCCCGGATAAACCACTAAAGTTCTTCTTCAGCGGTCAGGTGCTCTTCACCTTATCCGTATATTCTGTAACATATGTAGAGTGTAGACGCAACTTCTCCTTTGCGATGGTACTCTCCAATTTAGTTGCGCTCGTAGAGCAGAAAAAGTAATATTGCGAGCATAGCTGTCCACTCCGCCAGTTGGCGGATGGCGGAGGCGGAACCCCGCACCAAACAGAATGATATTTTACAGGGCCGGGTGGTGGAATGGCAGACACGCACGACTCAAAATCGTGTGGAGGCAACTCCGTGAGGGTTCAAGTCCCTCCCTGGCCACAAAAACAAGACAGCGAGTGCTGTCTCGTTTTGGGACTTGAAAGCCGCAGCGATGTCGCACGAGCACGTGCGACCGCGAGGCGGGGTCGAGGAAATTTCTGAGCGACGGCGAAGAAATTATTCGTGACCAAGTCCCTCCCTGGCCACAACGTATTCTGTTTAGTGCGGGGCGCACGCGCCTTTCCCAAAGGGGACAGGTAAAATCGTGCGGGGCAACTCCATGAGATTCTCCGCCATCCGCCGACTGGCGGAGACGGAGGCGGATCTCTCTTCGCCACAATAATGAAGGATCAAGATTAATTAATTGATATTCAGCAATGGTTGATTTTCATAAAGATTGGTACAACAAACTCATAGCAAAGAGCAATGAAAAGGATCTGTTAGTTGCTAAAATTTCCGATCTATTGCAAGGAAAGTCGCATCGGAGTTGTCTAGAGATAGGCCTTGGTACCTCGGCATATTTTTCATCTAGACTTGCCAGCTATTTCAATAATTATACGATTGTTGAAAAAAACAAATTTTACGAACCCCTACCAAGCATTGTCAAACTTATTGTGGGGGATTTTGAGTCGACCCCCTTGCATCAACAATACGACGTCATTTTAGCTTCACATGTTGTATATTACTTCAACGATTTACCTCGGGCAGTAAAAAAAATTGTGGATGCATTGACTGTTGATGGACGCGCGTATTTTGTTGTCAACGGATCAAATTCCGATTACGGCCCAACTAAACATGCTTTTGCATCGTTCATCAACAAACCATATCAGTTTACGTACGATATCTTAAAAGCCCAATTAATTGGACTCCATGTGAGAGAATACACTACGCTAGCGAGCATTTCGTTTTCATCGTATGAAGATCTCTTTGAAACATTAAGACTTTCATTTGATCTATTCCCAAATGAATATGAGGAGAATAGATCAAAGATGACTGATCGGCTAAAGAATAATATTAAAGGAGATAAGTTTTTTGTAGATCAAAAAATCATCGAGGTAAGTAAAAAATAGGGCATACTGTGCGTAGCAGGATTCCCACCGTCCATAACTGGCGGATGCTTGAACCTCAAAAATAAACCTGCTACGGTATAAAAAATTGTTCATTGAGGGAAGATATGCAAACAATTTCGAACACCGAATTTCTGATACTCTGTGTTGATGCGGCAGCATTTTTCTCATCTTGGATTGGCGGTATCATTGGTGGTCTCGTGTATATTAAGTACACGCAGCGGAGAATATTTAGCGCCGTACAGTACGAACTCGCGTTGATTGCCGCACTATCATCAATGTGTTTGGCGATTGCACTAAGAAACGCGGTGTTCGCGGTGTTGGGGTCATATCATTACGGCCTCATTCCCGCAGTACTGTTTGCTGGAGCGTTACTCTTCTTTTGGATGTTCACGACGGTATATTTCAACGTGTACGCGCAGAGTCTGCGTAACGAGATTTCACCGTAATCGTCATACGTGCATCACATCAGTAAAGGAGGAAGGAAGTGGTGCCTATGATTTTTACGTCGGTGTTCTTTTCGGGAATGCTGTTTCTCGCTCGCTGGGTGCATATGGAGTGCGCGCGCCCCGGTAGTACAGCGAAGCTGACTACGGGGCAGGCAAGGCGGGAGAAGCTCCTGATTGGTGCTTTGTTTCGACGCTTGGATTTGTTGCCTGGGCATTCCTCGCGACTGCGTCGTTGTCGGGCATTCTCGTGCTGATGGGACTTACGCACCCGGAAGTATTCGGGTCGCTGACGGTTGTCATGAGCTACGGTGCCTACGGGTTTCGGACCAGGAGCCGATGGATCCAAAACGCCATGCCGGTGTTTCGGCGGGTGAGGGAGTAACAACTGGCTCCACGATCTATCTTGAGGTCGTGGAGCCATTATTTTTACGTTGAGCTCGTGCACTTTTTTCGGTATGCTAGACACATGCCTGAAGCATTGAAACAAAAGGAGCACGTCTTTTATATCGAACTGGAGCGCATCATTCCCAACCCCGAGCAACCACGGCGGGTGTTTTTGCCCGAGGCGCTCGAAAGTCTTGCCGCGTCCATTCGGGAATATGGTATTTTACAGCCCATCGTGGTCACGCGCGTCGAGCGCATGACGGACACAGGACAGGTTGTGGAGTACGAAATTATTGCCGGAGAACGTCGGTTTCGTGCCGCACAACTGATAGGACTTCGTGAAATTCCCGCAATTATACGCAGGCAGGAATCAGCAAAAGTAAAGCTCGAACTTGCACTCATCGAAAATGTGCAACGGGAAGACCTCAACCCAATTGAGCGGGCGCTTGCGTACCAGCGACTCATTGATGAATTTAAGCTTACGCAAAAAGAAGTTGCGCTCCGAATAGGGAAGTCGCGCGAGTCGGTAGCGAACACATTACGGCTCTTAAATCTTCCCGAGATGCAGCGCATCGCGGTATCCGACGGGCGCATTTCCGAGGGACATACCCGCCCGCTCTTGATGCTTGTTGATTATCCCGATGAACAGCAAAAACTGTACACCGACATCATGGAGCAAAGTTTGTCGGTGCGGCAAGCGGAACAAATTGCCCGCAACATCGCAATCGAACGATCCACCAAATACAAAAAACAGCAAGACCCAGACACGCGTGCAGTGGAACATAAGCTCGGCAACGCGCTCGGCGCAAACGTCACTATAGTGCGCGATAAACACGGGAAAGGGCGTATCTCCATCGAATTTTTTTCCGAAGAGGAGCTCGCGGGTATCGCAGCGCGTATTGGAGAGACCATACCGAGCTCGCACACTGCTTCCGCGATTACTGTTTCTTCCGTTCCGAGTCCGGTCAGCACAGAAACGCCGGTGTCTGCAACTCACGCCGACATCGCGTCTACAGGGCCATCAAGTCCCGCGCACGTGCATAACCCGCCATTCGTGATCGCCGCCTCCGGCCCAGTGACGCTCCTGAACACAACACCTGAAACATCAGCGGATACGATCACCGGGGATGCTTCAATAGACAACTTTACGCTTTAATCGCGTTTTGCAAACGTCACTTCTTTGACGTCTGTAACGGTGCGGATACGTGTGAGCAGCTTTTCAAGGCGTCCACCAAGATAGTATGTAATGGTGAAATGCATCAGTGAGACATGCGGATCAACTTTTTCAGATGCGTGCCGTTCAATGTTCACACTTGATTCACTAAACACTTGAGAGACGTCTTTGAGGAGCCCCTTACGGTTGAGTCCCTTCACGCTGATTTCGATGATGTGTTTGTCGGGCTTCAGATGTATTGGATTTGGAAGCCGCATACCGGATCGGCGCAGTGCTGTGCGGATGTGCTCACGCGCAACCGATGTGCGCGCGTAGGAAATCCAGTCCGGGGAAGGTTTTTTCCCTTTCTGTGTAAGGATTTCGACGGTGTCATCGGATTTTAATGGATGTTGAAAGTTCACTAACTTTCCGTTTACTTTTGCCCCCGTCATGCGATTTCCAATATCACTGTGAATGTGATACGCAAAATCGATCGGCGTTGCCCCTTCCGGCAGGTCAATCACCTCGCCGCGCGGAGTGAATACAAATATGCGATCTTGAAAGAAATCAATTTTTAGTGTTTCAACAAAATCTTCCGGGCTTGCTGACGAAAAATGTTTTTGCCACTCGCGCAGTTGATCGATCATTTGCGACTGGCTGGCATCAGCGCGTGCATGAGAAGTTTTCCCTGCCTCCTCATATGCCCAATGAGCCACAACACCGTTTTCAGCGGCGTCATGCATCGCCTTGGTACGAATTTGGATTTCAATGATGCGCTCATCTTCTGCAATGACCGTGCTGTGAATACTTCGATATCCGTTTGGTTTTGGAAGCGCGATATAATCTTTGATACGTCCAGGGAGGGGTTTCCAGAGGGTATGAATAATACCAAGAACCGTGTAACAACTGGCAATGTCAGGAACCACGACGCGTACCGCGGAGAGATCATAAATACGCTCGAGATTCATGTCGTACTTCAGGAGTTTCTTCCAGAGCGAATAGTAATGCTTTGCGCGCGTGTTGATGTTAATGACGGGCACGTGTTCTTTTTCAAGTTCACGCTCTAGGATGCGCACAATTTTTTTGAGATATCGTTCTCGTTCGCTCTTCTTTTCCTCCACCGCGTTTACCACCCACGTGTATTCTTCGGGATACACAATCGGAAACGCGAGATCTTCAAGCAGTCCTTTGAGTTCTCCAAATCCGAGTCGGTATGCGAGCGGGGCGTAGAGTTCAAGTGTTTCCCTTGCAATTTTAATCTGTCTTTCTGGTGGGAGATGTTGCACGGTCTCCATATTATGGAGGCGATCATAGAGCTTAATAATCACCACGCGAATATCACTTGCGATGGCAAGGAACATGCGCCGAAGCGACTCCACCTTCCGTTGTTCGGCGCTGTATCGAATATGCCCAAGTTTAGAAACACTTTCCACCAGAAATCGCACCGGAGCGCCAAACTCTTTTTCTATCTGCTCTGCAGTAATAGCGCAGTCCTCGATGATATCGTGGAGGAGTGCGGCGACCACCGTATCTGCGTCGAGCCCTACACGCGCAATACGTGTCGCAATGGTAATGGGGTGAATAACAAATGGTTCTCCGGAGGCACGCTTTTGTTCTCCGTGCGCTCGCACTGCGAGATCTAATGCACGCATAATACGCTCCCGTTCCGCATCACTGAAGCGGATAAGTTCGGGAGTGATGACGGACATATATCGATTCATACTTCGGTATCAGCGTCTCCCGTTGGTTCCTCCCCCTCTTCAGTGGGATTTTTTGGTTTTGTCCACGTTGCGTATGCGCATGTGGGGTAGCGTGAGCACCCATAAAAAGTTCTCCGAGTTTTCGTTTTGCGCATCACGAGATCCCCCTCTGTGCATTCGGGGCATTTCACTCCGAGCGGGATGGGAGGCAGCGCTTTCGTTGTTTTACAGTCGGGGAATCCGGAGCACGCCATAAATTTACCGAATCTTCCGTGTTTAATCACCATTGGCTTTCCGCACTTTTCACAGACTTCATTTGTTTCCTCTGTCATGTTGCGTTTTTCTACCGTTTCCATTTTTTCATTGAGGAGCTGTTCAAATGGAACATAAAACTCTTTAATCATTGGCTGCCAATTCGTTTCTCCCTCCGCAATTTTATCGAGTGAGGTTTCCATCTTAACCGTAAAATCCATATCCACAATTTGTGGAAAGTGCGTCATGATGAGGTCCGCCACAATTTCTCCCACTTCCGATGGCATGAGTTTTTTTCGGTCGTCTTTCGTCACATATCCACGATCAATCAATGTCGCCATCGTTGGTGCATATGTTGAAGGTCGCCCGATGCCATACTGTTCAAGCGCACGAATAAGTGTGGCTTCAGAGTACCGCGCTGGTGGCTGTGTAAAGTGCTGATCCGGTGAAAGAGATGAGAGGGTGAGTGCGTCGCCTTTCGCAATTTCCGGAAGCTCCACATCCTTCGTATCTGTTGGCCAGACTTTGAGATATCCGGAAAATTTCATTATTTGTCCGTTGGTGCGAAACGTTGCATTCGCCGCCGAAATATCTACCGTCGTGGCGTCAAAAATTGCCGGCTCCATTTGTGATGAAATAAACCTTCGCCAAATGAGGTCGTAGAGTTTGTATTGTTTTGGATCGAGGTGCGCCTTGATTGATAGTGGTGTACGCGCGGGGTCAGTGGGGCGGATTGCTTCGTGTGCCTCCTGCGCGCCTTTCGACGTAGTTTTATAAGAGCGCCCCCCGTCCTTCGTAAATTCTTTTCCGTATTCTTCGGTAATAAATGCAACCGTGGTACTCACCGCCTCGGGTGCTACATGGAGGGAGTCAGTGCGCATGTAGGTGATGAGCCCCGTTGATCCCTCTGGAAGTTCCACCCCCTCATACAGGGATTGCGCAATGAACATCGTTTGTTTTGCTGAAAATCCATATTTACGCGACGCCGCTTGCTGGAGTGTGCTCGTGGTGAATGGTGCGCTTGGAGATTTGGTGACTTCGCGACGCGTAATATCCGCCACGCTCCAATGAGCTCCTTCGAGTGTTTTGAGAATACGATCGGCGTCCGCCGAAGAGGTAAGGGCAAATTTATCGAGTGACGCACCATCGAGCGCGTGGAGCGACGCATCAAACAATTGCTCCGCGCCTTTTTTGGAAAGACGCGCGGTGACGGACCAATATTCTTGCGGAGTGAACGCTTGGCGCTCACGCTCACGCTCAACAACCAGGCGCAGTGCTACGGATTGCACGCGTCCAGCGGAAAGTCCGCGCATGACCTTCTTCCATAAGAAAGGGGAGAGCTTATAGCCAACGAGTCGGTCCAAAATGCGGCGTGCCTGTTGTGCTTCCACGAGTCGTGTATCAATGACGCGGGGATTTGCGAGTGCGGCCGCAATCGCGGACTTCGTTATTTCATGAAAGACAATGCGCTTGGGGTGTTTAAGCTGTAACACTTCCGCAAGGTGCCATGCAATGGCTTCGCCTTCGCGGTCTTCGTCGGTTGCAAGAATCACCTCATCGGCTTTCTTTGCCGCTTTTTTGAGTGCGGTCACATTCTTTGATGCCTTCCGTGGGACGATATATTTTGGCGTAAAATTATTTTCTGTATCCACCCCGAGCGTAGAAGTGGGGAGATCGCGCACATGACCAAAACTCGAAGTTACCGTGTACTCCTTGCCAACAAATCTGCTAATTGTTTTTGCTTTTGTAGGGGACTCTACGATAACGAGTTTCATATAAGTTTACGATAGAAACTTCCTTCAGAAAGAATCATACCACGAAGCTCAAGTTCACTAATCGCGACGAGCAGCGCATGGTGCGGATGCGGAACGCGAGCGGCAATGTCATCGAGCGTGCGCGGCTCTGATAGTGTTTCGAGAATACACAGCGCAACCGGAGAACATTCTGTATGATCGGTACGCTGCAGGGTGGGCGTGTCCGCTATACCAAGTACGGAGAGAATATCCTCGGGGCGCGTGATTGGTATGGCGCCGTCGCGAATAAGTTGATTCGTGCCGAGCGAGAGCTCGCTTGTAATAGGGCCGGGCACGGCAAACACTTCGCGTCCATACTCGAGTGCAAACTTTGCAGTGATACGTGCGCCACTTTTCTCCTGTGCTTCAGTAACAATGACCGCATGTGCCATGCCGGCGATAATACGGTTTCGTTCCGGAAATGTCCACTGCGCCGCTTTTGCATACGGCGCATATTCAGAAAAAAGTGCCCCACCAGATTTCACTATCCGATCTGATAGTGAGCGGTGCATGGAGGGGTAGAGTACGGTGGGATCGAGTCCTGATCCCAGTACGGCGATGGTACTTCCTTGCGCGTCGAGTGCGGCGTCGTGCGCAATGCCGTCCACTCCTATTGCGAGTCCACTAGCGACGACAATGCCGCGAGAAGCGAGGAGTGTTGCAATGTCTTTTGTCACTGCGGCGCCATACGTGGTGGGGTGTCGTGACCCGACAATGGCCACAATGAGCGCATCTTTTGGCGGTGGCGTTCCTTTAATGTAGAGTGTGCGCGGGCGCGCAGCGTCAGGAATTTCCTTTAGCAGCACTGGCCACTCGCTTCGCTCAAGTTCCCATATACGATCTGGTTCATGATCCTGCATCTATATAGGTAGGGTAGAGAGGATTATCAATGCCGGCAATGTAACTGCACGCGTACCTGGGGAGAGTTGCAAAAACATGCGCTTGTGTCATAGTGTATTTAGGTATCAAGAGGAGGGCATATGGCGTTAGAGAAGCACGCAACTGAAGGGGTGCACCTTCGCCCAGCTCATCAGCACCTTGCGAGTATACATATTCCTATCAAGCGACCCAATCATTGGCGACGTAAGGAGGTGAAAGCACTAAATGATCCGATGATACAGATCGCGCGTGAGATTGCCAGGTCGAAGGCCGAAGCGTTCACGATGGAGCTTTGTTGCGCATTGTTCAGGCGCGGCATTGTGTCGTGGTACGCGCGTTCACAGCCGTTCGATCAAAAAAGTCGCCGGAGCATCGACATCTACGGGAAGCTGATGCAGACACATGGGGGGACCGCATTTTCCATCGATGTAAAGTCCTCACGCAGAGTACTGACGCGGCGAAACCTTCGCGAAGAACGGAAACGTAAGATTCTCATTTTCGTGCCCGATCAGCGAGCGGGGCGAGATGAGGAAGCCGATCGACTGTGCAAAGAGCTCTTGGAGTTTTTCAGCGGGGCGGGTATTGACAAACAGGCTGGTATGGTATAAAATCCATTCAGCCTGTTTTTTTGTACAAACAACGCGCCAAGTGGCGCACAGTGACAAGGAGGAAGAGACGATGAGTTTAATCAACGGTTTTGACCAAGCGTGTGAGCATCTCAATGCCGCAGGAGAGCAGTTTTTCAACTGGATCTCCGCAGAGGTGAAGCGATTGGAAGAGATTCGCTCCCCGATCATTCGTGCGGTGACCGATCGCATCGTTCGTCTTGCTCGCAAGTCCTCCCCGAACCATGAGGAGATCGCGAAGCAGCGACTCGTGCTCGAAGTGATCGGCATGACGCAGGAAGGATGCCGATGAGGCCATCACTCATGCGTCCGTTCGCGACATCTTCGACCGCATCGCCGAGGGAACAGCGCAGGTACTCTTCGACGTCGCAAAGCAGTTGGCGAACGAGGGGCTCTGGAGGAGTATCGACCACGAGGAATACGAAATTCTCTGGGAGATCAACACCGACACGCTCGATGCACAAAAACTTCCGAGAAGTGACCCGGCGTACAACGCCTCAATCGCTGGTCGGAAGATCGAGCAAACGGTGTCGTTGCAATGCAGTGGGGATGAGCATCACTTTGCGGTGCGGCATACTTCGCTGGAGCGCCTCGCGGCCAAGATGATGATCCAGATGCGGGATCGCTTGAAAGAGCTGCGGCTGTCCTTACCACGGCCCTCTTCTCATGCGAAGAAGGGCGGGAAAAAAGTGCCGCCGATGAACAACCTCGGCGACAAAATCCGTGCCGCGAGTAACGGCAACGGCAATGGCGCCGAGGCCTAAACAGTAACGCGTGCAAGCGCCAAACACCCCGCGGGAGCCACAAGGCATCCGCGGGGGTTTTTATTTTCCAGGTACATATAGACGTCCGTGATTGTTTTGGCTTCTCAGTCGTTATATAATGCGATTAACATCTCATACACATGAAAACACTCACGAAACATATTACACTTGCCATTTTAGCATTCGTGTTGCTTTCCGCAATTATCGCGGGACTTTCCGGTTCTTCCGAAAAGCCGGAAGAAATTACACTTTCCCAGTTAGTGAGCGAATTAAACGCGTACACGGTGAGCACCATCACCATTCGTGAGCAAGATCTAGAAATCAAAATGAAAGACGACGCTGGAGGGAAGATCCAAATTGCCAAAAAGGAGGCAGATGCTTCGCTTTCGGAAGTATTGCTCTCGCTCGGCGTAAGTCCGAACGCGCTGCGCCCCGAGAGTGTCACCATTCAGGTCAGCGATCCTGGAAGTGGCGTCATGCTTAGCCGTATTTTATTGCCGATTATCGCTCCGGTGCTATTCTTCATTTTCCTTATTTGGTTTATGGGAAGAAAAGTTCAGCAAGCAAATGGACAGGCACTCATGTTTGGACAATCACGCGCACGACTTATCGGCGCAGAGCAAGCGTCTCGTCGCATTACGTTCAAGGACGTTGCGGGGACGGAGGAGGCGAAAGATGAGCTGATGGAAATTGTGGATTTTCTCAAGTCTCCCAAAAAATATCTTGATATTGGTGCGCGCATTCCACGCGGAGTATTAATGATGGGATCCCCAGGAACCGGAAAGACGCTTCTTGCACGTGCGGTTGCCGGTGAAGCAAATGTCCCATTTTTTCAAATCGCCGCTTCAGAATTTGTCGAAATGTTTGTTGGTGTTGGCGCAAGCCGTGTGAGAGACTTATTCAAACAGGCAAAAAAAGCCTCGCCCGCCATTATCTTCATTGATGAAATCGATGCGGTGGGGCGTCACCGTGGTGCAGGACTCGGAGGAGGGCACGATGAGCGCGAACAAACACTCAATCAAATTCTTGTTGAAATGGATGGATTTGACACGTCAGATCAAGTGATTGTGATGGCCGCAACGAATCGTCCCGATGTGCTCGATCCCGCACTACTTCGCCCAGGGCGCTTTGATCGGCGCGTCGTCATTGATCTTCCCGATATCAATGCGAGAGAGGCAATTCTCAAACTTCATTCCAAAAAGAAACCGATGGCGAGTGATGTAAATTTGCGACGAATTGCAGAGCGCACTCCAGGACTTTCGGGCGCGGATCTCGCCAATCTTGTAAACGAAGCGGCAATCACCGCAACACGTATGGGCAAAAAAGAAGTGAAGCAAGATGATCTCTTAAGCGCAATTGAAAAAGTACTGCTCGGTCCGGAACGTAAAAGTCACATCTTGTCACAGGAGGAAAAGAAGGTGACCGCATTTCATGAGGCGGGACATGCGCTTGTTGCCGCGTCGCTTCCGAACGCAGATCCGGTGCACAAGGTATCTATTGTGGCTCGCGGTCGTGCGGCAGGATATACGCTGAAAATTCCAGAACACGACAGACATCTCCATACGCGCAGCCATTTTCTCGATGATCTCGCAGTGTCGCTCGGCGGGTATGCGGCGGAAGATCTCGTGTTTGGCGAACTTACGACTGGTGCGTCTGACGATATTAAGCGTGCGTCCGATCTTGCGCGCGCGCTTGTTATGAAATACGGCATGTCTGTGAAAGTGGGGCCTATCTCTTTTGGGCATGAGCACAATGCCATATTTCTCGGGAAAGAATTGACGACGGAGCGCAATTATTCTGAACGTGTTGCTGAAATCATTGACGAAGAAGTGAGCGGATTTATGAAGAACGCATTCAAGCGCGCGCGTACGATTCTTACCGCGAAGCGTCACAAGTTAGAAGAAATAGCAAATTATCTCATCGAGCACGAAAGCATCGAGAAAGAGCAGTTCGATCGTATTATGTCGGGTGGGGGAAAGCGCGCTGGTGCAACCGCATAGGGATACGCTGCACAAGCGTTCGGTTCGTTTGCCCTGCGCCCTACGTGGTGCAGGGTTTTCATGTACAACTCTGTGACGTACTATACATACGTCGCTCTGCGCCGATAGCTTAACGGAAGAGCGCCATATCCACACGGTTTGCTTGCCACTTCTTGGCTCTGCCATAGGTGGCTTGCCACTTTTTAGCTTTGCGAAAGGTGGACACCCTTGGGCATGTAGCTCAACGGTAGAGCAGCCGTCTTATACACGGCCGGTTCCAGGTTCAAATCCTGGCATGCCCACCTGTGGCTTCACCCCAACCTGTCGCATCGCGACGAAAGTCGCAGGCGAAGGGGCAGGCCCACTGCATGCGGGGCGAACCGGAGGCCATGGAGATCCCGGTTCAATTCCGGGTCGGCGCACATATATGATAGCAACAAGTAACGCACCACTGCGCATCGGATACGCGCGGGAACTCAAAGGAGGGGCGTATCTCCACTACCGACTGCTCGAAATGCTTCCGGGGTTTCTTTCGTGGTCTACACTGATTCTTGTTTGTGTCCTTTCATATTTTAAACCAGTATGGGTAGCAGTGTTTATTATCGCGTTTGACGTATATTGGCTTGTCAAAACCGCATATCTATCAATTCATCTCAATGCGAGCTGGCGCACGATGCGGCAATATCTCAAGGAAGATTGGCAAGCAAGGCTAGACTCTCTCGGCAAAGATACGTGGGGAGATATTTGGCATATGGTGATTCTTCCGTTTTACAACGAGCCGTATGAAGTAGTGCGCGATGCGATTAAATCCGTGGATGTGGCCGATTGGCCAAAGGATCGTATGATGATTGTGCTTGCGACCGAAGCGCGCGCTGGCGGGTATGCGGCGGGCATCGCAGATCGCATGAAAGATGAATTTGGTGGCACCTTCGGGGAATTTATTGTTACGGTGCATCCCGACGGGATAAAAGGGGAGATGAATGGAAAGGGTGCGAATATCTCATACGCCGCGCGCGAGGCGAAGCGGCGCATTGATGCGCTCGGCATCAGTATTGATCGCGTGATTGTATCGGCGTTTGATATTGATACGTTTGTGTATCCGAAATATTTCATGAATCTTGCGTATCATTTTCTCACAGCCGCTCACCCACATCGCTCATCGTATCAACCCATTCCGCTGTATAACAACAACATCTGGCACGCGCCAGCAGTTTCTCGGGTCGTTGCGCTATCCGGAACGTTTTGGCAGATGATGCAACAAGTGCGTCCGGAGCGCCTAACAACGTTTTCTTCGCACGCCATCAGTCTGAAGGCACTTGATGATGTGGGGTACTGGCAAACGAACATGGTGTCGGAAGACTCACGTATTTTTTGGAATTGCTTTATGGCATTTGATGGCGATTATCGCGTGGTACCACTATTTTATCCGGTATCAATGGACGCAAACCTTGCCTCTACGCAATTCCAAACCGCTGTGAACGTGTACAAGCAACAACGCAGGTGGACCTGGGGAGTGGAAAACCTTCCATACATTCTCTACAGTTTTTCAAAAAATCCGCGCATACCATTCTCCGAGAAAGTCCGTCACACGGCAATTCAACTTGAAGGATTCTGGTCGCTCGCAACAAATCCACTACTGATTTTCTTGCTTGGTTGGTTGCCGTTGATGCTCGGTGGACAAGAGTTTAACACCGCGCTCGTGGCGTACAATTTGCCGCGAATCACCCGTCTCCTGATGACACTCGCAATGCTCGGACTCATTGGATCTGCCACAATGGCAGTAAAGTTAATGCCGCCGCGTCCGCGTGAGTATCACAAATTCTCTTGGGGACTTGTGGTACTGCAATGGGCGCTTATTCCATTTACGATTGTGATATTTGGTGCACTGCCGGGGCTCGACGCACAAACGCGCCTCATGTTTGGGCGGTACATGGGTTTTTGGGTTACACCAAAAGAACGCATCGCTTCACGCACTGTAGATTCATAAATTCTCAACGATGGACTAATATGTGTTCAGGCGGCTCTTGAGCCCGGTTTGTTGATGTGGTGTCCTACCCTAATTCGCGCGAATTAGGGCACAAAGGAATAAACCATTAATTCTTTAAGCGACTTTTTCGATATCAGTAAAATTGCCTACCGTGCGATTACCCCGCACTAGGCGCTGTACTTAGCGTTTATTGAAGTTCCACAGCTCTATTTGGCGCCAGTGCGGGGTTTCGCGCCTGCTTTCAATAATATAAAGTGATTGTATTCATAACCGCAGCAGGAAGCAGGCGCTCTATTCGAAATGCGCTTCTCGTGTTTTTGCGCGTTCCAGCGCGATGTTGAGTTTTGGATATGCGGTGAGCTCCGTGTCGTCTTTCAGTAGCGCAGTCGCTTCACTGCGCGCGGCCGCTACCATCGCGGGATTTTTGAGCGCCTCCATACCAATATCAGAGATACCCCACTGATGCCCTCCCGAGAGCTCTCCCGCACCGCGGAGCATCAGATCCATTTCTGCGAGCCGGAATCCATTTTCGGCGGTTTCCAGCGCGTGGAGTCTATCCAGTGTTTTTTTCGATCGCGATTCGGTGAGTGCTATAAACGTTGATTGATGCTCTCCTCGTCCAATGCGACCGCGGAGTTGGTGGAGTTGCGCAAGACCAAACCAATCGGAATCTTCAACGATCATGACGGTGGCATTGGGAATATCAATACCCACCTCGATGACGGTCGTAGAGACAAGCACCTGAATTTCACCACGTGCAAATTCCTGCATGCGTTTGTCACGTTCTTTCCCCGAGAGTTTTCCGTGCATACCTCCCACCACAAATTCAGGGAATATGTCGCGCAGTCGTTTTACTTCTTTCTCTACCGATTTAATATCATCATCTTTTTCTTCGATACGTGGGCAAATGACAAATGCTTGCCGGCCGCTTGCCACTTCTTCTCGCATCAGTTCCCACATGCGTGCGCGATCAGTTCCCGAGCCGACGAGTGTTGTAATTGGCTTTCTCCCAGGTGGGAGTTCATCGAGCACTGATAAATCCAAGTCTCCATAAATGGTGAGTGCGAGTGTGCGAGGGATTGGTGTTGCGGTCATTGAGAGAAAATGAGGAATGCGTGATTCACGTCTGGATTCGGTTTTCGCAAGTCGAGCGCGCTGGCGCACGCCAAAGCGATGTTGCTCATCTACAATAATAAGCGCAAGCTTGTCAAATTCCATTCCTTTAGCAATGAGCGCGTGTGTTCCAATCACAATACGAATATCCCCCATGTGTACCCATTTGTTCAGTTGCGTGCGCGAAATATGCGCGTCACGCCCCGGGTACGCTTTTGACGGAAACACACGCGACTCTCCAGACGAGACAAGACCAATTTTGAATCCGAGTCGTCCGAGATATTTCGTAAATGCTGCGAAGTGCTGGCGCGCGAGGAGTTCGGTCGGAGCCATATACGCCACTTGATGCCCCGATAGCGCCGCAACGTAGCTTGCGGCAGCCGCAATAATCGTTTTCCCCGATCCCACGTCTCCCTCGAGCAGTCGCGCCATGGGAGTGGATGACCCAATATTTTCAAGAATTTCCCCAAGCACCTGCTTCTGTCCTTTTGTTAGCTTAAACGGAAGCCCTTCGAGAAATCCTTCGAGTCTCGCAGTGGGTAAGATGAGTTCAGGTGAGGCCTTTGATTCAAGAAGTCGCCGCTCCTGCTGGCGCATGAGTTGAATCGTAAATATCTCCTCAAACGCAAAACGCTTTCGTGCGGCAGTTGCCTCACGCTCGCTTCTTGGAAAATGAATAGCGCGGAGCGCGCGTGAAATTACTGGGAGATGATATTTTTTTATGATGTGCTCCGGGAGTATTTCCGGAATTTCGGCGATTGCATTCAGCGCGCGATCAATATGATATGCAAGCCAACGCGATGAAATACCACGTGTTTCGGAATACACGGGCATAAGTTGCTTCGATGGGCGGTTCACGCTAAAGCGCGATATTTTTTCAAACAGGGGATTTGCAAAAAACACCCCCTTTTCTTTGATTTGCACTTTTCCGTTCAGGCGAATAATATCGCCTATCGCTATCATCTTGCCAATATACGGCTGTGAAAACCACATCACCTGCGCTTTTCCGGTCGCGTCTTCCACGGTAGCAGAGGTCATAGGCATTCTGCGTCTCCATGTTTTCTTGGTAGCAAGCTTCGTTACTTTGCCTTCAATCATAAACATTTCGCCGTGTATGAGTCCCTCGATAGTGCGAAATACTCCAAATTGTTCGTACCGAGTGGGGAAGTGGCGAAGTAGATCTTGAATCGTCAATATCCCCAAGCGCTTCAGCGCATGGATCTGCGGCATTGTGAGCCGTCCAATTTCGGAAATATCATCGTCGAGTTTCAGTGTTGTCACTCACTCATCATCTCGCACAAGCGCACGCTTGGCAAAAGAGCGTTGAAATAATGCTCTTCACCGGCTATAGTATCTGGGTTCATATGCCCTCGTCGTTCAATGGATAGGACGC
>CAYHBS010000007.1:0-48716 GCA_964354975.1 uncultured Candidatus Saccharibacteria bacterium
CCGATGGTGCCCACATTGACATGCGGCTTGGTACGTTCAAACTTGTCCGCCATATTGTTGAATTAGCGTTTAAAACAATAATAAAAACAGTGAACCCATTGTAATGAAATGGGCTGTGGTTGTCAACCAAACACCATTTCTGAAAATTGTTCGCGGTGCACTCAGGTTGCTCTCTGTGTATTTTCGTATTTTCACTACCCAAATACTGAGCAGAAATGGTGCTCGGTCAACCAATTGAGCGTGGCAACTTCTAGTGAAGTGCGCCCACATTAGAGAGGCAGATCCTCAAGCGTAATTTCTGGTTGATCCTCAAGGTTCCCGGAGAGCGCCTCTTCCGCAAATCCTTCTCCTGTTTCAGGAATTTCTAACTCTTGGGATTCGGTTGATATCGGGGGTATCTCATCCATGTGCGCATCTTATCAGGGACACAGCGTAAAGGCCAATATGGGACAATGTGGAATTCCTTATTGTGCAACTCTTCCGCGGTCGCGGAAGAGTTGCACATTTGACTGTGTATAAGAAGATCGGTACAAACAAATGGTGGCAACTCCGTATGTGCGACTTGATCGAGCGTTAATTGTTGCGCGCATCCCCCTCCTTGAGGACAAGGGGGTGCTTTGGTTTCGGCGTCAGGAGCGCAATATTATTCGTGCCAGGTTTATTAGTACATTTTGGAATGCGCATGCGTTCGTGATCCACGTTGGCGCAGAAGAGACCCCCGATAGCATCATTGAAAAACTTTTGAGTCTCGGATATGAGCGCACTCCAAATGTTGAGCGCACAGGAACCTGCACAAAACGCGGAGGCATTGTTATGGTTGTACCAATCAATACCGGGCAAATTCTCCATGTTGAGTGCACCCATCGCACCATCACCAGCATTTGGACGGGAGAAAAAATTTCCGCGCATTCAAAAACAACTGCGCACGAAAAAAAGTTTACGGGACTTGTTGCGGGAGATTATGTGGTCCATCGCGATCACGGTATTGGCAGATGGAACGGCACCCTCGATCGTAACGGTACGCGATATTTCGCAATCGCCTACGCTCCCCCACAAGGGCGCACGGAAGCAGATATGCTCTACGTTCCTGAATCGGCAATAGAAAAACTCACGCCGTACATTGGATTTCGCAGTCCCACCGTTCACCGACTGGGAACGACAACGTGGGAGCGCACGGTCAAAAAAACTTCGCACGATGCGGCGCTGTTTGCGCGCGCGTTACTTGAATCTCACGCGCGCCGCGAGCTCGCTTCGCGCCATTCAATTCATATTGATCATCATGCAGATCACCTACTCGCGAGTGGGGCGTCATTTAATCGCACGCGCGCCCAGAACCGCGTGATTTCAGAAATTTTTCATGATATGACGCACGCACGCCCTATGAACCGCCTGCTCATTGGAGACGTGGGATTTGGAAAAACGGAAGCCGCTCTTGCCGCAGCACTTCAGATGGCGCTCACGGGCGCGCAAGTTGCGATACTCGTTCCCACCACGGTGCTCGCCGAACAACACGCGGAAACTTTTGCGAGCAGACTTGCAGAATTTCCTGTGCGCACGGCGCGACTCTCACGGCTTGAGAATACAAAAGAAGAACATGCGGTCATCAAAGGCATTGCGAATGGATCTATTGATATCTGTATCGGCACGCACCGCATGCTTAGCTCCGATGTACAGTGGAAAAAACTCGGACTGCTTATTATTGATGAAGAGCAGCGCTTTGGCGTGAAGGTAAAAGAAACATTAAAGACGCTTGCAAGTGCGTGCGACGTGCTCACGATGAGTGCAACGCCGCTCCCGCGCACCTTGAGTATGGCCATTTCGGATCTCACCAGCATGTCCGCGCTCGATGAAGCTCCCAAAGGAAGAATTGCGCCACACACATTTGTGCTTCCCTACAGCGGCGAAATAGTCACCACCGCCATCAAAACAGAAATAGATCGCGGAGGGCAAGTGTATGTGCTCGCAAATCATATCCGCAAAATGGCGGATTATATGAAAGAACTTTCTGCAACACTTCCGCGCGTCCAATGTAACATACTCCACGGACAGCTCCATGAAACTGAAATTGCGCGCGTGATGCATGAGTTTCGCGCGGGGCATATTCAGGTGCTCATATCGACCACGATTATTGAAAATGGGATTGATCTCGCAAATGCGAATACACTGATTGTGCGCGACGCGTCTCTCCTGGGACTTGCCGAGGCGCATCAACTCCGCGGAAGAATCGGCAGAGGAAATGTAGAATCTTTTGCGTATTTCTTTTATCCGCGCCGCCTCACCGCCCATGCTTCTCCGACGGATCCCATGCAGGTACTTGCGTATTTAGATAAAAAAGAAACGCCAAAATCTCTCCAACGACTTGATGTGCTTGAGCAAACACAATTCCTAGGAGCAGGCGCGGACATCGCATATCGTGACCTTGAAATGCGCGGCGCGGGAAATGTTCTTGGGCGTGAGCAATCCGGATCAGCAGGACAGGTGGGCCTTCATTTATATACCCAGCTACTTGAAGAGGCGGTGAAAACGCTCCGCGGTAAAAAATAAAAGAAGGGGGCCCTCGTGAGCACCCTTCTGGTTTGCACTACTCACCCAATGCCTTTGTGCACAACACATCAAATGCGATGAGAGTCGCAATACGATGATCCAGCGCAAAAATATTTTCTGCCATCTCCTTGAGCATCCGCCCCACAACATGCTTTTGTGTTTCATTCTTGCAATGCTGGGCCATGAGCGCATCGAGAACGTTGTAAGAAATGTTGAGCCTGTGGTATTCCACGCGAGCCTCAAGCAATTCGCGAGTCGCCGAATCTTTTTGATATAGTAGGTGATCTCGCACTTGCTTCCCCACGATAACTGGATCTATGTCCTTAGGTGGACTCAACCGCCGACATCCGGGACACTCGAGATCCACAAAATTTTTTGTGTGATTCGACAATTTCGACTCCTTCTTTCGGATGTGATCGTGAACCCTCCGAATTGATTCCGCCTTCAACCGATCATTTTCGTATGTCCGCTCATCATACGGCGATCCTCCAAAACACCGATCATGATTGTGACTCATATTGCACCTCCTCGCGCAACATATCACGCACGAGTAAAAAACAAAAGAGCCCGCCATTCGGCGGACTCTTTATGGATTATTCTGCTTTCTTCTCTTCCACAGGGGCAGAAGTTACTTCTGCTTTTACCTCTTTTCCTTCACCTAAATAGAGGAGTGAGAGTTTGTGATGATCACTGTCGTACACCGAGATCTGGAATGGATAGAGTTCGCCAACTTTGACGAGTGATTCCATCTTTTGCTGGCTGCCAAATTCTGAAATGTGTGAGAGTCCAAAGATTTTTCCGGACGCGTCTGGCTTGTTTTTGTCGAGCACTTGGATGAATGCGCCAATTTTTGACAGCTTGGTAACACGCCCCTCAACGATATCTCCCTTTTGATACGCCGCAACCTTCCAGGGATCTGGCTTGAGCGCCTTGATCGAAAGCGAGATCTTGTCTCCTTCAATACCAATCACTTTTACCTCTACTGCGTCTCCGGCTTTGTAGAGATCAGATGGATTTTCCACGAGTGACCAGTCAATTTCGGAGATATGCACGAGCCCTTCCAGCCCATCCTCGAGCTTCACGAAAACTCCGAAATCTACCACACCAGTGACTTCTCCCTTGTAGGTAGTGCCTACGGCATACTTCTCGAGCTTCTTCTGGAGTTCTTCCGGGGTAGATCCCTTTTCGGTGAATATGAGCTTACCATCTTCCGCGCTTGCGTCGAGCACAATGAGCGAGAATTCTTCCCCAACAAACTTCTGTAGTTCCGTGAGAATTTTATTCTTATCTCCCCCTTCCACGCGTGGATAGCGATCCTGGGTCAGTTGAGACACCGGAAGAAATCCTTTGACTCCCTGATATTCAAATACAAGACCTCCTTTATTTGCTTCAAGTACCTTGAGGGCAATTGCTTCTTTGTTGTTCTTTAAAATAATGAGTTCTTTCCAGACGCGCTCGCGGTCCGCATCGCTGACAGAGAGTTCAATATATCCCTCTTCGTTTTCATACTGGATGATTTTTGCACTGATATGATCCCCGGGGCGCACTTTGCGAAGCATGTGGCGGCCGAGTTGGTACTCGCGGCCATAAATAATGCCCGTACCGTACGCGAGATCTACGTACACACGAGTACCGAGCACCGCTATCACCGTTCCATCTGCAACCTCTCCTTCCTTTGGTAGTGGGGCATGTGCACGCTTAAAGAGCGCGTCCATCAGGCGGTCTTTCTTTACCGCTCCATCTGCGCTTTGTTCTGCTACGGATGCATCGTGAGATGTCAGTTGCATGTAGGTCAAAGTATAGCGGCGCCCAAGAGATTTGTCTAGGCCAGCGCGCAGATTTTCTTTCACAAACGGTGGCATGGGAAGCGGGAAACCGCTATACTACGCCCATGACAATTCAGTTTTACGGCGGGACGTGCGTGCGCATTGAAGCGAAAGGAGTGGTGCTCGTGACCGATCCCTACGACAAATCCTCTGGTCTTACTCCACCTCGGTTTGAAGCCGCGGTGGTTCTTGCGTCGCATCCTTCATTTGCCGAGTCCAGCATTGCGGGAAACCCCTACGTCATTTCCGGGCCTGGAGAATACGATATTAAGGAAATTACCGTCGAAGGAATCCCCATCACGCACGAAGATACTGCATATATCATCAATTTTGATGAGCTCACCCTCATGCATTTTGGTGAGCTTTCAACCGCAACGGAACCAGATCTTGAACGCGCCCTCAAAGACATCAATGACAATATCGACATTCTTTTTCTTCCCGCAGGAACGCCGATGGGCGCAAAGGCGTCGGCGACGCTTGCACGTCTCATTGAGCCACGCATGATTGTGCTCACTTGTTACGCACTCAAAGGAGAAACTGCGAAGCGCGGAAAGCTCTCGGAATTTACGAAAGTTGGGGGAACGCCATCGCGAAAAGAGGAACGGCTCGCAATTAAAAAGAAAGACCTCGAGGGAAAGGATGGGGAAATTGTGGAGTTGATAGCACCATATGGGATTCTTTGATCGACTCACCGCACTACGATCGGCTCCCATCCACACGCGCCATGTGGTTGCGGGAGTATTTCTCTTTTTTTGCATGCTGCTGGTGCTCGGACTCTGGACGATTCAGCTTCGCCGGCAATTTTCCTCGAGCACTCCGCGCACGTCCTCTGCACCAAGTCCGTTTTCCATTATCATGGAGACGATAAAGGTCTGGAAATAGCGTGTCGCCGGCAACTACCCACATATGAAGAATAAAAAAACAACTCCGGAACCCTCCGCGCCCGAACCGACACCTCGCGGACGCGTGAGCATCGGAGATATTGTCTCCGAAATGCAGCAGTCGTACCTTGACTACGCAATGTCGGTCATTGTTTCTCGCGCACTCCCTGATGTGCGGGACGGGCTCAAGCCGGTACATCGACGCATTCTTTACGCCATGCGCGAACTCGGACTCACACATCACGCAAAACCACGTAAATCTGCAACCGTCGTCGGAGAAGTGCTTGGTAAATATCATCCGCACGGGGACGCTCCGGTGTATGAGGCAATGGTGCGTATGGCGCAAACATTTTCATTTCGCTACCCCCTCGTCATTGGTCAGGGAAACTTTGGATCAATCGATGGAGACGCGCCGGCAGCAATGCGATATACCGAAGCAAAAATGTCCCCCATAGCTGCGCAACTCCTCACCGATATTGAAAAAAACACCGTGGACTTCATGCCAAATTACGACGGCACCAAGCGTGAGCCCACCCTGCTTCCCGCTGCATTCCCACACCTCCTCGTCAATGGATCCCTCGGCATCGCGGTTGGTATGGCCACCAACATTCCTCCGCACAACCTGACGGAAATTATTAATGGGACGATGCACCTCATTGATAACCCGAAGGCGGACGTTGATGATCTTATTCAATTTATCACCGGACCCGATTTCCCCACCGGAGGACTCATTTTTAATCAGAAAGATATTCGAGAGGCGTATACGACAGGACGTGGAGGTATTGTCACGCGCGGAGAGGCGGAAATTGTTGAAAATAAAAAAGGTGGGCACCAAATTGTTATCACCTCTATTCCCTATCAGGTGAACAAGTCAGAGATGATTTCAAAAATGGCAAACTTAGTGCATGAGAAAAAGTTAGATGGTATCCGTGACATTCGTGATGAATCAGATCGCGATGGACTGCGCGTGGTCATTGATCTCAAGGGAGACGCATACCCGCAAAAGGTACTGAACTACCTCTACAAACACACCGATCTCGAGCGCACGTTCCATTGTAATATCCTCGCGCTCATAGATGGCATCCAGCCAAAAACACTTTCACTTCGCGATATTCTTGATGAATTCGTAAAATCACGAGTCGTAGTGGTGGAACGCCGCACAAAGTATGATTTGGACGTTGCGCGCCGTCGCGTGCATATTCTCGAGGGACTTTCGAAAGCGCTCAATAATATTGAAGCGGTGATTAAAGTGATTAAATCCTCGAAAGATCGTGCCGCTGCCCGCGAGGGTCTCATAAAAAAATTTAAGCTCTCTGAAATTCAAGCAAACGCAATTCTTGAAATGCGGCTGCACACGCTCGCAGGTCTTGAGCGCAAACAAATTGAAGATGAGCTCAAAGAAAAACGCGCGCTTGCGGCCGAACTCGAATCCCTGCTCAAAAGCCCGAAGAAAATTCGTGACCTCATCAAGACCGAGCTTACGGATCTCAAAGAACGCTATGGGGATGAGCGCCGCACAACACTGGTGAAGTCCGCTGCTGCGTCTATTTCACTGGAAGACACCATCCCCGAAGAGGAACATATTATGATTCTGACCACGAATGGGTACCTCAAGCGTGTCCGCCCACAGGTATTTCGCGCACAACGCCGTGGAGGCAAGGGAGTGATTGGCGCACAAGAAGAAGATATCGTACTGCGATTTGTGAGCGCGTCTACACATGACGATCTCCTGTTCTTTTCTTCCCGCGGAAAAGTGTATCAGACGAAGATGTATGAAATTCCAGAATCCTCGCGCACTGCAAAGGGAAAAGCGATTCAAAATTTCCTTTCACTCGCCCCCGGAGAGTCAATTACATCGGTGCTTGCGCTTCCGAAAGCACAGAAAGGCAAGGTTGCGTCTCTCGTCATGACCACGGAACGTGGTATCATGAAGAAAACGAGTGCGGCGCAATTTCAAGATGTACGTAAAAGCGGCATCATTGCCATCTCACTCGATAAGAATGATGCGTTGAAATGGGCAGGTATCGTGGAGGTGGGTGATGAGTTGATGCTCGTATCCCGGCGTGGAAATGCGATTCACTTTAAAGAATCGGAGCTCCGCGAAATGGGACGCAGTGCGCGCGGTGTGCGCGGTATGCTGCTCAAACAAAGCGATGTCCTCATTGGTGCGGAAGTGATTACAAAGGGCAATAAGGAGGCAGAAATGTTTCTTATTTCTGAAAATGGATTTGGTAAGCGCACCAAGGTAAAGGAATTCAAAGTGCAGCGCCGAGGTGGATCAGGAATTCGTGCGATGGGTGTGAACGCAAAAACCGGAATCCTGGTCACGAGCACGATGGTGACCGGCGAGGAAGAATTTATCGCAATCTCCGGAAAAGGAAAAACGATTCGCACCACACTCAAAGAAATGCGTTTGCTCTCTCGCTCGGCACAAGGCGTACGTATTATGAAACTCGAATCTGGAGACCATATTGTTTCAATGACCACCCTATGATTGGGGGGATGATGAATCCAACACAGCTCCTTGACCACATTGATATTCACGGCAATATGCAGGTTGCCGATTTTGGTTCGGGTATGGGACATCTCACCATCGCCATGGCGAAGCGTCTTGCAAAATCTGGAACGGTGCATGCATTTGATGTACAAAAGGAATCGCTCGAAACACTCCGGAGAGACGCGCGCGCGGAAGGAGTGCTCAACATCCAAGCACTCTGGACAGATTTGGAAAATCCAAAAAGCACAAAACTTGCTGACCACAGTATGGATCTCGTGATGATTGCAAATGTACTGTTTCAGTCAGACGCCAAGGACACCATAATTGCGGAATCAGCTCGGATAGTAAAACCTTCGGGGAAAGTGGTGGTGAGTGATTGGTCTGTGGAATCCGTGTTTGCGGGACCCCCTTCATCTCGGCGCATCCCGAAAGATAGTATGAAAGAATTATTTCGAAAACAGCAACTACACTTTGTAAAAGAAATCCCCGCAGGGGCTCACCATTACGCTATGATCTTTGCAACACATGAATAATGATCGCCTGACCAAACTTCTCATAGTAGCTGGAGCCGTCCTTGTATTGGGAGCCATTGGATTTTTGTTCCGCTCGCCTGCGGATACGTCTGGGAAAAAGGTGACGCTCACGGTGTGGGGCACGTTTCCCGAAACACTCCTCAAAGAATCATTTATGGAATACAAAAACACCGTTGCGGAAGGCACGTCAGTGGAGTATATCCAGAAAGATACATCGTCAATGTTTTCAGATTTAGTGCAGGCACTCGCCGCGGGTAAGGGGCCTGATATGTGGATTACCGACGAAACGCAAATTCAAAATGATCGCAATTTTATCGCGCCGCCCCCTGCTGATGTGCTCACCGTTCGTACATTTACCTCCTCCTATATTGATGCTGCCACGCAAGCATTTGTACTCACCTCGAAGGAAGGAAAACAAATTGTTGCGGCGTCCCCACTGTGGGCAGATCCGTTGGTGCTCTTTTGGAACAAGGATTTATTTAACCGAAAGGCCATCGCCACACCTCCAAAAAATTGGACGGAGCTACAAAAAAATTCACAAACGCTCACCGAGATTCGCTCGGGAGACGCTATCAACGTGGCCGGTATTGCGTTTGGTCGCGCGCGCAACGTTCCAGAATATTATGAAATTCTCACCTTGCTTATGGCGCAGTACGGCGCGTCGCTCTATGACGAATCTGGAAAGCTGAAGTTTGGGGAGCAACGTGTCACTTCGTCAGGTACGCAAGATCCTACATATCAATCATTTCGATTTTATTCAGATTTCGGAAACTCTGGACTTACCAGTTACAGTTGGAATACGCAATTTTCAAATCCCATCTCCGAATTCCAGCAAGGTCGGCTCGCAATGATGATTGCGCCGTCCTCGTATGTCGAACTGCTTCGCCAAAAAAATCCTCACCTGAAATTTGACATAGCTGCAGTCCCGCAACTGGAAGGCAGCGCGAGGGCAATCACCGCGTCTCGTCTGTATGGACTCGTCATCAACAAATCATCCGCCCATCAAGCAGAATCTTGGAAATTGGCAGTGTGGCTTTCCGGTCCTACGGGTCAAAAATTGGTCCTCAAAGAACGACCCGTAGCTCCTGTGAACCGTTCGCTCATTGGTACCTATAACCACCCGGAATTTGGCTCCCTCCTCGCATCAAGCGCCTTGCAGTCCATACACTTGATTGACATTACCCCGGACCAAACGAGAGAAATTTTCTATGATGCCGTTGAGTCGATCGCCGACCGTCGCGCAACCGTCAGCGAGGCAATACGCATTGCATCAAGACGCTTTGTAGAGGAAAATTAGATATACTATTGATATGATTGCATCGCTGTTTAATCTCGCCGCCACGTCTCCCTCACCTTTTATGGACATGCTCGCAGCGGGACTGCTCCCTAATGTTTGCGGCATAGGTCCGTGTCAACTCTGTGATCTCTGGCAGCTTGCACATAATGTCATTGGATTTCTCCTGAAAATTGCGGTGCCCATTGCGATCGCGATGTTGTTTTATGGCGGGTTCCTGTATATTACTGCCGGTGCAGATGGTGGAAATGTGGCAAAAGGGAAAAAAACGATCGTGAGCGCTGCAATTGGCCTTCTGATTGCATTTGGCGCGTATGCGATCGTCAATATGTTTCTTCTCATGGTTGGATTTGATATGCCCGCATCGGGAGCCATCAGAGTTTGGTCAGATTTTCCGAAATGTGAAAGATATCAGCCTCTTTCACTCGTAAAGCAATGTGGGGGAGCTACAGAAGGGTGGTGCCCAAGAGGATCTGCGTGCCAATTCCAGTCTGGTCCACAAGGATTTGCCTGTGTGCCGACCGTGGCGGCTCCTTGTGGCGTAGTGCAGGGTACGTGCCCTAATCTGCAGACATGCATTCCAAAAAGTGGTGGTGGATTTGAATGTGTAGTGAGTGGAATAAATCCAGGTGGGCCTACGGGATACTGTGAATCCAGTGATGCATGCCGTCCTGGTGAAGTACACCAGCAGGTGATCAAAAATGGAACGGCCGCATGCACGTGTAGTGCAATTACAGGCCTCTCTCCGGATGATCGTTTGAGCGACTCCGACTCGCGGGCCTTCCTGCTTGCGAATGGATTTACTGCGGATGACATAAATAAGGTATGCACTGGTCAATCAAATAGTACCTGTTTAAATAACGTTTCTGTTGCTGCGCTCACCGGTGCGGTGGATCTTAACAACCGCTGTCCAACGTGCGACATTCAGATTACCGGGGGATCAGAACCGGGACACGCGGGAGGTACAAATGACGGATCGCATGGGGGAGGAGATAAACTAGACTACGGGGCATCAACAGCACTTGATAATTTTATTAAAAACAGTGGCCAATTTGAATATGTGGGCCCGCGCGGTAGTGATCAAGGCTACCGAGATTTAACTACTGGAGTCATCTATTACCGCGAATACAGCCCGCCGCACTGGGACGTATGTTACGTCAATTGTAGCTACTAATATATGAAAGACACATTTGCCCAAATCACCTCCCCGATTAAGGCTCAAAACATCCCGGAATTTATTCAGATACTGCTCGACCAAGCGCTCCCTATTGTGCTCGGGGTGGCGGTGATTTTTATCATGTACGGAGGATTTACCATTGCAAAAGCGGGTGGTAGCGATTCGGAATACAGTAAGGGCAAACAAGTAGTGATGTATGCCGTGATTGGTTTACTTATTGTGGTTGCCGCAAAAGCAATTGTCGATGGATTTTTGGAATCCACCGGACTCAGATAAACATATGGACATAAAACGCGCGCGCATCACTTCAGCATTCGTACTTCTCGGTGCCTCCCTGCTCTTCTATATGACGAGCACCGTGGAGGCGCAGGATAATTTTCTTGACCTATTCAGTGATGGCCAAGACGAGGAAGGAGGGGTACTGACCATTCTCGAAAATCTCACAAAAACTATCCGCACAGTCATGCTTCCTCTGCTCACCCTGGTCGTCTTTTGGGCGGGGTACACCATGGCCTCTGCGCGTGGAAACGAGACGGAATATACCAAAGGGAAAAAGATACTCCTGCAGGCGCTCATTGGAACGGCAATTATCTCGGTGGCTCCCCTCCTCGTGCAGATAGCGCGCGAATTTAAGAATGCGCTCCCGTAATCCCCAGGCGCCTTCCCTTGACGTGATTTCTCTAAAGGGGTGTGCTATAGTATCCAAAGGTCAATCACATTATTCGTAATTTCATTTTATGAAGAAGTTTGCGCGATATATTACTCCCGTTGCACTCGCGATAGCCCCGGCGCTCGCATTTGCACAAACAACCCAAAGAACAGAGGGACTCTTCGGGATCATCGCTGATCTCGACAATCTCTTCACTGCCGCGATCGCACTCCTTATTGTGCTTGCGACTCTCCTCTTCATCTGGGGACTCATCAGCTACCTCATGGCCGGGCCCGACGAAGACAAGTCAAAGGAGGCGCGTAAGTATATGCTCTACGGAATAGTGTCGCTCGCAGTTATCATCGCTATGTGGGGTCTGGCAAATCTCTTGCTTGAAACCTTTGGCGTTGATGGGGGGGACATTCCAAATTCAGTCGGTGACATACTCTAAAGAAAAAACACCCCCGCGTAGCGGGGGTGTTTTTTTGTATAGTTTCAATTACAATATGGTAAGTGTTACGCAGTACATTGCATGTGCGCGGTACTATACTGACAACCTATGAAAAGATTTCTTCGCCATATTCCTCTCACTCTCGCCTCACTACTGCCAACAGGAGCATCTGCGCAGTGGCTTCCGACCGTGGAGACACTGTATGAAAATATACAGGCCCTCCTGCAAAACGTTATCGGCGTTCTTATGGTGCTTGCGGGAGCTGTGTTTGCGTGGGGAGTCATCAGCTACCTCATGGCTGGGCCCGATGAAAAGAAAGTGGTGGACGCACGAAAATATATGGTCTTTGGAATCATTACGCTGGCAGTTATGCTCAGCGCATGGACGCTTGCATATTTATTCTTAGATACATTTGGAATTTTTTAGTACATGATGGCGCAAATACAAGGCATTGATGACGTGTTCTGGATTTTTTGGAGAACTATTGTGGATCCCGCACTCGATCTGCTCATGGTGCTGGCAACCGTCCTCTTTTTCTACGGTCTTGTGCAATATTTGGGCGGAGACTTGTTTGCTAAAAAGAAGGAGGGGGACGCAGCGCGGATTCAGAAAGGAAAGCAAAACATCATTTACGGAATCCTTGGGTTTGCCATCATGGCAGCTTCAAAACAGATTGTCACCATGATTTGTGAATTTTTTGCTTCAGATTGCAACATCGGCGGTTGATGACGCTTCTACTGTTTTGTGATACTCTTTTCGCAGAAAAGTATTTGCGGATGTAGCCGAACTGGTAGAGGCACGCGGCTTAGGACCGCGCGGGGAAACCCATTGGAGGTTCGAGTCCTCCCATCCGCACCACTGCAATTTCGTTAATTAGAATAAAAAATCACCGGGGAAACTCGGTGATTTTTTATGACATCCGATCAATTATGGATTGGTTCGGAATGTACTTGGCCAGATCATACTCATATTTCCTCCGCTATCTACGCCTCTCACAAGGTAGTAGTACATGGTGTTCGCCTGAAGGTTTGAAACGGTTACCGTATGGTTCGTTTGTGACCCTCCTGCGTCAAGTGCCAGAGTACCGCTCACGTACGGTTGCTGACGAGGTCCATTTGCTTCATTGAAGACGAGGGGTGAGGCGCTCCAATATACCTGTCCCTGCGTTTGCTCGTTTGAAGTCCATGCAAATGTTGCGGTAGTATTGGTGACCTGCACCGATGGATTCGAAAGCACTGGAGTTGAGTCCCATGTGATTGGGCTTCCACCTCCCATGAGCGCATTAATGCGTGCCATGGTGAGTGGACCTACGCGTCCATATCCCGTTGATTCAGGATTTCCGCTGGATACAATTCCCTGCGCAGTCTGGAATCGTTGTACCGCAGCTTGGGTAAGAGGTCCGAAGTATCCGGTCACGAGACCCGAAGGATAAATACTGGAATTTGTTGCAAGGTACGTTTGCAGTTCGGTCACTTGGGACCCGGTATCACCAAAATCGAGCGAGACCGTGATGGCGGCATTTGCACTTTGGATGCCGAGAAACGACACGACGAGAAGCATTGCCGCGGTCATTCCTGCGACGAGTAGGGACCCACGAGATGTGCTTTGTAAATTCATGATTGTGTTCATATGTGTTCTAGTTTTTCACTAAGAGATTAATGGCAATCGTTACACAGTCGACTCTCCATGTATGTGCCTCTACAAAAGGAGCCGCTCTCGGGAGAGGAATATTACAGCACTTATTACAAGGTTCTAGCGCATTGTGGGCGGAATTGCCTGCGATGCTATTTTTTATTCATTTCTGCTGCCGCTTCGGGCGTAGATACTGTTTTGCTCATCGCAAATAAATTGACGATGGCGAGCGCGACCATCCAATAGACAAGCATCGCAAGAAGTGTGGTCCATTCGAAAATACTTCCCTGCACTACAGTTCTTGGAAATACTGCGAGAAACGGTGCGGTAAATGGCCAGGTCAGCGCGTACACAAAACTCGTAAATCCCGCTTCAGGATTTGCTCCCATCAGCTTCAGTACGAAACGAAACCCGAGGAGCACCTCAAGAAGCGACAATGCGTACCACACGATCTGCGTGCCCTTAAATAAGGGTTTTGTCGTGGATGATGTATATGATGAGTCCATAATATATGTATGAATGTAATGCCGAATAATATTACCGGCGCACCGCCCGCACGATTGCAATGAGCACACATGCACCAAGGAGCGCTACTACAAAACTATATAAATTAAACCCCCCTCCACTACTCGCCCCGAGCATTTCCATAATCCAACCGCCGATGACCGCACCAACGATACCTACAACAATGTTGAGTATCGCTCCCTGCTGACCATCGGTCTTCATAATCAGCGACGCAACCCACCCGACAAGTGCACCGAACAAAATCCATAAAATGATATCCATACCTATTTTATTATTATTTAATAATTGTACGAGATGCCACTCATTATTCCTTGCACACATACGCCGCTCGCGCACTCACCTGCACCGAACCGAGCGCTACGGCTTGTTTTTTAGCTGGCGAATTTCAAGCTCTAACCGCGCAATATGTGCCTCCAACAGTGTGGTGCGCTGTACAATTTTGTCTTCAAATTCATTTGTATGCCGCGCTAGTTTCTCTGCGATACTCATCATTTCTGTGACATCTTCAATCGCAAGCATAATGATGGGTGGAAATAAGGCCGATTCGGTAGTTTTTGTAAAATGAATTTGTCTTGCATTCAAAATCATATTTTTTTTACCAATCGCGGGGAATTCGTGTGATACCTCAAACCCCTCAAAAAAAGCATTCTTGGGTAAGATATCCTCAAGTAACTTCCGAAGCGCCGGAATATTCCATTGTCCGTTGCCGAGCTCATACACAATTTTATTTTCAGTATCTTTTGCGTCAACCTGAAAGGTGCGATAAAAAGGCACATTTGCGGCACGTATACGAAAATCTTTATCGAGAATGAGCACTGGCTCGCGCACCACATCCACCACCGTTCTAACGTATGTCCACCCTTGATTACACAAGTGATGAAAGAAATCTGCCCCTATTTGGAGGGTGTTTGTGCCGTCGTGTATTTGTGGGTCTACCATATGAGTATCTGACGCATTAGTCCTTGAAATATTTCATAATTGATTTTTCGTGCGTATGGTGATAGAATTCGGGCATTATCGTGTTTCTCTGCCTACCTGCGCCTGACAGTAATGTCCGTGCAATGGGCCTGGTGCTAGATTTTTCAATCTCAAGCTGTATATCACGCGTATACGCGCGGAATGTACGCTTCTGTAATGTCTTTGTCATATGTTTACACTTCAGTCGTCCTATTTTATGATGAACAAAAGACAGGAACATAACCTCAACGCAACGCTCACCAACGCGCATACAGACTACGCCAAGGGCCTGTCACTTCATGCGTTCTATAAAATTCGTGACCGGGCGGTAGGACAAGATTTGGTCCAAGACGCGTTTATGAAAACGTGGATATATCTTGTCAGGGGGGGGGCGCATAAAACTGATGCGCGCGTTTCTGTATCATGTACTCAATAATTTGATTGTTGATGAATACCGCAAGCAAAAGACAACATCTCTGGACGCGCTCCTTGAAAAGGGATTCGAGCCGTCAACAGGAGACACAAAGCGACTCCTCAATGTACTCGACGGGAAGTCGGCGCAACACCTGATCGATCGTCTCCCTGAAAAGTATCGCGCGGTGATTCATATGCGCTACGTGAAGGAATTGTCGCTGAGTGAAATTGCACTCCTTACCAAGCAGTCAAAAAATACAATTGCGGTGCAAATACACCGAGGGCTTAAAAAACTCAAATTGCTGCACAACGCTACATAATTATTCATTCGGACGTGTCAGATAAAATACCATCCGCCAGTTGGCGGAGGGTATTTTATTCATGTGCGGTCGGCGCCCGTCTGGACTCGCATCTTGGCGAGGCTGAGGAATCGGTCACGAGTTACTAAGCTCAGCGGTCACAATTCTCCCTCTTCGCTAAGTACTCTCGACCCCGTCTCGCGTCGCTCCGCGACATGCTCCGACTTTCGATTCCCGACGCGAACAAAGCCATTTGTTCGCTCCTTAACCTACACACTATAAATATACCCCTGCGTTGCAGGGGTATATTTATAGTGTGCGGTCGGCGGGAATCGAACCCGCATCCCATCCATGGCAAGGACGTATTTTACCACTAAACTACGACCGCATGTCTTTCAATTCAGTTGTCCCGATGTCCTTTCTTAATTTTATCAAATCGGGACGACCGAAAGTAAATAAAAATTGTAGCGATATGCTAACAAAAATTCACTCACCTGACCAGAGTGGCGTGAACCACATTGGGTTCACGCCTACCATATATCCCACGTGGGATATGGTGCCCGGAGAGGGACTCGAACCCACACTCCTTGCGGAACTCGATCTTAAGTCGAGCGCGTCTACCAATTCCGCCATCCGGGCGTGCATACGTTATAACATGCGCAGATTCACGGAACAATATAAATACGGCACTCTGGTGATATGCATCTCGAGCACGCGCAAGGGGAAACACCGTGGTGGACGAATGAAGAAATTGATATTGACAGTATTGATGAGGCAATAGAATTTATTGAACCTATCTGCCGTCAGGCAGGCCCGCGCATAGGGGTTTTGTGCCCGACCTCCTCTTTGGACATCAGCTCATCTGGAGGCCACGGCGGGAATTGAACCCGCGCATAGAGGTTTTGCAGACCTCTGCCTTACCACTTGGCTACGTGGCCCCAGATGAACTGACCTCCTAATGTCGTAATCCCGACTTCAATAACGCACCTAAAATCTGTGTTGGGGCAGACCTTCTGCCGATTTGCTTATCGCAAATCCCGGGAAACTGTCGAGCGGCACGTAGGTATACGTGCCTACAGTTTCCGCGAACATGCACCGTTGCATGTTCGCCCACTTGGCTACCAGGCCGCACAACACTATGAATCACTCCGGAGGAGCTCATTAATTCGCTCTCGGTGCTCTTCCCCATGATCCATAATAAACCGTACAATCGGGCGACGACGCATCACAATACGATCTCCTAGAAACAGGGCTGCTTTATTCTCTAATGAATGTAGTGTTTTTTCAATCTCCTCCGTTACTTTCGTCGGGAATACACTCACCATCACTTTTATCACCACCCCTCGCTTAGGAAGTTCCACGTGCTTGATAGACAATAGTACCCCGGGTGCCGCAATTCCCTCTTCGAGAAAAAAATCAGCGACAAGTTCTCGCACGCGCGACGCATATCTCCCCCGCTTATACACTTTCGCAACCTCCATAGTTACTCCACCACTTCTTCTGCGTACAACTGCAACGTGTCACTTTTTTCAAGATGATCCACAGAGGAAATGGAAAGTCCGCACAAACTTCCTTCTCCGACAGTATCTACCGCTACTTTATCTTTTTGCAATGTTTTGACACCCCCCTTTCCAATGATCCGCCCACGATGCATGGCCTCAAATTTGTCTCCTTTATTCACTACGCCCTCAATGACCTTACCGCCAATAACCATACTGCCCTTCTCCTCGGCAAATATCTTGAGAATTTCCAAGACGCCTTTATTTACTCTTCGCATTTTTTTCGGTGTCATTTCCTTCGCCGTTTTTTCCACCCATTCAAGCGCGTCGTAGATAATGGGAAACGTCGCAACTTGTACGTTGAATCGCTCGGCCGAAAATCGGGCATCTGCGGTAATTTTGACGTTAAATCCAAGAATCATCGCGCCAATCGTGTCCGAGCGATCCGTGGCAACCGCTTTCACGTCCCCTTCGGTAATGTCTCCCACGCCGGTATCTACAATTTTGAGCTGTGTTGAACCAAAGGATAATTTCGCAAACGCATCCTCTAATACCTCCCGGGATCCGTCGGCGTCCGCCTTCACAAGAATTGGTATAATTGAAATATCATCATGCGATGCGGTTCCAACAACCGCTCCACGCTTCTGCATGCGCTCCGCAATTGCGCAAATGTCCTCCGCTTCCGTTTTTGTGCGACATGACTGAAACGCCGTTCCCACAACCGGCACGTCATCAAACCCCACCACTTGTACCGGAGTACCTGGATCCGCCGATACTACGGTATCCCCTCGGTAACTTTCCATAATACGCACACGCGTAAGCGCATCTCCCGCACTCACATAGTCTCCCACTTTCAGCGTTCCATTACGCACAAGTAATGTCGCGGTATTTCCGCGGCGCGCATCGCGGTGCGATTCAATGACTACTCCCGTAGATTGCGCACTCGGATCTGCTGTGAGCTCCTGCATTTCCGCAACAAGCAAAATCATATCAAGGAGTTCTTCGATATGGAGCCCTTGTTTGGCGGACACCGCAACAAGCGGTACGGTACCACCCCACTCCTCGATGAATACTTCGTGTTCCGAAAGTTGCGTCTTTACTGTATCTGGATTTGCGCCCGGCTTATCAATTTTATTGAGGGCAATGATATATGGAATGTTTGCAGTCTTGATTGCGGCGAGCGCTTCTAGTGTTTGCGGCTTTATTCCGTCATCCGCGGCTACCACCAAAATAGCGACGTCCGCAACACGGGCACCTCGTTCGCGCATTTTTGAAAATGCCTCGTGGCCGGGCGTATCAATAAAGGTAATGCGTTTCCCCGCACGCTCTACTCCGTAGGCGCCAATATGCTGGGTAATACCTCCCGCCTCACGCGCGGCCACATTTGCGGAACGAATGCGATCAAGAAGCGTGGTCTTTCCATGATCAATATGCCCCATCACGACAACAATCGGAGGGCGTGTGACCAGTGCGTTGATAATAGGTGTGGTAACTAGCATAAAACAACCCTTACCATAACACATTTGTAAGGTTTATGCACTCACTAAGACGCCGTCTCGTTGGTCGCGCCGAGCGCATGTGCGAGCGCATCATGCTCCTCCTCGGTGAGGCGATATTTTGATTTTCCACGTACAATAGGCTTTGCGTAGAGTCTCGTTCCCTCTCTCGAATAGAGACTCGATACCACAACCCCTGTATCACGTGCGTCGAGCAGTGCGAGCGCAAAACTCTGGTCCCCTCCAGCGTCATCAAATGGATTAAATCTGACGACCCCGACATGTTGTACCGCGTGAGAAAGCGCATCATCTATTCCATCAATCCGCTGTTCAATACGCTCCTGGGACGCCATAATCGTATCTGCCGAGTGAGCAATATCGCCAAGTAGTTCTTCTAAATCAGCCGCGTTTCTTCCTTTAAAGATGGCGCGGAGTCGTCTCCATAGATAGATTAGGACGCCGGCAGACACCACCACGTACGTGAGTATCGCAATGAGAAGATATGGAACATATGCAGTCAGTGTATTCATACACTGCTATGGCCTCTGGAGTCGGGACTCAACCACTGACCAATCGAATGTACGCCAACATGCATCAATATAGTCCGCGCGCTTAATTCCATAATCTTTAATGTACGCGTGCTCGAATACGTCCATCACTGCAATTGGATTCGCGCCCGCAAGGTGTCCTGCATCATGCTCGTTGATCCATGTCACAAATAATCGGTTCGAAGTGGCGTCGTGCGCAAGAATCACCCAACCAATGCCACGCATTGCGGCAGTCGCACGAAAATCTTTTTCAAAATCTTCGATCGATCCAAATTCTGATTGAATGAATTGCTGTAAGTTTTTCGTGTCCGAGAGGTGCCCTGGGTTAGCGGACATGTTGCCAAAATAAAATTCGTGGAGGCGCATACCATTAAACTCCCATCCGAATCGGCGCTTGAGTTCGTTATATTGCGGACTATTTTTTTCGGTCTCGTAGAGTTGCTCGAGAAGCTTGTTGGTGTTTGTGACGTACCCCTGATAGAGCGTAATGTGCGCCGACATCATATCTGCGCTAAATCCCGGAATATGGAGGAGGTATTCAAAACTTGCTGGTTGATATGCCATGCGTGTTCATTAAATCGTTAAATTATTCTTCATGAAATCAGTGAAGTATATATTGAGCGAGAAGGTATATATTGATTTAATGTTTTTATGTTCTCGTGATTTCATGATCTTGTGATCTTGCGTTCTTATTCTCGTGATTTTGTGCTTTCATGATCTTGTGTTCTCGTGCTTTCATGACTATATCTTGCCAACCAAATCAAGACCTGGAGTAAGCGTATCCGATCCTGGCTCCCAGCTTGCGGGGCACACTTTCCCTGGATGTTCTGCGACAAATTTTGCCGCACGGAGTTTCCGAAGCGCTTCTTTTGCGCTACGCCCGACATCGTTGTGATGCATTTCGTAGGCAATGAGTTGTAAATCTGGATTTACCACAAATGTACCGCGTAGTGATAGGCCTTCATCTACCCCTTCTTCGATATATGTTCCAAACGCGCGACACATTCTCCCGGTTGGGTCAGCAATCATGGGAAATGTCACATTTTTGATCGCGGGAGATTGATCATGCCACGCCTTATGTACGTGCACACTATCGGTACTCACCGATAGCACTTCCGCGTGTTCCTTCAGAAATTCTGGGTAGAGTTTTGTAGCGTCTTCAAGTTCGGTGGGACAAACAAACGTAAAATCCCCCGGATAAAAAATGTATACCTGCCATTTCCCTTTCAGACTATGAAGCTTCAGCTTGAACGACTTGTCATGTTGGTACGTATCAAGCTCTAGGTCTGGAATCATTTCTCCAATTTTCAACATATACGCGGAAGTGAGTGTGAGTAATGAGGGCGCACGTAGTCCTCACATCCTATCATACAGACGTAAAAAACCAAGCTCGCGAGACGCTCTGCTGCCCCGTGCGAACTATTTTTATGAAATCACTACCTGATCAGCAATACTGTTAAAAAACTCCTTGTCTTTGGGATTTGTAAGTAAGTTTGCAACGTCGCCGCGCGCGACCCATCGCACTTCTGGATGCTCTCTCCCTTGTGGAGCGGCCTCTTCCGCGCGTCCACGAAATAGAAATATCGTCATATGTTTCATTTCACCCGTATCGTCCCCAACACCATCTTTTCCCGTGCGATACCGATCATATGATCCGAGCTCTCGCACAAATTCAAGCGTGCACACTCCCGACTCTTCGCAAATTTCTCGCTCTGCCGCCTGTCGCGCTGTTTCCCATTCATCCAAATGCCCCTTCGGAAGCGACCACGTCTCTCCTTTCTGGCTCACCACTAATACTTCCCCTTTTTCGTTGAGTACTACCCCTCCTGCGCTTTCGGTATGCTTGGTCATAGATAAGGATAGTCTAGCAAAAATTTGAATCGCTCGGCTTATTCATACTCAATGGTTGCCGGTGGTTTTTGAGTGATGTCGTAGAGTACTCTATTGACTCCCCTTACCTTGCTAATAATCGAGCTTGAAATTTTTTCTAATACTTCGTTCGGAATCTTGTGCCAGTCGGCACTCATGCCGTCTACCGAATCAACTGCCCGAAGCGCAATAACATATTCATACGTTCTGCCATCTCCCATCACACCGACCACTTTCACTGGAAGCAGCGCGGCAAAAGCTTGCCAGATTTTTTCATATTCTCCTGACTTTCCTAATTCTTCGATAAATATAGCATCAGCCTCACGCAGAATTTCCAGCCTTTCACGAGTAATTTCCCCGACAATACGTACCGCAAGCCCCGGACCAGGAAATGGGTGCCTCCAAAGTAGTTTTCTTGGAAGGTCAAGGGCTAATCCTACTCTGTGCACCTCGTCTTTGTATAAATCCTTTATTGGTTCAAGAATTTTGAAGCCCATTTTTTCGGGAAGTGTAAGATTATGATGACTTTTGATTTTTGCCGCTGTTTTTGATGTCGAAGCGGATTCAATCCGGTCGGGGTAAATAGTGCCTTGAGCTAAATATGCAATTGTGTGCTTTTTAAGCTCATTCCTGATTGCCTTTTCAAACACTTCAATAAAGCTGTGGCCGATGATTTTATGCTTCTGTTCTGGATCAGATATGCCCTTTAGACGTTTTAAGAAAAGCTGGCTTGCATCTATTACGTGAAGTTGTTTGAAACCATTTTTGCGCAAGTATAAAGCGACCTGTTTAACCTCTCCTTTACGAAGAAGCCCGGTATCGACAAATACAGCGTGGAGGTGATTGCCAATGGCTCTGTGTATGAGTGTTGCCGCCACGAGCGAGTCAACGCCACCTGAAATTCCTACGACTACATGCTTATCGCCTACCTCATTCTTAACCTCCGCGATTATATTTTCTGCCATCGAGTTAATCTTCCAATCTTTCTTGGCTTTGCAGATTGAGAAAAGGAAATTCTTGAGTAGTTGATTGCCGTGCTGGGTGTGAGTCACTTCTGGATGAAACTGGATGCCGAAAAAGTTGTTTTTTGTATCGGCAAAAGCGGCATATTTGCAGCCAGCAGTAGATGCTGTTTGTTTACATCCCTTTGGTAATACGGATATTTGGTCTCCGTGTGAAAACCAAACCACCTCTTTTGCAAAAAACCTTGAAAAATTCCTTTCTTATCTTTAATACTCAAGATCTCTTTGCCAAATTCTCGAAGTTTCCCTTTGGCAACCTTTCCCCCAAGCATGTGTGCCATAACCTGATGGCCGTAGCAGATACCAAGAACCGGAATGTCGAGTTTAAAAATTTCTTTATCGGGTCGAGGACTGCCTTTCTCTAGCACCGATGCAGGGCCGCCAGAAAGAATAATACCGGTAGGATTATATTTCTGTATTTCAGATGTAGGAGTATCAAAAGGCAAAATCTCGGCCTTTGCGCCGAGATCCCGTACACGTCTTGCTATGAGATGGGCAAACTGACTCCCGAAATTGAGGATAATTACCATGTGTAATTGTAGCACAAACCAACAAAAAGAAGGGCGCCCGTTAGCGGGCGTCGTTGAGTTGCTGAATCTTTTCGTAGAGATCCGCCCAAGAGGACACGCGTTCGGCGATGTTCCCCGTATGAACGTGTGCATTGTATCCCCATGAAAACAAGAAGCGGTGCGGAACAATGGCGCTCAGTGACTCTGGCTTATTAGTTATTATCGTCGAGGTATTAATGCCGCGACAGTGCGGCTAAAATCAATAATATAGGGTTCATCACTGAAACGTGCGTTAAAAATGGAGCGTTATAGAGCGTGAGTAGATCCTCGAAAGGAGAAAATATGAAAGGTCTTATCTTTGGGGCCGGAAATATCGGCCGTGGTTTCCTTGGACTATTGCTCGCAAAAAACGGTTTCGAGATCACGTTCGTTGACGTCGACTCTGTGAAAGTAACAGCCATCCAAGCCGAGCACGGATATCCTGTGTTCGTTATCTCGGAAGGTGGTATCAGGGAAGAGGCAGTGTACAACGCCACCGCTATCCTTACCACAAACACCGAGGCTATTGAGCGAGCAATTGTTGAAGCCGACATCGTTCTTACGGCGGTCGGAAAAGATGCGCTCAAATACCTAGCACCAACCTTGGCACGTGGTTTGGTACGACGCATGAAAGAACGTCCGCGAGACGAGATGCATGTCGCAGTCGTTGCATGTGAGAATGTGCAAGATAATACGACATTTCTGCGGGATCTTGTCCTACAACAGGTCGCCAACGAACTGACAACCCAACTTGTACAAACTATCAGTTTTCCAAATTGCGTTGTTGACCGAATCGTACCAAATACGCTGCCGAGGAAAAGTGCCAGCGTGCTCGCTGTCGCGGTCGAGGAATATTTTCAACTTGCGATCGATGGTGAAGGGCTCAAAGGTCCTTTCCCTTCTATCGTAGGAATCGATGTGTCAGAGAACTTAAGAGCAACTCTGGAACAAAAATTGTGCACGCTTAATATGGCGCATGCGATTGTCGGCTATTTTGGCTATATGCGTGAATACCAATTCATCCACCAAGCCGTTACTGACAGCGACATTTCGCAACTCTTGCATGGTGCGCTCTGGGAGGTATCGGAAATGATCACAAACCGGCATGCTTGCATTGCTCCAACGCAACAGCAGGAATACGCGAAACAGGTCATTGCTCGCTTCAAGAATCCACATCTGCGGGATGAGATCGTGCGCGTCGCACGACAACCACGCCGCAAACTCGGTCACGAAGACCGACTCATTAAACCCGCAATTCTATCTGCGGAACAAGGAAACATACCTGCGTTCCTCGTAAGCGGTATTACGGCAGCGCTGCACTACAACTACAGCGCCGACGTAGAAGCTCGGGAACTCGTGAAAAGTATTCGCGAGAACGGTATCGAACACGTCCTCCAGCACGTCTCCGGCATTACACCCGAAAGCGATCTCGGTCGGCTTGTCAAAGCAGACTTCCTCCTTCGAGCACTCTGAAAACCCGAACTTGCGCCCCTCACGGGGCGCTTCTTTTTGGTATGTAAGTGGGCCGTATCGCCATTCTCGCCCCAAGCACAGGTCCAATAATATTTTCTATGTGCTAGGGGAGAATTGTCTGATCGCAGGTAGGGATTCCTTCTGCACAAAGCGGAGGGGGAGGGATTCGGTCACAAGTTTTTTCCATTACCAAATACGTTTTCTGTTCAATAGCTTCGCAACACTTCCTGTGGAGTTCGCATCCCAATCCCCATATGTGGTCGCTCGGTATTGTAGAAGTGGAGATACTCCGGAATTGCTCGCTGCCAGCTCTTGAGTGACCGCGCCGACCGCGCAAGACACTCTTCTTGGATCGTGCGATTGAACCGTTCCAGGTGTCCATTCTCATTCGGACTTCGCACATGGATGTGTCGGTGCACCAGTCCATGGGCACCGCAGTACTTGGTGAAGTACCGTGCAAACTCTGGCCCATGATCGCTCTGGATAGTCTGGATATGAAATGGCACATGTATGCGTGCACGAGTGAGAAATCGTGCAGAAGGACCCCCGCCAATCCGCACCACGGGCCACGCAAATGCCCAGCGGCTACAGACATCAATCATGGTGTAGATATACAGGCGTTCATGCGGTGCCCGGTCATGAATAGTGTCAATTTCCACGAGCTTGCCTGGGGTTTCTGGTGCGGGGCGTGGAGTACTGATGTGCCACTTCTTCCACGGAGAGTACCGCGAGATACCATTGCGCTTGAGTACCCGCTTCACGGAGGAGAGACTCACCATGTGCCCATCACGCAGCAGGAGATGATGGAGCACTTCCGCGCACCGGTGGTGCTGGTGACGATACTGGAGGATCGTGCGCACGAGTTCCGGAGCGAGTGCATGGGGATGGTGCTGTGGGCGAGACGACCGCGTGGGAATACTTTTGCGTGCATGTGCGGGACAGCGCATCACCCAGCGGCTAATGGTGCTTGGGTGGTATCCGGTGTACCTTGCAACCTCACGAATACTCCGTCCCTTGTGCACCAAGCGCACCGCGTCCATGCGGACACGAGGCAGATGTGGGTTTGATGAATATGCCATATACATACAGTGTATGGGTGTTGCCAAGGTATTGAACCATTACGAAATATTGACAAATCACCTCTGATATTATATAAACAACTCAGAAACATATCGGGGGTATTTCCAGTGTCAGAAAACATCTTTGAAATAAACGCGGCGATTCGAAAGCTCATCAATAAAAATGATTTCGCTGGCGCTGCTGCACGCGCACTGATCGCATATGGTAAAACCTTGCGACGTTCAGATCCTTCTGCGTATGAGTATGAGCGCATCAGTTTGTTTGGTCAGCAAGAACAGTGTCCCGACTGCGAAGAGTGGTATGATATCGAAGAACCGCAAGTCATGGAACACATTGAGGCCTCCCCCGGACACTATAAGGAAAAGATAGGACGGTTTAACGTCCACAGAGTTCGAAAAAGACTCCTAGTTATCCGAAGGGTCGTGGAGCAAGGCCTCAATGTTACTGACGAGGAATGGCTCCTTGCGTATAACGCTCGCGACCAGCTTAAATATTTCGGTAAGACCGGAGAGTGGGTGCTTGCAACTTTTCACATCGGCGTTTGGTTGACGCTTAAAATCATGCGACATCACATCGACATCATCTATGGTAAAGCTCCGTTGTTCTTTAGCATTGGATTACGCATCATTCGACGCCGACCGATTGACCCTCAAACAAACAGCTCACATTCGTGAGCTGTTTTCTTTATTTATTCGACCCCTCCGCCGGTTGGCGGATCGCGCCGTTGCGCTCCTGCTTTCTCATCCCCTTCATCATACTCGAATACTCATAAAGACTGCCATATGGCAGTCTTTATGAGTATTGTGGAGGGGGAGGGATTCTTCCGCGACTCAAATGTCGCCGACGCTCCATTTGGTCGTGTCCGCAGCTCGCGGTTTCGCATATTTGCGAAACATCGCTCCGCTTTTCGAATCCCTCACGCGATATACTCAAGCATATCGCTCCCCTCTCGCATAATCAAAACGCCCTTTCGGGCGTTAGATTTTGCGGAGGGGGAGGGATTCGAACCCTCGATGAGCTTGCGCCCATACTAGTTTTCGAGACTAGCCCTTTCAACCTCTCGGGCACCCCTCCATTACGGCGTACTATATCTTCAGATGCAAAAAAATTCCAGAATTGTGTCACAGAAACGTTGACTTCTCGTCTATTATTCTGTACACTTCACGTCTTATCATTTTGGGAGGAGGAACGAGGTGCCAGAGAAGAAGTACGAGGTGAAAGTGGATTCTGGTGTTTACATGCGTGCGATGGATACATTTCTGCCGGCTACGCTGGTGGAGTTCGATGAAGGACACATGCGCGTGCATGTACCACAGTCTGTCATCGAAAGGCTGGTCGAGCGCGGCATTCCGCACACGATCGTCGAGTGAACCAACTCGGTCACGCCGCGCAACCAGCGCGGCGTGACCTCTTTTTTTATTTGAAACGAATTATTTACTGTATCTTCTCTACGTATTCGTAAATGACCCATCCTTCTTCCGTCGCACTCAACCGAATCTTATACCACTCTTCCTGTTCTTCGAGTAGCTCGTAAGACTCTCCTGGAAGTACTTTTTTGAGAATATCATACACCGTGCTCGGGCCACTTCGCACGTTCAACCACCCCGTAGGAGTTTCCAAAATGCGCACCATTGGCACTGGCGATACGTCCGAAAGTGTGGTGGTCCCCGTGCTCGATACAATATCTGAAGTCACTAATGGCTCATTCGTCACATCACCGAGTTCAGGTGGATCCCACGTATCTCCTTGAATGAGCGTGGCGGGACTCGTCACGCCGCGCATGAGCCAAATCATACTTGAGAGCGCCATAATGCCGAGAAATCCAAACAATTGCGGAGAGGAGATACGAAGTTGATGACCAAACGTGGGAACGCCCGGAATAGCCAAATGTGTGTTGTGGAGATGAGTTGCGTACACCGAACCGCCTCCAAGAGAAATACGGAGATCCTTATTCCACTGTATATACAAAATACGCTCCGCCGCTCCAATAACGCCAATATATTCCCCCACTCCTCCTGTCGGTGCGCCGCTGACATGGACATCTTTTCGTGAAAGAAGCGAGGTGTGTGCCTGTCGAATCCAAATTCCGATGCGCTGTTGCAACGCATCGGTGAACGCACGAGAAAACGTATGACCCACAATCAGCGCCTCCTGGGGACGACGACTAAAAAGCATATCGAGATGATCGCTAAGCTGACTTGTTGCCTTAATCACCTCCGCCATCGGCTCTTCAATTACTGGCATGATGCGATCGTTCACAATTTTTTCCGCTTCGGTGTAATCGCGCACATCGGCGAGCTGTTCACTAATCGTATGTAATTCCCCAACTGCGCGATCGATGTGTTCCTTATCGCAGGGCACACTCACCACACCAACAATCATCCGATCATATATCAGCGAGAGTTCGGCGTGATGTGTGAACAAGCGAATGAGAATACGTCCCCCATGTGGAGCATGTGCATACACCGCACGGAGCGACGCAGAAGAACCAATATCAAACTCTACGCGAGGAGCGCGAATATCGCGAAATAGTTGCTTCCATTCTTCGACATACTCACGAGGCGCTACGATGACGTGATACTGTCTTCCGTTGTCGCTCTCTGTCACCGCTGCGCTCCACACCTGCGTGGATTCATTCAGGCCCACCGCATTGCGCACCTCCACAACACTTGGAGCGATCGCGGCCGTTTGTCCTTCTGCAATTTTTTCTTCGTACGTCAACAGTTGCCACGGCAGAATAAACACCGAACGTCCCGGAAGTCTCTCTGTTCCAAACGTGTCACGAATGGCCTGGAGCACTAACGCGGCAAGCTGCTTGCGATGCTGGATAACCCCATCTTGTACAATTCCTTCTGGCAGTGTGTGCTCGTGGAGTCCATACACGTCAATACCTCTCAACTTGCGCCCAACCACCGCAAAGCGAATGAGCTGATCTGTAATCACTATACCAACCGCTCTGCGCAGATAAAATGCCATATAGGCAGTATATCATCACAATCACAAAACTCGCACGGAATGTTATTTCTCGAGTTTCTTGTTTTTATACATACGTATGACGGGTCTTTTCCCTTGATACGTATAGTGATGCATAGTGGGAACGCGCTTTTTTGAACTATTGCTGATTGCTTTTTGATGGCCGAGATATATTCCAATATGTTGGTGACCGTCAGAGTCAGGAGTAAAGTCCCAGATGAGCACATTTCCAAAAGTAAAAGTTTTGGTTTTTTTCCATCCAAATTTTTTAAGCATTGTTTCAGTTGTCTTCACCGTGGCATGTGCTTTGTCCATAAACCCAAACATCGCGAGCATTGACGAGACGTAAAACGCGCAGGATAACTCACCCTTTTTCATAACATCTCTCTTTTTCTTTCCGTCTCGCACGTACAATCGTTGGTACATTGTTGTACCAAGACTCGCAAGCAACGTCGCTCGCAAAGTGTCTCGTACTTCTGGCTTGAGAGTTGAAGTTGTCATTCGTGTGTTTCTTGACTATTTGTCACAATTTTATTCGTCAAAATATATAGTCATAGCTGTTTTCTAAACTGCCAATGCCAAGGTTCGAACATGACGCCCAATTTGTTATTGCGCGGGTATGATTGATAAAATCTAAATCCATTGGCATTTTCCAACAACCATCGATATTCTGTGGTTTTAGCAAACTCTAATGGCTTTTTATCGTTTGGAATGCCATTAGTGGTAATAAAATCTACCGCTTGTCCTTCTGGAAAACCGTGCTCACTGTACCCAGAAATCGCTACACGCTTAATGGTTTTTTGGAAATTAAACTTATGAAACTTCAAATACCATAAGAATGTTATTACTTGATACGCAGGCGAGCGATAACCAGAATCCACTAACAGTTTCTTTTTTGTATCTTTATATAGCGCGCTATTCAGTTTTTTATAAGCGTTGAAAACTGGTTTAGGCAAATACTGGATTTCAATTTTTGCCATTGTATCTTTCGTCTTATATTTTTGATTGTGTATTGATACAAGATTTTTTGGAACACCTTGTATTCCAAGATAACGACCCTTAAATCCATAAATGAGAGGGTTAACATCTCGAAATTTCCTAACTAAAATTTTCTCATCATGGTTAAGCAATTCTAAAAGAGAGCTGAAAGAAACTATTCTGACTTTGCTGTTTTTCTTTTTCTTTTCCACCTTTTCTAAAATCGAAGATATGGTGTTTCTCTCTTGCTGTGATATAAAAAATGTTGGTGCTATCATAAAATTACTTCAATAACTCATCAACTGACACACCAAGCGCGTCTACCAACCTTTGAATTATCGCAAGCGTAGGATTCTTTTTCATGTGTGGACTACATTGGGTTTAGTTGGAACTCTTGAGTAGCAGAACTAAAGCTTTGGGACGAACTACAACTTGAATTTCAATCGGTATAAATTTAGCACTTTATTAACTGCCGAGGAGCGAAGTTCTGGCATGTCTGTCTTTATAAACCAAGCTGCTTCTGATACCTCATCATTATCAATCTTGAAATAATCACTTTGAACTTTGCCGAAAAAACAATAAACCGTATCTTGCTTATATTGTCGTGAACTAAAATACTCGCCGAGCGGTGTAGGTTTGTAATTTTCAATCCCTACTTCTTCGTGAGCTTCTCTTTGAGCCGCTCTTTCTGGTAACTCACCTCCATTTACACCGCCCCCCGGGAATGTCCACTGCTTATGCCCATAACTATTTCGTATCATTAAAAACTTACCATTATTTTCGATAAGACACTTCACTCCCGTAGTTTTTGGACGAACAATGAACCAGTAAGCTGCCCTAAATGGATTGATGATTTTGTAGAAAATCTTTTTCATTTCAGGAAAGTACCTGTTGGTGGACCGTACCGGGATTGAACCGGTCACCTCTGCTATGCCATAGCAGCGCTCTACCAAATGAGCTAACGGCCCAGGTGAGCCAAGCGTATCAAATATGCCCGGTCGTGCCAAATCCACCGCGGCTACCCTTCTCCATATCGTCTACCTCTTCCCACTCGGCAATGCCGTATTGAAACAGTAATGCCTGCACAATGCGCTCTCCGCGCGCCACCATCACATCTTCATCAGAAAAATTATAGAGCGCCGCAGTATACTCATCATCATTTCCCGAAAAATCCCTGTCTCCGATACCTACGCTATTTGCCATCATGAGTCCACGCTTATGGAGTGATGAGCGTGCGGCGATAAGAATCATGTACCCCTCGGGAGGAGCGAGGATAACGTTGAGCGGAACGTAGGCAACCGAACGCGCAGGAACCTTCACATCGAGACGTGCGGATAAATCAACAGCAACCGCTCCTGCGGTTTTATACTCCGGCAGTGGCAGCGTTTTATCAACGCGCTTGATGCGTACTTTCATATAGCAACTATACGACGGGTAGGACATGCGTGCAAAAGAAAAATCCACGGTATCGCTTGTGCAATACCGTGGACTCTGTTCAGTTTGGAACCAGCCATCGAAGCCCGCTTGGAACCTGCAGGAAAAGCAGATTGAGTCGTTGCTTCCACTCTTGATCTTTACTTTTCGAAGTCCCGTAGCTTGCGTACAACTTAGCGTTGGCAAGCGCACCTGCAGATCGTTGAGACTCCCCAAGCCGATAGAGTAGCGCCCCTGCACGACGGAGCACTCGAGCAAACTGCCTTTGTGCCTGCGGCAGATCTTCTTCGAAATTTAATTCCTTTTCTAGAATAAGCGCCTGCTCAATGAGTCCTAGGCATTCCCTGTGTCTGCGCTGTAGATACCGTGCTTCCGCGAGACCCATAATCATAAGTGCGCGAGCGTGTGGCGGCACATGATTGAGGCCAAGCCCGCGCCTAAGCAAGTCATGAGCAAGTTTCGGATTTGGGCGATACCAAAGCCAGCTCCGAAGCAGAATCGTACCTACCACATCGAACTGTCCATGCGTAACTCCGTCGTATCCCTTACGATGCATCGCGTGATGCGCGAGTCGCGCATGCCACCGCGCCAACCGAAATGTCTTGACCGCCTGCACGATGTGTCGAGGAATCAGCGATGCGTAGCGTGAATAGTATGCGCTCGCACGCATGCAATGCGCATCGATGGTACGCCCGCACTCCCCTGCTTCATTCGCAGCGGTGAGTGTTGCGCGAAAACCCTCCTCTGCACCTTGCCACACCAACTCTTGTGTTTGTTGATTCACCTGACTACTCCTTTTTGAAAACGATTTCTGCGACATTTGTAACATCTTTTATACAAAAAATCAAGGCGCCGAGTTTGTCACACACATACAAAAGAGCGCCGCAGTGGCGCTTACCATGAGTGTGGCCACAAATATTGCCTCGCCTGCTCGGCAATTTCGCGACCCCTCCGCCAGCTGGCGGATCTTAGTCGTATACACTCGCGCGACATCGCTGCGCCCGGCACTACATACAAAATAAGCGCCGCAGTGGCGCTTATTTTGTATGTAGTGCCCTCGCCAGGAATCGAACCCAGATTTTTCCCTTAGGACGGGATTATTCTATCCGTTGAATTACGAGGGCCCTGCTTCATCTCGGTATACCGAGACTACGACAGGGTAAGCAACTATCTTACGCTGTCGAACACGCTCACTATTACATATTTTTTCACTATCCTCAACGCACTCCTATGATACAATATTGGCATGTTCTTCACTCATGAAGCGCGCGTGATGCGCGCGGTGCGTCTTGCACTCCCATCGGTTGTTTCGGTTGCCGTCTCTAAAGACGCCGACGAAGCAGAGCGTTCCATCCCCGGCATTAACGTCTGCATCCCTACGGCAACACTCCCCCGCGACGAGCAGGGAAAAATTAAAATCGGAGGTGGATCGGGGTTTGTCATCTCGGATAACGGACTGGTGCTCACAAATAAGCACGTCGTGCTTGACCCGAAAGCAACGTACGCAGTATACGATCAGCACGGCACGAGACATGAGGCGCTTGTCGTGGGGCGTGATCCTATTCACGACCTTGCGGTGCTCCGTATCAAATCGGAACATCGCATTCCCCCTATTCGACTTGGTACCGCACGTGGCATCCATTTGGGACAAACCGCGATCGCAATTGGTACGGTGCTTGGCGAATTTCAAAGTACGGTTTCCACGGGCGTGGTGTCTGGGCTTTCACGATTTGTCACCGCGGTCACCGATGGAGAGGGACATCAGGAACGTCTCCGCGGTCTCATTCAAACAGACGCTGCGATTAATCCCGGAAATTCCGGTGGACCACTACTGAACATCAAAGGTGAAGTTATTGGCATCAATGCGGCCGTGGTATTTGGAGCGCAAAACATTGGCTTCGCTATTCCGATTGATAAAGTAAAACGAGATCTACATGACATTCTCGAATTTGGAAGGATTAGACGACCATACCTTGGTATCCGTTATTTCATATTAAATCCCCGCACACAAAAGCGATTTCACTTCCCTGTAGATCACGGCGCAGTAGTAGTGACCGAACAGATCCCCGGAGACCAAGCCGTTATCCCTGGGAGCCCTGCTGCGCGCGCCGGAATCACCGAGGGAGACATTATTGTTGAATGTAATGGCACACCGGTAACCACAGACAATACGCTCGAAGATCAATTGGAAAATTATACTCCTGGCGAAAAAGTAGAACTTCAAATACTCAAGGAGGGAAAATATCGCACCGTCACCTTCCCGGTAGATGAGTGGAAATGAGCGTCGCTACATGTTCAATAAACAAGAAATCTCTCTATGAGGGGTACCCACCAATGTGCATCTTTTCCGCGGCCGCGGAAAAGATGCACATTGGATATTTGGCATCACGAAGAAATAATAGTGGTGCGATAGTTGAAAAATTGCGTTAATAAAAAATACCACTCTGCCCGTCTATATTGGACAGAGTGGCTTTGGTTTGGAGGTTTCTGTGCCTTACGGCGGTACCACGAGAAGCTTTAAGAGGTTCGCTCTTCCGTCGCAGGAGCCTGATCAGCTGGGCGACATGCTCTCTGACATTACAGCATTGCGACGTATCTCCCCGATGGTTGCCAAACCCTCCCTGTCGCCCATCGGAAACAATGTTACCAAAAATTATCAATCTGTCAATAGAACAAAAAACATCCCGGCATGCCGGGATGTTTTTTATAATAAGTTTTATGCAATTCCGAGCAAACTCTTGAGGCGCGCCTCGTCGAACCCAACGGTGATTTCTCCGTCAATATCAACAACTGGAACACCGAGCTGTCCAGTTTTTTGGATCATTTCATCGCGCTTAACGGCATCGGACGCAACATTGTGCTCACTGAACGTGACATTATTTTTCTGAAAAAACTCTTTTGTCATCTTGCAATACACGCACGTTGGTGTCGTATAGATTTGTACGTTTTTCATGTTAGTATGCGAGCGTGGCCTTCGTGCGACTCTTGCCAACATTTTAAACAATAATCAGGCACCCGCATAGTATACCATGACCAAAACATATCGGCTATATACCAAACAATGGATTGTTACTGAAGGCGTAAAGAAAAAAATTCGGCGTGCAACAACGATTTTTTCTGTGCTCCTGCGCACGTATCCAAAAGAACGCACAATGCTTACCTATGAAAATCCGGTGCAGCTCCTTGTTGCGGTGATGTTATCCGCGCAGTGTACCGATGCTCGTGTAAATATGGTCACCACGCCGCTGTTTCAGAAATACATCACCGCGCGAGACTTTGCCCGTGCAAAACAGGAGACTTTCGAAAAGGAAATATTTTCCACAGGATTTTACCGAGCAAAGACGCGCAATATCATTGCCACCGCACTAATATTGGAAAGTAAATTTGAAGGGAATGTTCCCCGCACGATGGGAGAACTCCTCACGCTCCCCGGCGTTGCAAGGAAAACTGCGAACGTGGTGTTAAGCAATGCATATCATATTTCTGAAGGCATCGCGGTTGATACCCATGTCGCGCGCACGGCGCAGCGATTGGGACTGACAAACTCGAGTGATCCAAAAAAAATAGAGCGCGATCTCATGGCGCTCTTCCCGAAAAAACACTGGGCGTCAATTTCTTACTATCTGATCCGCCTTGGGCGTACGGTGTGCGCGGCGCGCGCTCCGCGGTGTGAACTATGTCCGCTTAAAGCGTACTGCCCATCAGTCCGCACTACACAGCGAACAAAAGTACCGCGAGCGGAATAAGAAACACTGGCGCTTGTAGTAACACGCCGCGCACATACTCCGTGTGCGGAATTTTATTGTCCGTGTGTATCGCATCATGAAAGCGCTGGTGGTACTCAAGTACGCGAGAACGTGCACGTGTTGCAAAAAAGAGAAACTGGAGTCCATCAGGAAGTATTCCTCCAAACGCTGCAGCAGCCAGCGCAATCAGTGACCACGCGTGCCCTGCTATCAGGTAGACCACGCCGAGTGCGACAAGACCCATACTCGTATCAATCGCAATCCGAAGTAAATCAATGGAAATCGCGCCAAAAGAAAAATTCACGGTGCTCGCAAAATGCCCTTCTTCGGGCTTCTTTTCGAGTGACTTCAGTGGCCAGTCCCAGTGGGGAATCGCATCCACCACGTAGTGACTCGCGAGCCCCACGGCAAATGCCGCCGCCGGATTATGGAGCACCGGCAACGCCACCGCCGTTGCAACAACCATATGTGTGCTAAATGTCATGTGTCTGTGATGCACAGCATAACGCGACGCGTCACCAAAAGTCACGCGCTACTTGTTATACAATCAATTGCCAAATATTGGTAAATCCGTTTCAAGAACAAACATTTCTCTCGCCCACCACATAATAAGTCCCGCCACAATTGCTGCAGCAATCATCCAAAAAATCCATGTTTTAACGTCGAGTTGTTCTGACATAGTGATTCCAGTATACCTACGAACACAGGTGTTGGCGAGTGTGAGGTGTAGATAATACCCCGCGCGGAATGTCACGTGCGACGTGATATGATACAGACAAACGCACTATGGACTACACCTCTTTTAATATATATGAAGCGCTATTTTGGATCTTGCTTGCCGGAATAACATTTGCCATCTATGAAGCGATACATTGGCATGCCCGCCCTGTGTTTTGGGAAGCGGCCATGTGGTTTTTACTTTTTGGTATTTCAGATATTGTTGAAGTAATGATGGGCGGGCTATTTATGCCAAAACTGTGGTGGCTCATTGCATGGAAGGGCGTATGTATCATGGGAATTTTCCATGTCATCTATCGCTATCTCCAATTGCGAGTGGTAATAAAATAGTGCCTCATGGTGGTGACCATATTATTTCGTCGCTTCTGAAAGTTTCGGAGCTTCGAGCACTCGTACCACGTTAAATCGAATCCGCCCAAGGAGTAGCCCTTCTGGCGTGCGTACACTGACTCGCCACTTTCCTTCCGGCACTTGTATTTTTTCCGTGTATCCACGGTACCCACCATCCCGTCCTCCCACAATGGCAAAATTATATGTGAATTGTAACTCCCAGTCGCGGGTGCGCTCATTATAAAATTCCCAATCGTGCACAATACGTGTCGAAATACGTGTCGGCGCAAAGATGGAAGAATATACGTATGCGCGTTCTTGCGGTGCGAGATGAATTGTCTCCACCGGCCATATGCGCTCCCACCAATTATGATCCTCGCCAAGCACACGATATGAACCATCGGCCGCCTTCCAAACTGCGTGATACACTCCAGCATCTTTGAGTGAGAGTGGAATCGGAGGGATCACATTGGTGAAATAGGCCACGTGCATCGCCGTCAATATTCCCACGATCGCAATGAACATACTACGAAAATGTGCCCGCACCCGATCTCGTGATATGTATGCAAACCCCAATATGAACAGCGCCACTACCGCAACGCTCACCGCTCCACTCACTAAAAATACCCACGTTCCCATTTTTCCTACTGCAATAGGAACAAGCATAATCGCGTAGGAATAGATTGCAAAAAAGAGTACTCCCACTTGAAATGTGAGACGCGCATACCTTGCACGTACAAATTCGTTACCAATAAGCAGCGTCAGTAGGATGAGTAAAAAAAGCCAACTTGAAATGAATGATGCACTCCGCGTGTAAAACACCACAAAGCTACTAAAGAGTCCTCCAAATGCATATTGCATGGGCACCGGCGCGAATGTGCGAGCGAGCGTCAGCCATTCATGCTCCCATCTGCGACTTTCATGAAAATGAATGAGTGCGATTGCACTGGTGGCAACCACGAGATAAAAAATAATCACTAAATTATCAAACAGTAAATCTACGCGCGTGAGCGTAAGATTATCCACGATAAATCCAAACACCATGGCGGCAGAAGAGAGATGCCGTTCATATCGTTCAAACCAGCGAATCGCACGTGTAGGAATAGTAAGTAACATAGGTATTTATACTCAAACATTACGCCAAAGCGCTACGCTGTCCCTTAGCATAACAAATATGTATAGGGGCTTCGAGCGAGGTATGATAAGAGCCCTGTCGCATTTACTTCCACCGCATGCGACGGCGAAGCATTGGATCAATAAATAGAAAAGAAAAATATGCCCCAATTACATACTGTGCATATTCCGCAAAAAAAATAACGATGACATCCCACACGGGGAAAATCCCAAACGTGCTGTGGAGTACAGAAAACATCACATCATCCCACAACAAAAGTCTTTGCATCTCCATATAATACAACAAAGATACTCGAGTAACATGATAAAGGAGCCCCGAAAGGCTCCTTCATTTACAACGTTACCAGCAATGCGCTATTTCAAGCTCTGGTACTTCCATTCGCATGAGTGCGGCGAGTAATTGTCTATGGCAGAAAAAGGGGTCGTGTTCGATACAAAGTAACGTCACCGTGGAGCACAGAGCCACCCTTGCGACTCTCCGGATATACATGAGCACATGCGGAGCAGACATTTCTTGATAATACCGCTCTGCAAATTCTTCAAACGGTAACCCGTGCTTGTAGTAATCTCCGATCAATCGCGCCGACGGTCCAAACGCCGAGAAATGATACGTAAAGCTCTTTTGTGAAATACGAACATCGGGCGTTATGCCATCAGACAATGTGTGTCGGCTCATCACCGATATCCGAATACCGTCCGCGGGCGTATGCGGTGCGAGAATACACTTGGTACATAGCATTATCATTCCCTCCGAAACAACAGTGATCTGCCACTAGTTGTAACAGATTGTGTGCGCAAAACAAGTGTTGTAAAACCGGAACTCTACAAAATGATCGCGCTCGCCACTGCAAAGTAGATGAGCAGTGTTAACAAATCCTGTAAAATCGTCGCAAACGGACCCGCTCCCAGCGCGGGGTCGGAATGTTCTCGAACCAAAATAGTGGGAATCAGTACCGCTAATATCGGCGCGATCGTTACGTTCACAAAAGTGGCAATCGCAACCGTTGCGCTCACCTCCCAGTCTTGAAGCCACCAATAAGAAAAAGCTCCAAGTGTAATACCAAAAATAGATCCGAGCGACATACCAAATAATGTTTCTTTGACAAAATACTTAGAAAATTTTGATACTTTTCCTTTTAAATTTCGAATATAAATTGTTTCAGTTTGTGTCCCGACAGCATCACTTAAATACACAATCACGGGAATAAAAAAAGCAAGACGTACGTGTTCCTGCAGAATCGTTTCATATTTAGAAACAATGATGGACGTAACTACACCTCCGAACAACCCAACAACCAACCATGGCAATCGAAACCATATCAAGTGACTCACCGGTTCTTTGGTATCATCCTGACTTTCAATGTGATGAATTTCTTGCATGCGTCGTATTGTAGCACTGGCACGCGCCCGTGGTGTGCATTATTTAATGGTAAACAATTCATCGCTCACGTCGTACGCACATCCTATTTTAACTTGGTTGGTATTACATTTATACCCCGCCCAAATGAGCACCTGATACGTTCCAGCTTTTGTTGTTTGTGGAACTTTGTACACGTAACTCCCTTCCGCAGTTTTAGTTGGAAATACAGAAGAGTTGAACATCTCTTGCCCCACGATATGTGAGGGCGCAACTGTAAACGGATTTACGATAACAGATATGGACGGAATGAGTATGACTTGTACATCTTTTGAATCAACCACAATGGTCCACTTGACCTGATATTGCTGACCACGCTGCCACATATCTCCCCCGTTTGGAGAGAGAAGGCGCACACTCTGTGGCTGCACCAGCGTACCCCCACTCGATGTGCCTCCGCTTGCAGGTTTTCCCGTGGTTGTGCTTCTATTCGTGGTTGTTGCGACTTCATCTGTTTCGCTTGGTGCTTCTACTGCTTTTGGTAGTAACACATACCCAACGGCCACAAGAACAATAAGTGCTCCTCCCGCAATGAGTACGCTCGGTTGCACCTTGGGTAGCTCCATATATTTGCACTATACTCACCCACCGTGCACCTCGCAACTCACAGTCCGGAAAGTCCCGAATAGAGATCAAGAAACGATGGGATAACCAACATCAACCCAATCAGCGGCAATACGACGACAATTACAGAAATAATAAACGTCCACAAAAGATACTTACGCGTTTTTTCCACTGATGTGTGTACGGCATCAATTTTTATATTCAATTGATCAATGGCCTGTTTGAGCTCTACGTCCATACCGCCAGTATACGCCTCACGTGCGGCACCAGTGAAGTCGGGTGTTCGTATTGTTGCGACGTACCTCATGCGCAGTTAGGATAGTTGCATGTCCAAGCCAAAACCAAGATTTGCGTGGGTGGATGGGAATATGATCCCGCTGAAGGATGCGACAATTCCCCTGCTCACCCACTCGCTGCATTACGGCAGTGCGGTGTTTGAGGGTATTCGCTTTTACAACACACCAAATGGTCCGGCAATTTTTCGACTTTCTGAACATGTTGATCGTCTACTACTCTCTGCGCGCGTACTTTCAATGCCAGTGAAATATTCGAAAACTGCGCTCATACACGCTATTGTTGCAACAGTAAAAAAGAACAAACTTCCTGCGGGTTACATTCGTCCCATCATCTATTTCGGAGAAAAAATGGGTCTCAATCCCACCGGCGCTCCGCTACATACCGCAATTGCTGCGTGGCCATGGGGTAGTTACCTTGGTGATAAACCCGTAAGCGTAAAAACATCATCGTACATTCGTATCCATCCCGACTCGGTGGAAACAAAAGCAAAGGTGTCAGGATATTATGTAAACTCCATTTATGCGACACTCGAGGCGCACAAGCATGGATTTCATGAAGCACTCCTGCTTGATCACAATAGAAACGTTGCAGAAGGTCCTGGAGAAAATATATTTATGGTGAAGCGCGGCAAGCTCTACACTCCCCCGCTTGGCACCATTCTCCCAGGAATTACTCGCAGCACGATTATGACACTCGCGCGCGAGTTAAAAATTCCCGTAACTGAAAAAATATTAAAACTTCGTGACCTTAAAAGCGCAGATGAATTATTCTTCTGCGGCACCGCAGCAGAAGTTACTTCCATTGGAAAGTTGGACGCGAAGAAATTTACAAAAGCACCTGGTCCCCTCACCTCGCGCATTCGCTCTCTCTACCTCAATGTCGTGCACGGAAAAATCCCCCGGCACACAAACTGGCTCATGGTGGTGAGATAGAAAAAGAGTCGCCCATCTGGAACGACTCTTTTGGGTGTACGTTGAGAATACCTACGACTCTTCCCTTGTAAACTCAATCTCGTCGGTTGCGCTTTCCGCATGATAGATCTTCATAGGATCACGAGACTGCTGACGCTGCAACCCCGCGTGTGCTCCGTTGAGTGCTGCATTGAGCAGATATTTTTCAATCAGCGTTGCAGTGAGCGAGCGCGCTTCTTCTTCGCTGCGCGCGAACGTTGCAACACCGAGATCAACCTTCACTACATTGTCACAAAAACGTCGCGCCAACTGATATACGAAAGTATGCTTCTCTCTTCTGGGTTGATCATAAGGGAAAAGACCCTCAAGAAGAATAACAATGAGTTGGGCGAAAAATGATTCACGTCTGATACCTTCGCCAGAAAGTTCCTCCCATGCATCTAGCGCCTTTCTCATGACCATTTCGAGCCGATCCTGTCGTTGACTTTCTCTCACTTGCCATGCCGGTGCGGTCATTATATCGCCTCCTTTATGCAGTATTTTGCTGCGTGTGAACGCTCAGGGTAGCGTGGACCTACGAAGAATTGGTGTTTTCCCATCCGGATTATGCAGTGGGCAATTATTCGTTCGCCACGAGGGAATGCCACTCGCGTGAGTTGCTCTGCGACCAAAAACCTCTTCCACAGCAGCATCAATGGCGGCTGCTTGATCTATTGGTGTGCAAAGGCACCTTTTCGGCTGCACTTCGACTCGGTATGATCTCACATTACTCATGTTGTTACCTCCGTGCCGCTTTGATGAAATTGTACTGACACTTCTCGCCACACTATGCCAGTAAAAGATGAAAGTTTCAAGCGAAGATGCTTAGGATATTTTTGTTTGACATACACCAAAAATATTGGTACTAAACCATTAGAAAATGGAGGGAAATAGATGTCATCCAATACAATTACACCGTCTCCTACAGCACTAGTAAAAGCAAAATACCCTACGGCCTACGCGGATGATGATGGATCGTGGGTGTATATACGCCGCGCAATTACCGAGAAGTGTGCTCTCTGCGGGGGAACGGGAATAGTTCACGTCATTGATTATTCGATTCGCGCATTCAATCCGATGGGAGCGGGTAACTGTAGCGAGAAAGCGTGGGCAAACGCCGCAAAAAACCTCGGGCTCATTTAACTCATCTGTTGCATCCAAAAACAAAAGTCCTTGAAACAAACGTTCAAGGACTTTTATCTAAATAATTTGTGCCCCGCCATGCGAAGTGGCTGACAATGGTGAAATAAATTTGGGTCGCAAACTAGGGAGAAAAACTTCGTGCTGCACTACACGTATTATGGTTTGCGAGCGTGAATGACAATGCGATGCCAATCTTTGATGTTTCCCGCTGCATCAGCGTGCGTATCTTTAATTTCTTTTATAGTTTTTATTTCAAAATCCTTAAAAATTTCTACAAGTTTTTCTTTCTTAATTCTCGTAAGTCCACTTTCTTTCACATACGGCTCATCTTCACCAAAAACGCTCGCCAGAAAATGGCCTTCATTTTTTAGGCCGCTCCTAATTCGCTCAAGCACGGTCATGTATTTTTCTTCGTTCTTAATAAATGGCAGCGAATACCAGGCAAAGATAAGATCGTATTGATTCTCAATAATAGAAAAATTTTCGATACCGGTTTGAAATACATGAATTGGCAGTCCGTCTGAATGAGCAGGTATATAAGCAACAACTTCTGGTGATGGATCTACTGCATCAACGATAAGGCCGTGGGCCGCTATTGCGCGCGTGTCTACACCAGCACCAATGCCAATATCAAGCGCAACTCCATTCCGAGGAATTTCGCTGAGCGCCGCTATGAGTAGCGGAGTAGGTTTTCTATTTTTGGTATTTTCTAAATACTCAGACCAATCCATTTTTTTGGGTGCCTGATGGGATTCGAACCCACAGTCTCCTCTGCCACAGAGAGGCGCTTCACCGTTAAGCTACAGGCACCATGTACGCGCGTATCCTACCCTGCAAAATACGCAAAATCAATGAAAAGTATCAGGGCGCGGTCACGTATGTGTCCGCGCCCTTCTGTTCGAACTAGATTAAACCTTTCGCTCGCTGCTCGAGCCAAAAGCGTTGACGATTAGAGACGCTCATCAGGTGCACTTTGCCGTCTTTTCCGGGACGGTAGTAATGCTTCTCGGTAAGAATCTCTCTCGCTCGCGCTCGCGACACGTCTCCAAAAGGGAACCGTTCGGCCTGCTTCGGCGACTGAAGCAATGCCCGGGATCTGCGCTCTCCGCTTTCCCCTGCAATGCATTCATCGCAACACCACTTGCCGTTCTCGTCGCGCTCCTTTTCCTTGCGATGCATCCGGCACCACTGTGACTCGTCTTCGAGAAACGGCTCCTGCTCGAGGAGTTTTTTCACGTCCGCTGAACCCATTCCGCACCTCCAAAAGAACTACTTGACTTTTCGAAATACTACCACATTTATACAGAAAAATCAAGCTTAATTGTCGTTGTGAGACAACGATTTTTCGTCTACATACAAAAAATCCCCGCCCCGCGAGAGGCGGGACGGGGATGTTGAGCGCGGCGCTACTGTGTCTTTCTTTTTCTCCCGCTATCTCGGTGAACAGCGCTCGAAAATCGCAAACTCCAGAGGATGCGGCGTCCCTCTTCCGACGGACAACTGCGCCGACCCTGTCCGACGCCACTCCGCGTCGGAAATGGCCGGGAAAAACGCATCGCCTTTTGTGTGTGCACGTACGTTCGTGATAATGAGGCGATCCGCGAATGGCATCGCCTCTTCATACACCTCGGGCCCACCAATGATCACGGTGTGGCCCTTTCCTGCGTGACTGATTGCTTGCGCAAGCGTGGGAACGATGGCAATCGCTTCCGGCGCACGAAACTCCCGCTTCCGCGAAAGCACGATCAGTCGGGAGGCGCTCGGTAATCTCCCAGCGCTGCGAAAGTGTTCGAACGTGTGGCGACCAATGATCACCGCCCCTCCTCTGCAGATCTGATGCATCTGCATGTACGCCGTGGGAAAATCGAATGGTGTTTTCCCGCCCCTTCCAATGACTCCGGTTTCAGCCCCTATCGTCGCGAACAGTGCAATCATTTCTTTTCCCTTCCTTTGGCCGCCCTCTAGAGCAGTCCGCCGTCATCCTACAAATATGATGGTCACCTGTCAATGTTGAATATGAATGCCGTATACGCTAGCGTACCTGATATTACGCAACATAAATTTATTATGATGTTTTCCGAATTCAAAAAGTTTGCGATGCGCGGCAACGTCGTTGACCTCGCAGTCGGAGTTGTGATTGGTGCTGCGTTTGGAAAAATTGTCACCTCGCTCGTCAACGATATTATCATGCCCCCCATTGGAGTACTAACCGGAGGAATTGATTTTTCGGCACTCAACATTGTGCTCAAGGCCGCCACCGCAGATCAGGCGGCGATCACAATAAATTATGGTGTGTTTTTAAGTAATATCATTGATTTTCTCATCGTGGCGTTTTCCATCTTTTTCGTCATCAAACAGATGAATAAGTTAAAAAAACTACCCCCGGCAGCGGAGCCACACACAAAGTCGTGTCCGGAATGTACGAGTGATATTCCAAAGGCGGCAACACGCTGTCCACACTGCACTGCAGTTGTCGCGTAACATCGGTTGAGATATCACGCTCGTAGCCGTAGAATGTGAGCGAGATGTCTCATTACACTATTCGTGAGGTTGATGCCACGTACCCACTTCCCGATCTCGGAACGCCTATTCCCGCGCAACAGGCGTTTTTCTACGGGACCTGGCATGAAAAACTGGGACGGCATGTCTATCGATTTGTGATAGAAAAAGAATCGAATCCTATTGGAGTTCTCCAGCTTGTTGCGGTGCCGCTTGTGTATAAATATTCCCTGCTGTACGCGCCATACGGCCCTGTGCTTATGGAAACGACCCGTGAGCTCATCGGCGAAATTGCGCGCGTTGTCTCGCACGTTGCAAAAAAAGAAAAGGCGGTGTTTACTCGACTTGATTTCACCGCACCCGCACCTGCAAGCGACACCATATTTGCGGACTCTGGATTCCGGCATCCACACCCTAGCGCGCTCCATGGTTCTGCATTTCAGCCAACATATGAATGGGCGCTCGATCTTTCCCCATCTCTGGACGGGCTGCGTGCGAATATGAATAAAAAACATCGCTACTCACTGCGCGTCTCCGAGGAACAACACGTTACGACGCGTACCATATGCACCGGGACGCGCGACTATCTCGCGCAGTTTTTTGCGCTTATAGAGGAAACTGCCGAGCGCGATGGATTTACCGCGCACCCACGCGCGTACTACGAAGCGGTGTTTGATTCGCTGGAGCAGGGTCATGGATACCTAACGATTGCGGATTTCAATAACGAAATTGCCGTGATCAATGTGATAGTGGCGCACACTGGTGTTGCATATTTATTGTTTAGCGGCTCACGCGGCGTGTACCGCCACACGATGGCAACGTACGCCGCGCAATGGGCGTCCATTCTTCAGGCAAAACATATGGGTTTGCATACGTATAATTTTGGAGGCATTGCGGGAACTGGTGACAATAGATATGCGGGCATTACGAGATATAAAAAACGGTTCGGAGGATACCCCATGAGTCACGAAATGACGGTTGATTTGGTTCACTATCCGTTGTTGTACGCGCTCTACTCATTTCGCCGTAGACTAAAATCATGAGCATGAAATCGAAAATTAAAGCAATCACTCCGGAGTGGCTCATACTTGCCTACCATTATGTGATTGCACGGCTTGCAGACCTTAGGTATGGAAGACCGTCTCGCAAAATGATTATTATTGGAGTGACCGGAACGAAAGGAAAAACGTCAACGGCGAATTTTTTATGGTCCGTGCTCCACGCGGACGGTATCCGTGCGGGACTGATCACCACCGCAAACGTCAAAATCGCCGACCGTGAGATGTTAAATACCTATCACATGACGATGCCGGGGCGCGCGGCAATTCAGAAATTGATGGCAGATATGGTACGCGCGGGGTGCACACACTGCATCGTGGAAACCACATCGGAAGGACTGAAACAATTCCGGCACATTGGCATTCGCTACGACATTGGTATTTTCACCAATCTTACGCCGGAGCATCTGCGGTCGCACGACGGAAGTTTTGAAAAATATAAAGAAATGAAAGGGCGGATGTTCCGCGCGCTCGGCAAATCCAAAAAACGTATCGCAGGACATGTTGCGACGTCACTGATCGTCGCAAATGCCGATGATGAGCACGTGGGATATTTTACGCACTTCCCCGCCAGCAGCGTGATCACGTATGGCATCACACCGGCTGCGGACGTACAGGCAACAAACATCACACACAGTAGAACCAGCGTGGAATTTTCAGTAGGAGACAACCACTTTTCGCTCGGTATTCTCGGTGCGTTTAATGTGCTCAATGCACTTCCATCAATTATTGTGGCGCAACGTCTCGGCGTGACAGACGACGCGATTGCAAAGGGGTTGAAAGAATTAACGATGATCCCGGGACGCATGGAAGTAATTCACGGGGGGCAATCATTTACTGTGATAATTGACTACGCACATGAAAAAATCAGCATGCGAAATGCGCTTTCGGTAGCGCGAGAGCTTTCTGGCATCACGCATCGCGTGATTTCCATTGTGGGCGCAGAGGGTGGAGGTCGCGACACGGATAAGCGTACGCACATCGGGGAAATTGCGGCGGAACTTTCTGACGTGGTGATTGTTTCAAATGTAGATCCGTATGATGATGACCCGGACGCTATCATTACTGATGTTATTTCGGCAGCACGCAGTAAAGGAAAACGCCTGAATAGCAATTGTTTTGCCATTGCAGATCGTAGACTAGGGATCCGCAAGGCCCTCTCGTCGGCAAAAAAAGGTGACGTTGTCATCATCACCGGGAAAGGCGCGGAACAATCGATGATCATTGGAGGTAAACGCATTCCGTGGGATGACCGCACCGTGGTACGCGAAGAATTAAAATGCCTCAAATAACACTTCTACTCCCCCGCTTGACGCCGCAGGAGTTTTCATATTTTATACGCTCGTAACCAGTTCTCTCTACAGACCAAAGGAGATCCGAAATGAAGCGTATATCTGTGCCCGCTCTCGATGCAATCCTCGGGGAACAACTACCTGTCCTTGGCAATGGATTTGTCGCGGTGATGGACTACATGGGCGACGACACTGCCATCGTCCAGGCCGCGCGTGTGAGCTATGGAGAAGGAACGAAGCACTTCCAAGAGGACGAGGGGCTCATTCGCTACTTGCTCCGAAACTCTCACACATCGCCCTTTGAGATGTTAGAAATCAAGCTACTGGTAAGTCTCCCCATCTTTGTCGCAAGGCAGTGGATTCGACATCGCACTGCAAACGTCAATGAGTACTCCGCAAGATATTCAACGGTGAAAGACAAGTACTACATTCCTCGCGTTGAACACATGGGCGCTCAATCGACCTCGAATAGACAAGGACAAGGGGGTGTGCTCCCGCCACTCGAGGCGGCGGTAGCACAAGACCGCATCAACTTTCTTTCCAAAAGGTCGTACGCCGATTACGAGTATTTTCTCAACGATGCCGGGAAGGGAAAGCCCATCAATCCGAATCGAGGAATGCTCGCGCGTGAGCTCGCACGCATGGTGCTCCCAGTGAACTACTTCACGGAATGGTACTGGAAGATTGACCTGCATAATCTCTTTCACTTTCTTCGCTTGCGCGCGGACAGCCACGCGCAGTATGAGATTCGTGCGTATGCAGATCTTATTCTTGAGCGCATCGTCAAGCCGTGGGTGCCGATTGCATACGCAGCGTTCAAGGATTATCGCATGGACGCAACCTCATTGAGTGCGCGCGACGTCAGCATCATTCAAACCATTCAGGACGGACAGCTCGTGGGCCCCGTCGCCAAACAGTTTGGATGGATGTCGCGCGAATCAGACGGGACACTCAAAGCCAACCGAGAGCGCGACGAGTGTGCTGCGAAACTCCTGAAACTCGGATTCAACGTCAACTGGGATGACCAGTGACGCTGCAAAAAAGAGAACGGCCGTGCGCATTACGCGCACGGCCGTATTTTCTTTATGAGCAGGCTTGGAGCCCTACTTCGGACTTTTTCTCGAGACACTGGTGAATTTCCCGCATCACGTCGCGCAGAACGACTTCTTTGCCTCGGTTGGTATTAATGCGCACGGTGTGGGAATTGACGCGAGCTTCTTCACAGAAACCGTGCCGGACTCTGTTGTGAAAGTCGACCCCTTCCTCTTCGAACCGATTGCGCTTTTTTTTAGGAACACGTGCGAGTCCGATTTCCACAGGAAGATCTAAAAACAGCGTGATGTCTGCCTCAACACCGCGTGTTGCAAATCGATTGAAGGAACGAATCAACTCCCACATTTTGTTGTTCCCGGGATTTCTCCCAGGCCCTTGGTATGCAAACATGGAAAGCGGTCCGCGGTCGCTCACGACGATAGACCCCTTCTTCAGCGCCGGAATCACTACTTCTAGGTAGTGAATGGTGCGCTCCACAGAGAAACCGCATATTTCGAGGTCTCCGATGTTTGGCATGCTGTTCTTCAGAGAGAAAATGAGTTCGCGGAGCTCATGGTCTCCTCCGCCGGGTTCATGAGTCTTCACAACTTCGTACCCAGCTCGTATGAGCTCGCGTACCGCAAACTTCGAGCATGTTGATTTCCCGGAGCCTTCCGTTCCTTCGAAAATAATGAGCGTTCCAGGATATGGATGCATGATGTGTCCCTCTCCAGAATATTTTTCTGACTTCAGCGTAAGTAATAAATCCTCTCATGTAAATGAGTGGATAACTTTTCGTCACCCTGACCATATACCGAAAACTGGCCGTGCCTAAACCAAAATGGAAAAACTAGAACAAGTGCTACAATTATTGTATGAAGAACACTATCATAAGTAGCCTAGTTATGCTCATGCTGATTGGTACTTTGCTCGCCACCTGGAACATCTGGGAAGGGGCTGGGATCATTGGTAAGAAACTTGAAGGCAATGCTTACGGATTTAATATTGCTTTTAGCGGTGATATTGAGGTTGATATTTATGATAGCAACGGAAAGCACGTAGGCTCTAATTCATATGGTGGCACTGATTTGGAGATACCGAGTATGTCGTATAGTCTATTTCCTAATCAGGTCATATTTGTTGGCAGTAATAATAGCCTACCAGTCACTGTGAGTATTACGAGCAACAAAGAAAGTAGTGTTCATATTAGATTAGAAGATAATAAACTGGATAGTTGGACACATTTCTACGAATATCCTGAAATACGAATTGTCCCAGCACAAACTATAAAAATAGAGATGAACGATACGATACCGACAATAGATTTTTTTCAAAATAATAAACTATTTAAGGTATTGGATGCGCCAAGTGATTACTACTGTGAAAATACATCGGGGAAGAAAATTGCTTGTGTTGATCAATGATGATCCTGAGCCTATTACGCTAAGTCTATGATTACGGTTCACACATCAAAAGAGTCCCTTTGGGACTCTTTTGATGTGTGCGCGGGAGAGGACTTGAACCTCCACGTCCTTGCGGACACAGGCACCTCAAGCCTGCGTGTATACCAATTTCACCACCCGCGCATGATTACAACACGGCATTCATTATAGCGAGTGCTCGCTCGATTTTCAAACGCTTCCGTATGAGACAGGGAACATCTGTTCGATGGTACATTTTTCGTAAAATGAGGAGTGACTCTTTCTTTGCGTATTTTAATTGATGGGTGATTCTTCTCCCATCTCGTGTAACGTGCCCGTGTACCCCAAGCGATCTCCGTAGGACAGATCGAATCCATTCCACGTGCTTTTTGCTCGCTGATATAAATTCAGTATAAAACATATAGCTCGAACGCCATCGCGGATCCCAGTATGAGTAAAACGTACCATCCCCGTCAAAATGTCCACGCAGAAAATC
>CAYHBS010000008.1:0-16272 GCA_964354975.1 uncultured Candidatus Saccharibacteria bacterium
GCTGCGGGACTAGGATTCGAACCTAGATAGCCAGGTCCAAAACCTGGAGTCCTACCATTAGACGATCCCGCAAAACGTAGCCGCAAGCTTGAAGCTGATAGCTTACAGCGAGAAATGAATCCCTCTACAAGCTAAAAGCTTTCAACTATAAGCTGTCCTGCATTGTATCAATTCATACCCCTATACTCAACCGTGTGATTTTCAACGCAAATGCGTCTACAATATACATATGAAATTTTTCACTGCGCTCATACTCCTCACTGCACTGACATTTGGATATGTGGCCTGGCAAGCTCAAAGCATCAATCCTGATCTGATGTGGTATTGGGTACAACATGGCTACATCCCAAAGATGGAGATCGTAAGCAACGAAACAATACCGTTTATGAATGCTCTGCGAAATGAAACGATACAGCGGGTTGGACAACCTATAGAAGGATTTGAGCCCGCAATGTTTATCCGAGCATTCCCAAATCTGCGCTTATCCGATTTTGACGGAGTCGATGCTGAACTAGGAGTGTATCAATACAACGAGTCAGACTTGAATTTTATCTTGGACGACAGTAATCCGATACATAGCGCGGCGCGCGCGATTACAAATGCGGGAATGACTACGCTACTCAACAATGTCAGCAAACGACTCAGTATGCCTGCGACGTCCACCGCAGATGTGGAATCAATTTTAGCGGCACTTCGCGGAAACCAATATGAGATAGGCATACCGGGTCGCATAAACGGTATTCTTTCTATTGGCCCTATCTGCCCTGTAGAACGCGAGGGAGTTCCCTGCCCTGTGCCACTAGCAGCGTACGCGGCTCGTCCCATTATTGTGAAAGATGTGAATGGCCGTGAGATCACACGAGTGATTGCATCGCCACCGGACGGCGCATTCGCCATCGAAGTTGCGCCGGGCACCTACGATGTGATGGTGGTGTCTGCGAGCACTCTGGAAAACGTCCCATCGCAACGTGTGGTAGTTGGATCAGATCAGGACGTATCCATTCGATTTGAGGTAGATACGGGAATTCGATAAATGACGTCCTCACAAAATGAAACCCCGCGACCGAAAAAAACGGTCGCGGGGTGTTTTGAAATGCTCACCGCATTACACTGAAGGACATGCGCGCAAGCACCACTGCGGTCATGTACATGGCTCGCATCCATGCCCAAACAAACTTTGGAGCCTCGGACGCAACGCCGCGGAGATCTGCTCGTACTGCGTGCTCACTTCCTTTTGCGAGCTTTTCGCCGACGGCTTTCCATTCTTGCTTCACCTCACGAAGATGTGGCTTCTTGAGGCGACGCTGTTGTTTCTTTGTCATGTGATGCCTCCTCGGCGTACTACTCACCACAGCTTACAATATGTTGACTTTTTGTCAATATCTGGTACAATGCGCAAGAATTCTTTCCAACAAAAAAGGAGTGCTCACATGGAAATTAAGATTCAAACGCCGCTATTGGACGAATATCTCAAGCGTGAGAGAGCGTCGTCTGGTTTGAAAATCATGTTCGTGATTCTCGGTTTCTTCATCGGTATTGGCATCGTTGTCTACGGGCTTAACCCACTCCTCAACCTCTGGGACTCCGTGATGGAGGATCCGGTGGAGAATGCGCGCATCGACGCAATCTGGCAGCAAATCATCAACGCAACCGCAGGTTCGATGTTCAAACTGGGAGATCAGTCACTCTGCGTGCTCGACGCGTCGTATTTGCAAACTCGCAATCTCAAGATGCGCTGCAAGGATAGCGACGGGAACGAAACGCCATTCAACGAAGCGCGTGTACTGGAAATCATTGATTTCTATCCGGTCGGCTCTGCAGAGTGGCGGGAACGAAGAAGCACTTTTTTCGAGGTGGTGTCGCCGTGATCTTCGCGCGCAGGGTTAAAGACTACGAAGAAATACGCGACGGTAAGCATATACGCAGACAAGTCTTTGTCTACGAACAAAACGTTCCGGAGCACATTGACTTCGATGAACTTGACGTTGCGTGTACTCACTTCATCGCGTTCAACGATGATGGCGACATTATCGGAACCGCGCGATCGTATCCATACGACATGCTCACGATGAAGGTTGAGCGCGTCGCGGTGCTCAAAGAGTGGCGCGGTAAAGGCGCGGGCGCAAAACTGATGGAGGCGGCGGAAACACATGCACGTGGCGCTGGCTATCGCAACATACGACTGCACGCGCAGGCGCACGCTGTCCCCTTCTACGACTCCCTCGGATACGTTCCGACGGGAGATTCATTTGTTGAGGCAAATATATTGCACATCGCGATGCAGAAGCGTCTCGTAGACTAGCCGCGGTTGCGGTGAGGAGAAGAAGATGAAGCAACTGACTATCTTTGTGTGTGCGGCAATTGTCGTGGTTATCATCGTCAGCTTGTCTGCGAGTGAACCACACTTCAGTGTGTTTGCAGGTAGACAACCAGAAAAGTTCCCATACGTGTTGCCCGGATACTACGTGCGATATGCAGACCTCACACTCTGCAAGGTCATTACGCGGGATCCATTACATCTGCACTGCGCACCATCGGATCAACCGGATTCGGCGCACCCCGTCACCGCGGTATACGATACCGTGTCTGCACGCGATCAACACATCCCGGAGGAGTGGTCGGAACAGTTCAATAAGAAGCTGTCGCAGAGCTCGAGTCATACCAAGTCGGAGTGACCCAACAACAAACCAACGCCGCCTCGTCCACCTTGGGCAGGCGGCTTTTTTTATCTCAACGATGTACCGTGCGGTTATTGAGATTTATTTCTTTTCGGGGCGACGTGTGTGAATTTCAACAAGCGCAAGCTCCAACGGAAGCTCTGCAATGGCAGTGGTATAGGGAGAATGATACGCCTCTAGAAGGAGTACGAGCATCCGCCGTAATTCTTCTATTCCTGCGGCTTCCCCTTCTTGTTTTAAAAACTGCAAATGCTCACTAGATATTTCGGCTTCCAATGCCGCACGATATCCGTTATCGACCGCAAGAAACAAAGCATATTTGAGATCTTCAAGGAGTAATTTTGTGATTAATTGTGGGTCAATATTACGCGCGGTTGCGTGCTCGACTATTTCGAGCGCGTCCTTTAGCGAGCCACGTACGCATGTCTTCAGGAGCTTCGCAATCATGCTCGTTTGTGGGAGCCCAAACAACGCAGCGACATCTTCCCCGCTCATTGATCCCGCGTGAGATGCGAGGGTTTGACCAAGTAAGCTTTCTGCATCACGTTCGGACCCCTCCGCAAGCAGTGCCAGCATGCGGAGCGCGTCCTTATCGATATGTGCGCCCTCTGCGGTAGCGATCTCCGCGAGTCGCTTTTGAATGACAGATGGAGCGATGCGACGAAATTGAAACTCCTCACACCGAGAACGAATCGTATCGGGTACTTTTTCAAGATCCGTGGTCGCAAGGATAAATATGACAAACTCCGGCGGCTCCTCTAGTGTTTTCAGGAGCGCATTAAATGCGTCCTTCGTGAGCATATGCACTTCGTCGATGATATACACTTTTTTTCTTGCAGATTGAGGATGAAAACGTACGGCTTCACGGAGGTCACGAATATCGTCGATCCCGCGATTCGAAGCGGCGTCAATTTCAATGAGATCAAGCGAAATGCCAGATTGAAACTGCGTGCAAATATCACACGTGAGGCAGGGTTTTTTCTTCCCGCTCCCCGTGCAATTTACCGCACGCGCGAGTATGCGCGCCACCGTCGTTTTTCCCGTTCCACGCGGTCCCGAAAACAAATAACTATGCGAAACAGAACCTTGATCAACAGCGGTACGCAACGCATTCACCACATGGTCTTGTCCTACAACATCTTCAAATGTTTGTGGACGGTACTTTCGGTAGAGCGTGGAGTGTTCGGCCATAAAAAAATAATAGCACAATGCCCATGCATTCCAAATGCACTATTGCTCGCCAGCGTGTAGCGCACGTATAATGCCTACGGAGGGTTGTAACATGACACCATCATTCACCTACGAAGACGCCATCGAGGAGGTCCAACATCTTGGATTCGCTCCTGAAATCAACCGCATCATCGTAAATCTCGTCGAGCATCATGTGCTCAAAATGACCGAGATACCGACAGAGCGGCAATCAGATATCGTAGTCGCACTCACAGACGAGCTGGCATCAGCGGCACATCAATATCGCGTCAGAGACGCTACTAAACTTTCTCAAGCCCTGCGCGTACGCATTTTTTACTGGAAAGGAACCGCACGAATGCGTCATGGTACCTTCGGTGGCCCAGATGAACGTCGACTCCAACCGACTGACTCTCAATTGCTGTTCTTTGTCCTACGGCACATCGCCGATGCGCTTGAGAATGCGGCCGAACATCTTCCGCTATTCAGCACAGGGTCTCTTCACCATAGCGGAGCAAAGGCGCCCTTTTGACAATATGTTGTTTTTAATATACGGTCTTTCTTGAGGTGCACTATGGATAGAAAAGTCTTTGGAATCCCACTGAGCGACATCATCACCGAAGTCATCTACAGCGTGTATGCTCTTCATGAGCTTACGCTAGACGAGAGAGTGGAGCTCAATAACTTCATCGACGACACAATGTTTCAGCTTACACGAAGCGCAGGAACCTGCGAGCTCGACGCGTTGCAATCTCACGTCCGCAGCCTACGAGACCATCTGCAGGAGCAGTTGAGAAAAGAACAAAACAAAGATCCAAATTGCCCTGGACTCATCCGATTCTCGGATAAGTCCGACCGGTATAAGAACAAAGCGATCCTTGCAATGCAGTGCATCGCTGAACTCATTGAAAAACAGCTCAAAAGCTCTTCAACTGACGCGCCTCATTAGGGGCGCGTTATTTTTTAAATACGAGAAACTTATACCCCAAAAAATTCCAGGTCATTGACACTACCGTCGCAATCACCTTCACTTCGGTCAGTGCATACAATGGGTAGTCGCCAGAGGGATAGAATGCCTGTAGAGACAGCGATACGGTTGCGGTATTGATTGCAATGGCACCAAGCGACACCGCAATAAATTTAATAAATGTAGGACGCGCCACCACGCCTCCGTCACCAAATGTCCACCAGCGATTCCAGGCATAGCTATTCCCTACTGCCATCGCAACGGCCGTGGCATTGAGCAGTAAAAAAGGAAGTGACTTTGGGTCGGTGTACCCAGTGAGCGCAATCAAAGTTTGTGTCGCTCCAGAATCAACCGCAAAATTTGATGCTCCAATCACCCCAAATCTCAACACTTCTCGAATCACATTCATCCGACCAAGTAGTAGCACGCCAGTGCCGTACCCAAGCACCACAAGCAGCGGAGCGGCCACCACCACAATCCAGAGATACGGTGCGTACGGTGCAATGGCTGGTGCGTGTTCGGCGGACTGCAAAATTGGTATCAGAAACACCGCCATGACCGTGCCGATGAGAAACGGATACATGCTCCGAGATTTCAAAAATGATACGGGCATAGGCGCTAAATAAATTTATTAAATCGGTGTTGAATTTCTGCCTCTATCTGATCTCTTGGGCGTCCGTAGGTAAGGCGTGAAAATTCTTTCACAGCCGCAGCAATTTGTGGATTACCCCGCGCAGGCGCCATCGTACGCATATTGAATGGTTGTGCAGTTTTTCCACCCGAGAGCACATCCGCGTACGCATTATAGTTGTCGATATTCGAAAGATCATTTTTTGTAAACGAGGGTGTGAAGCGTTGTTCTAAGAATTCTGCGTCTTCCTCGCCCACACGAAACGACACGATAGACCCGACATTCCCAAACACTGCCTTCTTCGTTTCTTCATCGAGCTGGCCAATAAATTGGTGCGCAACGATAAGATCGAGACGATATTTGCGCGCTTCAGCAAGAATCGTCGCAAACGCGTCCGTAACCACATTTTGGAACTCATCGATATACAGATAGAAATCCTTGCGTTGGTTTTCGTCGGGAATGTTTCCTCGCGAAAACGCAGCCATCATAATCTTGCCCACTAAAATAAGTCCCAATAGGTTTGCATTAATTTCGCCAATTTGTCCTTTCGATAAATTCACAATAAGAATCTTCCCTTCATCCATCATTTTGCGAAAATCAAACGAACTGTGCTCCTGCGCAATGATCGGGCGCATAATATCGTTTGCGAGAAACGTATCAAATTTTGATGTGATGTAGGGAACCATATTTTCGAGCTTTGACTCCCCTCCCGCTTTCTCGGCAATGTGTTTCCAGAACGTACGCACCACCACATTTGCGGTGCGTGACAGTTTCAGCGTGCGAAACTCTTTGTCCGCAAGTACGCGCTCAATTTCGAGCAGCGTGTTTCCGCTGGGTGGGTCTTCCATCACCAGCAGTGTGGAGTTGCGGAAATATTGTTCAAACATCGGGCCCATCGACTCCGGCACACCTCCGTAAAGTTTCTGAAAAATGCTAAAAAGTTCGTTCACAAGAAACGTCTTTTGCTCGGGACGCGTGATGTCATATTCGAGAAAATTCATTCCGAGCGGACGATCCATGTCCACCGGATTGAAATAAATCACATCTTTGAGACGATGGGGAGGGACAAGACCAAGTAAATCTTCCGCCGTATCTCCATGTGGATCTATAAAACAAATTCCCGCACCCTGCTCCATGTCCTGTACAATCATATTTTTAAGCAACACGGTTTTACCGGTGCCAGTTTGTCCGATGACGTAGAGATGCCTACGACGATCCTCGGGTGCAATATAAATATCCGTTTCCTGCCCGCCATACTCATTTTTTCCCATTAAGATGCCCGACGTGGAAACACCTGCGGGTACCATGGACGTGCGCGACTTTTGAAATTGTACGTGCGGATTTGCAAATCTGTGCGACGGAAAATGGAGTAGGGTTGCAAGCTCCGTGAGATTTAAATAGGAAGTCACGCCCGCATCAAACAATCGAAATGCAAAATGATATACGTGTTTGTTAAATGTGCGCCCCTTCAAGCGTAGCACTTTAAAACCATTCCCGAGCGGATTCTCAAATTGATGAAACGCCGATTCAAGCTCTCCTAAAATGCGTTCCGCCTCATCTTTTGAAGCAGCAGACGCAAATAATCGAATATTCACATCAAACCCAATTTTCGCGCTCTTCTTTTCGAGCTGCTTTACCGTTTCTTCGTCTATACTTTTAGGATCAAATGGTTTAGCGTCTTTCTTTTTTTCTCCACTGGTCGAATCGCGCACTATTTTACTTACGGATGATCGACGCGCCTCATGCACAGCGACTCCGTATGATTTCCCCTCGCGCATTTTTTTGATCACTTTTTTTGCAATCTCCCCATACTTCACTGCCGGCGCACGAAGAATAATTTGTACTGCAGCACCTTCTCCGTCCTGATCAAGATTCGCCATTGCGCCCGCAATGACGGCAAACGGCTCGTGTCCTAACTGCTCGTACGTTTGAATGGGGAGCACTTGCTCGCGCGATAATGTAAGCATCGATCCTGCGGTTGCTCCATCATTATTAAAAATATTATAGTCTGTGCTGGCCTCAACCGCGCTCCCCGGATAGAGTGAGTGCACCATTTTTTCAAAGCTCCCTGCGTATTTATGCGGCACCGCTGCATAGATTTGCGCGGTCTTTCCTACTTTTGGAATAACAATTTCAAATGCGAACGTGAGTGGGGATGCAAGCCATCCTGACGCCTTGAGTCCAGAAAGTCCTGCATAGAGTTGTTCCATTTTTTGAAACAATTCAAACTCTCGCTTTCCTTGCCCGTGCTGCGCATCGTCCGGCAGCTCTAAAATAAGCACTTTAAAAAGTTTTAAATGGAGCGACGAAGAGAGGAGACGGAACTTGCGCGACTTCCCTACAAAAAAAGAGGCGATGCCCGCAACGACGGCAAACGCAAGTGCGATTGAGATCAGCAGTACCGAAGAGACATTCATGTTACTCCTTTTGAATTAATCCCGAAGCAACGAGACGATCATAAAAAATATCGGTGAGTGCGTTGTGAAGCTCTTTGAGTAGATGGGGACTCTTAAGGGACCGAGCCATGTGTACCGCCTCGGTAATACCCTTATTGAATGCCGTAGTCGTAAGCTGTTGAATGGTAGCAGAGTGAGCGAAATCCGCGCCAACGTTCTGCCCCCCTTCTCCGGGGATCTCAAAACCTCCAACGTGATCAGAGAGCACCGCGGCGATGTCACGCTTGGTATCCGAGTGGTTGTCACTGCCGGCGCGCACTTGCTCGTGTACGCGCTCAATAATTTTACTTTCAATGTGCTCCGCTTCCGCCTCTGGCGTTGGAAAGCGTGAATATTCGGTCATAGTTAGTGCATTTCTTGTTTCTTTTTCTCCCATCGTTGACGCGTGAGCGCTTCGTGGAGGGCGCGTACCAATTCTTGATTTTTGAACGTGAGGGCAGCGTCAATTGCGGCAATTGCTCCGGCGTCCCCTCCTCCGCGCTTGAACGCTATATCGAGCAAAAAATCGATTTCTCCGGGACGCACCTCGGAAATCACTGATGCGTACGGCGCGCTCTGAAATTGTGCGGTGCGCTCGGCTATGAGCGCGCCGATATGGGCAAATATTTCATCTTTTGTGGCTCCTTCGTGAGACGTGTGACTCGGCACTTTTTCGCTAGGAATTGGTGTGGTCTCCGGAGTAGAAGGATAAATTTCGGGAGTGATTTCAAAACCGCCCGATGTGCGATCGTCCATAGCGGTATTGTACCATCCTATGCATATCTATCCACCGTGGAGTGCGCACGCATGTGAGTTATACTATGGTCATGCAATCTTCTCCGTTGCGTGTATGTATTGGCGTATGCGTTATACTTGCGCTCGCATTACTTGCGTTTCAACTCTACTACTTGGATAGCTATTCTATTTGGCACGACGAAGCATTTTCGGGTCTCCTCGTTCAGTACGATATCCAAGAAATGTTCTCGCGGATCTCACTCGATGTCCACCCGCCACTCTACTATGTACTCCTGCGCGGCTGGACCGATCTGCTGGGAAACACCACTTTCACCCTCCGATTGTTTAGCGTACTTTTTGGATGTATTGCGACCTACCTGACGTGGCGGATTGCGCAACTCCTCACGAGGAACAAAGAAATTGCCGTCGCGTCGGCTTTTCTCTTTTTTGCAAACTCATTTGTGATACAGCACAACATGGAGGCGCGCATGTATACGCTTGGCATTACGCTCATTCTTGGCGCGCTTCTTGCGGCGCTGACCGCACTGAATCGTACAGGTCATGACCGATGGAATGCGTGGAGCGCATTCACGCTTCTCTCTGCCGCGGCGCTCTACACCCACTATTACACCGTGTTTTATATCATTGCGATCGGCATCGCGGTACTGTCACTGATTTGGCTACAAAAAAAATCAGGAGGCGAGTATATTGCTTCACTCAAGGGACTGTTCGGCGCTGCCGGACTGGTGGGTATTCTGTATGTTCCTTGGCTTCCCACATTTTTAAAACAAGTAGCGCAAGTAACCGAGGATTATTGGATTGGAGCAATGACGTGGTGGTCAATTCCAAAAACACTTTGGAAGCTCCTGACGGGAGTGGACGCACACCCGGGATATGGCATTCAAATTTTTCAGAACGCTTTCTCATGGGCGCACGCACTGTACATATTAATTGCGCTCCTCGCGATTGCGCTCTACGCGCTACTCCGAACAACGCAACCGCGCGTGCGACCGGTACTTCTTCCATTACTCTTCTTTCCATTTATTGCCTCCGCGCTCGTATCTGCGCGTACATCAATTTTTCTCGAACGCTACTTTATTTACTCAACGCCGTTTCTTGTGATATTCCTGGTAGTTGCGACGTATCACATTTCGCGCCTATGGATCAGAAACAGCGTGCTTGCGATATTACTCATTGGCACGGCGGTGTCTTTCCCGCTCCGATTTTATGGGCTCGATATTCTACGAAAGCCCGGTATGCGCGCGGCGGCTGCATTTCTCAACGAAAATGCCTCCCTCGACGACACGGTCGTCGTGAGCACCTCGTACATTTTTTTTACGCACAGGTACTACAATACCCTGCCACTCCGTCCATTACTGCTGGGAAAAAATCTCACTCACTATTCGGGCACCGCGTTGATAAGTCCAGATGAGGTGGTGCCAGATTTTGAATCGATACAGGAAAACGACACAATTTGGAAAATTGATACGACGGGTTTTGGGAATTTTCAACCCGATGTTCCATCTGCGTGGAAACAGCGCTCCGAGCATCGGTTCGAGGATATGTACGATTTTCGTGGCACCATCATCGTGCGTGAATATACGACGCCACAGTAATACATGCAGTCATTGACCAATTGTGCCCACTCAAGTAGGCTTTGCATGGAGGTGCAACGTGACAAAAGGTAAACATTTCATCCCAGAAAGAGCGTCGAAAGCAACGGCGCATCGGCTGTATGCTGAATCGCGCGCGCTACAGCAGCAAGCATTACAAAAAAGAGCGCAGCTGATTGACGCATTTAGTTTACTGTGCATTAATGCCGCAATGCATCGCGCAGACGTGCTCGTACGCATGCTCCCCGACATCCCTCCGGAGAAACGCACGTATCGGCAGTCATACTTATTTGATCACGAGTGCACAGTCATTAGTCATTTCTACTCGGAAATTGACAATATGATTGCTGGGCACATTATATTCCCACTTTCACCTGAGAAAGCAACACAGCAACTGACGCGCCGGAAACGATAATCGTGTCCGGCGTTTTTTTATTTGTATTGATAGTGCACGCGATCCCCGAACCGCGCGTCGATGTAATCGAGCGACTTCCGACGCTCTTTAATGGTTGTTTCAAGCGCAATTTTGATATTTTCCGTGACTCGTGGAATATCTGCCGTGCGCAGTATACGAATGTCCCATCCTTCACGCGTGGTGAGTGTGAGCGCTTCATCCTCTCCGTACGTAATGGAAAGCGCACCAAGATGGGCGTCGCGCTCGAGTACATTTTTTATGGTGCGTACCGCGCTCCGACATTCTTCATCACACCAGACAGCACCAAGATCCGTATTCCCTGAACTTTCCTGTCGTATCAACGTCATCAGCGACGCGTCCCGAGCAAGCGTATGTGCGTACGCAACTCCGTCTTCGGCAATATAGGCACACGTGTCTCCCGTGCAGAACGTCGCCCATGGATCACGTTCCGTCACCGTGATTTCAATGGCGCGGTCAGTAAAAATGCGGTTCACGGAGACATCGGAAATTTGAGGAAATGTGCGCTCAAGATCCCCGGCAAGCGCTGCGCGACGAAACAACAGCATACTGGACGCGCGAAAGACTCCTCCCGTGGAAGATGCGAGATATTGGGAAATTTCTTTCTCAATTTGTTCGGTAGGCACTTCACGCGCACCCAACACAAATATCTGCGTAAACTGTAGGCGCGACCAACGTGTGAGCATCACAAACAGCACGCACACAGCAATAATCCCCGCGCCGTACATGCTCATACGCACGGTGCGTTCTTTGACTATGCGAGAACGCCGTCCACGCACAAAATCCGCACGGTTTTGAATCCGATGTTTTTTATTGGATTGTTTTCTCACACACGTATGTTATCACGAACCAATGCGTTCTTTTCCCATATACGGAACGAGTGCCGTGGGGATGCGTACGCTTCCGTCTGATTGCTGGTGATTTTCAATAAAAGAAATAAGGAAGCGTGGTGTTGCGATGGCGGTATTATTTAATGAATGCGCGAATACAGCTTTTCCATCCTCTCCACGGTACTTGATATTGAGGCGACGCGTCTGAAATGCATGAAAATAGGAAGCCGAGTGTGTTTCTCGGTACCTCTGTTCACTTGGAACCCATGACTCAATGTCATATTTTTTGACCTGACCAAGTCCCAAGTCTCCCGCACAGTTCACTACCACGCGATATGGTATTTCGAGCGACTGCATGAGAGACTCGGAGTTTGCTAGTAGCTCCTCGTGATACTTCACGGATTCCTGGTGATCTGCTTTGCAGAGAATAATCTGCTCAACCTTATAAAACTCATGCACACGGTAAATTCCTTTTGTATCCTTTCCATGACTCCCCGCTTCTCTTCGGTAACACGGGGAAAATGCCACATATTTTTTCGGTAGTTCTTCCGCGTCAAGTATTTCATCTGCGTGGTATCCCATCGTGGATACTTCTGCCGTTCCCACTAAATAGAGGCCGTCCTGCGTTTGATAAACGTTTTGCGCGTCTAACGGAAACCATCCGGTGCCCATGAAGTTGCGCTCGCGCGCCAGTGTTGGCGCAATCATCTCTGTAAATCCACGCGCCGCCATAAAATCCATCGTGTACCGCCAGAGTGCGATGGAAAGTCGCGCCCCGTCACCTTTCAAAAATAGACCGCGAAATCCCGCCACCTTCGTGCCGCGCTCCAGGTCCACCAAATCGTGCGCCCGCATGATGGTCATATAATCTTTCACCACAAAAGAAAATGTGGGCGTTTCTCCTACTTTCTTTATTTCCACATTATCTTCGTCCGTCTTTCCCTCTGGAACAGAAGGGTCGGGAACATTTGGAACCGTGAGCATTAAATTCTGAAACAACTCCTCCGCGCGGCGCATCGTATCTTCCTTCACGCCCAGCGCTTCCTTTACTTGCCGCATTTCTTCAATGAGCATTTGTCGGTCCGGCGTATCCCCCATTGTTGGAATGCGCGAGGATGCTTCATTAATTTTGGCACGCAAATCATCCACTTCCTTAATAAGGCGGCGGCGCTCTTCGTCGGCTTTCAGCAACCCCGGAATATCAGTATTAAATCCCTTCTTTTTGGCGGACCCAGACACAATGTCTGCGTGGTCTCGAATAAAATCGATATCCAACATACGGTCAATTATAGCGTGTGACTAAGAAAATATATAGTACATATTGATATATAGAATGTCTCTTAGAGATACGCGGGGAGAAAATTTTTATTTCGTTACACGGCAACGATTTGGCGCTTTGGTTCATAGGGGCTCTCGAGTGATCTACCATAAAGGACATTATACTTGTTGTTGTCCAATTTATTGACGAGTGTCTATGCGTGTGTTTTTAGTGTCAAAAAGAGTGATATATTGTGCGCCACACAAAGGGTAGTATTTGCAACGGCTTTCGAATGCTTTTTTCCACAGTTACCACACTTCCTTCATAGGGAGCGATAATGAGGAGACCTCCACATCTCGTTTCGCAGTGCACTGCGAATTATTTCGCGCAATTATCACATTACTTCAACCACCCCCCACATGCCCATCACCCAGATCAAAAAGCGAACCGGTGCCATTGTCGACTTCGACATTACTCGCATCGAGCGCGCAATTGAAAAGGCATGTATTGCAATAGAAACAAGCGTCGCGACGGATCAAATTTCCGCCATTGCGCAAGATGTCGTATCGGTCATCGAGTCAAAATTTGGAGTATCCACACCAGGAGTGGAGGATATTCAAGATGTGGTGGAGCGTTCGCTTGCATTGCATGGATTTTTTGATGTTGCGAAGTCGTACATTTTGTACCGGCAAGCGCGTCAAATCGCGAGGGACGCAGAGCGCATTGAACTGCTCCGTAAAATTGAACGCAGTGACCTCCGGGTCAAGAAACGCGACGGTAGTATCGCAATGTTTGATATTGGGCAGATCCGTGAAGCAATCGCTATTGCGGTGACGGGGTTTGAAAGTGTCATTAATATCGAAAAAATTGTAGAGGAAACAAAATCGAGCTTGTTTGATGGTATCTCGACGGGCGAAATTAATAAAGCAATTGAACTGACATTACGCGCACACATCGAAGAAGATCCCGCATACGCCAAAGTAACCGCTCGGTTCCTCTGGAATGATCTTTATAAAGCGGTTATTGGGATCAACGAGCGCCATCCGGACTTCGAGAAAGAGTACCGAACGTCATTTGTACGTAATGTCCAGCGTGGAGTGGAAGAGGGAAAGCTTGACCCGCGCTTGCTGACGTTTGATCTTCCTCGCCTTGCTCAAGATCTCCGAATTGAACGTGATGGACTCTTTGATTATTTGGGCGCCCAAGTGCTTCATGGGAGATATTTTATACAAACACTTCAAAAAGAATATCTCGAACTTCCCCAACATTTTTGGATGCGCATCGCGATGGGTATGGCGCTCCTCGAACAAGACAAGGACGCATATGCGACGCAATTTTATCATGTGATGTCTGCGATGTACTATACGCCGTCCACTCCAACATTACTTCACGCAGGTACACCGAAGCCACAACTTTCTTCATGCTTCTTAAACACGGTGCCCGACACACTGGAAGGAATTTTTAAAACCTACGCAGACAACGCACAACTTTCTAAATGGTCTGGAGGCATTGGTACCGACTGGACACCGGTGCGCGCGACGGGAGCGATGGTAAAAGCAATCGGTGTGGAATCGCAGGGTGTTATTCCATATTTGAAAATTGCGAACGATGTCACGGTCGCAATTAATCGCAGTGGGAAGCGTAGAGGAGCAACAAACGTATATCTTGAAACGTGGCACCTTGATATCGAAGATTTTTTGGAGCTCCGTAAAAACACCGGAGATGAGCGTCGCCGCGCGCACGACATCAACACGGTAAATTGGATTCCCGACCTATTCATGAAGCGTGTGCGCGAAAACGGTACATGGACCCTGTTTTCTCCCCAAGAAACACCGGAACTCCATGATCTCTACGGCAAGGCGTTTGATGAGAAATACATCGAATATGAGACATGTGCGGACCGCGGAGAACTCCAGCAATATAAGCGAATTGAGGCGCGTGATCTCTGGAAACGTATGCTGACCATGCTCTTTGAGACCGGACACCCTTGGATGACATTCAAGGATCCGTGCAATCTACGCTCCCCGCAGGATCACGCGGGCGTGGTGCATAATTCCAATCTCTGTACGGAAATTACGCTTAACACCTCTCCGGAAGAAACTGCGGTATGCAATCTCGGATCGCTCAACTTTGCGAAATTTGTGGTGGGCGGAAGATTTGATCGCGAACTTGTTGGCAAAGTGACGACCGTAGCAATGCGCATGCTCGACAACGTCATTGATATTAACTTCTATCCTACTAAAGATGCGGAACGCTCCAACATGCGGCATCGCCCCGTGGGACTCGGCATTCGCGGGTATCAAGACGCACTCTATATGCTTGGCATTCACTTTGACACGGACGAAGCAGTGCGTTTTGCTGATGAATCTATGGAAGTGGTCGCGTACTACGCAATACTCGCCTCCACAGATTTAGCGCACGAACGAGGAGCGTATCAATCATACAAAGGATCAAAATGGGATCGCGGTATTCTTCCCCAAGATACCATTGCAATACTTGAGCAAGAACGCGGCATGTCCACCAGCGTTGCGGTAACTGCAAAACTTGATTGGTCGCCCGTACGTGCGGCAATCGCTGAATATGGAATGCGCAACTCTAATACGATGGCGATCGCTCCCACCGCAACGACGGCGCTCATTGTGGGATGCATTCCTACCGTGGAACCGATTTATAAAAACTTGTTTGTAAAATCAAATCAGGCGGGTGAATTTGTGGTCATAAATCCCTATCTCATTGCGGAACTCAAAGAACTCGGACTCTGGACGCCACACATGCTTGGACTGATAAAATATCACGATGGGAGTATCGCGCAGATTGAGGAGATTCCTCCACACATTCGTAGAAAATATAAAGAAGTATTTGAGATCGATCCCCGCTGGATATTAAAGGCAGCGGCATTTCGTGGAAAATGGATTGATCAATCACAATCCATTAATATTTTTTTCCGCGGACTCTCCGGAAAAGAATTGAGTGATGTGTATTTCTATGCATGGGAACTTGGTCTAAAAACAACCTACTACCTCCGCACACTCTCGGCATCGCAAGTAGAAAAATCAACGGTGAATACGGTTGAATATGGAGTAACACACAAACGGAGTGAGCATGTCACAGAAGCCACGGCAGTTATCGCCACGGTCACCGAAGCACTTCCGGAAATTATTACAATGGAAGTGCCTGCGCAGATGGAGATTCCCAACGCTGCGGAGTATGTGGTGGCACAGTCTACACCCCCCGTGGCGTCCGCAATTTCCGCAGCGGTCTCAACAGCAACATTTGATCGAAAACCTGGTGTATTTTATGCCGAAACCGAAGAATGCGAATCTTGCCAGGCGTGAATCAGTAAATCACGAGAACATAAAATCACAAGAGCACGAGAACATAAAATCATCAGATCATGAGATCAAGAAAGCTCAAGATCATGAAATCATTAAATCACGGGGGCACAAGATCACAAGATCACAAGATCACAAGATCACAAGATCACAAGATCACAAGATCACAAGA
>CAYHBS010000008.1:16372-42432 GCA_964354975.1 uncultured Candidatus Saccharibacteria bacterium
AAGATCACAAGATCACAAGATCACAAGATCACAAGATCACAAGATCACAAGATCATAAAAACACTAAATCATAACAACATAACACACACGTGCATGCCTATCGAATTCACAAACCGACGAATCGACATTAATCAACGCCGCATTATTAACGGCACTGATGCTGATGTCGTACAACTCTACCCGATGAAGCATACGTTTGCGTGGGAGGCGTATAACACGGCAAACGCAAATCACTGGCTACCCACCGAAATCGGCATGCAGCGCGATGTAGAGCAATGGAAGTCCCCCACCGTCCTATCCGCCGATGAGCGTACCGCACTCAAAACTGTGCTCGGATTTTTTACGACCGCAGATTCAATCGCCGCAAATAACCTTGTACTTGCAGCGTACAAACACATTACCTCTCCGGAGTGTCGCCTTTATTTGCTCCGCCAAGCATATGAAGAAGCGGTGCACACGCACGCATATCAATACATTGTAGAGTCGCTCGGACTTGACGAGGGCGAGTTATTTAATATGTATCGCGAAGTGAAAAGCATTTATGACAAAGACTCATTTATTTTGAGTTTTAACGAGGGAATTTTTGATCCTCATTTCAAAACAGGCACACTGGAGACGGATCAAAAGTTTGTCGAAAACATTGTAGTATTCTCTGTTATTATGGAGGGTATTTTCTTTTATAGCGCGTTTGCAGTGATGTTTGGTTTCCAGCGGCAAAATAAAATGACGGGGTCAGCCGAGCAAATCCAATATATTATGCGTGACGAGACCATGCACCTCAACTTTGGCATTGATCTCATTAACACCATCAAACAAGAACAGCCCGAAATTTGGACGGAGGAATTTCAACGTCGTCTCCTTGGTCTCATTAAACAAGGGGTCGATCTGGAAGTAGAGTTTGCGCGTACCGCATTTCCGATAGGAATATTTGGTATGAATGTGGAGGGGTTTAAACAATATATTGAGTACATCGCAGATCGCAGGCTTGATCGTATTGGCCTCCCATTGCAGTACAACGTTGAAAATCCATTTCCGTGGATGTCAGAGGCAATTGACCTGAACAAAGAAAAGAATTTCTTCGAAACTCGCGTCACCGAATACAAGGTCGGTGGCGTGCTTGAGTGGTAAAAAAACAGGGTTCCCACGTGGAAACCCTTGTTGCGAGAAATACCTATTCCGTGCCCTCACCAACCTCGCGCGCCTCTTTTTCGAGTTCTCCATACAGCCACAGATCATCATTCAGCGCGATTGGCAATAAATACTTGCGCGTTTCATGAAGATATCTTTCCCTTCGATCGAGTGTCCAAGCACTCATGGATCGCAGGTTATGGAGCCGGTCTGCACACTTCACCAACCGATCTTCTTTGTTCGCACCTGCAAGTGCTGCGTAGTATTCTTCCGTCGATTTTTTGAACCGACCAAAGATTTGACCGGTCACCGGATCAAACACTGGAATTACCTTCGAAAGCACAAAGAGCGACGCCCAGATGCCGTGCCCAAACATGTCAACGATTACTTCGGAAGGTGTATTGGTATCTTCCACGACATCGTGTAGCAGCGCGCGCGTAACGATTCCCACATCGTTGTACCCATGTTCGATTAACAAAGTGGCTACAGCGCGTGGATGCTCGAAGTATCGAACGCCATCGTCCCGTACTTGCATGCGGTGCGCGTTTTTTGCAAGCCAGTACGCGTTCTGCACTTGTTTGAGATCTCCCGAAACCATGCCTCCCAACATTCCAAAAACTGACTCCTATTCACCTGTATTCTCCTATTAATGAGCTTTTTTGTCTTACACGCGTGCGATCATTTGCCAAACATGAGAACGCCCCCAAACTCTCTTGGAGTACAGGGGCGTTTAGGGTCGTATTGGCTACTCGCGCTTGTCCTCGAGTACATGGCCGCGATCAAACATCGCGGCGATAAACCCTATGTGGAGCTGTGCGAGTAATCCTTTTACGAAACGTACCGGAAGCCAGTCCTCCACGATCTCCTCTGCCGACGGTTCGTTTTCTGCGCATTCTTCGCTATATGGGAATGGCGGGTAAAAGAAAAACATACTGTCCCTCCCTGCGGCAAATCAGCACGGTTGTGCTCCTGCAATTAATGTATACCCATCGGAAATAATGTAAAGTGCTATAATTTTCCTATGCCATCCTTCCCATTTGAGCTTGTTATTCCATCATTTATTGCAGGGCTTTTCACATTTCTTGCGCCATGTACCCTCCCCCTCGTACCTGGGTATCTTGCGTACATCAGCGGGACATCTTCACGCGATCTTGCAACGACAGATAGCGGAGGTGGCCAGCGGAAGCGAGTGATGGCGAGCGCTGTCTTGTTCGTAAGTGGTTTTACATTTATTTTTTTGATATTCGGTGTTGCGGCGTCACGGTTTGGAGGCGCGCTGATTTCCTACCGATCTGTCCTGTTCCCTATTGGTGGCGCATTTCTCATACTCTTTGGCCTCGAGCTCGCTGGACTACTGCATATTGCAGCGCTATCGCAACATCAGGCAATTGCGCTGCCCGCGCGCCTGCGACGTGGAAATAAGATTACCGCATTCCTTTTTGGCGCTACCTTTGCCGTAGGATGGAGTCCTTGCATTGGGCCGATTCTTGGGACGATTCTGACTATCGCCGCAACAAGAGGATCGGAAACGATTGGCGCGGTCCTGCTTGGTAGTTTTGCGCTCGGGCTTGCGGTGCCATTTTTACTCATTGGCTACAGTATCGGATCAGCATCTGGTCGCATTGCTTCATATCTCGCATTTACGGAGCGCCGCAAACGCTGGATACTCGGAGTGATGGGAATAGTCGTTGGTTTTTTATTTGCAACAATCCTTTATGCAATTCCCGCGATTCGCGCAACGGGGATCGGGAAGTTCGCACTGATCACGCTGCCCATGGTACTACCGCTTGCCGGAGCGTGGCTGATTGTGCGCGTTGGTGAGCGCACGAACGCGGACCCCGTTTCATTCGGTGGAGGCATCACGATCGTACTGCTTGGAATATTGCTCGCACTCGGAAAGCTCGGGTATTTAATTTCTTACGCGTTCATGATCCTCGGGCGCTTTGGTCTCGGCGCGCTCGAAAATGCGCTCATGCGCTTTCTGTAAGTTTACGTACTGGAGCGTTTTTTGCGTGCCGGAGCGCGTCAAGCACTACGCGCGCGGACATACCAAGTGGAAACGGGGGCTTGTCTTCCGGAAACCATTCTGCTTCCCAAAGCTCAACATTGGTAATATGAAATTCTGCAGTGGGAGATTCCGCATAGAAGCATTCGACCGTATCAAATCTCCCCCTGCGATACTGTTCTCGAAATTCGCAAAGATGCGTGAGATGCTTCACGGCGATTCCCAGTTCATCTTTGAGTAAGTGTTCCACTTCGTGCTTGGGAGACTCAACCATCGACGTTTCAAAATCTGATCGTTTTACAAACTTACCTGGAAACGTCCAATACTTGAGATACCGGTTCCGTACATACAAAAAATGCCCGTTGCAATGCACCAGACATTTAACTCGAAGTTTTCGCGGATGTCGCACCGACCAATAGAGCCACCGAATCGGATGTATCAGAACGTAGTAGACCCGCTCTGCCATTATCATGTAATCACTGTACCCTACTCTCACTGCATGCGCAAAACTAGAACAGTATGACAGTAATAAAGGTGGAAATTGCGCCCGTGACTGCAAGTTCGAGAAGCGGCCAAAGTCCCACTCCAAGCACGCGCGGCATGTTGACTGCGTATTCCCATCTCTTAAGGTACAGCGACACGCGCTCGTCAGTATATGAAAACATGAGTCCCATAACGGCAACTGCAAGCACGAGTTTCCATCCATGCAAAAATAAACCGCTCGTGGCAATCCCATAAAATATTGTGATCCATACCGCATCCTTCACCGACATTGTTGCAAGGAGTAACTGCCGCTCAACCGGGAGCATTCTCAAACATGTCTCATAATACCTCCAGTGCCAAAACTCCCACAGCAGATTGAGGGTAAGTGCAACAAAGAAAACGGTGATAAACGTCATCGAAAAAGTTCGTTTATAGATATTGCACAAATCACCACTACCAACGCAACAGCTTTCTTCCATTCAAACCGTTCCTTTAAAAGGAGAGCACTCCCCATGTACACGAGTAGCGGTTGAATGGAAAAGATGAGAACGGAGGATAGAATGCCCAACTGTTGGATGCTATAAAAATACAGGATCCACGCAATCGTAGTAATTATGTTTGTGCTGATGAGTAACAATACCCCCTTTGTACTCACTGGTGCAATATACGATATAAATAGTGGGGCGACCAATATGGCCAGTGCAAACGTTCTCAAAAATTCAAACGCTATCGGATGTATGGTTTCCAATAGTACTTTTGCAGCCACAACTCCAAACGGGGACACTGCCATTTCGTACAGTAAGAACTGCTTTGTTTTTGGTTCCAATCGTATTTGGGAGCTGTCGATATGAGACCAAATTACCGCAAGCACTGCAATCGTGGCCGCGATGATTGTGGTCATGTGCCGCTCGCCTGTAAATAACAGGCTGGACAATATGATGACCGGAAAATTATGTAACAAGCCGATCAACTGCACTTCATATACTGCATCCACTGCCATTGCACGGTAATAAAACATGTTGCCCCCAAAGGTAATCAGCACAGAAACGAGAAATAATACACCGGAAACTTCCACAAACGTACCAAAGTGAAAGGGTATATCAAACCAAAAAAACGCAAACCCAGAAAACAGCGCTACGAGGGGAAAGCTGATGGCGACATACGTCTGATATCCCTTATGCGACGCATTAAAGAACGCCTTATCAATAATGGTGGAGGTGGCTTGTAGTACCGCAGCAATGAATGCGAACATACGTCAATTATTAAAGAAAATATAGAGATATATCACCTATATAGAGTAAACCCTGTGCGCATAGATACAACTGTGGATTGCCTTAGATCCAGTTGAACCTCTTTGTCACTACACTGAAGTTAAATCCCGGAACACAGGTTGAGGGGGGGGGTCTTTTGTACGCATCGAAGTAAAATATGGTTTAAAATAAGCTAACGATCAATTCAGTAGTATAATAGATAACATATGAAAATATTTCTTTTGTCGTTAGTTCTTTTATCAGGGTTTTTTGTTTTACAAGTGCGTGCGGCTCCTGGGGTGAGTGAAAGGGTTATCGCGTTGGATGCAGGACATGGTGGAGATGATTCGGGCGCCATTAATCTCAAATATAGCGTAGTCGAGTCGGATGTAAATTTGGACGTTGTACAGACACTCCAGGCGAAGCTTACTGTACTGGGAGCATATGTGGTGGTTGTGGATCGTCTCTCAACACGGAGAGATAGAGTCAACAACGCAGTTGCAAAATGTGCGTCACTAGACATAAATGGAGATGGAATTGCCGACAATCGTAAATGCGATGTTCTTGTGTCCGTACACCATAACAGTCCGGCAGATGTCACGGATACGACACATGACGGAACACTTACTATATATACGCAGAAGTCCGATAAACCGCTTGCACAAGCACTGCTTGGTGCACTTACTCCTTTGACTGGCAGAAGCGAAGGACTGCTCAATGGTGGTTATGGTATGACTGTGTATAAAAATCTTGTTTCAACTATTACTGAGGCGTTTTACATCACAAATGACTGCGAAGCAGAACTGTACTTATACTCAAAAGGTTTAATGACTGACACAAGTCAATCCTGCAAGAATGATGGGTATTTGCTTGAGAATCGAATAAATCGCGAAGCCGATCTACACGTAGAAGGTCTCACTAATTACTTCAACTCGCAACTTTCTGGGGGCAAGGGCGGTGGTAAACCAAACTGAAGATATTGCTCATATAGCAATGGAGTAACGTACTTCATAAACTCCAACTAAAGTTTCAATATCTCTCTTCTACGACAGGGAGTGCATCTTCCACGCCCTGATACGCATGCAGTATGCCAAGCCCTATTTTGAATTTTTCCCAGAATCCCAAATGGGTAGATTGATCCATGTCATGTCCGTGGTGAGTATGTTTTTTTGTTGTATCCTCAACTGTCACGAGTCTCATACCACACTTTGGACATGTTCCCGGTTTGTTGGAGATAACTTCATGATGCATGGGACAAGTGTACATCGCGTTCTTTATTATCACACGTGAATAATTTAGTATTATTGTGTGTCGCAAATACCACAGCTCTTGCAAAGATTTTTCCCGCGCTGAAAGACCAGAAGAGCCTTTCTTGGAGGAAGAATGGTGAGAAAGTATTTCACATCTGCTGCGCGGCGAATAAGCCAACCTAGTTTCCCATAGAATGTGATTGGCCCTACCGAAGAAGCTGCCCAGCCGTGCCCTACGGGAATTGCGTAATACGGTTTTCGTTGACGATAGCTCACCAATGGGATCCCGGAAAGCTGACGCACAATATTTGTTGCCACATTCGCACCATCGCAAATAGCCGTCTGTGCCATACCAGAATATATCGTGGAGGCCCCATCACCAATCACATACACATTTTCAAATCCCTTCGCGCGAAGGAACGTATCCACTACAATTCGCCCCTTTTTATCACGGTCAAATCCTTGAATGCGTTCGTATAATGAGTTTGGCTTCACTCCCGCAGTCCAAATAACCGTCTCGGTTTTCATAGTAAGACCACGAACGTTGATTTCTTCCATTTTTTCTAGCGTCATGGGTCTGTGCACAAAAATATTCACTCCGAGATGCCGCAGGCGATCTGCAACGCGGCGCGAAACATGCTCTGGGAGCGAAGGCAATATCCGTTCCGTTCCTTCCATTAGTTCAATCGAAACGAGCGACGGACTCACGTTGTATTCTTCGGAAAGTTTTTTAAGAAACACGGAAAGCTCTCCAGCGAGTTCCGTCCCGCTCGGTCCGCCACCAACAACAACAACGTTCAGGAGGCATACTTTTTCGTCAGGGTTTGCCTCGACCACACATTGTTCGAATAGACGACGAATATGGAGCTTGAGTTTTTGTGCTTCCCCGATAGATTTGAAACCATATGAAAATGTCGGAAGTCCGGGAATTCCAAAATATGATGTTTCCGATCCTAATGCGAACACCACATAATCATAGTGGTATACTTTCCCGGAAGATCCTATCAGTGTTTGCGTCGAAAGATTTACTGATTCGACGCGCTCGTTAATGAATAAAATTTCTTTCTTACTGATAATTTCTGTGATAGGAATGCACACTTCAAGCGGAGAGTGCCCCGTCACAACACGGTAGAAAGCGGGAGTATATTCAAAATGTGATTTATCAGAGATAAGTGTAATATGCGCATCAATGAATTTTTTTCGTGCAAGCGATACTGCCGCGCGTATTCCACCAAAACCGCCCCCAACAATAACTATTTCTTTTTTCATAGTGGCCAAATAAAACTTCTCATACTATCTCTGATATCGGTAATTGTTAATTCGAGAGATTTTGGAACTGGAAGTATTTGATTAAATGTAAGCACACCATCTCGGTGATGCCCTCCCGGCGGCGCTCCTTCCCATCTCACTGGACTATATTCCCTGCCAACATCGTCCACCAGGACCGCAACACTCATCATATCTTGATCCAACTCAACAGAGTGCGTACTTATGACAATATGAAACTTCCATTCTTCAGATTCCACCCCAACATCAACTGGAGTAACCGTAACCGTGACGCTTGCTTGATCGTCAATTTTAGATTCCCATGTTTGTATGGCGTCCGGAGTATCAGATTCGTTCGGACTGTCGGATTTATTTTGTGTGGGGTACGCAATAGTATTGAGATTATACAACACGACGAATCCGCTGATAAATGCAAGCGCAAATAGGGATATTGTGATGACTTTATGCATGTAATTGTTTGAATGTGATGATGTTACTGCCAATAAAGATGATACCAAACACATTCATCGTAAGGCCAGCCCAAAAAATATCGACTTGATACTGTGCGACAAATGTCGCGATACCAGTAATACCAAGTATTGGCAGTACGCTCACAGCGTAATGAGCGCAACAGGAGATCATAGACACCGTAGAAGTGACGCCAGATACGCCCGCTACGTTTCCTGCCTGCGCAGGTAGCATGCCTTGTCCGCTGCGTACCAGACCACGTAGATACTGGTACAGTGCGATCTGAATCCCAAAACCTACTACCAAACTGATAATATAATACCAAAAATCCGCAAACTGACTTTGCGCATACCCCCATCCGGAAACCAGTGTAAGCACCACAAAATATACCCCAAGTAGAATCGCGCTTGCAAGCACTCCATATAAAGTTGATTTTGCGATGTTGTTGGTCATGGTTATTTTGTGATATACGCTCCCGGGTCTTTTTCAAATTGTTTCTTACAATGATCAGAACAAAATGAATACTTAATATTCTCGTGAATGAGATCAATGCCTTCCGTGGGCCTCATCCCACATACTGGATCTCTAGACACCGGGATTGGCTTGTTCCCGTCTTTGTCTTTCCAAAATTTAGAAATTGATTTGAGGTTGATCATATATGTGAGAGATTAGCTGTTAATTTTTTCCGTCGGGGAATAAATGCCGGGGTTTCCTTGGCATATTCATCCCATAATATCCCGAACTCCTTTTGAGCATCTCTCTCTTCGCTCTTGGCAAGCTGCGTATACATCCACACAAGAATCGGTAACATGATGAGCGTGAGGAGTGTTGGCCACTGCAAGAAAAACCCGAACATAATGATTATAAAACCGATATACTGCGGGTGGCGGACGTGCGCATACGGACCAGTGGTGGCAAGTGTATGCTCGACTTGCGCGCTGTACAATACTTGCCACGATCTTGATAGAAGCATAAATCCATAGATAATAAGGATGTAACTGGCAATATGGAACGGCCCGAGATGAGGATCGCCGCCCCACCCATAGAAATCCTCGAAAAGATGACCCGAATTGTGTGCAAAGAAATCAACACCAGGAAATTTTGTAGACAGCCATCCGGAGAAAAGATAGATCGTCAGGGGGAACCCGTACATTTCCGTAAACAGGGCGATGATGAATGCCGAGAATGCGCCGAATGAACGCCAATCTCTCGATGTTTTCGGCTTAGTAAAGCTGAAAGCAAAGATGATGAAGACTAGCGAATTTATGATGACGAGTGACCAGAGACCGTAGGATGTTTCCACTATAGCTGAATGTTAGTGACAACACGCATCATCTGAATGATTTTTGTCATCTTTCTTACCCTGCGTATTCTCTTTTTCGTCGGTAGTCGCTTGAGTTTTTCCAGAGTGTGTATGTGACGCACCCATCAGAAAGAAGTGCGCCGCCACCATAATAGCGATCCCGCCTATCGCAGCCAAAGCGGGAGTTCCAAATGCGCTACCTCCAAACCCAAACATAACGATGACTAGAAGTGGTACGGCGCAACAAATCATCATAGCCCACATCATCCACCTGTTATGTTTCCCATTATGATTATGCATTGAGCTACATACTTATTTACTAATAAGACTTGAGTTGTGCATCCACACGAAATATGCGGCAAAAATCCAGGCAAAAACAAACATATAGACAGCCCCGAGTAAGAAACTGCTAAGACTGATCCATGTAAAACCCGGGAGTGTTTCAAAGAGTCTGTGATGCAGTTCAATGCCCTCTGCACTGCGAAGTGGAAGAAATCCGAACAACACACAGAGAGCGTATGCTATCTCGGCGCCCATGACACATTTCCAACCATACAGCGTGAATGATAGTTTCATAGTATTCAATAAGCTGCTTAAATAATTTCCCCTCGTTTTTCAAGCATCATGTGATGCACGGTTGCGATTTGGATCCAAATGGCTATCAGCATAAGAATCCCGGCGCAGAGTAAGGCATCGGTTTTAGACACGCCGAGTACTCGGTTATCAGCCCCACCAAGGATTGCCGCTGCAAACGTAACGACTCCCACTAGACCTGCCGCAACACTGACTATATGTAACAATTTAGATAATTTCATATCGTAATTTAGCCGCTATATTTTTGAGGATCATTGACGAAGTGATCCCTGCACGATTTTGAACAAAAGTGATATGCCGCACCATTCGTGTGTTCAATGGTATGCGTGATTTTATCCATCGTGAGCTCCATACCGCAGACAACATCAAAGAATATGTGAGGTTCTTTCACTACATGCATCCCAATTCTTTTTAATGTGCCTGAAATAATATTCGCATAATTACTTATTTGATAAAGCGTATAGGTCAACGAGCTCTTTAATAGCTTTACTCTCCTGTTTTTTGTCATTGAGCATGTGCTTCACATGACCCTGAAGATGATTAGCAAGAAGCACTCTATCCATACTTTTTAACGAACGCTGAATAGATCGAGATTGTGTTATCAGATCAATACAGTATTTCTCTGCGTTAATTGCCTTAATGAGGCCATCAAGCTGGCCCCGGATAATTCTCGCCCTATGAGTCGCTTTCTTTTTGAGTTTCTGATCCAACATGGTGTAAGAGTTTATTTATGATGTTACTAATATAGAATATCGACCTCCATATACTATATACCCCTATACCCTATAGTCAACCCGTGCTGTGGATTACTATATTCCGCACCCGCCTTGCTGGCGCGGAGGTGGAGTGGCCTCTCCGGTGCTCACTCCGCAACCACTTCCACTTCTTTGCGGTTGGCTTTGAGTAACTTGTGCGGCAATCTTCGCATACCCCTGTGCGCTTGAATAATTCGCACCGAGTATTTCTTTGGGGCTCACATCTTTCCACTCAATACCTTTACTCTTCATGTACGCGGCGATCGTAAGATACGTGTCAGGAAACCAGTAGGAATTAACAACCAGTGCCGCTTTCCACATATCCTGCTCGCTTACACCTTGTGATGCCATAAGTTCAAGAAGTCCGAGCATTGCCATGCCGTGATTACAGTCCGGAAAGTGAACCGAGTTTCCGCAGCATGGTCGATATATTCCGCTTGAAACTTTATCTACGAGTGCCTGCTGTTCTGATGTCAAGACAAAAAATGGATGCCGGCTATAGTGATCCATTGCGTTGCCTTGTGCAATCGTCCATCCACCCGTTGAAGCAAAGTTCCCTGCTCCTCCGTACTGGGGATTTACCATTTCGCCTGCCTCAAGTATTGGGTTTTTATTCGCCAGGCCGAGCGCCCAAAATAAATTTAGCAAATACCCGGCATTCTCATTGGTGATGGTGAGTTTGCCATCATTTTGACCCAGCAGAAGATTCTTATATTCATCCGTGAAGGTACCTCGATTATCATAAATAGCTGTCAATTTATCCGCATCGATCACGCCAGTACTGACAAGTTTTGACCCAAGGTCGCCCCAACTGACAGGAAGCGCTACACCATCTGAAGGGAGCACAACTCCCTCTGACGCCGAGACCTGCCTTGCACTATTTTTTGAAGCCAGTGTTTGTAGTGCCCCACCGCCATTGGTATTGAGTATGGCAAAGGTAATCATGACCCCAGAAATAATAATCGAGATTGGGAGCATATTTTTATCACCAACTTTGTTCTCTATTTCTCTCTGCGTCGGCTCCTTTTGAATTTCTTGCGTTGTTTCGTTTTCCATGATTGTATGTTGTGTTGTGCTATCACTTTTTATTTTAGTGCTTCGATTTTGCCAAAAAGCATGTCGTTTGCGATTGCCATATTCGGGTCATCAAATACGTACCTCACCACTGCCTCTTTATCAAGTACGACATAGGTATGCCCCGGGAGTGACCCTTTGTGCATTGAAGAAGCCGTCGTTAATAAACCCAACCGTCGAGAAGTCTTCGCATTTGCATCGAACATGGTTGCGGCTTTGGCAAGTTGCGGCATTTTATCTATTGCTGTTTGCCAATCTATTGCGGAATCAACGACAACGGATATGGCTTGAATGTCATCACTATTGAACCGCTGATCGCTACCGAATGAAGCCATTTGATTCCAACATGCTGGGTAGCACATGAGCCCCTCGTTAAAAAACAGGACCGTGTTCTTCCCCATGAAGTCGGATGCAGTAAATACCTTCCCGTCCGCATCGGACAGTTGGATATCTGGGAGAGGGTTTCCAATAAGGGAATTGAGCGTATCGGTGTTAGCAGCCATCGCTGCCCCTGCGTGCATGGGATCTCCCCCCGCAGATGGCTGGCCTTGATTTTGTGGTGAACTTTGATACAAGAAATATCCGAGCCCCAGTAGAATAAATGAAACGAGAGTGACCGCACCCACAGGTGATATATGATTGTTGTTCTGTTTACTCATATGTTTATTTTTTATTTTGTTTAATAAACCGATACGACAAAGCAGTAACGACCCCTATCAGGAGCAACGCCCAAATGTACTCGGGTATCAGGGTGACATACCCATTAATTGCATCTAGGAATTTGGCATTCCATATATTCATTTCTAGCTGATAGCCCGAGTGAGTAAATAACTTATCACTGAACGCTAAGAAGGTGATGTAGCTGCCCATGAGAAGAAATATCAAGCCCGATATCAATTCCGAGACAGTAATCCTCCATCTCAAACTGCCAATATTCATTGCAACAGTTTTGTTTGCATTTGTGAATCTTTCGGTGAGGTTTGTTTTATCAAGGAATGCCGCAATAATGAATAGTGGCAATGTCATTCCTACGACGTATGCCAAGGTATATAACATGCCCCACACTATTGAACCGCTCGCGACCGAGAGCGTCAGCACACCCGCCAACACCGGAGCACAGCACGTGGTAGCGATGGCTGAAAAAATCCCAAGAATATAGATCGAAGAAACGTGCCGATTCATGTTTACACGAACGGGAGTTGGGGTGGCAAACTTTTTGCCGAGTAGCATGGCGAGTCCCAACACCATGAGAAATATCCCGCCGATGGTAAAAATGGCGTTGTGATATTCACTGAATAATTGTGCGAGGAAAGACGCCCCGAGTCCTATGGGCAGAAACACGGTCAGTATCCCTAGGAAAAACACAAAGGTCATGAAGTAGATTTTGTATTTTTCTCTAAAAATATTGCCCAAATATGATGGCAGGAGAACGGTAATACAGCACGGCGCAAACAGCGCGGCAACTCCCGCCACGAACGCCGCTATCAATGATGTTCCAACAAGTACTTCCATATAATGTTTCGCATGTCGCGCGTAATGTGCGTGAATAAGTCAACAAAAACACCCCTTTAAGGGCGTAAAAAACGGCACGAAAAAAAGCTTGCGCTTATTACGTGCCGGGACTACCGAGAAGGGCTAAGCTCGAGCAATGAAAGCCACGAGTGAACGATTTGTTTATGATAAAGAGAATGAAATGACAGCTCTCGCAATCGCTGCGGCACATACCAAAGATGTGGAAGCAGTATCGTTTTACATGCGTGAACAATTAAGGCCGAAACCAAAAGGAACGACGCAAGGAGTAACGTCCATCGAGCATTCGACGGCACCGCGGTCATGAGTATTTGTAAAGCAGAAATGTGATGCAACGTCATACCCATAATGGTTGTGGGACACACCGTTCCATCGATGACGGAACCGACACATGAATCATTTTGACTATTCATTTCATGATCAAAAAACGAAAAGCCAAGTATCGCTATTGCGACGAAGCTACTGATTAACAATACGGATGCGAGATATTTCATAACACGATACAGCCAGTGTATACCCCCACTCCCTATGCGTCAAGCCGTCCTGGGTGGATAAAAATGTTTGTATGAAATTCCTTTTGGTACAATGACCACAATAACAAATAACAAATAACACTAGCCGGACGGCTAGTGTTATTTGTTATTGTGGACTACGTTGGGTTTAGTTGGAACGGTCTAGTGGTAGAACTGAAACTGTGGGACGAAATGAGGCGCGAGCTTACTTCTTTGACACTAAGTTAACATTAGACCCTTTTATTACTTTACCCAGATATGGCAATAACTCTTTTTGATAATAAGCAAACACATCCCTGTCTTTTTGATTTATTTTACCTTTCTTTTGTAGTTCAATCTCAAAAATACCGCCAACCCCTTTTACGTTATCTATATGGAAAACGGTATTTGCTTTTCTCCACACTTCACGTTTTTTATCAACGGTTGCTTTTGTACCCAGAGACCGCTTCAAGAATGGGAGTAAATCATTATCTTTTACATCATATAGTTTTATATCGGAAGTTGTATCTTTTGCTTTTACAAAATCTGGTCTTTCGTAGTAAATCAACGTTTTTACTTTTCCCTCAATACGCAACTTCAAACGTGGAGAGGTGGTACGACTTTTCTTGGGCAACTCAAAAAAATAATCAACCTGACTTTTTACAACTTCTTTTTTGGCACCCATTTTGCTCAAAACTTTTCTCACATTTACAAAGTCAGAGCAGTAGTGTTTTAGTTCAAGGTTTGTTTTATTCATACAAAGTTCCAACACCAACTATGGTAGCAAAAAATAACCCTTATAAACGCTGGACAAAATACGCTGTGGACCTGGGGAGAATCGAACTCCCGTCTACCGAATGCAAATCGGTCGTTCTACCACTAAACTACGGGCCCACCAAAATATACAAGGATATCCATTATAGAATGTGCGGGATAGACGCCTCGGTCGTTCCTCGCCGAGCACCATTGTGGTGCTTGGTACCACTCATCCGCCAGCTGGCGGAACGGGCCCTTGAGGAACACAAAAATACTACCAGATAACTGAAAGAATTTCTAGAGCCTTAACTCTGTATTGTTTTCCCGATGATGTGCTGCAAAAGCTCTGGGAATGCCACGCCTGCCGCGGCTGCGGCTTTTGGCAGAAGAGATACTTTGGTGAGCCCCGGAAGTGTATTGACTTCAAGTACTGAAAGCTTGGTACCCTTGAGAATCATATCGACACGCGAGTATTGTGGAGCCCCAATTGCGTTGTGCGCAGCAACCGCAGTTTCGCGAATGCGCGCGAGCATTGCGTCGTGAAAATCTGCCGGACAAATTTGCGTGGACGATCCGTCATACTTTGTGGAGTATGCAAAATATCCTTGTTCTTTCGGTGGAATAATTTCCACTGGAGGAAGTGCAAATGCCTCCTCTCCGCGCATATCAGATACCACTCCGACCGTGAGCTCTCTTCCTTGTATCCATTCTTGAATGATGGCTTCCTCATCAAATTGAAGCGCGTCTGCAAGCGCGGGTTTTAATTCTGGTCCAGTATGCACGAGGTGTGTTCCTACCGATGATCCTCGCCGTGCGGGCTTTACCATCCACGGAGGAGCAAATTTCAAACGTGTGATCTCCTTAATGTTTTCTTCAAGCGACGCAACGGTTGCGACAAAAAAATTCGGCACAGTCAGTCCCGCTTTTCGTAGCAGTTCGGCGCTCCGCACCTTATCCATAGCGAGTGCTGCGGTAATGGCGGAGGGTCCAGTATACGGCACACGCGAATGCGAGAGCACCGTCTGCACTTGCCCGTCCTCTCCGTACTCCCCGTGCATCGCATTAAACACTGCATCTAATTGGGCAACTGCCTGGTGTGGAGTGGTATGCACTCGATTTTTCCCCAAGAACCACTCTCCCGTGAGCGAAACAAAAATCGGCACAACGTTGAATGTGCCTTCAAGCGCGCGCATGACATTTGTGCCCGACATGAGCGAAATATCATGCTCCGAAGATGGCCCTCCCATGAGGACGCCGACAGTCTTCATTCTTCTATTGTATCACCCGCACCTGCGCGCTCTGTGTACAAACTACTTGATGGTGGCCTGTAGGCGTTTCATGTCATCCACGGCCTGTTTGAGCACCAGTTCGTACTCCATATACATCGCGTTCAGGAGCTTGGCATACGTAGCCACTGCAAAATATTGCTGCGCCCCCACTGCGCTGTTTTCCGATGCATGCTTCAGTTCCGTCTTAATAAGGCGCGTGAGCGTCGCCTCCTTTCCCTTTGCGGCATTGAGCACTATCTCCGCACCAATTTCTGAATCTGATTTTTGTGTTCTTCTCATATTATTAATGTTGTGCTACTCGATTATGAAGAAGTTTCTTCACACATTCTTGTAGTCCATCGATACTCCCTGGCATCCAATCTGTTGCACCACTCTTCTCTGCGCGCGCGAGTTGCTCAAGAAGATACTTACCACTAAACTCATTTTTCCCAGCGATCACATGATCCGTTGATTCTAATAACTTCCGTAATGCTTCAAATGATTCAATATCTACCAAATATTGCTCAAATGCTGCGTTGGCGTACACATCCTTAATTACTTCTTTTCCTGGCGGAGGTGCGTATTCTCTCCCGGCCTCTTCCCTGCGCGCGTCTATTGATTTTGTGTCGCGAGACTTTCTCTTCCCCTGCGGCACATGCTCTTTCTCTACGGTCTCTGATGTTTCTTTACTATCCACAGCATCTTCCGTAGTCGCTCGCAATACTGGAGCATTCGCCGTCTCTTCGGCAAACAGCGCTTTTACGATACCGCGCAACTTCCCAATGTTGGGTACCTGATTGATATTGGTATGATCCAAGCGAGCTCGCTCTACTTTATCAACAAGCTCATCGCTCGAATAAAATATTCCTCCCTCCCACACTCCTCGCAGTTTCAGAAATACATCAAATAATTCGGTAATCGTTTTTGCGTTTGCAAATTCACGATCAAGCGTATCGCGATCGGCAAATTCCTGCCAAGACTGGAGTGTTTCAAGTGGTACTTCTTTCACTGAATGTTTGTTGCGTTTTTTTGCCCCTTCTTTCGCGAGGGTCACGATGTTCAACTCACCGTCCACTTTTTCCACCACCCATCCTGATTCAATGATGCCCGTAGGGCCAAGTATTTTCATGCGCTCGCCAACTGAAACTTCTGCTTCTGGTCTTGGAGTGGTACGCTCTACTGCTACCTGTGTGCGTACGGCATTCGTATCCTCCTCCGCGTTAACCTCCGGCGCCGGAGTGACTCCCTCCTGGGCGGTCATTTCAGATCCCTCCACTTCTCCAAACTCTTCCACTTGCGTATGGGGAACCTCTATAGTTGCAGGGAGATGCGCGGGTGTGTTCGATCGTAATGTTTCCGGTGCAATAACTTCATCTGGCTCGCGCACTGGGGGCATCTCAACTGACTCCTCCACTCGCGAAGGCACAACTTCCTCCTCATCCATCATCCCAGGTGGCATATATCCCGGAATGATTTCATCTGGAGATTCCGCAACATGCACCTGTTCTGAAGGTGCAGAAGTCTGAGCTTTTTCGCCCTCTCGCGTCGTTGTAGAAAATGGTTGCACTAATGTAGTGTCCACCATATCTCCGTATTTTGCGCGGAGCTTGAGTAGCACCGTGCGCGCATAAAAGGCTCGGCCTTCCGGAAGTTCGGGAATAATGTTGTCCACTGACTGGTAGATATGCGCCACCGCCTGCGCAGTATCGTGCTTACCAATTTCGGGAGAAGCTATGAGTGCATCAACTGACGCAAACATGGCGTCAAATCCGCCAGCAGTAATAGGTGTTTCGATGAGCACTTTTCGGAGTTCTGCTGCTCGCATTAACCTCATGCGCTCCGCAACTTTTTCGCGCAATTCATTTATTGGCATTTCTGAACCTAAGTGAAATGCAAGATTTGTAGACGTCGCGTCAAGTATTCGTAGTATCTCCGCTTGTTTGCCTGCCCCTTTAGCATCAGAAGGCTCTTTTGTGAGAATTGCCATTGCTATGTTCGCTGTTTCTTTCGCAGATTCAGCAAGTGCTACTTGCCACACCTCTGTTCCTTTCATGTGCCTCGCAATTTGTTCGCGCACCAGCGACGCGGTGCCTTCACGTTCTTTCACAAGCGCGTCATGTTGCTGCTTCAGCGAACGTAACGCAGTAATATTGCGTAACTCCTCTTTGCAACGCTCCTGGATCGTGGGATATTTGTGATCAGCTTTAAATTCATACGCAAGACGTTCAATTGCTTTTTTTTCCTCTGGGGTTGGCCAATCGCGCGTGATGGTAGAAGCAACCCAACTTAATACTGGCTCTTTCCAACCCTTATGCCCCTTGCTTCCGGAAAGAGCGAGTGAAAATGTTCGCTCGCGATCGTCAAGATCTGCGTACGATATGTCGGAGACTTGTTTATAATACCCGGGGTCAAAGATATCATGTACATTTGCAGGCAACGGCGTTTCTGGAGCGACATAGATGGACATTTTTGAAAGAATGTCGCTCTCGGTGCTCGCGAGTTGTTTTCGATACTCTTCCACTTGCGCTTTATGCTTGTCCAGCACAGAAAACGTTTCTTGAATTTGTACGATTTCTTCAGGATAATACGCAACCGCATGTTCAATATACTGGGATACCGCTTCTTTTTGCTTTGGCCCAACCACTGCACTTTCCTGTGTGAGCATTTCTTCAAACAGTGCACTTGTCTCTGTAGAAATGCGCTCACGCGCCTGAAATGCTGAAAACTGCGCATGTAGGCGTTCCGGATTAGTGTCTATTTCATCCGGAGAAATTCCTTTACGATCAAGCAAATCGGCGAACGCCGCGCCATCTGGTGAGTTCAGTATTTCCTCAAGCGTTTGACGTTGCGTCTCTGCTACAACCCCATCGGCAAGTTGGTGCTCTAACTCCTCCAGAGGAATATCCGCTGGTGGTGCTTCGGGCGCAGGTAGAGTGTCGGACGTCTCATGCGCGGCGCCTTCGACGCGCCCATCAATCCCATCCCCAACTGCAAACTCTGCGTAATCAAGCCGCTGTCGTGGTTCCGCCTCTGATTGATTTTCTTGCGCGGAATCCTCGGCGTATTTCGCGCGGATAAACGCTTCAGACTTTTTTGCGTCTGTTCGCGCCTGCTCCGCAACCGCTTTTCCTAATCGTTTCGCAGTGTCAGCATAAAAGTCTGTTGTATCGGCAAATGCCCGCGCGCCCGTCGCTGCTTCTTTCTTTGCTCCTTTCCCTGCAGTTCGCCCACCCGCAATAACTGCAGCTGCTGAAGCGCTTGCGGCGGACTGCACGATTTTCTTAATCGCTGATTCTTTCTTTTTGGGTCGCCTTGCTTCCAGATCTTCTTCGGTCATCCAATGCGGCTCTTCTGCTTGAGTCTGCTCGTGCGCGTCGAATTCGGGCGATACACGTGCCCCATCGTTCGCGCGTGCTGCGTCACCTCGAAGTTCTAGATCTTCTGTGTGCGCTGCCGCTTCCCCTGTGGACGCAACCGTTGTACTTTCATCTGGCCGCAGTCGATGTGTTGCCGCTTTTTGCTCCTCAAGGAGTTCCTGTGCCTCTCGGTTTGCCTTTTTCAGCTCGGTTAGGTTTGGGCCGGCAGACCATCCAAGATCTTGTTGGTCACCACGCTCCTGACTGCGCCTTTTTAGTTCGGACATCGCCGACAACGCCTCGGGAGTAAGGTCCGAGCTATTCTCGCTTCCATTTCCGCTTGGAAACTGGTGCGATTCATTCGCGCCGTCCGCAGTATTTTTGTCGTCTTCCAACCCTTCTTTCATACTTTAAGTATACCAGACCCCCACACCCCTTTGTGGAAAAGAAAACACGCTCTGGTGCTAAAGAGCGTGTTTTCGTATTCATCAGCAACACAGCTCTGCTACGGCCACACTTTGTCGTTCACGTAAATACTCTTTAGTGCGGCGTTTCCGTTTTCATCAACAGAAACTCGCGCGGCTGCATCGGTGTTCCAAAAACTCATATTTCTCCCTTTTCCTTCCGGAATATAATATTCCTCTATACCGTAGACAATATGTAGGTCAACTCCCCCAAAGGTCCGATATACCCCGACATCGGCTTGACTTTCCTCGGCGCCACGGTCAACACGACCTTTTATAAATAACTGTCCATTCACTGGTTTGTTTTTCTGAATATTGCTCACTCCGTAATATTTTCCATCAGGGGATAGCACTACATACACCATGTCTCCATTCTTAATGCGCTCGCTCCGCGCGTAATACGATTCGACGCTAGAAATTTCGTATTCAAATGTTACATAATCACCCCTGAGTACATCACGTGGGTCAACGGGAACAATTTTCAGCATGATATCAGTACCCCCCGTAAGTACCGATAACTTAAAAATGATAATAGAAACAATCACGACGATCTGAAGCGCAATGGCGAGAATAAATTTAGTTTGTTTACTGGGCATACAATTATTGTGCCTGTGTCAGTGATGCCCGCCCCTTTATATTTGCAATCATGTAGCGGCGTCCCCGCTCCATAAACCATCCCACTACAAAGAGTAAAATGCCGGCTCCGATGAAAAATAAGCTCTTGTCGAGAAATGTAAAGAACCAGTCAAAATATTTCACAACAATGAGCAAAAATAGAAACAACGCACCAATGTTGACTAACCATGTTTCTCTTCGTACATATCCGGAAAGTATCAGTCCCAGCAGTTCCAAAAATATTGCGATATTATACACTACAGCCCACAACACTCCCGTACTCGAAAGCGCCCCGCCAGAAGAAAAAATATCATAACTGCGCACACCCCGCTCGAATACCACTTGTGGTGGTAAAAATACCGTTGATACAAACAATAGAAACAGTGCGAATACAACGAGCAGTTCAACAACAGATAGTAGTCTTTGTGATGCGGCGTACAATGCCGCTCCAATGAGCGCGAGAGAAAACACGACGAGTGATACAATGAGTTGCCACGACCCCAATATCGAATTACCTTTCGTCATTGATGCGATTATACCAATGCCCGGCTTCGTGGAAAAAAGGAACAGCGCAAATGTTACGGCCATAATTCCAAATACGAGATATACCGCCGAAAAGCGCTTCAGCTTGATGTCTTTCTCATGTATATGCCCGACCGTATAGAGGAGGAGCGCAATCAGCATGCAGCCGCTAAATAGTGCAGACACTTTGATATCCTTCCCATCAATCCATGTTGCCGCCTCAGCGACCCACCAACCAGTAAGTCCTACGAGACTGAATGCAAGTGTATATACGGTACGGAGCACATATGCACCAACAATCCCGACTGCTGAGGTAATAAAGAGAATAGTTTGCCACGATGCGGGATCACCCATATCGCTGTTGAGCGACAGCAACGTAACACCAAGAAAAAAGAATGCGAGGAGTAAAAATAATTGACTTACGGCATCTTCTCTCGAAAATGCAAACTGTAAATACCACTCCGCGTCATCCTTCGGATGAGACGATCCCCGCCTGCGTCGCATAAAATACGCGATGATTCCAATAATCAGTGCTGGCCAAAATAGCATTGATAGAATTGCGAAAAAAATATACATACCTTAGTAGTAGTCTTTAAATTCTGGAGGAATTTTTTTACGGACAACCCATCCTGTCATAAACGTGATAAGTGTTGCAACAATAAGGAGTAGTGTCGAAGTAAATAAAAATGGGTTATATCCAAAGCCTCCAAACATTCCAAACGGATGCCCAATGAGCGCAGCTGCACCGAGTGGAAGCGCTAAATAGAGTAGCGGATATGATTCCGTAGCAAATGCCATGGCAATAGTTCCAATCATCCATAAAATAAAACCGTCTGGCCAGTTCGCTCTCACATGGAACATTTGCGCAACCAGGAAAATGCCAGATCCGTAGATAATGGCTCCGAGCAGAATAAGCGCCTCTCCCGTTTTCACAAGATGCATTTTCTCCTTCAGATACCAGCCGGCTCCATAGGAAATCAACATGGAAACAAGAATAATCATTAGCTTGAGCAAGCGCCCCATGTCTTGCCAGTTTGATGCAATAAACGAAAAAACGCCGGCGCCAACAAGTATTGCACCGATCGTCACGATAATACTGATAGTCCTTTTTGAGGTATCCTCTTGTTTCGGCACAGCAACCGTCACGGTACTTGATTGAACAACAAACGCATCTTGAATTGCGTCAATCGTCCACCCCTGCCCCAGGAGCTCTTTATAGATGTCTTCTTTTGGCTTGCCCTGTGCCAACGCGCCTTGTACGTAAATGCGTAATTGCTGATCAGCCATGAGTGATGAATGTCTTCATAGTATACTCATACCGCTAGGGCAACAATGGCAGCATAAAAAACAGCTTGGATAAATTTTCCAAACGGTTGTATTGATGAAACACTCTCCCATAGATATCTGCTTGTGGGCACGGGAGAACCTCAATTAAGTAGAGGAAGGGGCTTTATCGGTGCAGGCTCACCTAGGCATTACTTCTGTGATTTTCTGCTGCGTCTGCGGCTCTTCAATAATGCACGAAACAGGGGTAGATACATATCATCCCTCACGTCCACCATAAGTTCTTTGCGACTCACGTGCTCACAAAATACAATGGACGCTTTCTGTATGATTGCAAGTGGACGGCGCTCATTGCCCTCACCCATCGCCAATACCGCGGCAGCGGCAAGTCCACCCGCAACGTCCGTACGCGAATATTTATACGACCGCCCAAAGATGTCGAGGGTGCCACGATAATCCTTTACGCCACGAAACCCCGCATATCCAAGCGCAATCCCCATAACTCCAGAACGAAAAGGCATTGTTCGACTATCCGTTATAATAACGCCAATATTACGCAAATGATATTTTTTCTTGAGCTTTCTCCGCAATACGCCTGCAGCGCGAAAACTATCCTTTGGCAACAAAATGAGCTTCCCATTACCATTCGATTCATCAATTCCCGCTGTGGCCATGACCGCGCCATCTTTAATGGTGAGCCATCCATACTGTGTAGGAATCGCAAGGTCACTTTCACTACGAATCAATTTTTCTTTGGTATGCTCATTTGTGACAACGGCGGTTCGTCTTTCCGCAAGCGCAACTATTTTTGAAGTAACAATGACCACTGATTTCTCACGAAGCGTTTTGATATATTGAGTGACAAAAAGAAACAGGTCTTCACCCTCCTGAAAAATTCCGGTTTTGATTGGCGTAATAATCATTTCGCTATCTGTTGAAAACACAACACATTATGAAGTCTCCTCAAGAATATCTTACCGCGAGATATCATACAAACCTATAAGAAAACCGCTGGAGCAGGACGCTCCAGCGGTTCGTTGATCACTGCGCACATTCCTCACTGGCGCGCGAGGTGCTTCAGAATCTGCAAGTATAGATTTTCAACAATGCTCGCCTGTGCGGTACCCACTTTGACATAGTGGTCGAGTCCAGGAGCGGAATTGATCTCTAAGATCCAGTGTTCTCGTGGAGCCTTATCGATATCTCCCTCTGCCATGAGATCCACACCGCAGAGGCGAAGTCCCATGTCGCGCGTAAGCCGCACAGCTATTTTTTTGTACCCTGGATGCACATCTGCGGTCACGTCGACTGCATCTCCACCTGATGACAAGTTTGCATTGTCCAACAGGAAGATCTGTTCGCCCTTCTTTGGTACAGAACGCAGCGTCAGACCCTGGTGCTGTAACTTACGTACGATACGCAAATCATTGATCTTAATGCGAGTATCGCGCCCAGACGCTATGAACGATTGCTGCTTTTTCTTTAGCAACTGTGCGATCGTGCTCTTTCCATCTCCCGCAACGTTCAATGGGATGCGCTGATAGACGGAGATCACTTGCTTATCAAGCACAACAATCCGGTAATCTTTCCCACGCACGAGTCGCTGCACAATGCCAACGCGGTCGTTTTTAAATACGGCGCGCATCGTCGCATAAAACTCGCGCCTGTTGTGTGCAACCGATACGTGAGTGCCTTGACTGCCACTGTTTGGTTTCACTACCACCGGGAACCCTAGCTTCCGCGCGTACCGATACGCAGCGGAGATATTCTGATCTGGAGCGCCGATTGCGTGTGCCCATTCGTCGGAGTAAAACGTTTTACTCCCAGGCACTGTTGAATAGCCAAGCTTTTTCATGAAATAATCAGCGTACCCCTTATCTCTGGCAATTTCAGAACTGCCCACTGGGTTGAGGTCGAGCGTATTGTATCTGAAATACGAGTGTCGCCCGTTTTTGAACGTAATCCTGCCGACGACTCCCCACACAGGCTCAATGAGGACGCGCGCTCCAATACGGGGAGCGATTTTTTTCAGCAGCTTCCCCAGTACGAGTGATTGCTTTTTCATTTCCATGAGTCTCCCATTTTAAAGTACTTCTACGAAACCACAAAAGCGGTTCCTGCTTGGTCAGACAATACCATTAATATCGTATGTTGTAAAGATGCCACGCCTTACTCACGGAATGCGTGTGCTATATTCTGGTGGGTGTGGAAGGGATCGAACCTTCGGCCTTTCCCTTATCAGAGGAATGCTCTACCACTGAGCTACACACCCTTTATGCTAGCGCGCCAAGCAACGCATCGCCCGCGGCCATTATCTCACTTTTCCGCTTCGTGCCTGGGAGAAAAATGCTGCATGTCCCGTGACGGTTGCGTCCGGCATAGGAATACTTCCCGGTGGACACTGAACGAACCTGAGCCTTGTAAAACTGCGACGCTGGGAGACGCACCATATTCTGCCAAAATTTCTTCTCCTTTGCAACGCGCATGTTCTCGTACAAATGAAGCTGAATTCGTATGTCTTTTACGCCCACACCCATCCACTGCTGAAGCCATTTTACAAAGAACGTAATGATGCGAGGATCAGTATTTGCAAGAACGATACGATTCGCGTTTCGTTTATCTCCTTCAGCAAGATAGAGCATAATCCCTGCAACATATTCGGCCTCCCGAGAAATTTTTGAAAATCGTTTGACGTATTGTTGAATTAATTTGTCATACCCTTCTGCTTTTTTTGTGCGCATAGTAACACGATATTTTTCACGGCTCACCTCACCGCGCTTCCATCCCTCCTTTTTGAGCGCAACTATTTCAGCATTAGTAAGTGGAAATTCCTGCAGCCAATAGCTCAAAGTGCTTTTTGATACCCCGAGACGCTTCCGTATTGCGGAGTAGCTCATCCGCTGCTTCACTCGCATAGTAATTGCTTTTTCTCTGAGCTCAGATTTCATATGTATATTGTACCACAGCAACTTGCATGTGACAGTGGTTCATATCTACCGCCCCAAACACAAAAGCCGCCCTGAGCTAGTCGAAGGGCGGCTTTTGTGTTTTGCTATCAGCTATAAGCTTCCAGCTATCACCTGCATTATTTTGCTTTTCCGAGAATCTTGAACATTTTTGTTCCGCACACTGGGCATGTACCCTTTGCGGCACGCATCCCATTCTTCATGATGACTTCTTCTGGTTTTTGCATCTCGCGCTGATCTTTGCACTTCATACAACGCGCCATCAACTTTGGTGCTACGGGCTGCCCATCATTATTCTGCTGGTTCATGTCTCACAAATTAGAGAGTAATACTACCGATACACTGCCCATAGTATATCATACTGCGACACATGATGTCCTGCACACTCAATTTTGCTTTGTGTAGCTATAAGAATCCGCCGTTTTCTTTGCTGCCATATACCGTTTCCAGTATATCAGCAAAGGTGGGTCGCCATTTAAAGGCTGCGTCCGAAATACCCGCCGAAGCTGAATATTTCGTAGTCCCAGTTTACACCGGGAAACGACCAACACCTGTACCTTTCGGTCATCGACCTGGTAAGAAAATATTCCTTACTAGGATGAATCCACGCACAGCTTCCGCTACGCGTGCCTTGTTACGACTTCGTCCCTGTTATCGAGCTGAGCTTAGGCCCCGGTGAACGGGGATGTTGGCTCTTCCCGACTCCCTTGACGTGACGGGCGGATTACGATAGTGAAGACCACTTCGTGTTCCCACGTAGCGAGCGGATTTCCCGCACTACGCGAGTCCAATAGATCACAGGGAAACTATTGGTTTCGTCCTTCCCCCGCCTATGGCGAGGTACTACGACTCTGCTGACTTCTTATAGCTATTGGCGTATCTTCGTCGGGCTATAAGATCTCCCGGGGTTACATTACTAACGATTCCAAACATCCCTTTCTGCTCTTATTTGTGAACCTTCCCTCTAACTCACCGCAGAGGTCGGCTCGAGCAACGTATGAAAGGGCTGCTCTTTGTTACATCGGACCCTTTAGTCCACGGATCACTCCAGAGGACCTGTCCTTCAACTATGGTGCTTGCGCACGAGAAGGATTTAAACCTTCTCGCTAATAATGCTGCCCGGCGCATTTAATTTTGAGTACAAGACTCGAGAACGTATTCACCGCGGCGTGATGATCCGCGATTACTAGCGATTCCGGCTTCATGAGGTCGAGTTGCAGACCTCAATCCGA
>CAYHBS010000009.1:128-15090 GCA_964354975.1 uncultured Candidatus Saccharibacteria bacterium
CATTAAAACACGAGAACATTAAAACACGAGAACATTAAAACACGAGAACATTAAAACACGAGAACATTAAATCATGAAATCACAAGAGCACAAAACATGAGTACGCAGACGCCTTAAACATGAAAACACAACAATTCGTGCTTCTTGTTGTGCTACGCACTCACCCATTAAACCACATTGGGGAAGGAATACCAAATAGTCTGACCACACAGGCCGTTTTCACATTTTTATGATTTCTTGCCCTTGGGTAGGCGAAGCTCCGCGTCTATAAAATCATCGAGTGCACCGTCCATGACGGCAGCAATATTGGAGGTTTCCACACCGGTGCGATGATCTTTCACCATTTGATACGGATGAAATACATATGAGCGGATTTGATTCCCCCACTCAATTTTGATGTATTGAGTGCCTTTGAGATCGTCGAGTTGCTTCTTCTGATTTTCTTCCATAATCTGCATGAGTTTTGCCTCTAAAATCGCTCGCGCTTTTTCACGATTTTGTAGTTGTGAGCGCTCGCTCGTGACGTGAATGTGAATACCGGTCGGCTTGTGCACCATGTGCACCGCCGTCGAACGCTTGTTAACGTTCTGCCCTCCGGGACCTCCCGCACGTGCAAAGGTCGTTTCAATATCATCTTCCTTAATATCAAGCGTTTGTCCTTTGGGAAGATCCGGAAGCACATCAACAAATGCGAAACTCGTATGTCTCAAACTTTTTGAAGAAAATGGCGAAATACGCACCAAGCGATGCACACCGCGTTCGCCTTTGAGTAGCCCATATGCGTACGGCCCCGCAATTTCTATTGTTGCATTCTTGAGCCCTCCATGTTCGTTCTCATGTCTATGGAGCACGGATACGCGCCAATGTTTGAGTTCTGCATATTTTTCAAACATGCGCATGAGCATGTATGCCCAATCTTCGGCTTCGTCCCCCCCTGCGCCCCCATAAAATGATAGAATCGCATAGCGTGAATCGAACGGCCCCGAAAGAAATAACTCCTTTGTTGCCTCTTGGTACGCTTTTTGCAGTGCGTGCGCGCGATCATCAATCTCATGCGCCATTGCCGGATCTCCAAGCTTTTCAAATTCAATCAACATCGCTACCTCGCGGGCGAGATCGCGCCATTTTGCAATATTGGCTTTGCGCCGACTGATGTCTGCGGTCATTTCACGCGCAGTTTCTTGATCGGACCAAAAATCCGGCGCCTGCGTGGTCGCTTCGAGGAGAGAGAGTTCGTGTTCCTTTGTAGGTAAGTCAAAGACGGTCCGTCTCGCGACGGATTTGTTCGGACAGCGCTGAAAGCGAGATTGGTTCGTTCATTACCTGCAGTATACCAATTCACATGCAAATCAAAAAGCCCCCCGAGGGGGCTTTAGAGAGTCACATCATTGAGTGGGAGCTTCTGCTTCCTTCTCACCTTCTTTCTTCTTCTCCTCACCGTTATCACCATCGCCTGTCGGCATCGGCGGGTCATCGAATGTAAAGACCATATGTATTCGCATTTAGGGCCGATAAACAAGACCTTTCTACTGCAGCCTGCTCATGGTAGCACAGATGCCATCATTGCCGAAGCGTGTTGCAACACAATGAAAATTTTGATAGGTATTTATAACAATAGAGCCACCTCCTGTTCGCCGGCTGGCTTCCATTACTGGAATATCAATATTTGATATGTATGACAATTATTAATTTTTTGCTCAAATAAACTTATGCCCTGCGGTACGTATACGCGCTAAATTGAACATGGGATCTCTTTTACAGCTTGATACTGCTCTCCATATGCGGTATTCTCTCAACGTGCCAAACCCTAAAAAGCCGCGCTCCCCCTGCCCCAATTGCGGCAAAGAACCCGCTCGGTCATACTACAAATATTGTAGCGTGTCCTGCCAAATGAAATGTCAGTATCAGAACTACATTCACAATTGGATGGCCGGAAAAATCATCGGATTACAGCGTCTGGGAGTTGCATCCGGACATATCAAGCGCTACCTACGTGAAAAATATGATAACAAATGCTGGTTGTGCAGTTGGAACATGTTAAACAGCACAACGGGCTGTGTGCCATTAGTTGCTGATCATATTGATGGGAACTGGAGAAATAATCGCGAGAAAAATCTCCGCCTCATCTGTCCGAATTGTGACTCACTCACTTCTACGTACGCTGCGCTCAATAAAGGGAGAGGTAGAAACAATCGAACCATCAGTAAACGCACTCGTGAGGCGCGCGTACTCGTCTCGAAACGTGAGCAAAAACGATAATAGGATCAGGATATATATTGCCGATATAGTTCAATGGCAGAACACTACTTTCGTAAAGTAGGAATGTGGGTTCGATTCCCACTCTCGGCTCCAGTTTTGTAGAAAAAGACACCGAAGACTCCAAGGCGTGGAACGCTCGAAATGCGCCTGCCGACAGGCAGGGGAATCGGTCACGAGTTACTAAGCTCGTCGGTCTCCTCCAGCGGGCGGAGACCTGCTCCGACTTTCGATTCCCGACGCGAGCAAAACTATTTGCTCGCTCTTACATTCCACGAAGCCCCGACGTGTTGTCGGGGCACTCAATGTTGCAAACCAAAAACACCTTTCGGTGTTATTTGGGCAACATTGGTGCGGAATGCGGGAATCGATTATCCTATAGTCGATATTGGTGAAGCCTGACCGGCATTTACACTGCGATGCTTTGAAACAATTACTCCAAGTAAACCGCTCATAATTGTTTGCCAAGAAATAAGTAATACTGACATATAAACTTTATTCAAAAGAAAATCACTACTATTTGCCACATCCACCACCGGAAGAAACCCCCACATAAGTCCAATCATTGCACTCAAAATGCTTAGTAAAATAACTTCCATGCGGGATAATTTGTTTATATAGAGTCGAAAGCCAATGAGCGTAAGTATTCCTCCGAGAAGCCCTCCGAGCATCGTACTACTTGGTATAACCAGTGAAGAATAAGCATCCGTGAAAAAATGCTCAGTAGCAATAAAGACAGCAATGAAGATTGTTGTTCTGAAGGCTATATAGTAAGCAGCGAAGGAAAAACCAAACCATTTAATAAATGAGATGACATGGTTTTGTTGAGTATAGAAAAAAGCGCCAACAAAAAGCCCAAATACTATTCCTGGCATACCTAAAACTATCGTTTGAAACAGACCAAATACCCTAAGATCTCTAGTTGCCGCCCATAGAATAGATGATACTACCCCCGAACAAAAACCGACTGCGATAGATTTAATGATAAAATGCATGTTTATATTTTATCATATTTTCACTCATTGGTGCGAGTAGCGAGGATCGAACTCGCGTCCTTTGCTTGGGAAGCAAATGTACTACCACTATACTATACTCGCTCAATAATATTGTATTGACACGCCCGCTCCGCCAGCTGGCGGATCAACCTTGGGAAGGTCGCGTCCTACCACTAAACCAATTCCGCATTATTTCTTCTTCAGTGTGCCGTTCTCCCAAATATAGCTATACCATCGCACAGTGACCGTTGCCGAGGCAAGATGCCCACCAATCCACTCCGCAAAGTCACCGCCATTCTCGCGCACAAGCTCCGCCGCCACCGCGCGCTCAATCTGAGGAATGAGCACCAGGCGCTCAAATGTAGGCGCGGGAGTATTCAGATCCTGCGCAGTTGTCGCTCCACGCGCGTTCGCTTTTGTAAGCCCCGAACGGATCATATCCTCTGCGCGAAGTCCGAACTCACTCATGACGTGTTCGTGTAACACGCGCTGTCCAATAATTTGCTCAAGCGTAATACGATCAACTTCGTCGTTGGTCAGTTGTGCTAATGCTTTTGTTACTTCGCTTTGATCTTCACTACGTGCAAGTGACGTGCGATACGCCTCGAACGCTTCACGAAATGCTCGGTAGTCACTATAACTGATGTCTGAACCGTTGACCGTGGCGATGTTAAAACTCGTGGTGATGCGATCGGCAAGAAAAAATCCAAGTCCAATAACGATGATTACTATGATTATTCCTCCTTTTAATTTCCGAAATGCATCCATGAAAATATGCGCCTGTACCATGGTTGGGTAATTTCTTCAGTGTCGCTCGACGTGGCGCTTCCATCAACAACAATGACGGTTTGCTCGCCTGGGCGCTTCACCACAAACTGCTTGCGCACGATGCCTTCACGACCTTCAAGACTTTCTAGTTGCGTAAGCTCGCGCTGGAGCGCTTCGCTTCGGGAAATCAGCTTGGCATGCTCTGCGGTGGCCACTTGCTCTTGGCGACGCCAAACCATGTACTCCCCGGTACTGACGAGTACTTTCCAACCAAGCGTTAGTACTACCAACACAAGTATCCCCCGCACAAACCGAGAGTTAAACAGCGCAATCACAACAGCATACTCTTGTCGAGAATACATGCCTGCATCATACTACACCACATGCAGAACAAAAAACGACGACACGAAATCATTTGGATCATTGCGTCCATTCTCGCGATTCTTAGTATGATTGGATTCACGCTCCTCCCTTTATTCTCGGCAGGATTTTAGGAACGTCACTACGCTCCTCCCCCTCTTCTCTGTAAGCGGAAGGTAAATCTACTTCTTAAGAAGTTTTAAAAACGTCTCGGTGGGAATGTGCACTTTCCCCGTTGTTTTCATGCGCTGTTTTCCCTTTTTTTGTTTTGCCCACAATTTCATTTTTCGAGTTCTGTCTCCTCCGTAGAGATGCCCCGTGACATCCTTTTTCATTGGAGTAATACGCTCGGACGCAATAATGCGACCATCAACAAGTGCTTGAATACGTACTTCAAATTGCTCCCGAGGGAGCGCCTCTTTGAGCGCCTCTACGAGTTGCCTCGCTTCGCGCTCCATTTGATCCGGATGCACCACGCGTGAGAGCGCCTCAACCGCCTCTCCTGCAACCTGCACATCAATTCTCCGCAGATCCGCCGCGCGCCAACCGGCGTCAGTGTAACTGATTGAAGCGTATCCAGATGTCACACGGTGCAGCGTCTCAAAAAAATCCCTCACAAACGCACGGAGTGGCATACTTCCCGTAACCACGAGTCTTCCGGGGCCAAATAAATCCGTTTTTTCGATGGTGAGTTCAAATTGCTCTTGTAGTTTGTAAATACCGGACAAATACTCCTCTGGAAGAATGAGTTCCACCGCAATCATCGGCTCTTCAACAAGGTCCGCTTCCCCCTTTGTTGGGTACAAATGCGGCGCAGAAAGTTCAGTGACTACTCCACTATTCGTAATGCGGTACGCAACGGACGGCGCGGTCACAATAAATTCAAGTGCAAATTCCCGTTTGAGTCGTTCGGCAACAATTTCAAGGTGGAGTGTGCCTAAAAACCCACACGCATATCCTCTTCCTAAAAATGCAGTGCCGGATTCTTTATATGACAACGATGCATCATTGAGTCGCAGTCGCGAGAGCGCATCTCCAAGACTAAAAAAGTCATTTTGATCTTCAGGAAAAAAGCTTGCCCATACCACGGGAGAAGGTTCACGGTATCCCGGAAGTGCAGTGACGTGTCTGTTGCCTTGAATGGTAAGCGTATCTCCAATGCGCACCGAATCGGGAGATTTCAGCCCCGTAATAACGTATCCAATCATGCCACTCTCCAGCTCCTCCGACGCCGTCTTTGTGGGCGCAAAAAACCCAACATCCTTCGCTTCAAATGTAGATGCGGTCGCCATAAATTGAAGCCGTTCGCGCGGCCGCACATGTCCCCCAAACAACCGAACATATGCAATAACACCTCCGTGTTCGCTATATTCAGAATCAAACACGAGCGCACGTAATTGTTGTTCTGTACGTACCGGAGCAGGAATATGCTCAATCACATTCTGCAGGAGCGCTTCCACGCCAACCCCGGATTTCCCCGAGACGTGCAGTATCTCTGATTCGGTAAAACCCAAATGTTTCAATTCCGCGATGGTGCGTGGAACGTCAGCATGCGGTAAATCAATTTTATTGATAACCGGAATAATGGTAAGACCCAATTTTTGCGCGGTGGTGAGATGCGAGAGCGTTTGTGCCTGCACGCCCTGTGACGCGTCCACCAGCAGTAATGCCCCCTCGCACGCTGCGAGCGCGCGAGACACTTCATAGGAAAAATCGATATGCCCCGGAGTATCAATGAGATTTAGTAAGTACTCACTTCCATTATATGTGTACCGCATCCGCACCGGTTGCATCTTAATTGTGATGCCACGTTCACGCTCCAGATCCATCATATCAAGCATTTGATCATGAAATCGGCGCGCTTCGATTGTATGCGTGAGTTGTAAAAAACGATCCGCAAGCGTGCTCTTGCCGTGATCGATATGCGCGATAATAGAAAAATTTCTGATATTCATCATACGTGTGGATCCATATCTTCTGCGGCGGGTTGCGGTGCGGTTTCTATCGTACGCACGCGTCGCAGTTCCGCAAACATTTCAATCACCTCGTTGTTCCCAAATACCCAGAGCGCAAAGAAATAGCTTATCGCTCCTCCGATGCCAGCGAGAAGACCTTGCACGAATACGCCTCCCGCGGTGCGTGGGTCAGCAAACTCATTCAGCCCTTTGAGCAGCGCCAGTACCACGATACCAAGCACTGCACCTGCGGCAACAATTTGTACGGTTGCATCTTTCAGTTTTTCCCACAGTACGCGACGCCCGAACTCTCTCGCAAATCGACGCACGAGCAGTAGCGCGGTGACAATCTGTCCCACCACAAATGCGAGCGGTAATACATAGATGCGCGTCCCTGTGAACGCCTCAAGATCAAGTATGCGCAGGATCCTTGACTCTATTCCCGGATAAAAATTGAGTACTTGCCACGACACACCGATCGTCATAAGTACCGCAAGAAAACCAATAAAATTATAGAGCACCGGCTCACGGGTACGTCCCGTCGCGTAATATGCACGTGCAGTCATCAACATCACGCTTGACGCCACAATGCCAAAACTGAAAATCATGAGACTTGCGGCCGTGAGCTGCGTATCTGCCCACGCGAATGATCCGGTACCAAGAATAACGCGCACGATATGCGCGCGAAGCGTAATAAATAGCACCGTCGCGGGAACGGTCCACAATAGGACATGCCTCACCGCGGAAAGATACGCATCGCGAAACGCGCCAGTGTCCCCCGATTGGGCAAGTGACGTCAGCAGCGGAAACATTGCCACGCTAAAGGAAAGACCAATCATGAGGAGCGGAACGCCTTGCAAGTTGAACGCGAGATTATATACCGACACCGCTCCTTCTCCGGCGGTTGAAGCAACACCGACAAGGAGTAGAAATGTGAGTTGATGAAATGAGAGCGCGAGCGTACGCGGGAATGACAGTGTGAGAATTTTTTTTACATCGCGGTCAATATGAAATCGTAATGCTGGCATGAATCCCAGTGAGACCAGCGTTGGTACTTGCACCAACAAGTGTAGCGTCGCTCCAATAACCGCTCCATATGCAATTCCTGCGATGCCATAGGTAGGAGCGAGAAATATAATACCCGCAATAATGCCGAGATTATACACCACGGGAGAGAGGGCGAAAATAAAAAATCTTCGAGACGCTTGAATCACCCCCGATACTAAATTGGACACGCCAAGCAGTAGTGGAGAAACGAGAAGAATGCGCGCAAGCGTGGTGACCTGCGCTTGGGCATCTGGAGAAAATCCCGGCACGGTTATCTTGGTAAGTACCGGCATGGTGAACGCCGCCAGTGCTGTCACGATGCCAAACAACAGGAGAAACACGGTGAGTACCGCATTCATGAGATCTCTTCCCTCACCAACTCCTCGTGCATGACGCTCGGTAAATACGGGAATAAACGCAGTGGTCGCCACAAACAGCAGCCCAATCGCAAAGAGAAAATCCGGCACGCGAAATGCTGCAAAATACATATCGAGATCACTTGATACGCCATAGGCACCAGCAAGCAATCTATCACGATAGAGCGCAAGGAGTGCGTTCAGCACCGAAATAAACGCAAGCATCAATGCCGCGCCCAGCACTCCTTTTTGCTCTCTGGTCACCAGATGAAACACTCGCTTCATCATTGTTGCGGAGCCGTAGTGCTTGTGGTGGTACCTTCGTCGGTGATAGGTGGAACGTCACGCTCTTCGGGAGGGGGCGTGATGCCGTCGAGCGCTTTTTTCCCTGCGCGAAGATTTTCGAGAATTTTTTCCACTTCGGTGTTTGTAGGATTCAATTCTTGAATTCGAACAAATTGAGCAATTGCTTGTTCTTTTACTCCCGCATCGTCATAGATGAGTCCGAGAAAATAGCGCGCGTTCGAATAGTTCTCACGAAGCGACACTGCGCGTTCGAGCGCAACTCGTGCAATATCTTTTCTGTCTAACTGATACGCAAGTACACCGAGTTGGAATGCGGCCCCCACATCCGATGGTTCAAGTTGATAGGCGGTGACGGCGCGCTGGAGGGCCTGATCCTGCTTTCCTGCGGCAGTGTAGTACTGCGCGAGCGTAAAGTGTGCGGGTGCGTAATCGGATTTGATTTCTATTGCACGCTCAAGTAGTTTCACTGCTTCTGCGCGCTCCGCTTCAGCCAGCGATTGATTTTTTTGTTGTGCCGCAACAAGTGCGCGCGTATTTCGGAGCCGCGCAAGTTCTCCCACGATGAGTGGGTCACGCGGTGAACGTTCGCTCGCGCGCGTATAGTGATCAAGCGCGACGTCAGCAGCTCCCGTGAGCGGGATCACGCTTTCATATACTCGTCCCCGTGTTCTCCAGTTTTCCGCGTCTACCGCATTGAGATCCGTTGCCTGTTCTCCAAATCGAATGGCGCGCGCAAGTTCTATCTGAATTCGTGCTTCCCTATCTTGTTGACTGATGGACTGATCCTGTGCAATTTGTTGCAGTTTTTGACGCTCAAGTTCGGTCAGTGTGCGCCAATATCCATCGTCCTCACCGTAGAGATTCGTCGCGCGCTCTACCGCTTCAACTGCTTCATCGAGTTTTCCATTGTTGTTATAGAGTGCTATGCCAGAGGCATATGCCACATCAGCCGAGTACCGCGTGCCTGCCAGGTAGAGTCCAAATACACTCGCAATGACCATCACAATCATAATGAGTGAGGCGACAAATCCTGTCTGCGCGCTCGCAAATAAGTTGAATGTCGTCGTCTTTCCAACTCCCACACGAGCACTTGCGGAGAAGAAAATCCCAAGCATGACAAACATGAGTAGTGTGAGTGTTGTATTGAACGGATAGAGAAACGACATGACCGCAAGAAATACGAGCCCGGAAGCAGACGCAAGCGCGGTGGCCGATTCCCACGCGTCCGCGGTGCGATACGCCGCAGATACCATGGTGCGGATCACCATCCACGTAAGTAGTAATACCAACGCAACAATTGCGGCAATACCAAGTATTCCGGTTTCCGCCATGAGGGACGGAGTAAATCCTACGCCGCTTGCAAACCGTACACGCCAAAATTGTGTTTGGCTAATTCCTTCTGGTCGGTACAGCTCCCACTGATATCCAAATGTGTTGGGTCCCGAACCAAGTAGTGGCCTATCTGCGATGACATGCTTTCCAATTTCAATCGTTGATTGCCATGCAGGAGTCACTTCCGCAACGCTTCCTAGTTTTCCCGAGATACCGCCAAGCTGCTGGTTGAGGAGGGCGAGTAGCACCGAGAGAATAATAAGGAAGAATGTCAGCGTGAAGAGCGCAGATTTTCGTTTGTTTGCCGAAAAGTACAGCGCAAAGAATACGAGCGCGATTGCGGCAATCGTGATCCACACCATGTTGTAATTCACGAGAAACGCGCCAACGAGACCAGCAACAAGCAGTAAGAGCGCTCCCTTCCATGCGCGAGATTCTGATGGCACACCAAGCATGGGAAAGGTAAACGCGGCCATGAGACCAAAGAACACACCGAGCCCATTCCACGCGCCGATGAGATTGAATCCGCGCGCACCAATTATTTCTACATTCAGTACACTGCGCACAAGGAACGCAACAAGCACCAGGACCGACGCAAACATGAGAAGCGCAATACTCTTCATCACATCATCTCGCCGGTGGAGCACCGATGGAATGAGGAATGCAATAATGACTCCGGACAGCAATGTCATCACGCTGCGCGGATCTCCCAGTCCACCAAGGAGCGAGGAATGTGACTGCATACCAAGCGCGGCAGACACCACCATCACTCCCAAAAATATTGCGAGCGCGAATACGGTCCACGAACGATTGATCGTAATTTTTCCTTCCTGAAGTCCTGAACCAATCCACGCAATGAGTGCGATAAGTGCGAGTACCGATGCGAGCATTGCTTTGTTTGCCTCCACCGGAAGCGTGGTGAGTGGTAGATACCAAATCGGGAGTAAGAAAATTAATGCGTACAGCGCAAACCGTGCAATCTTCTGAAACACCCCTCCGGCGTCTTCCGACACCACCGGCACCTCTTCTCCGCCAGCTGGCGGATGCACCTCACTTACCCCGTATCCCGCGTATGTATTCATATGAGTGTTATTTCTGAATAATATCCCTAAAAACCGTTAATTTGCAATAGTTTTACTCGCTCATATACTTGCCTCCTCGGTTATCGTTACGGTGTCTACCGTTGTGTCTGGTGTGGGCTCGGTAGTGGTGGTGGGCGCATCAGTTGCTGCTGGGTTCGTTTCCGTATTAGTGATTGTCTCTGTTGCGGGTGAGCTTGACGTGTCTGTGGTGTCGCCCAAAGCTGAGTCGGTTGGCGTGGGATCACTCGGCGGAGGTTCGGCGGTAGGTGCGTCCGTGGTTGTTGTAGTGGTGTTTGTAGTTATGCCAGTTGTCGCCCCATCCGTTGACGTACTATCCGATGCAGGAGGAGTAATCGTTGTACCATCACTCTCTACTCCTCCGACGCTTTCGGTCGGAGTCCCGACTTCGTTTTCACTATCAGATATATTCGTCGGGACCTGCTCTCCGCCAGCTGGCGGATCGCTACTCCCTGTTTCTCCGTCCACACCCACCACCCACCAATCAAAGTTTAAATCGTCTGGTGAGGCAGATGAAATTGCGATACGGAACATTCCTTCAGTGGCACCCGTTTCTGTTGGCCCCTGTTTTTCGGCAATGTACCATGAGCGCCCGCCGAGATTATTGGTAAACGTGATAAATATTTTTGACTGCGCAGTAATATATTTTGAATAAATTGTTGTGGAAGTATCTCCGCGAAGGATGCGTCCGTTTCCAATCGTGTTCTCACTCGCGTCTGCAACATTAAGAATTGAAAATCGCTTCGCGGCGATGCGGTTCACGTCAATAGTTTCGGCAACAATGTGTTTTGCCTTGAGTCTCCCGTCTGCAGTAATTGACCAGTCTCCCGTGGCAGAAGAAATCCCTGCCACATTAATAATCGACTGACCATTCATATCCGCGTCTCCACTCGCAATTATTCTTCCACTCGCGTCCACAGTCCAACCACTCTCCCCGACAGCTATACCAGATATACGCTCATCGAGCTCGGCGTGTCCCAATGATACGAGCATCGTAATGGTTGAGGTTGCGGTGGAGCCCGATGATGTAAGTGCGATACCAATCATTTGATCTCCATGTTTCGCCTTACGAGCAAACCCGGCAAAATCTGACGGGGAAAGCGAATCTCCCGGTTGTATTTCCCCATTTTCATTGGAAACATTTACCGGCACTTGTCCGGCAAGCGCAACCATCACATTACGTGCCTCATAATCGACGTCGCAATGCTCATCATTCGGATTGCAGATGGGGCCATTTCCAATAAATCCGGGGTTCGTTGATATCACTCCCACCGCAATACCGCTCCCAGCAATTGCCTTCCTCACCGCCTTGTCGTGCATAATGTCAATCATTACTACGTCTCCTGCTTCGGGTTTATCCGAAAATCCTTCAAATCGGAAAAATTCTGCGAGGTCTGCCGCAGTTGTTGTGTACGCGACTGCACTTGCACCTCCTTGTATCTTACCCGCAACGGTTCCGTCGGCAGTTGAAAATCCGACAAAATAATTCCCAGTTGTTCTACTCGCGTTTGCCACACCTAAACTGATTAGCAGTCCATCTGCCTCAGTGCCGGTATTGGTGTTATACACCCGAGCGGCGTATGAAGTGGAACTACTCGTTTGTACTTCTAATTTGTAGAGAGGATCAGTCATCCCCACTCCCACGTTGCCCACCGTATTACCAAGTGCAATATACCCATTGAGAGCGGTGGTAAATCCTGCGGTAGGATTTATAGTTACATCGCCTCCATTAAACCCCGAGCCGGCTACGATAGTAATGTTGCCCCCAGCGGAGAGCGACGCTCCCGTTCCTCCGGTAATCGCAACTGCACCTCCAGTCCCACTGCTAAATGCGGCACCCGCAGTGAGGGAGAGACTCTGGCCTGCGCCACTTACCGACTGTATTACTTTTATTGTTCGCGCGGCGGTGCTCCCAAATAAGATATTTCCATCAATGGTTAATTTCTCGGGGGGCGTAGAAGTCCCAATCCCCACATACCCTCTCCCATCTACAATCAAATGAGGAGTGCTCGTTCCTTCATCCGAGACTACAAACACCGGTCCTGTGGATCCTTGCTCCACGGAAAGTGCTGCCCATGGGGTGGAAGACCCATTGACACCGACATTTCCAGATTGATCGAGTACCAACGAGTACGTTGTTGTTCCAAAAGTGAGATCACCCGCAATCGCCGATGTAGTAAAAGAATGCGGCCACGAAACAATGGACCACATGTCACTCGTCGCATCTTTGAATGTAAGTTCGCCAGAGTTGAACGCTCCATTGTCATATTCAATATCAATTCCACCAGCGGCTCCCGTATCAACTTCGAGATCGTTTGCCGGTGCTCCGCCCGTGTTAATACCCACTTGCCCACTATCATTCACCACGAACATATCCGTACCTCCCGAGTTTTCAATTACAAAGTAATTAGTGGATTGTGCGCCGTTGCCTCGAACTAAGAGTTGTATTTCATCGGCATCCCCTACGATTGCAAGTTTTGCAAGTTCAGTGGATCCGCCAATAGTAACATTGTCAGACGCAGTAATGAGATTCACAACATTACTCGTCGTCTGCCAAATATTTGATCCGGCTACAGAAATACACGTTCCGTTGTGCGCAATGCATCCCGTTGATGTGATGACATTAAATCCCGTGTAGAGTGAAGAAGTCCCGGTGGTAAAATTTGCAATGCTATCTACAGAAAGCAACGTTCCGGGAGTCGATGTGCCGATGCCGACGTTACCGGAACTGTCAATAATAAATCGGTCAGTCACACCTAAATTTGATCCGGCGGAAATTTTAAATTTATCGCTGTCAGAATCGTCAACACCGAGGGAGAAAGAGTCAGATCCAGACACATCAAAACTGATGACAGAATCCGCTGTGGTATCGTTGTTATCAACTGTGACTACTGTATTTCCACTGCTATCCGATATCAGAAAATTCGAAGAACTCATTGACAACGCTTGTGTACCATCAATATTAAAAATGTGCCCGCCCGCATCATTAAATGTAAGCTGACCTCCTGCAGTAACATAAATATCAGAAACATTCCCTGCAGATGTGCTGTGTTCAAGTCGAATGCCATCTCCCGCGTTGGTATCGGATTGTTTAATATATGCTGAACCAATAATCCCGAGTTTTGCCGCAGGCGACGTCGTCCCAATCCCCACATTTCCTCCGTCACGCACCACAAACACGGTACTACCACTGTCTTGCAGTTGGAGGATGTCCGAGGTCCCCCGTTGATCAAAGAGCGCGGCAACGGCATTAGTAGAGGATGCCGAGAGGGTCGCAAGAGGAGAGGTGGTGCCGAATCCAACGCGATCGTTTGTTGCGTCCACTGCAAAGACATTTTCAGAGGAGATGGTACCTGTCGTATCGTAGTATGCGAGGCGGTTGATGGTGCCGGTTTTTACATAGTTGGTCGATCCACCCGCAATGCATCCCCCATTTAGTGCAAAACATCCTCCCGTGAGGTTGAGTCCATTCGCAAAGGTAGAAGAGGCAGTGGTGGAGGTGACATTGAGTAAATTTGTTCGAATGCCTCCTGCAAACGTAGATGTTCCGGATCCGCTACCATAAAACTGGTCTGCTTCAATGTCTCCCGCAACGTCGAGATTCCCCGCAAGGGTGCTCGTGCCGGTCCCAGTGAGGGAAAGATTTCCCGTCGTGGAGAGTGTCGCATACACTGTATTGTTCGTGCCGAGGTAGATGGGCTTGTTTGTTCGTGTCAGGATCACCAAACTGTCTGCCTCGGGTCCGGTCAGCGCGTTGCCTTCAGGATCTCCTCCTGCACCAGATCCGACAAGTCCAATGACGGCATTCCCAGCGCCCGAGCTCGTGTCAAAGTGCACAAAGCTTCCTCCGTCCTCTCCTTGGTCTGTGTCTCCATAGATATGGATTCCTGCAAGGTCTTGGGAACCAATGGTTACACTTTGATTGGTTGCGGTTGTCGCTCCCCCGACTGCCAGTGCACTGGATGGGGTAGTGGATCCAATGCCCACACTGCCACTGCTATATACACTTCCACCATCTTTCACTTGAAATACCGTGACTCCACTATCTTGCAACTGGAGGATGTCCGAGGTGCCGCGTTGATCGAAGAGTGCGGCGACTGAATTGGTGGAAGATGCGGAGAGGGTGGCAAGTGGTGAGGTGGTGCCGATACCAAAGCGATCATTCGCATCATCAAAGGTCAGGTAGTCTGCATCATCAACCGTCGTGCCGTTTGCGGGGTAGAATGCGAGGCGACCAAGAACGCCGGAGTTCACCGTGCCCGATCCACTCCCCACACACACATTGTTGATCGCAAAACATCCCGCAGAAAGATTCCAGCCATTATTCGCAGTTGAAGTAGCGCTCGAGGAAACAAGTACTGATCCTCCCGATACTGTCAGTCCCCCGCTCGACGCAAGTCCAGTGGAAGTAACTCCTCCCGCAAACGTACTCGTCGCATTGTCTCCTCGCACTGTGGTAGTCGCAGTGCTTCCAGTGACCATGTAGG
>CAYHBS010000009.1:15190-29434 GCA_964354975.1 uncultured Candidatus Saccharibacteria bacterium
GAGAGTGCGGCGTACGGAGAGGAGGTGCCAATGCCGAGGCGGGAATTGGTGGTGTCGACGGTGAGGAAGTTTGCGGAATTCACCGAGGTAGTGGTGTCGTAATATGCGAGGCGGTTTTGTGTACCCGTCGTCACCGTGCCACTGCCTGCAGTGTCATCATCACAGAGAAGATTGCCAGAAGAGTCCGTCGTCAGTGTTCCTCCATTGGTGAATGCGGAGCAGTTGAGGGTGGAAAGTTTGAGACCACCCGAGACCGAGAGACCGGAGAGGGTAGAAGTGCCGGTGCCCGACGCAAAGAACTGATCCGCCTCAATATCTCCACTCGCGTCAATGTTGCCGGCGAAGGTAGAGGTCGCATTGTCTCCTCGCACTGTGGTAGTCGCAGTGCTTCCAGTGACCATGTAGGTGATCGCGGAGAGTCCTGAAGTACGGATGCCACCGGTATATGTGGTGGTGCCGGTGTTTGAGAGCGTGAGCAGTCCGGAGATGGTTTGGTTGTCTTCAGCGTTGAGGAGTTGTTTGTCTCCCACAAGGGTATCGAGTTCGGCAAAGGTATCAATGGAAGAGGACGAGACTTTGTTGTTGAAGAGAGACCAGTCGGAGCTTGCGAGGTATCCATTGGCGGAGGCAGTGGCCTGTGCAATGGAGATGGTGTTGGTGGAACGTGAGAGAGGTGCAGAGAACGTGAGTGGAGACTCGTAGTCGGTACCCGCCACGGCGGTTTGAATCATACTCGTACCGTTCCCTTTCAGGAGTCCGGTGAGTGTGGTCGATCCCGTTCCTCCATTCGCCACGGCCAAGGTACCGGTCACTTCTGCGCTCGCGAGGTCAATGGAGGTACCAAGGGTGGTAGAGAGTACGCCAGAGAGTAATTGTAGTCCCGTGCCATCAAGACTCGTGACGTAGTCTCCGTTGAGTGCAAGTGCGGTGGATACGTTGAGGTTGGGGAGGGTGGAGGTAGCGGAGGTGGTTGCGGTGAAGTGCGAGGCAACAGTCTCGCCCACCACCGAGAGTGCGGCGTACGGAGAGGAGGTGCCAATGCCGAGGCGGGAATTGGTGGTGTTAATGCGAACAAAGTCTGCGGACGTTACGGTGTTAGCACTATCAAAATACGCAACATACCCCGTGGTTCCTGGTCCCACAGTTCCCGCTCCAGAACCACTGACGCACGTGCCATTTATTGAAAAACATCCATTCGTAAGATTAATGCCATTTGCGAATGTTGAAGAGGCAGTGGTGGATGTCACATTCAACAGGTTTGTCTGCAGTCCACCCGTAAGCGTTGAAGTGCCTGTTCCGGAAAATGCATATGTCCCCGTTGCGTACACATTCCCAAATAACGCATCCCCATGCACACTAAACAGCACTCCGGGCGTTGTAGTGTTGATACCAACCAGCCCAGTCGACTTATTGATCACGAAATCATTTGTATTGATTGAAAAATCTCCGCTCGCCGTAAAATTTGTGGTTGCACCATTAAATTCCACATCGACGTCACTAATCGTGGTGTTTCCTGACGCCGAGAGCGTTCCATTCACGTTAAGCGTGGAACCGGAGTTAATAAACAATGTAGGACCTGTGAAATTATCTGTGTCGTCGCTTCGTAAAAATTGATCAGAATTGAGTCCATCAATCGTATCTGCATCATGGTCAACGCATGTTCCGCCTACGGAAAAACATCCATTCGTAAGATTAATGCCATTTGCGAATGTGGACGTTGCAGTCGTGGACGTCACATTCAGCAAATTTGTCTGCAGCCCTCCTGCGAGCGTTGAAGTTGCGGTCGTTGTTCCAGTGAAGTACGCGCCAACAATTTCTCCCGCGACGGACAGTGGCGCATATGGGCTTGAGGTGCCAATACCTACGCGTCCATTCGCCACGTCGATAACGACAAAGTCACCGGAAGACACTGCCCCCGCTGCACTATAATACGCAACTCGACCAGTAGTGCCCGGATTAATGGAAACACTTCCCGCACAAGCGCCGTTTGCGCTGGTACATACTGTTTGCCCTCCTTCCGCCAAAATAATTCCGCCCACCTCAAGCTTTCCCGCCACCGTAGATGTGCCAGCACCAAGCACGGTCAGCTCGGCCCCAATAGTGGAAGTGCCGGAAATATAACTATCTCCTCCCACCGAAAACTCTTGCGTGGGAGAAGAGGTTCCCACGCCAACATACCCTTGCGAAGCGACAAAGAAAAAGGGGGTTGACGACCCAGTATCTCCAATGACAAACGCAGGGCTGGATGAACTCATTTCAATTGCGAGCAGTGCCCCTCCCCATGGACTCGTTGTTCCAATACCAACAGTATCCGTACTTGTCGTGAGGCGCACCACAGATCCATCATCAGTCCAACCTGAATCAGCGGCGGTGGGACACGCGTCATTTGCTGTGGTACAGACTGCGCTGCCGTTATAGGTAAATCGCTTACCTGCCGCAGTAATTGTTGTTTGCGACGCTGTGCCAATATTTACTGTTTTTCCGTATGCCCCAAAATCTCCTCCCGTCTCAAGTAGGAGATCGAATGTCCCGTATTTTCCCCAAAGACCCTCATTAAATATTGCAACACCATTAAATGTGCTTTGACTTGAAACTCCAAGATTGATTGTAGTAACAAGACTTGCATCCACTCGTGCGGCCTTCACAGTCGAGCTCGCAATTACGTCCCCTGCAAACACCACATCCGCAGATACGGCACGCGCTTTTACAACTCCGTCCGCAATAAGATTTTTGACACTCGTAAGACCATTCACCGTGAGATCTCGAGAAATCAGGACGTCTCCAAGCGCACGAATGTTCCCATGCACCGTGAGTTCAGAAAGTAATTCCGTCGCGCCTGCGACTATAAGTGTGTCTCCTGCATATATTGATCCATCGACTTCAATATTTTTTCCGACATGTAGCTTTCCTTCCAAAAAAACATCTTCATATGCGATATTTCCATTCTTGGTCACAAACGCAAGTGTAAACTCTTCAGCAGATACATCATCGATATAATCAACATTCAAATTATTGACCTTCGTGATTGAGTCAACCACGATCGGTGCGAGTCCATTTGCGATGTGCGATTTAAGTTGACCATCAGTTTCGATGTGCCCACGAATTGAAATCTCCCCGTTTTCACCGAGGAGTAATACTTCATTCTCATGTGTTCCAGCGCGATGGCCCATCAGCGTGTCGGAGTCTCTCACTGCCGTCCACACCGCGTACGCCGCGTTATCAATTTGACTAAATACATCTTTCACCGGTAGAAACACAAACGTTAAAATAAATAGCGCCGTAAATATACGCATACGGCGATCGCGCGCAATTTCCTTTGAAGTACGCGCAACCCATTTTCTAAAGCGATAAAAACTTCCGGTATGCGAAAGAATTTGTAAATCAAGAAATGTAATGAATCGTCCGATGAATTGATCGAACAGAGCATCGCCGCGATTGCGAAGTTCACGCTCTGTATGGTCAACCATTTCTTTTTGGAACAATGACGGTGCCGCAGTATTCAATTTTGGCACTGACGGCTGTGTATCTTGCGGTGTCACGAATGGGGCACTCGTTTTGATTACCACAGGATCGATTATTTTCGTAGCTGTATATGCGACGAGTCGCTCATTTGATGCTGATGCGTGAGCGACTTGCTTTGCCAGATATGCTCGCACATGCGCGCTCGTACTCATCCAATTTCTCCCCTCTTTTTTTGCTTTTAGCTTTCCTTGCCGAGCGAGCAAGCTTAAATATTCAGCGCTATATGGAGTGCCTTCAGCAAGTTCAGAGAGTGGTCGATATTGATCAGGGTGCATGCGAAATATCCTTGTAGTACTTGATCCGATACGATATCGGATGATGTATAAATTATAATTTTTTACCGAGATAATTGCGTTAGCTAATTCGCATCAAAGAAATCTTCTTGTGGAAAAGAATTTTTCAAATATATTTATCCACTCCGCACGACTGGTACCTCGCTGATTACTACGTAATAATAGAAGTTACAAATCCTTACTAAACGTATTTCATAAACATACATAAAAATGGCTGATCAGTATTACACTATCAAGGTTGCGTCGGAGATACTTGGTGTCACGCCGCTCACACTCCGTAATTGGGATAAAGCTGGAAAACTTGTTGCATATCGCCACCCTCTGAATAATTACCGCATGTACAAGCGTGAACAGATCGATGAGATCGTAGACAAGCTCGGACGTCGCAGAGATACAAAGAAGAAAATACAAATAGAAATGCTTGATGAAGCCCCTGAAGTCGCAGAAGCATAGATAAAAAACACCCCCGAAGTACATCGTGGGGTGTTTTTTCGTACATCTATAAGCCGGATTTTGTCCTCAAGCACTTTGTGCGCAATGCGCAATACGTGCTCGATGAATGATCATCTGTCTAGGATGAAGATTACTCTTCACCTCAAGCCTTCTTCCAGCCGTACTTTCTAACAATCATCACCGCGGAACAATTATGATTTATCTTACTACCACGACGGTAGCGGACAACTTAGTAATGATTTTTAGAAAGTACGGCTGGACACGAAGTTGCACCGGGCAAGTGTTTTCCTCTCCCGCTAGTCACCCAGCGGGACTGTGAGCTCTTACCTCACTCTTTTCATCCTTACCTCCTTCAACATCTTCAGGAGTTACCTGAATACGGAGACGATTGGCGGTATAGTTTCTGTGGCACCTCCGACGCACTACTGAAATTCAATAATGAAGTCGGAGTCCCGATTGTAACATCGGGATATCTCGTACCGAGCCGAGCACTCTTACAACAACGCACGCACTGCAATGCATCATTGTTCATTACATCTCGATACTGGCGTGACATATTTTGCATTAAGAGTGCTTGGCTCGGATGGGTGGTCGTTAACCACTACCACTCTGCGACACTTTCGTGCCGCACGGTGTCCGGACTTTCCTCCAAGCACCTCTCTCTACCAAAGACCGTACTGCAATATTTTTAATATATGCAGCTGTATTTCATGCACGCGTGTATCTCGGATAAAGAGAGGTGCTCGGCGATCATTCAATGTACTATCACTTTTATACCATATCCTGCAGATACGTCAAATTTCCGTCAAACATCGTTAGAAAGAATTGATTTCCAATCACGAGCTTTTGTGAATTGAACGTAAGATCCATTGACACTTTTTGACCTCCCTATTTCAGAGGGAACGACAATGCAAATATTTCCTTTTGTATTCTTCTTGTCGCGTTGCATGTATGCAATTAAGCGCATATTCATACGTGGGTGAGTTAGTTGATACCCGCATTTGATAAGTAAATCGTCCAGCGCCGCCAAAATGCTCGGTGGCGCAATGTGTTTTTGAATTGCGTACATAAGTTCATATCGCATACCTATTGCCACTGCTGCTCCGTGATTGACTGCTCCTCCGGTGATCGCTTCAATTGCGTGCCCAACGGTATGTCCGTAATTTAGTAGAGCGCGCTCACCTCTTTCGTGCTCGTCTTTTTTTACTACAGTTACTTTGATCTTTATGGCGCGAGGAATCATTGAGAGAATCTGTGAAAGCGTCAAGTCATCAGCGTTGTTTAATTGTTTCCACAAACCTCGGTCAAACATCAATGCATACTTTATTATTTCGCTAAGCCCACTACGCAACTCTTTTGCGGGGAGTTGGCTAAGAAACATTGTGTCGGCAATGACAGCCGTTGGAGGAAAAATAGTACCTAATAAATTTTTCCCTTCAGCAAGATTCACTCCGTTTTTTCCACCAATACTACTGTCGACTTGCGCAAGTAACGTAGTTGGCACATGAATCAATCGCACGCCACGTTTATAGATTGAGGCGACAAAGCCAGATACGTCCCCAACAACACCGCCCCCTATTCCTACAATAACTGCGTTTCGATCAACCCCCTTTCGAGCAAATAAGTGTGCTATAGCCAGTACTTTTTCGGGTCGCTTATCTCCCTCTCCATGGACAAATATAACATTCCGCATATGAGCGACGTCGCCAAATTTTCGAAGTAGTAATTTTTTGCTAAATTGATAAGCGACTGGGTCTGCAATAATGACGAAGTGACTTGCCAACAATTTCTCAAATGGAAATACTTCGAGTACACCCTGCCCCACAGTGATATTATAGTTATGTGACAGTGAATATGCCTGTATGCGCATGGTCGTATTATATAGAGAATCAACCCATAAAACACAAAACCTCGCAATGCGAGGTTTTGTGCCCTTATCTCATTTCGGATGTATGTATTGTACCTTTCCCAACCCGTATTTCAATAACCTCGGGGATATTCATGTGGAAAATTATTTGCGCCTACGAAGGAAGGCGGGCACCGCGTCCCATTCCTCTTGTCCCTCTTCTGCTTCTCGCTTTGTGGAGACTTCCGCACGTACGGGAGTTGGTTTTGCACGTTCCGCTTTGTCTGAAAATAGGTTTAAATTGTCCGCATCGGAAGACTTCCCGGTGTGCGAAAATCCGGTAGCGATCACCGTCACCTTAATTTCTCCTTTCTTGAGGCGATCGGTCTGCATGGCACCAAAGATCACGCGAGCGTCCTTCGCGATAGGCTCGGTAATAACACGTGCCGCCTCGTTAATTTCCCACATCGTAAGATCCGGGCCTCCGGCGATGGAGAAAAGCACTCCTTTTGCGCCCTCAATAGACATATCGAGAAGCGGAGAATTGATCGCCGCTTCAGCCGCTTCTACCGCTCGGCGATCGCCGCTCGCTGATCCAATACCCATGAGCGCAGATCCGGCATTTCGCATGATCGTTCGGACATCCGCAAAATCCACATTGATGATGCCGGGCATGGTGATGAGATCCGAAATGCCCTCTACTGCCTGACGGAGCACTTCATCAGCCATTGCGAACGCTTTCAGAAACGGCGTTTGTTTCTCGATGATCTCAAACAGCTTATCATTTGGAATTACAATCATCGCGTCCACCGAGGTTGCAAGATTGCGAAGCCCCTCGTCGGCAAGACGCGCTCGTTCCATTCCTTCAAATTGAAATGGCTTGGTCACCACTGCAACAGAAAGCGCACCCTGTTCACGCGCAACGCTCGCGACAATCGGAGCGGCACCCGTACCCGTGCCCCCACCAAACCCACACGCAACAAACACCATGTCCGCACCTTTGATTGCTTCGCTAATTTCCGAGCGTGACTCTTCTGCAGCTTCACGACCCAGTTCCGGATTCATTCCCGATCCAAGTCCCTTCGTGACACCACGTCCAATAAAAATTTTCTTTGTCGCGAGCGATCCGTGTAGATCCTGCGCATCAGTGTTTATTGAAATAAAATCAACGCCCCGCACTTTGGAGCGTATCATGTGATCTATGGTATTGCCGCCGGAACCTCCAACACCAACTACCTTGATGCGGGCAAATGACTCAATATCCGGTTTAATTCGTGGCATGGTACCCCCATGCTATCCGAAACCAGTGGGGCGGTCAATAAAGCCTATGGAATGAGTTGCTTGATGAATCTACGGATGCGCTGGTACGTTTGGCTTCGAAAAACTGACTCTTTGCCACTTCCGTGCTCTCTCAAAAATCCGGTATGGCAGAGACCAAGTACCGTTGCCCATTCTGGACCATCCACAAGCTCGCGCTTTCCGCTAAACCCAGACAGCGTTCCCATTTGCGCCGGCAGTTGCAACTCTTTTTTCGCGGTATCTAAAAGACCACTAAGGCGCGAACCCCCACCGGTGAAAACAATCCCTGCCGGAAGGAGTCCTGCACGTGAAATTTTCTTTAAATGCTTATTAGTGAGCTCAAAAATATCTCCGAGTCGCGCACTGATGATATCCTCGAGTTTGCGTTGGTTATAAATCTGCTCAATATTTTTATCAAATCCTGCGAGGCGCACCTCCTTTTTCCCTCCTTCTGCGAGCGTCTGTGCGGACCGCTTGAGCCGCTCTGCAGTACCTAAATCTACCTGAAAACCAAGCGCAATATCCTGCGTAATGTGTGCAGATCCAATAGGGACTACCTCAAATGAAAGTAGCTTATCTTCTTCCCACACACTCATACTTGTCGTTTCGGCACCAAAATCGCAGAGCATGACCCCAATTTCCCGCTGGCGGCGTGACAGCAGGAGATCAGCCGCTGAAAGATGACTCATGAGTACATCATCTGCGTGTATTCTTGACTGATCCAGCGTTTCAAGTACCGCCTTGTAGAATGGATAGAACGCAGAAACAAAAAGGACGGAGGACTCCAACTTCATACCCTGCATACCCTGCGGATTTAAGATTGGCTGATCCCCATCTACGCGGTATCCAAGTGGAACGGTTTCAATGATTTGCCTATTTTGTAAACGAGGAAGCGCTTCCTCTGCTGCCTGGAGGGATCTGCGTACATCTTCTGAACTAATTTCTCCATCCGCGCGGGTGGTCGCTACAAGTCCGTTTGACTGATGTGTCATGACCCGCCAATCTCCAATACCAACATACGCATGACGCACTTCGATGTCGGTATGTTTGTGAATATAATTTTTTGCGATTTCAATCGCTTCCGCCACTTCGTCGATTCGCTGTATAGCACCTTTCCGCACTCCATCGGTGGGAACGCCAACCGCTGCGACCACATTATAGCCGCCGTTCGCGCCGCGCTCGAGCACGGCCATACGAATTGTCTGAGAACCGATATCGAGGCCCGCGACCTGGCTGGCTTTTCCCATAGCTACCGACAGTAATTAATTTATTTCAATAGTGCTTTCACCACTGGTGTAATTCGATCTCCCGATGCCTGATTCTTGAGTGTTTGCGTCACATGCTTCATCACTTTTCCAAAATCTTGTGCACTCACCGCGCCGGTTTCTTGAATTGCTTTCTCAACTGCCTCGCGTATCACATCATCTCCAACTTCCGGTGGAAGGTATACCGAGAGGATTGCAAGCTCTTCTTTTTCTGGTGCCGCGAGCTCTAGCCGCCCCGCCCCCTCATATTCTATTATTGCATCTTTTCGCTTTTTTACTTCTTGTTTGAGTACGACGGTCATTTCATCCTCGGTCAGCCCCCCATCGCGCTTTTGCATCTCAATTTCTTTATTCTTCATCGATGATATGAACAAACGAAGCGTTGCTGTTTTCGCTTCGTTCTTTTCCTGCATCGAGCGCTTGAGATCCGCGAGGATCGTCTCCTTGAGCGTCATGGCTATTCTATTTTACCAAGTTTCCTGAGATTTTCGTACTCCTTCTGCTTTTCGATTCGGCGGAGCGCATCTTTCTGTTTTTTGGTGCGTGATGTTGGTCGCTCTCGATATCGAAGTCCTCGCGCAATCGACAGCAATTTGCTTTGCTGTATTTTCCGTGTAAAACGGCGCGCGAGCGCATTGGTTGACTCCTTCTCTTTTCGCTGCACTTCTACCATATAGATGTATTAATTATAATCCTTTTAGTCGCATTTTAATTGTTGATACAATCTTTGCGAACGGTACCGTCTCTTGCGAGCCCGTATTCATAGATCTCAAAATCGCTCGCTCTTCCACCGCTTCCTTCTGCCCAATAATAAGCGCAAGAGGAGTGCCAAGTTTGTCCGCCATTTTGAGCTGCTGGCGCAAATCGTCCTTCGTCAGCATGTGCGAAAAAGGAATTCCACTCTTTCTCAAATCTTCCGCAATGTTGAGCACGCGTTTTTTTGCAAGAGGGCCAAGTTGAATGAGAAACACCTTTGGAGTGACTTCCGGTCGTACTTTGAGGCCACGGCGAATGAGTTCGCCCACAATTCGATCAATCCCAAGAGCTCCGCCAACCGAAGGCGTCACTTTTCCATAGAGCGCATGAGCCAGCATATCGTACCGACCACCAGCCGCAATTGCAATGGGAGAACTGGGGGCTTCTGGGGCTATTGGTGCAGGGCCTCGCTCGGGCTTATCCGCCTCCAGCACCTCTATAGGAGTTATAACTCCCGCTTGTATCACCTCTTCCGTAGTGATTTCCTTTTCCTCGGGAACCGGTGTCGCTTCTGGCGCGGCAACACCCTCAACAAAAATTTCAAATACGGTATCCGTGTAGTAATCGAGTCCGCGCACCAAGTATGGGTCTAGGCGATATGGGATTTTCATTTCATCAAGAAACTCCAGCACCTCTTGAAAATGTTTTTTTGCACGCTCGGACAAATAATCCACAATGTGCGGCGCTTCCGTGCGGAGCTGTACACATTCCTGTTCTTTGCAATCAAGAATGCGCATTGGGTTATCTTTCACACGACGTTTGCAATCTTTACAGAGTGCATTTTGTCGGCGTTTCAAATAGTTATTAAATTCCTTCATAAATGCAACGCGTGATTCTTTCTCGCCAATACTGTTGATATGCACAATCACATTGCGAATGTGCATCGCCTCAAGCGACGACACTAAAATACGAATAACGAGCGCATCATTTACCGGATCTGAATCTCCAATAATTTCTACTCCCGCTTGAATAAACTCACGTGTGCGTCCCGCTTGTGGAGATTCATGCCGAAAAAATGATCCGGAGTAAAAAAACTTCTGTGGCTTCGCGAGATTCTTATCCATTCCGTGCTGGAAATACGCGCGCATAATTGGCGCTGTTCCTTCTGGTCGCAACACCACCGCGTCTCCCCCGCGCGTACGAAATGCATACATCTGTTTTTCAACAATCTCGCTCGTCTCTCCAAGTGTTGCCTCAAATAATTCACGCGGCTCCACGTGAGGCGTACGAATGGTCTGAAATCCGTAATACTCCGCAACTCTTCGCGCCTCACGAACTGCTTTATCGTAATACGGCAACATTTCAGGAAGCACGTCGTGCATCCCGCGAATGGACTGAATTTCGTCTTTTGAATTTTTTTGTTTACTCATTGAAGTATTCCTGCTTTATCAAACGGATACACGCGGATCCACACCTTACCGACAATATGATTGCGTGGGAGCACTCCCCAGAGTCGCGAGTCCGAGCTTTGCGCGCGGTTATCCCCCAGCACAAAGTATTCTTCTGCATCGAGCTTCATAATAGTGTCCTGCGCGGTGAGTGTGCCCTCCGGCAGATACGATTCATCGATCTCCTTTCCGTCTACAAATACCTTCCCCTGCCGAATAATCACTTCTTGCCCCGGAAGCCCGATAATGCGCTTAATAAAAAACTGACTGGGCTTATTTGGGAATCTAAATACAATGACCTCAAATTGCTTCGGGTCACTGAATGAATATCCGACTTCATTGACGATGAGGTACTCATTCTCATGGTACGTAGGTTCCATCGATGGGCCCCGCACAATGAACGGCTGCACGATAAATGCCCGTATGGGAAGTACAATCAGAAACGAAATAAACACCACCTTGAGAAATCCCCAAATGTCGGATTTTACTCCTGTTTCATCGGTATCCCGTTCAAGAGTACTGCCTGTCGCAGCCTCGTCTCGCACCTGTGGCTCTTCCATGTGAGACAATTATACCCCCTTTTTTACGATTTTCAAGGCGTCGCACCCTTCACGTTCGCTCTGGTATGATAATGTCATGCTTACATTCATTGGACTCGGGAACCCTGGCGCGGAATATGAGCGCACACGACATAATGTTGGGCGCATGATTGTTGTGGCGTTTGCGCGTACGCATAGTTTCCCCGATTTTGAAAAGGATCCGAAAGCGAACGCTCTGGTGAGTGTAGGAAAAGTTGAGAAGACGAAGATACGTCTTGTGCTTCCGGAAACATTTATGAACAAATCCGGGAACACCGTGCGCGCGCTTGCACTTAAATCTCCCAATGTGGTGTTGGTACATGATGACTCCGACATTCTCTTTACCGGAACCAAACTATCGTTTGGTAAACGTTCTGCGGGACACCGCGGCGTGGAATCTGTCACAAAAGCGCTCAGCACTATTGAGTATGTTCGGCTCCGCATTGGCATTCAGAAAAAGAAGCGAATGCCGGCTGAAACGCTCGTACTTAAAAAATTTACTCCAAAAGAAATGCTCGAGGTTAAGAAAATCATCAAACATGCGGTCGGCGCACTGACGTGTCTCGCTACAAACTCCCTGGAACGCGCAATGAGTGAATACAATAGGTAGCCAGCGCACAACAAGTCCTTTTGAAGAACTGCTGTTCGGTATTGCCCCCGCACCAGATTGCCCTGATGATGTTATGGTCCGCACCTACGCAGCTTCTTTGTGTTCGGTGCGGAGTTTCGTGCTCCTCGAGTCTCCCGAGATATTAAAAACAAACGGCGCGATCCGCACTCATTTTCTTCCTTCTTTAATTTGCTCTGCGACGTTTGCGGGTACCTGTTCGTAGTGCGAAAACTCCATCGTATATGAACCGCGTCCTTGCGTCATCGAGCGGAGATGCGTGACGTATCCGAACATTTCCGAAAGTGGTATTTTTGCCTGCACCGAGCGAAGGTGCATGCGATCCTCCATGCTTTCAATACGTCCGCGCTTTGAGGAAATGTCTCCGGTGATGTCTCCAAGAAATTCTTCCGGCACAATGACTTCCACTTTCATGATCGGTTCAAGGAGCACTGGACCCGCGCGCTTTGCGGCTTCTTGAAATGCCATAGATCCCGCGATCTTAAATGCCGCTTCAGACGAGTCTACTTCGTGGTACGATCCATCAAATAATTCCACTTCTACGTCTACCACGGGAAATGACGCGATGACTCCGCGATCTACCGCTTCACGAATACCCTTTTCAACAGGAGCAATATATTCCTGTGGAATAGATCCTCCTCTAATTGAGTTAATGAAATTAAATCCCTGTCCACGCTCGCGTGGGCGAATTTTGATTTGTACGTCTCCATATTGGCCACGACCTCCAGATTGTTTGATATACTGCCCGCGAGCTTCCGCTTCTTTTGTAACCGTTTCTTTGTACGCTACCTGTGGGCGTCCCACATTCGCTTCCACTTTGAATTCACGCTTCATGCGGTCCACCAGTACCTCGAGGTGGAGCTCGCCCATTCCTGCAATAATCGTTTCCATCGTTTCCTGATCGGTGCGAACACGAAATGTTGGGTCTTCTTCGGTAAGCCGGTGCAGTGCAACACCCATTTTTTCCTGATCAGCTTTTGTACGCGGCTCAATCTTCATGGACACTACTGGTTCTGGAAATACAATCTTTTCAAGAATGATTGGGTGATCCGGATCACAAATGGTGTCCCCTGTGTGGGTATTTTTGAGCCCAACGATGGCACCAATTTCTCCAGCAAATATTTCCTTTACTTCTTCGCGATGGTTTGCGTGCATGCGCAAAATACGTCCGACACGCTCTTTATTATCTTGCGTGGCGTTGAGCACGTATGATCCTGCTTGCATGGTTCCTGAATATACACGGAAGTAAGAAAGCTGCCCGACAAATGGATCAGTCTGTAATTTGAATACGAGCGCAGCGAATGGCTCACTGTCTGATGCTTTACGTATAACCTTTTCGTCAGCTCCCTGCATCGTCCCTTCAATATCAGGAACATCGAGCGGACTTGGAAGATACGCGACCACTCCATCGAGCATCATTTGTACACCTTTATTTTTGAGTGCAGAACCGCAGAGCACCGGCACCAATTTCCCCGCGATGCACGCTTTCCGAAGCGCGGTACGAATTTCATCTTCGGTAAGCGTTAATCCATTGAGAAATTTATCGGTGAGTGCTTCGTCTGTCTCTGACACTTTTTCCACAAGCACGTCACGGCGCAGTTGTGATTCTTCTGTATATGCTGCGGGAATATCTTTCTCAATGACCTGCATCCCATGATCTCCTTCAAAATAAATAGCCTTCATTTTAATAAGATCGATCACCCCTTCAAAATTTCCCTCAAGTCCAATAGGAAATGAGACCGGAATTGCGTTTGGGGTAAGGCGATTATGAATCGAAGCGAGACTTTTCTCAAAGCTAGCGCCCGTGCGATCAAGCTTATTGATGAAGCAAATTCGCGGTACATGATATTTGTCTGCTTGTCGCCACACCGTTTCTGATTGTGGCTCTACCCCTGCAACACCGTCGAATACCACTACTCCTCCGTCGAGCACGCGAAGCGAGCGCTCCACTTCCACCGTGAAGTCTACATGCCCTGGGGTATCAATCAGGTTGATGCGATATCCTTTCCAAAAACACGTCGTTGCGGCGGACGTAATGGTGATGCCACGCTCTTGCTCCTGCTCCATCCAATCCATGATGGCAGCGCCTTCATGCACTTCTCCGATTTTGTGCGAAACTCCTGTATAAAAAAGCACGCGTTCAGACACCGTTGTCTTTCCAGCGTCGATGTGCGCGATAATTCCAATATCTCTTGTCTGCTCTAGTGTGTATTCAC
>CAYHBS010000010.1:0-20238 GCA_964354975.1 uncultured Candidatus Saccharibacteria bacterium
GCAACAGCGAGAGGGTGGGTTGGCCACGGAAGACCAGGGGGGATTCTCCGCGACCAAAGCGTTCCTACATCGTCGTGGTCGTCGTCGATGTAGACGTTGTGGTGGTGCTCGGCTGGTACGCCGGGTAACAGAGCTCATGGACCTTGGAAACGGTTACTGTGCGCTCTCCCATATCGTCCTTGAGATCCAGTGCAAAGGTTGTTAAAACGTTGCACTTGACTTTGTAGCAAGCGAGCAGATTCTCAAGAACGCCCCCGGGCATCTGGGCTGGCGTGTATGGATCTCCGTTCGCATCAGTGAATGCCCCGTTGAGATGGATCGTTTCGGAGGGTACACAGAGTTTTTTGATCTTCCCCTTTTTAAAGAAACAGTCCTGTATTGGAAAGGGTGGATCAAAGTCTGGGTAGATAGCATCTGTCCCAACCCCAATGAGCTGGGAATCCTTCACTCTGAAACACGAGAGGCGATCCGGCTGGGCGAGCGTTTCGCGCGCCAACACACCGACAAGCAGCATTGAACAAAGGGCGGCAATCAACAATCGTGCCATTTCAGCACCTCCTTAAAGATTAAGAGTACGGTCAAAATCTAGTTTTGAGTGTACCCTATTTTGTCTATTTTGTCAAACGCTACTGCGCCTCCCCCCACTGTGTGGGTAGCGCTTCGGATCCAACCTGCGGAACTCCTGTATCTCCGAATTTAAGCTCCCCAAACCCTTCGGCTAGCGAGGTCACGGTGGTATTATTTTCCATAATAATCCACGCTCCATATACGGTATGTAAATTCCCTGTGTTGTTGATTTTTACGAGTCCGTTTGGCGCGTGATAAATATCTCCTGATGCTTGTTGCTGCAGATGCGCCGCGGGCGCAAGCTCATCAATACTATTACTTAATGACACAATAACTAAATGACTTGTTTCCTCATTATCGCGCCCCTGCACAATACATTGTCCTTTCACCGACACTGTGCCATCGACAATAATAAATGCGGTTTGCTCGGTGCCAAAATGTGAGTTACCGGAACTATCTATTTTAATGAGACACCCTTCGCCTCCATTAAATTCAAGATCTCCTTTCACGTAGAGAAAATTTCTGATTGACAATGTGTTCCCCGATAGAACTTTTAAATCTCCATTAATAACGCCCTGATTGTTAGGAAACTTTGCCCCAATGGATTTATCTGCTCCGTTAACTTCAAAATTTCCATTCGATAGACATGCGCTCGGCGTTGTTGAGACTGTACAATTAGCCCCGGCTGCTGTTTTCACATCTGCGATCCACTGGTCAGTGACTGGAGTAGATTTTCTGTCGTACCCATTTCCATACACACCGTCATCCACGTAACAAGAACCATTCGTAGAGTTATTTGATGCGATGTCCGCCTTTCCTTGTACCCACGTATCTATATTATTTATAATCTCCGCCTCAGCGGTGATATCTGTATCACATACCCCCGGCGCCCCATCTTTTTCAACAACGAGATTATCTATCCTTGGTGAGGCGGTGCCTATATATATTTTAAATTGAATGTCTCTCGCAGCGGTGGGGTTTGGATTATTTTCTCGAGTACATGCAGCAGGAGTGGGCACAGGCACACACCAAGCGTAAGAATTATCTGCCGAATTGTACAGTGTTTGAAAATTCACCCACTCTGAAAATTCTGCATCAACTTCCGTTGTAGGATTATATGCGTTGTTACTTGTAGAATCGATGAGAAAATATTTTCCGCAACTCCCTGCTCCACAGGAAGAATTGAGTACCAGCCAATATGGTTTCCCTGTTTGTAGTGGAAGGAACAAATCACTAAAATCTACACTCACCCACGCCGTTGCCGCAGCACTGGAATAATTTTGCACGGAGCAGTCTGGGTCGTTCGCCACGCTTCCCAATGTGAGGGTTTTTGTGCCCAACACCGTAAAATGATCAGGTACATTTCCGTTGCCTCCATATCCTCCTTGGCCCGTGCTATTTTCTGCTATCTTCACCGTGATGTCTGTGCCGGAACTGATAAATGCGCATCTTGCAATTTTAATTGCTACTTTATCGAGATATCCTCCTTCATCCACCACAAACTGCTGCGCAAGATTATCCTCGTTTGCATGATCCCGAAAAGCAATTGCACCCGCTGATGTATTCTCATTCTGTGCGGTGGTGTTAGGAACATCTGGTCGCGCTTTTGCAAGTCTGACGTAAAATTCTGACGTACGATCAGGGTCTTTAATCACCTGGAGTTTATTTCCTTGAGTTCCTGACCCTCTGATATGGCTGTTAGAAAACATATTACCTCTCACTGCAGCACTTTGGCGTAATAACACTCCATAATTTCCAGCCTGTAAATCTTCGGAAAAACTTACACTCCCCGACACGAGTGGTGCAAAAAGAAATTGAGATCTTCTCACCGCATCTCCCGCAGCGCTACTGACTACTATTCTATCTTTGTCTATGTCTGTGGTTGCGGGAATAATTTTCAATTTTGGAGATATGCTGTATTGGGTGGCTCCGGAAAGATAGTTGAGGGGGATGGGATATGCGGTATCAACCGCATAATCCCCTGCTACAGGATCGGCAAGTATCGTTTTCTTACGAAGCGCGATATCCTCGAGCACCGCTTCGGTGGCAAAAAAACTGCGATTCGAGCTTAAGCTATCTCGGGAGATGCGTGCTTGGGTGACACCAATAGTTGCAAAACCCGTCACAATAGCCATAAGGCCCACGAGAAACAGCACCGTGATGATCATAATCGTCTGACCTGCGGTGGTATCGCGTGGTATGGCTGTTGAATGTACTCTGAGTGCCATATTTATTCGAGGTTACGCATCATTGCAGAAGTCATAAATGTCTTTGTTACTTGTGAGTCCCCGGTGCCCGCAGTTGCGGTCAGTATGATGCGCACGCCCATTTTTGTATTGGGAACACCTCCGACGGTTCCTAAAATTTCTGTAAAAGCAAGATTAGAAATGGTCACTTTTCCAGCTGAAAGTGATTCTGCGGTGCCACCATTTTCCTGTAACGTAATGGACCCGGAGCCACTTTGCATAATCGTTTCGGTTTTTGTGACAAATGTATTACCAAACGCGGTATCGTAATGAGATTTCCAAAACGCTAGATCGTGTGATGCATTATATATTGCCAATTCATCAAATACTCCGTCGAGTGGATCATAGATGATGGAGCCACTGCCAATGCGTTTTGCTCCCGCAAAATATTGTGTATTTTCATTGATTGTTGAGAAAAAAGCGGTGTTTACATCTGATTTAACCTGCTCTCCATTGACAAAAATACGCGTACCAGTTCCGTCTACTTGGAATACAATATGATAAAATTTATCATTACTTGCATTGCTATCAGCAATAATTGGTGATATTGTTTTGAATATTTTTGCCTTCCAGAGGCCAATCCCATCATCTTCAGTGAGCACATGGACCATTTTATCAAGTCCACTATCAACTTGCATTCCCGCAAATATTGTTTGTTTGGTAATATTTCCAACCTCTCGCTTAATAATTGCCTCAATAGCTCCTGTGGTTAACGAATTAAATCCATTGTCTGCAAATCGAATATATTGTTCATCGAGAGAGTTCATTCCGTAACCATTTCCAGCTATCGCCAATACTCCTTTTTCCGGAGGCATGCCACCGTTTTTGAAAAATACCGTCCCGTGATTCGATCCGATTTTATCAACTAGTGTATTACCGGACGTCTCTTCGAAATCCCAATGTGCAACAGCGCCGTTCGTACCATCAGATCCATATTTTACTAATTCAGCGTATGTTCTCGGGATTTGCATGGAAAGTGTCGCCCCGCTTGCTGTATTAATAACCGTGGCCTTGCGTATTTCTTTGACAATGCGCTCCATGGTGTGCGCGCCAATCTCATTCACGTGCCGAAGATTCCGTGCTTTTGCATATGCTGTTGCCAGTTGAATTAACCCACTCACAACAAAGATAGTAATAATTACCAAAATACCCATATAAATGAGCACCTCAACGAGTGTGAACGAAGAGAGGAATAATCGGTGAGATAGTTTTTTTTGTAAGTTCTCGCTTGATTCTCTCATCGATTTGTGAGATACGTTTCTAAACTTTCTCGCTTAATAGTCCCTCGTTGATTCCAATAAACACTGATAGAGATTCGGCGAGTTTCTGGATCATCCACGCTTAGCTGGCATAAGTAACCAGCCGTTGTAATATTAGCACTCCCATCTCTGCATGCGGGGCCAATATTGATAGTTCTGTATACGGTAATACCCCCAAAATCAATGCCACAATTCATGGGAATTTGAGAGGCGCCGGCGTCATGGTATTGAATAATAAGCTTTGGTTTATTCGTCGAGTTATTGAACGTAATGTATTGATATGCTGTGGGAGGATTAGAAGGATTCAGTTCGTTCGTTGCGCGTAACATGAGACCGGTAAAACCAGTTTTATTAATGGCAGTAGTAAAATTTGTAAAAACAACTGAAACTGTTCCCGCGGCGGGTGTTGCGCTCCCATAAACAACCGGGCCATCGAGTGTAGTATATTTCTGATAGTCTTCATTTTCGATCCCATCGGTTGCATCTGTCCATTCAGTTACTGATACAGAAAATATTGGAACGCCCGCTGTGGTAAGTACTGTTTCATATATCTCTAATGTTACTGCATCAATGACGGCGGTATCGGGTAAATTAGACGTATCAAAATTAAGTAATGAACGTGTCACAGCATAATTTCCTAAAAACAATCCGAAATAAAGACTCCCCAATGATGAATGATCATTCCCGTTTCCACTTCTTGTGTCGAGATAATTAACAGACGCACCGTTATATTGTGCAGATCCCACTGCATCTGCAACAAATTCGGACTGCTGTAATCCCTGCGCATGTGCGGGCGCAACAAGTGTCCAGTGATCATCTACGGGTTGTCCTGCAAAGCCAGGGGAATCATCGATATCGAAACTACTACCAACACTTAATAAACATCGCTCAACATTATCTGCGTCGCTATCGGTAAAAAAAGTTGTCCATCCATCGTCGGTATCTCTCAACATGCGTATTGCTTCTGCGCCTTCCTCTAAGAGTAGCGCGACTTGAATTTTTATCGTCGCATCAGTCGCAAGTCGTACTGATGCGAACGCAATGCCAAATAGTAACCCAAAGCCAACCCCCAAAATGGATACGCCAATGACGACCTCGACTAAACCAAATGAGGCGGCTTGGAGCTTGGAGCTTGGAGCTGCTAGGGGGTTCTTAAAATATTTTGATTTTCGAAGAATGTTGCGCATGATGTATCTCTAAGCTGCCAGTGGATGCGTTTGTATTCCTACAAGCTATCAGCTATAAGCTGTATTTACTCTATTGTAACAAATGTGGAATTAATTTTCTGGTTTTCATAGGAAGCTTTGATCCAGTCTGCAGACATAGGAGCTGCATATACTCGCACCTCATCAATAGTGCCTTGTGTAAATTTTGTTGCTGACGCCCCACTGTATTCGGCTCCTATTGCTATGGGCCTGGATCCTAACATATTGTGACTAGTCATATTGATTTCTTGAAAAGTATATTGAGTGCCAGCATTATCGAAGAGTAAATGGGCACTTAATTTTTGGGTTGACTGATTATAAGATCCAGTTAAGTAGTACCAGCGACCGACGACTAGTGGTCCGCTGACTCCGGACCACACACCGCAAGAATTAAGATACTGACAGGTACTGCCACTCGGCATATACGCGAACGGTGTTCTATAGTCTGGTGGGTCGTTATTAGTATCAGAGGTAATCCACGGGAGTAATCCCATAATCCCCCAGCCATCACTATCTAAACGATACAATAAATATCGTTGTGAGGCAGGAAGAGCACTTAATTGAAACCATAATGAAAATGAAACACTCCCAGGAATAGGATCTTGGTTGCTGGTAGCTAAATAGGTGTTGGTGCCATTAAACTGTTTGCCGTTTTTTACCAATCCAGCACCTGTGGTAGGGGAACCTCCGATTGTGGAGAGATGCCGCATATTTATAGTACTATCATTTGTATTTTCCAAATGCCAAACTGCGTACACCTCGCTACCCCACACACCGGCTTTGTTTTCGTGGGAGGATTCCCCCGACTTTCCATAGTACATATAGATGGTGTCGGTGCCGGACTGTAGGGTTGGTACGCGCACCCAAATGATTGATTCGCCCGATTCATCCCACGATTCGATTTCATAATCGAGCTCCGTTGCATCATCTGCGTCCAAGAAAATAAGGTCATACCTTGACTGCCCTGGGGGGAGCGGTGCAGCTGTAGCGGGGGAATCAAAGTCTTCGTAGGTAATTTTGCTCGAGTTTAAACGTATCAGCACTGGAAAATTTTGGATGTTGGAGGAAGTGGGGTTATTGAGCGTGATAGTTTTCTTCTTTGTCCAGCCCAATTGTGATAGATTGTTTCCCGTTGAAATATGTCCCTGCCCGGCCACACCAACTCCCTTTTGCTTTCCGGTGCGCGTGTGCCGAAATGTGACCGAACCTGCGTTATTTGTGGTTCCCGTGAGTCGATTAAATACTACGGAATTTTTGAGCGAAGTATTTATAAATGTTAATCCTGTTATCTCGACTCCAGAGAAATTCACTGTTTTTATTGCATTTGCGGGAGCTACCGGATCAAATGACGACCCACTAAAAAGGGTGGCACGATGCGGGGTGGCAGAGATATCAAAATACACTCCGTATTGAGAGCCCTCAATGGTGCCGTCGGTCGTATCTGGATCCTTTGACGCGAGCGTGAGTTGGCGGGCCTCTTCGAGGAGTGAAATAGTGTCAGACACTGCGGCGTCGAGTGTGCGCGCGCCAAGAAACTGCGGAATGGCCGCAATACTCACTGCCAGAATGACCACGATGATGGCGAGGGCGACCAGCATTTCAATAAGGGTAAAACCCTTATTGGAGGGAGTAGGCGGTAGGGAGTAGGGAATAGGGAAAGATTTCATGAACCAATTTTCTTTATCATAGCATGAAGCATCTTTTGCAATTCCTCGACTATCGTAAGTAGAGATGCGACGTCTGTCTCGGAATATACCGCTTTCGCAATGAGCAGCTGAGTCTCAACCTCGGCACATGAACCAAACGCAATATGTAAATACTGCACATATTCTTTGGAGGACTTCCTTCTCCACCCCTCAGCAATATTTGAAGGGATGGCTACTGCGGCACGCTGTAGCTGACTGGAAAGGCCAAACTGTTCACTTTGAGGAAAAGTTCGTGTGAGCATGTACACGCTTTTTGTCAGCTCCATCCCCTTCTGCCATACCAATAATTCCTTGAAATTATCCATGGCGCGCTACTCCCTGCTCGCTACTTGCTACTCTCTCTTTAAATAACATTAATGATTCCGTAGAGTGGCTGGATAACCGATAGCGCGAAGATGGCAACCGCGATACCAATGACAACCATCAAAATTGGCTCGACATATAGTTACTATAACGCTGAGCAAAGAGGGTCACAAGATCATCAAAACATGAACGTATGCGCTATGCTTTACGCTCGAGTATCAGATATCCCTTAAGCACGGCATCAGCGCTCACATCAACAAGTGGCCCCATCTCATCATCTTGCTGAGCTCTCTGCAACGCCTTCATATATTGTCCTCGTTTCTGCTGTGTAATCACCGCCGGCGGAAAATGCGCTTTCAGTAGCATTGCGTGCATGAGCAAACGACCAACACGCCCGTTCCCATCAGCAAAAGGATGAATTTGTTCAAACTCCGCGTGCACAGCAGCCGCGTGAGAAATGATTTCGCTTTTCGCTTTACGCTGTATTTTTTTTACCAACTCTGACATGCGCGCAGGCACCTTGAGATAATTTGCTGTGGGAATATTTGACCCTACAATGCGCACGGGATGATTGCGATACATTCCTGCATCATCACGAATAGCGTTGAGTAGTATTTCATGGCACCGCAAAATAAATGCCTCTGATATGGGCTTCCCCTTCGCAACATAGGTAAACATATATTCAAGTGCTGCCTGATGATTTTTTGCCTCTAACTGTTCAATCACTGATTTTCGAGGAGATCTCCCCTGCGCAAATAAGATGGCAGCAGTTTCTGCCTCTGTGAGTGTGCTCCCCTCAATACGATTCGTATGAAATGTAAGTGCAAGCAGAAATGCGTCGCGAATATCTGGGTGCGCCTGTATTACTTTAAGCGGCCGCGGGTGTGCCTTGCGACGCGCCGAGAGTAGCTGCACTTTTGGTGAGCGCGTGGAATCACTCACAATATGCAGTCCTGCGTGCTGTGCAAATAGCGCATCAATCTTACGTACCGCTTGTGCTCTCGGGCGCGCGCGCCCATTCACCCAGCGATTGTACGCAGCAAAAGAGACTCCCAGACGACGCGCGAGCGCATCCTGGGAGAGTCCGGAAAGTTGTTGCAGCAGCAATAATTTTTCCTGAATATCCATATGTGCAGAGTACTAAACTATATATAGTTTGTCAATACTATGTTTGATATATAGTTTAGAATGTCGCCCTCTTTCAGCTACAAGCTATTAAATAACATTAATGATTCCGTAGAGTGGCTGAATAACAGAGAGTGCGAAGATGGCAACCGCAATACCAATAACAACCATCAAAATTGGCTCAACGATGCCGGAAAGATCTTTGGTGACTTGTTGCACTTCTTCTTCATAAAAGTCGGCAACTTCACCAAGCATGTCCGATGTCTTTCCGGTTTCCTCTCCCACTGCAATCATCTCGGCAAGCAGTGAGGAGAATAAATTCGGATGTGCCGCAAATGACTCGGACATTTTTCCTCCCTTTTGGATTTTTTCTTGCGCCTCAATGAGTACGTCTCCAAAAAAATGATTTTGGAGCACATGTCCCGTAATATCAAGCGCCGCACCCACCGCAACGCCGGAGCTTAACAGCGAGCTTAACGTGCGAGCCGCGCGTGCGGTATTAAATTTTTTATTTATTGGGCCAATGAGCGGCATGTTGATAATAAACAAATCAAATATCTTCTTGCCACTGGGAGACCTTTTATATTGCCGAAGTCCATAAAGCGCGAATGGAAGCGCGGCGAGGAGCACAAGTCCAAAACGCCTGAGAAAATTACTTACCGCAAGCACGCCGCGCGTCGTCGCGGGCAATTCCACATTGAGCTCGAGAAATGTTTGCATGAGAATGGGGATCACGTAGATCATCATGGCAATTCCCACGCTAAACATGACAATCACCACAATGATCGGGTACATCATAGCCCCCTTCACGCGCGAGATGAGCTCATGATCGGCTTTCATTTGTTTTGCGAGCACATTGAGCGACTCCTCCAGTTTTCCGGATTCTTCACCCGCCTGCACCATAGACACGTACAGCTCCGGAAACACGTCTGGACTCGCGGCAAACGCGTCGCGGAGCGGCTGTCCTTTTGTCACACGGTCGTTGATATCATTGATGACTTTTTTAAAATACGGATTTTTTGCTTCCTGCTGGAGCGCGTGGAGTGCCCGCGATACGGTAAGTCCCGCGCCCACCATAACCGCGAGGTTGCGGGTAAAAATCATTTTGTCCTGCAATTTGACACGATTGAGAAAATTCAGTGATCCCCCAATTTTATTAAGTCGCTCCATGAGCGGCACTGACACTCCCGCCGATTTCTTTATTATGCCTTCTCCCGCGGTCTGCGTAACGTCAAGGAGCACAAAACCGTCCGCGCGTAATTTTAACGTCACGGTTGCAACATCCGGTGCTTCCATTTCGCCGTTGAGCTCTTTGCCTGAAAAGTTCTTTGCGCGGTATTTGTAAATGCTCATAAAATCACGAGATCATTAAATCATTAAATCAAATATGCGAGCCCACAGAATCACGAGATCATTAAAGCAATAAAACAATGCATAAAATCACAAGAACATTATACCACGAGTAAACACCTACTTTCCGTTGGCACGTTCAAGCGCAGACAACTCGGTCCATAACATTGCACCAATTTCATTCGCAGCGTTTTTTAATTGCACCGCCTTCTCAAGATTGATAAATCCTTCTTTTTCAGAAAAATCTATAAGATACTCACTTTCCTTTAAAGATCCGTATGATATCTGTAGAAATTGCAATTGATACCCAACACTTTTTCTCGCGTACCCCTCAATGTAATTCAGCACCACTGATACTGACGCGCGTCGAAATTGTGAAGTAATACCGTATTGTTCTTCTCTAGGAAACTCCTTTGTCGCCGTATACACCGCATGTGCATACACGTCCATCTTATGTTTCAATGCGCTCTTAAATGAAGTATGCGCATTAGTGCTCTCGTGTTCTTGTGATTTCATGATTACTCGCGCGTAGCGCGAAGCACTTCCTCAATCGTGGTGATCCCTTGCGCACATTTGAAAATGCCGTCTTCTGACATCGTGAGCATCCCCTCTTTGCGTGCGCGCTCCTCAATTTTATCGGAGGTGGCGCTTTGCATGACAAGCTCCTTAATCGATGACGTCATCACCATGGCCTCATGGATACCAATGCGGCTCTTGTACCCATCGGGTGCGTCTTCGGACGCAACGGGCTTATAAAACTTGATTTCCGAAAATTGAGTGCCCTTTTTCACAATTTTTTCCTCTATGAGCGCTTCGAGGACGCGATCAAGATTTGCCTGCTTTGCTAACTGTTCAATTTCAGCATTGGAAAGTGTGTACTCTTCTTTGCGCCCCGCAAGCCGGCGCACAAGGCGCTGCGCAACAATGGCATTCACCGTGCTGACAATTAAAAATGGCTCCGCACCCATGTCGATAAGGCGCGGAAGCGAACCAGAGGCGGAATTGGTGTGGAGCGTGGAGAGCACCATATGTCCCGTGAGCGCGGCGTTAATTGCGAGATCGGCAGTTTCTCCATCGCGGATTTCTCCCACCATGATCACATCTGGGTCTTGGCGCACGAGAGAGCGAAGTCCGCTTGCAAATGTGAACCCAATATCTGGACGCACTTGGGATTGATTGATGCGCGGCATATGATATTCGATTGGATCTTCAATGGTCGAAATATTCACTTCCGGAGAATTTAAAATATCAAGCACACTATAGAGTGTGGTGGACTTACCGGATCCGGTAGGGCCAGTGACGAGCAGCATTCCTGTGGATTTATTAATGGCCTCATGGATACGCTCAAGTGAAATGCCATGAAAACCGAGGGAATCGAGTGAAAATCCTTTCGTCCCTTCGGGAAGCAAGCGCATCACGGCTTTTTCCCCGTCGTACACCGGCAGAATAGAAACGCGGAACGAAATTTTATCCGCTTCGGTCTCAATCATGAAGCGTCCATCTTGCGGACGACGATGTTCGTCGAGACGTAAATTCGACATCACTTTAATGCGCGCAATAATACCTGCGGCTACTTGACGTGGCAGTACCATGGCATCGTGAAGAATTCCGTCGATGCGGTACCGAATGACTACTTCCTTTTCTCCGGGCTCAATATGAATATCGGACGCGCGCTGGAGTATCGCGTGGCGAATCAGTGTATCGACAATTTTGATTATCGGAAGATCTTCCGCGAGTTTTTGTAAATCTTCCTGCTTGTCGCTTGCCGCAACTTCTTCACCAAGTTTCTTGATAGTCAGTAGTCCATCCACTCCGAGTGACGACACTCCTTTCGCTTCTTTCTGAATGATGTCTCCAAACTCCGCCTGCAAGCTTTTTTGATACTGCAGAAGCGCGTGCTTCATAGAGTCTTCGCTCGTAAGCACGGGACGAATGTTTAGTCCCGTTTTCTTTTTAATGAACTCAACCGTTGCGAGATCGTCAGGGTCAAGCATGGCAACTTCGAGATCATTTCCATTTTTACGAAATGAAACAATATTATTCCGGCGCGCCACGGGTTCCGGAATAAACACGAGCGTTTCGTAATCAATTTTTTCATGCTCGAGTTCCATGTAGGGAATCCCGAGAATATATGCCTTCAGTTTTGCGAGATCTTGTCTCGTGAGCTTTCCTTCATCGACCAGTACATCGTCAACGCGCGCGGATTTCTTTACTGCCTTTTTGGCTACGGCTTCCCATTCCGAATCTTTGATGAGATCGGTGGAAATGAGAAACTCTTTGAGCTGTGCATCAGTGACGCGCATTGCTCAATTTATTTGAGACAGTCTTCTACTTTGCTAATCACTTCTTGCATATCGTAGTTTGCTTTCACCAGATACGCGCGTGCGCCATATTCAAGCGCCTTTTGAATGTCGTCCTTGTCCTCAAGATTCGTAAGCACAATCACTGGAATTGCTTTTGTTGTTTCGTCATTTTTGAGCTCTTTGAGCACTTCGATACCGTGTTTTTTTGGAAGCACAAGATCCAACAAGATAATATCTGGCTTTTCACGACGCGCCATCTCGAGCCCCTGCTCTCCATCAATCGCTTGAATGGGTTGATGGTTATACTCACTGAACATGTCCGAGAGCGCTTTTTGGAGCACTGCTTCGTCTTCGACAATAAGAATTTTTGCCATATGATATGTGATAAATAATTACGTGCGCGCGTCCTCCGACATGAGTGCGCGTGGAAGCACATAGGAAAACGTCGTACCGACACCTTCGCGAGAATTGAACGCCATCTTGCCGCCCATTGCCTCGACGTACGACATCACGACGAAGAGTCCAAGTCCTGATCCTTCCGTTTGTACTTTCTGCGCATTTGATGCTCGGTAGAATTTCTGGAAAATTTTCTTCTGCTCTATTTTCGGAATGCCGATGCCTTGGTCCGAAATTTCCCATTTCACTCCCTTGCGATCTGAAGACAAGCGAATGCGCACCGTTCCTCCATTGTTTGAATACCGAATTGCGTTATCGATAAGATTTTCAATGATCCAACGAATTTTGCCGTCATCCACCCGTACCGCATACTCGTCTGCCGCATCCTCGCGTTCGGTAATGAGATCAATCTTGAGCACTCCTGCAAATGTCTGATAGTCTTTTGCAATTTTTTCCGTCATATCCCAGAGCGAGAGCCGTTCCATGTGGAGAGCCACCCGATTTTCCTGAATGCGATTCACCTGCAGCAGTGCGGACACCAGTTTAATGACACGGTTGTTTTCGTCCTGCACCGTATCAATCAGCGACTGTACGTCGGTGTTCCCTTTTTTGAGACGTTCCTCGATGACATCGAGCTGCCAGCGCACTGCCGAGAGCGGTGTGCGGAGTTGATGTGAGACAATACTCACGAATTCCGCTTGTGCACGCGCGGCGTCTGCCACGCGCTCAAACGACATCACTACGGTGTGTCCCAGAATAAAAAGGATGACCGTTACCACCGTCACGCTGACAATTGCGATAAAAGGATCTTCCGAAAATCGGTTTGCCGCAAAAGAGGTTACGAAAATCGAGAGAATAATCACCACTCCCATCACGATGAACAGGAACTGTGGACACGACCAGAGGCCGATTTGGTACTTCCGGCATTGCCGGACAACATTCAAGCTTTCAGCAATGTTCATATGCCTACAATAAGTATACAGCTTGGAGCTTATAGCTGGTAGTTTTGAGAGGAAAAAATCGGAGATAAACGACGTGAGCTTACAGCTTGTATCTGGTAGCTGGTAGCGAGCAAGGGTAGAGGAGAGCGCCACAGCATGAATGATCGCTCAAAGTTCGGAAGTATTGAGCGTCGCCTTCAACGCCGAGAGTGTCCCTGCTATAAGCTGTCAGCTGAAAGCTACCAGCTTTGTGACCTACTATATATAGGTAGCCGAGCACCGAGCACCATTTCTGGTAACCGCAAGCAGTGCAACAAGAATGCTTTATTTGTATTGATATATGCACGTTACCGAAACGCTGTGCAGAAATGGTGCTCGGTGCTCGGTGCTCGGTTGACACTTTCCAATTTGGTAGTAGGATATTCCTATACGTTCTCTGTTCGGTCCCGTACTGGCTACGAGGGCCGATTTTTTTCCTCAAGGTGCCCTGCGCTTGGGAATTGACACGTATCGAAAATATTATTCATAAAATGATTCTATGGATCTACAACAGGTAAAACGAATCCTCGACGAGCTACAGCACGAGAAAGGCATCTCGAAAGAAAGCATCGTTGAGACGATCGAAATGGCGCTTGCGGCCGCATACAAGCGCGACTACGGTGAGCGTGGGCAAATTATTCGCGCAAAGTTCGATCTGGAAGGAGGAGGAACTACATTCCGACAGGTAAAAATTATCGTGGATGAGTCCATGCTCAAATCCGACGACGAAATTGCGGCCGAAGGCGAGGTGGAAGCGCCGGTGGAACATGAGCGCACTCGTGGGCGCCACGTAGAACACATTGAACCCGTCGTGGGTGACGATGGAGAAGTGCGTAAAGTTCGTTTTAATTCCGAGCGCCACATGATGCTCGCGGAAGCTAAAAAAATCCGTAAGAATGCCGCTCCCGGAGAAGAAATCGAATTTTCACTGGAAATGAAAGGGGATTATGGACGCATCGCCGCACAAACCGCGAAACAGGTCATTATTCAGCGCATCCGTGAAGCAGAGCGTGATGCGATTTGGAGCGAATTTAAGGAAAAGGAAGGAGATATTATTTCGGGTATCGTGCAACGCGTTGAGGGTCGCAATGTATTTGTCGACCTAGGACGCGCAACCGCGATTCTTCCTTACGAAGAGCAGATTCCGCATGAGCGTTACCGCATTGGTGAGCGCGTGCGCGCATTACTCCTTTCAACCGAACGTGGATTTCGCGGACCGGGGCTCTATCTCACGCGCTCACATCCGCAATTTGTTGCAAAACTCTTTGAAATGGAAGTGCCGGAGATTAGCCAAGGGGCGGTTGATATCAAGGCAATCGCTCGTGAAGCGGGATCGCGCACCAAGATTGCGGTGGCAAGCACGGAAGAGGGCATTGATCCGGTGGGATCACTCGTTGGGCAGAAAGGTGTACGCGTAGGCACGGTCATTGCAGAACTCGGTGGTGAGAAAATTGACATCATTGAGTGGTCAAATAATCATGAGCAATTTATTGCTCATGCGCTCTCCCCTGCGCGCGTGATTTCGGTGGATCTCAACGAAACAGATCACGTCGCAGTAGTGCTTGTCGATGAATCACAACTCTCGCTCGCAATCGGACGGAGCGGTCAGAACGTACGCCTTGCGGCAAAACTTTCCGGGTGGCGCATTGATATCCAGGGCAAGGAAGGCGAGGTGGAGGCAACATCGGACGATGCGATGGCCGCTGAAATCACAGCGGACACGGACAGCGAAGTGAAAGAAGCGGCAGATGTTGATGTCGTGAACACGGAAGACAACTCGGGAACGATTAATGAATAATGAGTAATTGTTTACACGTATGGAACTAAATTTTACAGAGTTTGCACTGTTTGCGTCTGCCGTAGCAATTCTCTTTGCGTTGTGGCAACGACGCAGTATTGGCAAGGAATCCCAAGGGAACGCGCGCATGCAAGAAATTGCGCAAGCAATTCGTGAGGGAGCCTACGCGTTTCTCAAACGCCAAAATAAAACAGTTGCCGTCACTGCGGTGGTCATTGCGATACTGATGTATGCATTTCTCGGCGAGGGGCGCACCATTACCGTGGTCGGATTTCTCATTGGCGCATTCATGTCCGCCGTTGCCGGATTTATCGGCATGCACACTGCGGTACTTTCAAATGCGCGCACCACGGAAGCGGCGTCGAAGGGACTTGCTCCCGCATTCTCGATCGCATTTCGCGGAGGGAGTGTCACCGGATTTCTTGTTTCTGGCATGGCGCTTGCAAGCGTTGCAGGATTTTATCAGCTCACCGGAAATGTTCACGCGCTCATTGGTCTCGCATTTGGTGCATCACTGATCTCGGTGTTTGCGCGTCTTGGTGGAGGAATATTTACGAAAGGCGCTGATGTTGGCGCAGACCTTGTCGGGAAAGTAGAAGCAGGAATTCCTGAAGACGACCCGAGAAATCCCGCAGTGATTGCGGATAATGTTGGGGACAATGTTGGAGACGTTGCGGGCATGGCGGCGGATCTGTACGAAACGTACACCGTGACTGCAAGTGCAACGATGCTTCTTGGAAGCGTGCTCTACCCGGGAAACGATACATTCATTACCTATCCACTCCTCCTTGGTGCGCTCGCAATATTTGCGAGCATCGCAGGAACATTGTTTACATCCGTGCGTGACATGAAAGGAATTATGAGAGGATTGTATAAGGGTCTTGGCATCAGCGCGCTACTTAGCGCGGCACTCTTCTGGTATTTCACCAAACAGTATGCAATTCAATTTGCAAGCGTTGGTTGGGATCGTCTCTTTTACGCATCACTTGTTGGTATTGCGGTTACCGCACTGATTGTTGTCATCACGGAGTACTACACATCAAAACAATTTCGCCCCGTGCGCTCCATTGCAGAAGCGTCGCAGTCGGGGCATGCAACAAATGTGATTATGGGGCTCGCGCGCGGGATGGAAGCAACGGCACTCCCACTCCTCGTGATTACCGTAGGCATGCTTGCGGCGCACTCGCTTGTTGGTCTCTATGGTATTGCGATCGCCGTGATGAGCATGCTTTCTCTGACAGGTATTATTGTTGCGATTGATGCGTTCGGTCCCATCACTGATAACGCGGGAGGTATTGCAGAAATGGCGGGACTCCCAGAATCTACGCGGCGCATTACCGACGCACTTGATGCGGTCGGCAATACCACGAAAGCAGTGACAAAAGGATATGCAATTGCGTCCGCCGGGCTCGCCGCGCTCGTGCTCTTTGCGGCCTACACCGAAGCGCTCCCGGAAGCCATGCGCGAGGAATTCTCACTTTCTGATGTGAATGTGATTGCGGGACTTTTTATTGGCGCACTCCTTCCCTATTTGTTCGGCGCACTCGCAATGCTTGCAGTGGGGAAGGCGGCGGGAAACGTTGTCACGGAAGTGCGCCGACAATTCAAAGAAATTCCGGGCATCATGGAAGGAACAGCGAAGCCAGATTACGGAAGTATTGTTGATATTGTGACGAAGGGCGCACTCCGTGAAATGATTGTTCCTGCACTGCTCCCTATTGCGGCGGTGATTCTTGTTGGATTTATTCTTGGCCCTCTCGCACTTGGAGGACTCCTTATTGGTGTTATTACCACGGGCATGTTTGTTGCGCTCTCGATGACGTCGGGGGGTGCGGCGTGGGACAACGCGAAAAAATATATTGAAGAAGGGCATCTCGGAGGAAAAGGATCTCCCGCACACGCAGCCGCGATCACGGGAGATACGATTGGCGACCCGTACAAAGATACCGCGGGCCCTGCAATCAACCCTATGATTAAAGTGGCAAACATTGTCGCGCTCCTCATCATTCCGCTCATCATTTGATATGGCGCATGTTGAGATAAAAAAATCAGACGACGGAACGATTGAAGTTGCGGGAGTGACGCCAAGTGAGGCGTTCGATGCCGCAATTGCGCGCGCGCTTGAAGGATTCGTTCGTGAAACCGAGTTAAAAGGATTTCGCAAAGGAAAGGCGCCGGGAGATTTAGTGCGTCGTGCCGTTGGTGAAGGAAAATTACTCGAGCGCGCAGCGACACTCGTGCTCGAAACGGAATGGCCTCGCGTGCTCGAAGAACACCAGATTGAAGCAATTGGTCGTCCAGAATTTCACATTGTGAAAATTGCGCCGGGAAATCCACTCGAATGGAAAGTGAATGTTGCAACACTACCCGAAGTGAAACTGCCTGACTACCTCAAGCTCGCACATGCAACGCGAAAGAAAGAGCACAAAGAAGTCTCGGTGGAGGACAAAGAAATTGATGAGGCGCTGGGTCGCCTAACGGAGATGAATGAAAAGGATGGTGTGAAACCAGAAATGAGTGATGCGTTTGCCGGAACACTTGGTCCATTCAAAACCGTGGAGGAATTAAAGGCACACATCAGTGTAAGTCTCAAAAAAGAAAAGGCGGAGAAAGAGCGGGAGCGCGTGCGTATTGCAGTGCTGGAGGCAATCGTGAGTGCGAGCGCATTTGCGCTCCCAAAAATTCTTATCGACGCAGAAGAAGATCGGATGCTCGGAGAATTATTCTCCACCGTGGCGCGCATGGGCAGGCAGTGGGATGACTACCTAAAAGATGCGGGAAAAACTTCAGATGATATTCGCGCCGAACTTCGCCCCGATGCGGAGCGTCGCGCAGGATTTGGACTTATTCTCCAAGCACTCGCACGTAGAGAGCACATTGTGATTTCTGACGAAGATATCGAAAAGCGCACTACCGCAATGCTTGCCATGTACTCACCCGAGGAACTCAAAAAAATTGACCGCAGTCGCGTGAAGAATTATGTCGCAAGTGTCATGGAAAATGATGCGGTGTTTGCGGTGCTTGAAAAAGACGCTACCAAGTAGCATACTCACTAACGTAGTCGTTATAACACTCATATGTCATATCTTATTCCCACAGTCATAGAACAAACCGGTCAGTACGAACGCGCGTATGATATTTACTCACGTCTCCTCAAAGACCGTATTGTGTTTCTCGGAGGTCCCATTAATGATCAGGTCGCAAATACCGTGATCGCGCAGCTGCTCTTTTTGGAACTGCAAGATCCAAAAAAAGATATTAGTTTCTATATTAATTCGCCCGGTGGGTCGGTCAGCGCGATGCTCGCCATCTACGACACCATGCAATACATCAAGCCGGATGTCGCCACCATTTGTATCGGCATTGCAGCGTCTGCAGGAGCGGTATTACTTTCCGCGGGAGCTCCAAAAAAGCGCTTTGCGCTCACCAACAGCGAAGTGATGATTCATCAAGTGATGGGAGGCGCAGAAGGACAAGCCAGTGATATCGCAATTACTGCGCGTCAAATTTTAAAAACAAAAGATACATTAAATAGAATTATTGCGAGCCACACTGGTCAGCCAATCGCAAAAGTAGAAAAAGATACCGATCGCGATTACTTCATGACGGCGGACGAAGCAAAGAAGTACGGCATCATTGACGAAGTGTTGAAAGCAAGAAAAAAATAAATACGGAGCTTATGGATAACGCCCGCATTGCGGGCGTTATTGTGAAATATTTTCCATATACTGCCGAATGTGCTACTTCTTTTCCCTTAATTCTGTATATCCCAAATAGTGTAATTTGGCTGCGGCAATCTTTCGTGCAAGGAATTGTGCTTCGGATGATCGAGAATGCCCAGGGTGATAGCGCATCATGTGTGCCCCAAGTTTTCGATCATCTCCATCTTTCATTCCTCGAAAAAATTCTTTGTTGATCAAACGTTGAATATATCGTTCATAAGCTTCTCTCCTGGGATTATTGGCAAAAGATTTCAGCTCCGTTTCAACTCCTGTACATGAAACAGAATATCCATTGCCAAATATTCTCCGAAAAGTCCAGCGAACGCGAGACTCATGACCCTTGGTAGTTATGATCAATATATGTTTCCAACTTCGATGTTTTTTTATGATTAGCTTCGAGAAATATAAGTTACCAATAGTATCTCGACTTTCGCGCTCCACAATAATACGCGATTTGGGAACAGAGTGACCCACAAAAAAATGCTTCATTACTTCTGATTCGCGATAATGCGGAACAAACTGCATCCATGTGCTATATCCCCCACTTACAATTACAGGAACACTGGAATATTTATTTATTACCTCTAGTGCGGCTGTGATTCTTTCTTTTGTGTACAATATTGGATTCAATGTTCCATCTGTTCCACCCCCAAGGACAATAATAACATTTGGATCTTTCATAGAATTAAATGATAACAAACGTGCGTAATTTTTTCATCCTACTTGGTGTTTTCGGACATAATATAGCATCATTGACGAAGTCCTCAAGGCAAGAAAAAAATAAATACGGAGCTTGGAGTTGCTGGTAAAGAAAAAAGAATCCCCCGTCCCAGCCCGCCAGTTGGCAGATCGGGACGGGGGATTTTCGTTACGTAACATATTCCTTCATTGAGAACACCACGTTCGTGACTGCGCTGGGTGCGCTCTTCATGGGCATAGCGCGATCGCTCGACGGCGTGATGAGAAATCCTCCCCTCCACTCCGGTACACACGTTCCAGCCATCATACGATCACGCTCACGCTGCGCACTGCGCACTTCGATGCACTCCATTATTTCTACAGTAACGAGCTCTTGTGTACTCATCGGTCTCTTGCTCGCGTACATGGCATCCTCCTAAGAACTACCCCTCTGTTATACCGAATGCTGCCTGGCTTCGCCACTCCCCGTGTTTATAAAAAAGATCGGGGGGGGGGGGGGGGGGGGGGCCCCGGGGGGGGTGGGGGGGGGGGGTGGGGGTTTTTTATGTGGGGGGGCTTTTTTTTCACGTGGCAGATATA
>CAYHBS010000010.1:20248-26197 GCA_964354975.1 uncultured Candidatus Saccharibacteria bacterium
TTGTTTTAACCCAAAGGCGCCCTGCGTGGGCCCCCCCCCTTTTTATAAAAATTGTGGGTGGCACCCCGGGGGGGCGCGCCCCGGTTGCGTTGTCATGCGGCGATTGCGGTTATAATCGCTGAAGGAACTTTTTTCCCAGTTCCCATATCGACTACACCCTCGGCACGATATCGTGATAAAGGAACGAACGCACGGGAAGCGGAACGTGATTTGGCAATGGCGCTCGCTTGCGTGATGCACCGTTTATTGTAACTCGTTGAGAAGCCAAGTCATATCCACTCCCTGAACGCGCACGTACTGCTCTGCGAAAGCCACGAGGATTCTTTCCTAAAAACCGACGTCTTGCGGTAAGTCCCCGTAACACTCTTCGCTCCTCCGATCTTCGAGCTCACGGAGAAAGTCATCATGGATGTATACCGACACCCCCCAGTCCTCCTCCGTTCTCACAAATGCCTCAAGCTCGGCGTCGATCGCGGAAAGCTCTGCCTGCGCTTCCTTGAAGATTTGCACTCGTTCGCGCCGCTTTTGCGCTTTCTTTTTCCGTTTTGTCAGCACCTTCGGCACCTCTCTTCTGAATTTCAAGTATGAATGTATCACGTTCAGGAAAAAAAGCAAGGGGATGCTCAAAAAAACCCCGCGCATTCTGTGAATAAGCGTGCGCGGGGTAACTCTTGGTGACTGTTTATGGGCGACTAAACAGTAAGTGCCGGTGGGCAACCTTCAGGAACTCTTTCTTGACTTCGTCGTCGGTCATACCACTTGCGTTTGCATACGCGGTCACGTTGGGCCTGCAGTAATCCAAGTAGAACTTGTATGCCTCCGGCGTCAAACCATCTTGCCCGCCTTTCCCTCCCCAATTTCTAAGTATGATGAACAAAACATCTTCCTCAAACGCATGCCCACGAGCATGCAATCTCGCGCACCCATTCCCGGCAAGTTCTTCCGATCTAAGACGGTACTCCTCGACCATGACTCGAAGCTGCCCTTCAAAATGCTCTTCCAATGTTGGAACACTGATAACGCTGGCTGTGCTCATGCCGCACCTCCATATGGTGGGAAGTCTCCGTTTAGTGTACCAAGTCGTGGCGGAAACAGTAAATACTATGCGATTTTATCGATGAGACTAATACCCGTCATTTCTGCGGGTTGTGGAATGCCCATGATGGCGAGAATGGTAGGCGCAACATCAGCGAGTACGCCCTTGGTGGTGCGGTAGCGCTCTTGGATTTCGTCGTAGGTGGCCGGCTCCGCGCGCTTAAACTCGTTTGCAATCATATAGAACGGAACTGGATTGATGGTGTGCTTGGTACGCTTGATGCCGGTGAGCCCGTAGTGTTTCTCTTCTGCGTTTCCGTGATCCGCCGTAATCATCATGGTGCCTCCGAGCGCAAGTATGCGCTCCATAATTCTGCCAACGCTCTCATCGACGGTTTCGACCGCGGTGACCGTTGCGTCAAAATTGCCGGTGTGCCCCACCATGTCTGCGTTCGCAAAATTTACGACCGTAAAATCATATTTCGAAATATTCTCAAGCACTGCCATCGTCACGTCCTCGGCCGACATTTTTGGTACTTCATCAAAGTGTGCAGCGCGTGGAGATTGAATGAGAATACGGTCTTCCTGTTGAAAAGGTTCTTCGATCCCTCCATTAAAGAAATAGGTCACGTGCGCATATTTTTCGGTTTCAGCAACGTGGAGTTGCTTCTTCCCCACTTCACTAATGACTTTTGCGAGTGGGCGCTCCACATCAAGTGGAGGAAATGCAACAAACGTTTGTAAATCTGCTGCGTAGCGCGTCATTGTTGCCACAAACATATTTTCGAGCTTTTTTGATCGCGCAAATTCTTCAAAATTTCCATCCACCAGCGCATGCGTCATCTGCCGCATGGAGTCTTCACGAAAATTCACGGTGATGATCGCGTCATTGGAATGAATTGCACCCACCGGTTTATTATCCTTCCCTTTCACCCACGCAGGAACGATATCTACGTCTTCAATATTTTGTTCGTACATGCGCGCAACGTACTGCGCCGGATACACACAACTCTCTTCGCTCGTGCCCACCATACAGTCAAACGCTTTCTGTGTGTGCTCCCACCGCTTGTCGCGGTCCATCGAGTATCCGCGGCCCATAATGGTCGCAATTTGCACATTTTGATACCCGGGCTTTTCGAGATATTTCTTGAGCGCTTTTAAATCGTCCAAAAACTCACGCGCGGGTGCGTCTTTTCCGTCCGCAAATACGTGGAGCATGGTAGGCACCGCCTGCCGGGCGGCAAAATCAATGAGCGCGTAGTAGTGATCCATGTACGCATGCACCGATCCGGTCGAGAACAGCCCCATAATATGGAGTGTGCTTTTGTGTGTGGTCACGTGATGCACCGCCCCCAAAAACGCGGGATTAGAAAAAAATGAACGATCTTTGATTGATGAAATAATGCGCGGCAAATGTTGAAAAAGTGTGCGCCCTGATCCAATGGTCAAGTGACCCACTTCACTATTCCCCGACTCACTCACCGGAAGTCCCACCGCAATGCCGGACGCCTGGAGCGTCGTGAACGGATAGAATTTTTCAATTTCGTGAATGATGGGTCGGCGCGCGAGCATAAAAGGACTCGCGCTCATCGCCGCCGGAGGTGGGACACCAAATCCATCAAGCACCACCAGCACCACGGGCTTTATTTCCATGTGAATAGTATATCATCTTACGCTAATTTACTTTCCACACGTTCCTCCGTAAGATCTCCACTTCCTACGCCTTTCCACGCAAGCTCAAAAATCATCACCATCATGTCGTGAATAAGCTGATCCTCAATGATCGTTCCCGCAAATTGTGGGCCACTGAAATTAATGAGTGAAATTTTATTTTTTCCATATATCGTAATTTCTCCTTTATACGGAAAAAATTCTTTCGGCACGTGCCGTAATATTGGGAGAAATGGCTTCGCAATATTGTGATAAATCGTCTCATTATATTGAATATCACCCTCTTTATCGGGGAAAATTCCACGAGTCGTAATGCCTATTTTTTCTTTTCTAGACACATAACGCTTGCGAAACTCCTCGGGTAAAAATTGCATAAGATCGGTCACATTGCTCACACCAAGCATCTCATATGGCTCGTCGCTCGCAACATGATCTTCATATACTTGCAGCACTCCATCTGACCCCTCAAAAAATCGCACGATGGGCTTATTGATGATGTGCGAATAGAGCCCTTCAAGCACCGGCATGATCTGTTCTGCCTGTTCAAGCTGTCTATTGGCCGAGGTAATTTTTGTGCGCGCGTACCGCACAATATTGCGCGGATGCTCTACTTGGTAGAACAACTTGCCCCGCTTTTCTAACTCCGTCACAAGGCCCCGTATTGCGAGCGTATCCAAGATTTTATAGACGGTCGTACGATTGAGTCGGGTCATTCCGGCTATTTTTGAGGGAAATGCCCCTCCACTCGTGAGGAGAGCTCCATATACCGCAGCCTCTTTATCGGATAACCCTGCCTTCGCGACCTTCTCCGCTATTGATTGGTCGATTTCTTGCATAGCCACATAGTACCAAAATGGCACATTTCTGTCACTTTTTACGCACAAATATCATTAATATGCAAAATATCGTTTATTTACAACGATATTAAATATAATTATTGTTATCTCTTCTGAACATATTTGACATTTATTGTATAGTGACGTCAGATCGAACATTGAACTTGTAAGTCTGGACCGAAAGGCCAAGCTTAAGAAAAAGGAGGCTTGTATGAAAAAGGGTGCTGCGAAAATGGTCGCTATTGTTTTCGAACTCGAAGAAGGGTTTCGAAAGCATGTGTCGCCAGAGCGCTACCGAGCTGTTGAGGAGGGCATCTTCCAAATGTGGCTTCGCGAAAAATCCAGAAGCGAAAACACATTTTGCATTGCCACAGACTTCTACCGAGAGGTGGAAAGGCTGCCTAATGGCCTGGTTAGCGCTCGGGGCTTCAAGTCAGCCGAGGAGATTCTTAACCCTCGTTCGTTCTCCCAAAGCTTGTTTCAAAGCTGTCTGGGATGCGAATGGAGATCCGTTAAGGATACATTCATTTCGATCTTGCGTTCGCATGATCTGGACACGGTCAAGCTCGAAAGAGATCTTGAATCAGTCCCGGGATGCGCATTCAAGCCGGAATGGCTCCTACGCTGGATAGCCGAACAGCTCGACTCTATGTGAGATAGTCGAATGTTTGGATAGTCGGAGCTGGGTGTGTCCGGCGAAAAACAAACCAGCATGAGATGGAATGTATCCACAAAATACATCTCACAACATACGGTCCGAGGGTACCGCGAATAACGAAAACCCTCCCGATCGTGAAGTGTAGCTTCACCTGATGAGTCTGTAAGGACGAAATCGGAATGACAACATCAGCCCAAGCGGTACGAGGGTTGACTCGGGGGCAAGAAAGGATCTATAGCATTACCGCATGCTGGATCTAGGAACGAAGCCTCGTAACCCTCAACCGGGGTGAGGTGGGCGACACCATCGAGAAAGCTCGGTGCCGGACCAACATTAAAAAAGGTCTGTTGTGTTGCCAAAAGGTTTTCAAGGTTGCGAGGTAAGGTGATGGAAATAACTCGCATCCTCATGGATACGTCCATGACGGCAAGGTTAATCAGCCGATAACGACTACCATCCGAGCAGAGCATCTCGAAAAACTGCTCAACATCGGGAGAGGAAACAGTGTTTCCTCTCCCTTCCACCAAAGTGCACGTGAGATAAGGACGCGCACTTTGGTGGGAAAAGAAATTGTTCTTTTTCACAAACAGCTGCCGAAAGATAGAGGGGAATATAATGTCAGAGTCTACAATAATGCGTTGTGCGCCTGGTCGATCTTGCGAGAAACTAAAGTGTAATCGCAAAGCGATCATCGTGGTCTTACTTGAGGAAGGTCAAAAAATGTACCTCTGCATAGATCACATGAACCAAAACCCACAAATTGGGAGGGCACTCGCAATGACTCTGCAAATCCCCGAAGCCGATTGGTGAACAACACAACAGCGTCATCTCCTTGAGTTGACGCTGTTTTTTTATTGCATTTTGTTCAGAACTCACCTACCCAACTCTGCGCGGCCGCGCAGAGTTGGGTAGGTGACTTTTTCATGCGGGTGGCGATAAAACGAGTATGCAGTCTTTGGCAGACGAGTAAAATTCAGGAGCCATTTCATTGACGGAAGTTGACAAACACAGTATTCTATAGATGTTCATCTATTGTTACTTATTATTACTGGAACCCGTGCATTACGTGCATCTATGCAAGTAACGCTCGCCACAATACACCAATATGGAATTTTCGTCCCAAACACTGGTGTTCGGGGTGGGCTTTTTGGTTATCGGTCTTGGAGCTGGCTATGCGATCCGCAATTTTCTCGCGACACATCGCAAGAACTCGCTAGAACTCGAAATCAAAAAACTCCATCTTGACGCCAAAGCGAAAGCGCAGGATCTCATACTTGAGGCAAAGAACAAAGCCACAAGTGTCGCCGAGGAGGCGTTAAAAGAAGTGAAGGAAAAAGAACGCGAACTCCAAAAAACGTTGGATCGCATGACAAAGCGTGAGGAACAGCTCGATAAAAAATCGGGTGATCTTGATGTAGAGAAAGAAAAGTTAAATACAAATGTAGACCGAGTAAAGGCGTACGAAGAAAAAGTGAAGTTACGCGAACAAGAGCACGTCGTCGCGCTTGAAAAAATTGCTGGACTCTCAACAGAGGAGGCAAAGCAACAGCTCATGACAACCGTAGAGCGCGACGCGGAACAAGTGCTCGCCGAGCGTATGCGCAAACTTGAACTCCAAGGTGAGGAGCGACTCGAGCGCAAAGCAAAGGATATTCTTGCAGTTATCATTCAGCGTCTTGCATCCGCCACTACATCAGAAGTGACCACTACCACGGTGTCTATTCCCTCCGACGACGTGAAAGGAAAAAT
>CAYHBS010000011.1:0-22985 GCA_964354975.1 uncultured Candidatus Saccharibacteria bacterium
GCAAATGCTTTGTTTGCTTCTGCCATGCGATGCACGTTTTCGCGCTTCTTCATGGCCTCCCCTTCCTTCTTGAACGCAAGAAGGAGTTCGTCCGCAAGCTTTAGCGCCATCGGGCGACCCTTCTTTCCGCGCGCAGCATCAATGATCCAACGCATTGCGAGCGCGTTCTTGCGCGAAGCGCGCACCTCAATCGGAACTTGGTAGTTCGCGCCTCCCACACGGCGAGACTTTACTTCCACGAGTGGAGCCACATTCGACATGGCCGTATGAAATACTGCCACCGGATCTGCCTCCTTTTCCTTTTTGGCAATAACGGTGAGCGCATCGTACATCACCGAACGAGCGGCATTCTTTTTGCCATCTTCCATAAGATTGTTGATGAACTTAGCCACCAACTCATCTTGAAACTTTGGGTCCTTTGCGAGGAGTCGTTTTGTATTTCGCTTTCTACGCATAGATGATTATTTTTTCGCTTTTGGACGCTTTGCTCCATACTTGGAGCGAGCCTGACGGCGTGCCTCTACCCCGGTTGCGTCGAGCACACCGCGAACGATGTGATAGCGCACTCCCGGAAGGTCCTTGACGCGGCCTCCACGAATTACCACGACGGAGTGTTCCTGCAACGTATGCTTCTCTCCTGGAATATATGCGGTCACTTCGTATCCATTCGAAAGGCGAACACGTGCCACTTTTCGAAGTGCCGAGTTCGGTTTCTTCGGGGTCATCGTTTTGACCTGCACACAGACGCCCCTCTTGAACGGTGAGGCATAACTAATCGGTTTATTCTGAATATAATTGAACCCGTACCGGAGGGCGGGCGTTTTTGCCTTTTTGCTCACCTTTTTTCGAGGCTTGCGGATAAGTTGCTGCACGGTTGGCATGTGAGAAGAGATTACCAGACCTACTTGCACTCGTCAATGCGCTAAGAACCAAGGAGCGCGAGCACGATGCGCGAGAATAGCGGGCCCAGCAAATTCACGAAGAAAAAGACAAAGATGAGGAGAAAAATAATCCCATAAGCCTCGATTGCGTCGATGATAGTACGCATTCGGTACGGAAGTACGGCCGCCAGCACCTTTGATCCGTCGAGCGGCGGAATGGGCACGAGATTAAATATTGCAAGCCAGATATTGATAGAAACGACAAAAGCCAATATATCTCTATATTGCATCAAATATTGGCTTGTCTCGGGAAGGAGTCGGTAGATAATAGCCACCGCAACCGCGAGCACAATATTGGTGAGTGGTCCGGCAACTGCCACCATCGCCGGTCCCCATTGCTGATTGCGAAGATTATATGGGTTATACGGCACCGGTTTGGCATACCCAAAGGCAAATCCAAACGACAAATAGCTCACGAGCGGCAGTACAATCGACCCCCAGGGATCAATGTGTTTGATGGGATTGAGTGTGAGTCTTCCTTCGTATTTCGCCGTTGGATCTCCAAGCGCGAGCGCGACCGCGCCGTGCGAAACTTCGTGGGCAATGACGGACATTAAAAAAATACCAGCGACCAGTACGACAATAAATACTTCAATCATTGCAGTATCGTACCACGCCTCAACATACAAAAGGAAAGCGCCAACCGAGCACTATTTCTGGTAAGCGCAGGTAATACACCAAGAATGCTTTATTTGCATTGATATATGTACGTTACCAAAACATTGCGTAGAAATAGTGCTCGGTGCTCGGTTGACGCACGTCCAGTTTTTCCGTACAATGCGGTGCATGAGAATGTGTCCAATTTGCGAGAAGAAATCAAAGATGGGAGGGAAGCGGAACAAACTTCGCGGTAAGTTCAACCCCACCCCACTCGTGCGTAAGTACCCCAATTTACAGTGGGCTCCTCTTCCTGCAGGCGGGCGCATCAAAATCTGTACTCGATGCTTGAAAGCAAATAAGCATCTCGAGATGTCGGTGAAGAAATAACTATGCTCATTACACTCTCCCCTAAGCCGCAGGTCCGAGAACATCTCGTCCTGCCAATTTTCGATAAAGAATTGATTGCAACGCACAAAGCGCTCTCCGAAAAAGAACGCGCTTTTGTTGCTGCCATCATTGCCTCCGAAGAACTCTCCGGAGAATTTGCGCGTGTGTTCAGGGTAGACGCAAAGAGTAGGTCCGTGGTGCTCATCGGAATGGGAAAGAGTGCCGATGTGAGTGAAAAGAAACTCCGCATATTTTTTCGGCGCGCAGTGCGTGAACTCAAAACATCTAAAATAAAGCGCGCCGACATCGCGCTCGTACCGCTGGCGGGAATTACCACGCTGGTGCGCCTTGCGGAAATTGCCGCAATGGAACTTATCATTGCGGATTTTGTGTTTAATAAATATAAAGAAACTCCAAAGAAAGGCTGGCCTTCAATAAGCGCACTGCGTCTCGCAATTCCTCACAAACCGGATGAAAAATCTCGCATCACTACTGCTATCCGCGCGGGCATGATTATCGGCACGGAAACAAACGCGGCACGGAACCTCGCAAATACGCCGGGTGGCGATATGACGCCCACCATGCTCGCAAAAGAAGCAATGAATACCGCCGCGCAAATTCCGGGACTCACCTGCAAAGTGCTGGGAGAAACTGACATTGAACTGCTTGGTATGGGTGCACTTTCGGGCGTTGCGCGCGGAAGCACCGAGCCTCCCCAATTTATTATTTTGGAATATCGTCCAGAAACGTATAGCGGAAAACCGCTCATACTTGTTGGCAAAGGTATTACGTTTGATACGGGGGGACTGAACCTCAAACCAAACTCTTCCATTCTCGACATGCACCTTGATATGTCGGGAGGAGCGGCAGTGATTCACGCGCTCTCTGCAATTGCGAAACTCAAAATCCCACTTCATGTGGTAGGGCTTGTTCCTGCTGCGGAAAATATGCCCTCCGGTTCAAGTTTCCGACCGGGAGATATTTTGAAAGCAATGAACGGAAAAACAATTGAGGTATTAAATACAGACGCAGAAGGAAGACTCGTGCTCGCGGACGCGCTTGCGTATGCCAAGAAATTCGATCCACTCTTTGTTGTTGATATTGCAACACTCACTGGGGCGGCAATGGTTGCGGTGGGCACGCGCCTCTCTGCGCTGTTTACTGAAAAATCTGAAGATGAAGCAACACTGCGTCGACTCGGGGATGAATCGGGAGATTATCTCTGGCCACTCCCGCTTGCGGAAGAATACCTCGAGGATTTACGAGGCACATTTGCGGACCTTGCGAACATTTGGAAAAACAATTACGGGGGCGCAATTGAAGGCGCAGTATTTCTCAAACAATTTGTAGACTACCCGTGGGCGCACATCGATATGGCCCCCACAATGACCACGGTGGAATCAGACAAGCTCGCAAAAGGTGCTAAAGGCACCGGCGTGCGCCTCTTCGTCGAGCTCGCCCGCCATTTTGCCACGAAACAATAAAAAATCCGTCCGCTGTAGTCATGCTACTGCGGACGGATCGTGTTCACGTTGTCTTGCGAAATGCCGAGGCGACGGGCATCAGTGCCTCGAACATTTGAAAGGCATCCTGCACGGTATCTTCTCCAAAGCGCTGACGCGTTTCAAGAAAATCTTGGGTGAATGCGGATCTTTGTTCGTGGACAACTTGTTCTCGAAACGTCATGAGTTTTGCAATCGCGTGGTCTAGTACGTCTGGAACCCACGGATTTAGCATTTGAATGTCTGCGTAGATCCCAGGCTCCTGGGCAAGAATGCGCCCGATCAGACTGAACGCGATTTCATAGACCGGAGTAGAAATGGGTGCACACGCTTTTACCACCTCAATATCCCTTTGTGAGAGTGTGGCTCCCATCGTCAGCAGCATCGCATGCGTGAGCGCCTGCACAATCGCCATCTTTTGATCATGATCATCAGGCAATATACGATGAAAGTGCGCGCCGCAACTTTGCTGGAATGCACTAAACCACTCCCTCCATTGAGATACCCGCGCATCGGTGAACCACACGTGCTGATCGACGAACGATCCATGCTTAGGAGAAAACATCGGATGCATACCGATGACTTCCGCTTGAGACGCAAGCATCGCACGAACCGGAATGATTTTAAGGGATCCCACATCCATCCAGAGCTGATCTCGTCTGGAATCTTGAACACAAGATGAGATGACGTGTTCCATTGAGCGCATGGGGACTGAAAACACAATAACATCGGCGCGACTCGTCACGTACGCACGATCGTGAGTGAGTCGTTCGTTTGGATCGAAACCGATGACTTCCATACACCCATCGAATTTCAAAAATTCCTTTTCGAGTAGTTGCCCAAACGCTCCCGCGATGCCTATGATGCCAACGACTGCCTTTTGCATTGCATTGCCCTCCTGTAAGGAACTGCGTTACACTTTCATTCTTCTATACCAAATCAGCGAACAAATGTCAATAACTGCGTTGGCAATACTCACAAAAGGCACTGGCGTGCGCCTGCTCGTCGAACTCGCCCGACATTTTTCTCTTCAAAAATAGTATCGCTACCTCGTTAAACAATCTGTCTCGCCCCCGTTTTCCACTCCTGTGGAGGTAAGTTGAAATGAAGTTGTTATCGCTTCCCCATTTCCATCAACACAAAACGAAAAACCCTTTTTATATTTGAGTGGAACCTGAATAGAGTATCCGATATTCGTGTCGTGACACACCGGTTGTATGAGTGAGCTCGTGACTGTATCGTCTCCAATTTCTACTGTTTCAAGCCCGGCATATGATTTAGACGCCGTTACAGCATCAACAATATTTTGGTCCGCACATACCCCTTCATATGAATTATTGTGTTGGTCATAAAATATGTCAGCCACCGCGCGAGCTCTATTAAGCTCAGATTTAATGCGAGGATCTAGATTCGATGCTCCTGGAACAGATATCGACGACGCAATAAGAAAAAATACGTATATCGAAATTACCCACACCAACGCACTTAAAACAATAGTAGCCCTGTAACCGAAGCGCGAAAAACAATAATGATGTATTTTTGAAGAAATATATAAAATACAGTATGCAACGACTATAAACAGAGTGAATAACAATACGTAAACAAAAATGCTTTCGGATATGCTCAACAAATCAACAATCATCAGATCAACAATCATCAGAGATGATATAAAAGCAATTAGAACAACGACGAGTGCACCAACAATTTGTGTCAGACCTAAAATAAATCTCTTCATCCCCTCCATTGTAACAAAAAACCGCCCCGCTGCAACGGGGCGCGTGTGTGCTATGGATTGCAATTATAATCGTCGGTGGCCGTAAGACCGGGACTTTCGTTTTTCTGAGACACGCCAGTTGAATCAACGCACCAAAATCCTGCGCTTTTTAGTGCAACTTCTGCAGCATACGCGCCGCCAGAATCATTACACTTAGCGTGTAGTGTATCCGCCGATGCAAATGGAATTTGATTAACATTGATGGACGCGCCCTTGTCACGTTGGCGTGCAGAAGCTTCAATCAGATCATATATTCCATCAGCCAATTCCGTATTGTTGGTACTTGCTGAATTTACTGGATCACAAACACCCGTGTAGCTCTCTCCTCGTGATTCCCAATATAATTCCGCCTGGGCGCGCGCGCCTGATAAGTTTGATTTAATACTTGCGTCTATTGGGCGGCCCTCAGGCACAGAAAGGCTCAAAAGTGCAATCGCATATACAACATATACCAACACGAGTGCCCATAGAATGATGAGTAAAACTATGCGTAACCATTTTGGTGAATGACGTTCGATAAAAGAAAACATATAATCAGAAACTACCAACGCGGATATACCAAGTAGTAAAAATAGAATAAATGATACAACAAGATTTTCAGGAGGAAACTCTGCGCCTATGAATTCGGAAACCATCGTAATGCCGGCGCCAAGAATAAATACAACGCAAAACGTTGTGATGATTTTTGAAACCGAGAGAAAGAATTTTTTCATCCCTTCCATTATAACAAAAAAAAACCGCCAATGTGGCGCTGGCGGGTGTTCGCTACTTTTCGCGTTCTATAGTTCGGGCGAACTAGAGATGTATGTTCAAAAACATCACCACGGGCTCTTTTGTAAGCTATGGATAGATAGAACCGCACATTCTACCATTCGCCCGAATGGTTCCTATATGGGAAGTGACTCATAATACGCAGTCGCCACGTTCTCTCAACTGCAAACGGATGCGCGGCCGCGCATCCGTTTGCAGTTCGTAGTCAACATTGGGTCGACAATAACGCAACATCGCCGATCCGAGGATCGGCGATAGTTGGCTTGGCACATTTGATGGCTACAGCACTCGGTAGATGGTAGCGGCAGCCGCTACAAAAAGTGCGAGTTTGAACAGTGTGGGCACTGACTCTCGGGATCTGGTTCTGATGACGAAAGCCAGCCATGGATCGTGTATGTGCGGTACCCTCATGGTCGCCTCCTGTGCGTTCACTTCTATTGTCCTCCCGCAAACAAGCGTCCGCAATTAGGGCTGGAGGATATCTTCTGTTCGCCCGTCGATAGAAATGACAACGGTGTTTACGGTTGAAAACTGCTTGAGCGTGCGCTCAATTTGCGAACGAATCGCGGTGACGCGGCAAGAACCCCCTACCCCTTCCTCGAGCCTACTTGAAAATTCCGCAGTGGCAACGCCATTGGTAATCGTAAGATTCTCCAACATAACGGATTGTGGAATGGTCGTTCCATAGCCGGCCGCATCTTCCGATGTGGTTGGCCCCCCGAGAAGCGCTTCAAGCGCTGCTCTCCCAACACCTTGGGTTTTTGGTACATACCGCGTAACTTCCGCAACTACACTGCAATCAAGAAATGGATCTCCCGCGGCAACTTTCTGGAAATACACCTTCACCGGGGTCATCCCTTCCGCGCTCGCAGCAACAATCTTCACCGGCATACGCATCGCGTCATCGTTCTCGGGAAGTCCAGACGGATTATCTTTTTGAAATACCAGAGTTCCTGTTGGCGTAGGGGTTCCGTACCACTCAAGTACCGCACGGAACGGAACAAATTCTTCGGTCATCCAGTCGTCCAGCGCGGTTGCAATGCCCGAGGCAATGCGCTGTCCATTTGCATCTTCAAGGTATACTGGAAACGACGCTTCAAAATACCAGAGGCGCGCCTGGCCATATATCACTACGGGACTCGCAATTGCCTCCCCAGGCTGTGGGCTCATTACCTGAATAAAATCAGACTTTTCGATGACGTTTCCAACATCTTCAACAAACATTCGCCCATCGGGAGTTCGGCATTGTCTGGGGTAACTTTCTGCAACCGGATATCCCGCCGCTACGCACGAGTCAAAGTCCGTGACCACAGGAAGATCCTTTTGATAGTTCATCACATAAAATACAGCCCCAATCACGAGGATGACAATAATGAGGATTCCTATGAGTTTATTCATATACGTATCAAAGCAGAATTTCGCATGCACAACAAACGGCACCTACCCTTATATGCTATATGACGGCACTACATGCAAAACGTTGCGTGCTCACTCGAACCATTTACCCTTGTGTGCCAAAGAAAACCTTGGGGGCAAACCCCCCGACGAAACCATTGGGGTGAACCCCAATAAAAGAGGTGGGGTAAACCCCCGACGAAACCAGCGGGGTGAATAAAAACAGCGCTCGTCGGCGCTGTTTTTGAGTACCCACATAGTATAGCATACTTTGTAACCCTGTCCAATAGCCTTCAAGGCGAGATGTGGAAAACTGGGTAACAGACCCGAATGTGCAGCTTTTCCGCGGTCGCGGAAAAGCTGCACATTCATATATTCCACATTGCTTTACCGCAGGGAAAATCAAAATCCCCGTCCCGATATTCATCGGGACGGGGACACAAGTTTACTCACCCTCCTCCGAACGTTCCGTCATCAATAGTGACTGACATTGCGTCCGTGTATGGACTCATTGGTCCATCACCATCCGGATCAAACGACACACGCATTGTCGTCGTTCCCACGAGGAATCCTACGTAGGTCATCTGGTTTCCATCTGGATAGAACTGAATGATATTCGCGTCGTCCGCACTCCACACGGTGTTCGGATGCAGCGCAACATCGTCATCTAGCTCGCCGTCACCGTCGAGATCCGCAAGCGCTACAACTACACGCTGATGATACACAAGATCGAGCATGTCGTCGTACACCAATCCATCCTCAACAACAACGCCAAGTATCACACCGCCCGCGCTGCCGGACGGTAACGTTGTGGTCGTCGTTGTGACTAGCACGGTCGTTGTGGTGTCGCCTGCAGTCGTCGTGGTCACTGCAAGTGTGGTGGTGGTCGTTGAGGTTGTTGTAGTAGCCGGCTTCTGCGTGCGGCCGTATAAGAGAAAGTTGCGCATCTCTTCCGTGAACACGGTCGTGCACTTTCCGTGATTATTTTTTGACTCCGGGAAAAGCTTGCCAGTGTCACTCACCTCATCGGTAAATGTCCAGCCATCGGGATTTTCAACGTACCACGACGATGGCTGACCACTTTCCACGATCACACGGTTGTCACCAATAACCTTGTCGAAGGTGGCGAGATATTTTCCGTCAGGCCACTTCAGCCGACCACAGTCTTTGGTGCCCCCTTTGATAGATGCCACGTATGCGGTCGGTTGTTTTTTTCCGAGGAAAAAATGAGCTCTGTACTTTGTGTTCCACGGGCGCGGCGCTTCTTCTAGCCACGACAGTGTTGGATTGCGTTCGCAGAGACTCTCGGGTCGATATGGCACCCCATTCAGAGTATTCCGCCGAACGAACAGGTATTCCGGCACTAGCTCATGTACGAGCTGAAATGGATAAGGATATGCCGCGCATCCATTTCGTAAAAACTGTAAACGAGAAATGCCCGCACAACCGCAACCGACTTGTATGTAATACAACATCGTCTCGAGCACGTTTGTTGGGACGATGCCGTTACCATCGACAACTCCACCATTCCATAGAAAGTACGCATCCGCAGCACCTCTGAGTGGGGTACCACAAAATGCAATTCTTCCCACATGTTCGTCTCCTTCACGTTCCAACAGCAGCCGAATAATGTTTCCACCTGCACTATCCCCCACAAGGTGCACGCGACCGTACTCCGCTACAAGACGACGATATACGGGAAGAACGTCGTTCTCAACGATCCATTCCATCCCTTTACGCCAATCATAATGACTTGGTTCAACGTGTTTGAAATGTTTCTTGAGATCCGCGATTAACGGATCATACGTATGTCGGATCGGATCGAGCGTAGGTTCGCTTGGCACAGTAATTTTTATTGCGCGCCAAAGCCCTTGCACTGATAGTTCAAAATCACGAATTGCCTTCTTGTTGTTACAAAACAAACTGTCATCAAGCATTCCGCCGATACCATGAAGCACCATCACTGCATCTGCGCGATACTTGCTCGGCTGTTCGGTCTCAGCGATTACCGTTGCACTCGTCAGAAATAGTACGAACACACCAACAACAAACCCTTTGACTGCGTGCATTGCTGCACCTCCTTTTCAAACAACTCGCAAAGTTACATCTATATTCAATTGTACACTCGATGAAAAATTGCCCGGTGGACAATTACGCTACTCGAGGAATCTGCGGCTTCTTGATGACCTGTACTACCCGGCCCGCAACGACATAACTCTGCATATCGTCTTGATGAATATAAATAGGAGCATACGGCGTGGTGGACTCCGCAACGAGCATAATTTGCTCGTGTTTTGGATCTTTATAAAATCGCTTAATGTTAGCCACCTCATCAATCACCGACACGACGTAATCTCCATTGTTCGGATTTTTGACCGTTGCGTCCACCACTACATAATCCCCGTCTTCAATGCGCTCGCCATTCACGCTCGCACGATTCATCGAAGACCCCACCGCTTTAATGATAAATACCTCATTTTTTTTCATGAGAATGCGCGAGGAAATGCGCAGATACCCCTCAATGTTTTGATCAGCAAACAGTTCCGCCGGTCCGCAGTTTGCGGAACCTACAATAGGAACGGCGATGAGTCCATCCTCATTTTTACTCCAATGTTTTGTCCGAGAAATTTTTGACTTCTCCTTTCCCACGCGCACAAGCCCCTTTTTCGCGAGTTGATCCAAATGATGCTTCACGCGTTGGGGATGCGAAATACCAATGAGCTCTCCGATCTCACGGAGAGAAAGTCCTGACAAATTTACCTTTGATGAAATCTCCAACAATCGCTCCTGTATCTCGTGCATGAGCGTATTGTAGAAACGTCAATTTATTCCGTCAAATCCTTGACGGTGGATAAATCACGGAGCGGCAGACTTGCTCTCCGACGTCACCATATTACTTGCCCCTAGATATTCCTTTCTATCAAGCCAGAGGAGGACGGCTACTGAAGCTGGCAATAAGAGATCGGCAAAGTTTAATAAAATATATAAAGAACCAGTACTCGACATTAGCTTCTGAGGCAGCGACGCTATTTCTGCTAAAACACTCAAACCACTCAAAACGAGTAGAATCCAAAATATCTTCGTACTACGTTTAACTAGCAAAAAATATGTGACCAGAGACATCAGTCCTAACAGCAGTGCCCCAGCGATAAAATAGGAGGTAGCCTCAACGTCTTCTAGTGGCGCCAAAGCGGCTGGAGAGAAGGAAAGCCCAACGATAATAAATAATATTGGAGTGATCCATATCAAGCCCATTGCAACTTTTGATTTCCACGTAGGCATAAATATATTTAGTAATGAATAATTAATCCTTAATACCTCTGTAATAATTATATCATGAAAAAAGGACCCGGCATCACTTGGATACCAGGTCCCACCTTGCGGCGGTGATCATAAACCGAGCGAGGTCGTGTAGCACATCGATATGTAAATCGAGCAACGATTGGGGTAAGTGCACATCCTCGCCCTTTCGGGTAAATATCGCGAGTGACGTGATGTAAAATCGTAACACGCATTTGCGACGCGTCTCCCCACCTTGCGCGACCTTGTGTATCTCTTCCCCACACTCTCGGTGCACATGATGCAGATACAGTGGGACTAAATCTTTTCCTTCTTCCCCACAGATTTCACATATTTCCATAAAGTCCTCCTATACGATATATAACAGGAGTTACATATAATTGCTAGTTTCCTGTCGGACCGAGTTTTTTAAAATAGAATTGTCCCCCAAGGGGATTGCGACCGGCAAACCAAATCACCGATTTGGGCCGGTCGGGAAAACCCAGTCTACACACGCAGTCGGGATAGGCGGAATCGAACCGCCACTACATGCACCCCATGCACGCGGGCTACCACTACCCCATATCCCGAAAATTGCGGAAAACGTTGAATCTCCATATAATACTACCCTATGTCGTTTATACAATCTCCACTCTTCATTTCCGACCTCGAATTCACGGGGCTGGATCCGACCATACACGAAATCATTGAGATTGGCGTGGTAAAAGTTGATCAAGAAAAAATGGAAGTTGTGGGAGAGCTCGAAATGCGCATTGCTCCACAACACATCGAAACTGCTGATCCGGAGGGAATAAAGCGCGCAGGATACGACGAAACGCTGTGGCAGGGCGCCTTGCCGCTAGATGAAGCGCTCAATAAGCTCACTACATTTGTTGGCACCGGCACAAGTCAACCAGCAAAATTTGCAGGATGGACACAAATTCTTGATTGGACATATCTCTCCATGGTATATCGAAAATATGGAAAACCATGCCCTTTTGATTATATTACGTTCGATATTTGTACGCTCGCACAGGAATATTTAAAAAATGAATCGAACATTCCGAAGTTTTCTCTCTCCAATACTTCAATATATCTTGGCATTGAGCCCGAACCAATCCCCCATCGCGCAGTGAATGGAGCAAGGCAAGCGTTTCTTGTGCTCAAAAAACTTCGTGAGCTTGGGGTATAAAAAAGACCGCAATACATTTTTTAATTGTTATTGCGGTCTCAGATTGTGCCGATTTATTATCTCGGCGATGCATGAGGATCTGGCAGTTCTTCTTCGTCTTTTTGCATGGCTCTGATAAGCCAGAGTAGCACCGCGCGCGTTCGTGGGCTGCGTCCACCGCCTGCTCCAGGAGTACAAAATTCAACTGAAAGGGGCAGTGCCAACGCGTCGTTCGGCGATCGATGGATCGTGACGATCACATCCCCATCTTGCTGAACGTAGAGCTGAAGCTTTCGAAAATTCATATCGTCTATCCGCGTGTACGGAATGTCCAATTCGACCCCTGAAGGCCAAACGTGCGGCTGCGCAAGTAATGCCTCTAAGACTTCTGTTTTGTGGTGAATAATCATGTAGTCAAGAAACTGCTGACGTTGCTCTGGTTTCATCTTCTTTCTCCAATTCTTTCTGAATGGTACTGAACTACTGTAACGAGTCAAGTATATCTGCAGAAATAAAAACACGACCATTCCGGTCGTGTTTTTATTTCTAGAATTAGCAGAATTCGCACACGTTGTCCTTCTTCTCGGTGTGCTCACCCTTCGAAGGATCTCCACAACACTCTTTGCAACAGAAGGTACTGCCGCCGAGTACAAAGTTTCCCTCGCTCTTCTTTTTGACTTTTCCACACTTTGCACACTTGAACGTCTCATCAGTCGCAGTTGTTCCTTTTTTTGAAAACATTCCAAAAAGTCCCATATATGCTTGTTACCAATAATGTCACGCTGTCACTGGTAGTGTATCACAAAATAATTCCCCTGTGGCCTGCCACTACTGTGGCGAAGCCACGGGTGGACGACGATAGACCAAGCACCATGAGTCCTTCTGTCGATTACTCGGCAAGGGTTATATATTGTGACCTACACAGCTACTTCTGCTCTGCGCACTCTAGATGGTGCTCGGTAAAATGCCCATTTTGCAATCTCAATCATTGCTACTTGAAAGAGTCCTATCCCAAATACCCCAAGCAACGCCAGTGGATGGAGCGCCTCCGTGCCGAGCAAATATTGAAGCGGTGGTGCATAGATCGCAAGCCCCATCACCGCGAGGCCAAATCCGCTCGCGAAGAGAAGGTATGTGTTATCGAAAAGATTAATTTTCCAAATCGGTTCGTCGAGCGCCTTAATTGAAAATACGTAGATGAGAGAGTTTGTGGCGAGCATCGCGAATATAATGGTCTGAATATATTCGATCCCCCAGGCACGGGACTCGTGGAAGTAAAGAAAGAAGAAGACACCGAGCAATAAAAAGTCTGCGATAAGCCCCACCACAAAGATAATTGCCATACTCACCTTATCAAGAATTGGCTCGTTTCGTTTAAGTGGACGCCGCTTCATGATATTCTTTTGTCCGGGCTCAAACGCAAGTGCGAAATTTGGGAATCCGTCTTCAACCAAGTTCGCCCATAAAATCATTGCGGCAGTCATAGGAAGCGGAGTCCCAAATACTAATGACGCAAGCACCAAAATAATTTCCGTAAACGAATTTCCGAGGAGAAACACCACTACTTTTCGAATATTATCAAACGCGATGCGCCCCTGCCTGATTGCCTCGGTAATCGTCGTAAAACTATTATCGAGCAGCACCAAATCTGCCGCTTCCTTTGATACATCCGAACCGGATTCCAGCGCAACACCGAGATCCGCAGCTTTCAGCCCCGGCGCATCGTTTACTCCGTCCCCCGTCATGGCAACCACCTCGCCGGCACGACGAAGCAATTCGACGACGCGCATTTTATGTTCTGGACTCACACGTGAAAGAATTTCGACAGTTCGTAGTCGTTCGGCAAGATCATGATCGGAGAGGGCATCAATATCTGAACCGAGTAGCACGGCGGAATGACTGTCAGAAAAACCGAGTTCGCGCCCAATGGCAACCGCGGTAAGGTGGTGATCTCCCGTGGCCATAATGATACGGATACCCGCCTCGCGCGTAATACGAACCGCATCTTTTACATCTTCACGAATTGGATCGCGAAGTAAGGCAATGCCAAGGAACGTAAGTCCTGAAACCTGCGCCTCAATATCAGTGGTTGCGGTACAAGTGGGCACAGATGGAGCGGGAATCTTTTTGAACGCGGAGGCAATAATGCGATATCCCTTCGCTGCCTCGGTTTCCACTGAACGCAGAATGGTCTCTTGCTCTGACGCACTCATCGTTGAACGCGCGAGAAGCGTTTCAGGGGCTCCAGAAACAAAAAGCATTCCCTCTCCTGATTCTGCAACACGCAGCGAAATAATATATTTTTCTTTCGCATTAAATGGAATAAGCGCACATGGGATGTATTCCATATCGATCTGCTTAGGAGATACGCCTTTCGCGATTGTGTATTGCAATTTTGCGCGATCAGTTTCTTCTCCGCGCACCGTCTTCCCGTCTGCCTCTACGATCGCTTCATTCGCAAATACCAACGACGCAAACATCATCTGTTGATCGCTCACGTGCATCAGCGACTCCAGCGTCATCTCACCTTTCGTAAGCGTGCCGGTCTTGTCGCTCACAATGACAGATGCGGATCCGAGTGTTTCTGCTCCAATTAATTTTTTCACGAGTCCTTTTTTAGAGAGAATTCGTTGTGCAGACACCGCAAGCACCACGGAAAGCGCGGCGGGAAGCCCTTCCGGAATTGCGGCCACAATTACCGCGACAGTGGTGGTAAATACCGCAATGAGCGATATTTCTCCTTTCTCCGCATCAATCACCCCTACATAAAAAATCACCGCTGCAGCGGCGAGCACAAAATACGTAATTACCTTGCTAAGACCGGAAAGACGCTCCTGGAGTGGTGTTGAATCTTCGTCCACTCCTGCGGTGAGTTCGGCGATGTGCCCTAGTTCCGTTTTTTGCCCAATCGCAACAACCACGGTCTTCGCCTCGCCCGTGTCCACGACACTCCCCATATGCACCATGTTTTTTCGGTCCCCCACCGTCAACGTACCGGTGAGTTCTTTCGCGTGTTTCGCTACTGCGCGCGACTCTCCCGTGAGGAGCGACTCGTTCACCGTAAAATCGCGTGTTTCCAAAATACGCGCATCTGCGGGTACGCGCATACCACTGCGCAGGAGCAATATATCTCCCGGCACGAGTGCTTCGGCGTCTATTTCAGCGGGAGCGCCATTGCGCATCACGCGTGCGTGGCTACTCACCAACTGCTGGAGCTTTTGAAAAATTTGGCTTGATTTATATTCTTGCCAGAATCCAATCGCGACATTCAGCGAAACAGCGAGCATAATCACTGAAAAATCAATAAGCGGACTCTCCTTGCCCGCTACGCGCTCGCCATAAAAATACAGCCACAGGGTGAGCCCCGCGGCAATAAGCAACATCGCGATCAGCGGATTGATGAATTGCCGAAGCACGAGTTGCCACCATGTCAGTTGCTTTCCATGTGGAAGCACGTTGCGACCATGTTCTTTCACGCGTACTGTGATGTCCGCATTCGAAAGACCTCGCACTGCGTCCACGGCAAGTTCGCGGAGCACGTCTGCACCAGATTTTGCGTACCATTCCATTGTTATGAAAGATCTTTGTGCGTTTTATACATAAAAGCCGCGTCCTTGTCGTAGCGCTCCATAATTTCACACATGTGATGAAATATTTCCTTAGACGTGATTTCTTTCTTCTTTGCGATACGTTCTGCAAGCACGGCAACGACCGCGCCGCACGTATCTTCAGCGTCCTCTTTTGATTTGTGTGTGTTTAGTACCGATGCATAGCACGAGCCATACACTTTTCGTTCATCATATGCCTCCTTGTGTCCTTCGCGTTTTACAATTAAAGTCATAAAATCATTAAAACATTAAATCAATAAAACCATACATCATTAAAGCATGAGAACATTAAATCAACCGTTCGATGCTGATGAACAATATTGCATGTATTTTTATGTCTCAATGTTTTCATGTTCTTGTGATTTCATGATCTCGTGCTCTTGTGATTTCATGTCTCACCCGAAATTGATGATGCCATTTGCGATGAAGATAAGGAGCCATCCGAGCGCGACGAGCAAAATGCCAATCATCAGGCGCGCAGGACCTCGCATTTCTTGTTTGAACGCCTTCACTTTTTGCAATTTCACTCCCGACACCACAAGTCCAAGAATGATCAGTAGCGGTGAGACAAAGATGAAATTATAAATAACAAGCATTCCAAATGCGGTGCCGTCCCATTGTTGTGAAAGCAATGTAATGATTGCAAGATACGGCGCGCCCGTGCAGGGGAGTTCAACTGCGGACACGAAGATTCCAAGAAAAAATACTCCCATTGTCGATGTAGCCACGTTGGTTGCCATTCCTGTTAACTTCTTCGAAATCGCAACGGGAATGTGCAGCGACCACCCTTGTCCATACCAAAAGTAATCTTTCATCTCCAGAATTCCCGCAAAAATAATGAGTGACGCCACCGAGAGAGACAAGTATTCAGTGACGTATAAAGGAATTTTTCCAAGGAAATAGAGCAGTCCGAGTCCACCGAGTAAGTACGCAAGAAACACGCCAAACACGTACGTTAGGCCGAGCCAAATGAGCCGCGCGGTTGATTGCCCAGCCACAAGCACTGCCGAGATCATCAAAATCATCACGCCAATCGCGCAGGGATTGATTGCGTCAATCGCTGCAGTGGTAATTACGGTGATGAGTGTGGGAAGTTGCGTTGTAATCATAGATGTTTCATTCCTTGATTAGCTTTGAGTGTATCGAGTGGTGGTGACCATATAAATCAAAGGGTGTTTATGATGTATGAAAACTTTTAACAATCTCTAACAGTGTAGGAAAATACAGTTTAATAAAATCCTCTCTGCTAGAAGTTTTTTCTGATCCCCAATCTGAGAAGCCAATCATCATTACTCTCTGATTGATCGTATCGAGCAAAAAGTACTGATCACTCCAACCCAACCCCTCTCTAAAGACGTGCAGGCCGGTAAATCCGCTCAGTGTAATGGCTTGAACATCATGCACGCCCCCCGAATCAGTTTCTGCATATTTTTTTGCACTATATATATCAAATTCTTTAAATGTATCTGCTGCGTGGTCATAAATATTTCTGACAACCCAAGATTCAAAATTATCTGTTTGCACATTATCAAATACATACAACCACACCTCACTGACCGTTGCTCCATTGAGAGAGAGATTCTCCCAATACACTTTCTTAAAAATATCGGTGGTCTGAGGTTTTGGAAATGCTGCAGGATATTGGAAAGTGATACCATGAGTTTCATTTCTATACGTTTGCCAACCGCTCGTATCAATTACTCCCTGCTCTCCGCCGGCTGGCGGAACTCCTGCCCCATCCTTCGCCGGTATCTCCACTTTGAGCTCGCCGTTATTCACTGCGATTTGATGGAAATTACAGAGGCGATCGGTGTACGTAGTTTCGGGACCAAATTCAAAAATCAGGCAATCAATGAGCGGTGGGAGTTCGTGTGGAGCAGGAACGTAGTGCGCGTAATCCGTGAGCTTCGTTTGCGTTGCGGTCATGGTATTTTCATCAACTCGGTACAAAAATACATTCCAAATCCCTTGGGTACCGCCTGGACAATAATCCCCATTCAGATAGGTAGTAATTGTGTCGCCAGTCGGCACGCGGAATGCGCTTTCTGTAAGCGTACCTCCCTGCACTTCAAAAAACCGATCAAGCTCAATTTCGGCGGGCTCGATCACCACACCCTCAACGTGGAGTCGGTCATCCGCGTGTTGATGGAGCACGGGCGTTCCGGTTCGGTTCGATAGCGTTCCTTTTGGATTTGGCGGAGGTAATTTTTCTCCACATGCGTATATCTGAAAATCGGTATGCCAGTGCACCGGGCCGTTTGCCGCGGATTGCACATTAAGACTCACCGTGGACCAAATAAAATATCCCGTCGGCCCCACAATACTCATCGCAATGAGCGCAAAGAGTAACTTTTTAAGCTCATTACTCGCGTTTTTTGCAAACATTGCAATAAGAATGAGCGTCACACTGATGGCACTTGCCCACAGCGCAATAATGATGGAGCGATCGCGCACAGCGTCTGCAAGCGAAATACTCACGGCGCTATCTGAACCCGCAAGTGCAGGAACTGCAACGATAAGCAGTAACACAAATGCGCTCGCTCGCAGAATGTTCATGTTAAAAAATTGCTAGTTCACCAAGATAGTACGCGTAGAACAGGAGCAGCATCCACCCCTCCCATTGCGATATCGCGTCCTCTCGCACAATGACATAGTAGAGCGCTGCGGCGGCAAGCATCATCGGAATCCCCACCGACACCATATGTGCAGCCACAATGGGCGTGCCGATCAGTCCCGCAATACCCATGACTCCCGTAGCGTTGATGATGTTGGAGCCAAGGATGTTCCCTACTGCAATTTCAGATTTTCCTCGCGTGATGGCAGACACACTCACCACGAGTTCGGGAAGCGACGTGCCAAATGCGAGTGCGGTGGCTCCGAGCACATCGCGTCCCACATTGAGTATTTCGGAAAGCGTCGTGAGTGATAGTATGGTAAGTTCCGCTCCCGCGTAAATAAATATCGGAGGAATCACGAGCGCCCATATCATACGCGATTCAAATTTGTGGTGCGCGCCTTCGGGCACTACTTTCCCAAATCCCGCGGTACGTTCCAAAGTGATGGCATAAAACAGATACACCAAAAACGCGGCAAGGAAAAGCCAGGATTCGGGACGTGACAACACGCCATCTCGCAACGCGAGCGCAAGTAACGTAGTTGCGCCGATCAGTAAAATTAAATCCGCGCGTGCGAGTTTTTTTGTAATATGAATATGCCCCGCGTAAATTGCCGACACCGCAAGCACTAAAAAAATATTCGTTACAAGGGATCCTACGACGATGCCTGCGGGCACTTCACGAGCGCCGTTGAGCATGGAAATCACCGACGAGGCAAGTTCCGGAAGCGTTGTACCAAGTGAAACGATCGTCACTCCTACTAAATACGACGGAATGCCTAACGTATATCCAAAGCGCTCGGCGGAATATAAAAAATAAGAGGAAGCCCTGATCAGCACATACATGCCGACCGCAAACATTACTAGCCAAAAAATAACCATACTGCATTCATAGTACCAGAAATAACGTGGTGAATAAAAAAAGAACGGGGACAGCGCCCCCCGTTCTCTGCGATGCGTCGCAAAGTATTATTTTCCGAGGGCCTGCGTGATTGCGCGCTCAATATTTGCTTTTGGTTGTGCTCCTGAAAACGGCGAGCGCGACCCATCGGCCGCGATAATGACACTATACGGAGTCCCCGTTCCTCCTGATGCTATTGCGTCCTGAAAATCTGTCTCTACTGCTCCCGCGGCATCTTCTGCGCCTCTGCACGTTGCGAATGCAGTGGCATCAATCCCGATCGTTGAAGCAAATTCATCGAGCTTTGCTAAATCGAGCCCATCATTGGACGGTGTTTCTTCAAAGATTGCATCGAGATATTTCCAAAATGCTTCGTTGCCCCCAATGCGTCCTACGCACTCTGCCGCAATCGCTTCGGGACGCGCTTGTGAGTGCAGGGAGTCAAGAGGAAAATGTCGAAATACCCACGCCACGTCTCCCGACGGTCCGTACTGTTGCATCACTTCTTTCATTGTAAAATGGAATCGTTTACAAAATGGACACTCGAGATCAGAAAATTCGACAATCTTTACTTTTGCATTCGGGTTGCCAACGATAAAATCTGACCCGTCTACTGCGCGCATTTGATCAGGCTCATTGTCCGTATCGTCAATCGTATCGGCTACCTGCGCAGTACCGTCGGATGGAATAATGGCGCCCCCCGATTTCCCGGTATATGCCACCGCCCCCGCAATAATGAGACCCGCAATCACAATTGCACCGGGGATTGCATAGGGATTTTGTGCAGGCTGCGGACTTGTCACAATCGCATGTGCGCGTGCTTCCTCCGCTTTTGCTGCGTGAAATTTCTCAGTGGTATCTTGATGTTCTGGTTCCATAGTACTCATATGCTACGCGACGAATAAGAATATGTAAATGTAGTGCCCCAGGCAAGTCTCACGCGAACGACGGATACACATATCGATGACGTGTCATTGGAACAAAATCCCACACCATGGACGTGCGCCCGTACATATGTGCCTGCCCATTGCTGCGGGGATGGTATCACGCGCTTCGCATCCCTAGGGTTCGAATGTGCGCAAAATGTGTTTGAGATATTGGCATCACCGAGAGGCGTTGCCCACGACGAGCGACCAATATTCCCTTAAGACGCGCCGAGGTGGCAATTTCAGAAAGTGACACCACGCGAGCAAACTGCGCTACGAACTGAACACGCACGGTGCTCCAAACGGGAGATTCTTTGGTTGCGCGCTTTTCGAAATATATACTTTTCGTATCAAATTGTGTGGGATCTGCGTGCGGCTCCGAGATGATTTTCCCCACCCCCGCCGCACCCGAAGGATTTCCATTTGCATGGTAGTAGAGAAAAAGTTCTCCCATGTGCATGGTGCGAATATAATTGCGTGCTTGAAAATTACGAACGCCATTCCACTCCGCGGTGTTGTCGCGCTGAAAATCAGCGATCGAGTAATCCGCCTCTTCATTTTTGAGCAACCAGTAGTGTACGGGCTTGGAAATATTATTCTGCACCCTGTTGTTGGGCCTCTTTTTCATTCAGCCTTTCTATCAATTGCCACACTTCAGCGCGAATTTCATTATCGGCGAGTGGAGCATCGGTTTTATTCAAATGTTCCGCATCTTGGAGTGAGAGTAGCGTGCTGTCGGCATATATTCGCGCTTTCCGTGGTGCATCTGGTTCATTACTGAATTTCATGGTTTTTGGATCAAACAATTCACGCGCGCGGCGCAAAGAGTCTGCCGCGTACGTGAGCGCTTCTTCGGGAGTGTTTGGACGTGGATATCCTTCCGCCTCGAGTTTCTCAAACTCGGGATCGCTGTGTTCGTGTGACACCATACCTATAATAATACAATAATGAGTGCGGTTCCTGCGATAGCGCAAACGTAATAACTCTGATCGATCGCCCATAACACCAGTGAGCGCTTGGAATATCGGTATTCGGTGAGTGTGGGGAGCGCAAGCATGCTCGCCCATATGCCAAGCGACCAAATAAGCGCAGGGCGCAATGTGTTGATCGATAGCGCAACAACGAGCGATTGCAAAACTATCGCAATTGCAAGCGCAGTAAGTAATGCCGTTGCGTGTGATTTTGCGCGCATAGGATTAAACCGCTTGAGTCCAATTTCAGAAACACCATCCTCTTCCATATAGCTCGCCCACAAGAGTCCCAGTAGCGTTCGTGAGTACCACAACATTCCAAACACGTATTGAAAAAGTGTTGCAAGTACAATTGCGACGATGTCCATACGTCATATTATACCACGAATAAAAATGAGCCCTTATCTATCATGTAGGTAGACAAGGGCTCATAGTTTAGGAATGTGTGCGCACGCTCCATTTTACTTTTCTGCGGATAGGAGAGGATCCTTCCGTGCAGAGCGCGCAATTATTGTCTGGCCAGTACCTCGCTTCGAGATCGAAGAGTGCGCGCACGCTCCGCATGTGCACGAGCGAGCGGGGATGCGTCACCTCACCCGGCGTCCATTCATTTGGACGAAGCCGATTTATAAGCACGAGTACCGGATTAGCAACGATGACGCCAATGCGTTGCGCTGCGTCGATGGTCATGGAAATTTCACGTCCGGTAAGCGCAATATCATCCGCGATGACGGAAACGTCTCTCGATTGCAGCGACGCACCTTCGAATGAAAAGTACTCCGCCTCCTCGTCGGTTGATACGTCCGCGCGCCCAACTCCGCGCTGCACCGCACTCGGTGCGGTGTGGAGTAAATTTTCTCGCGCAACAACCCACTTAACTCCACGCATCCCCGCAAGCTCGTATGCAATGGGCCACCCACTGACCGGTGGGCCAATGAACCGATCGACGTGCGTGTCGAGTGTTGGGTGCTCTGCCCAAAATGACTTTAAAATCGAAATGAGATCCGTGCACGCTGCGCGAACGCGCGCGGGACTACTCAGAAACGGCCAACAATCCGTAATGGTGTCGGAGTGTACTCCGTGCGCCAGTGCGGCGTGCTCCTTGCACGACTCGCCGTACACGCGAATGCATCCAAGCTCGGTAAATTCCTTCCGCCACTCTTCCGATGATTTAATCATGACTCCCTCCATCTAGAGAACGATTTTGCATCATCATACGTCAAATAGTAATTAACGCAAGAAGATATACTCCCCTAAAATTTATTGACATTTTGTACTTTATAAAGTATAACGAAACAAATCACGGAGGTGATGCAATGCGGTTTTCCAATGATCAATCCTACGAAGCAAAGTTCTTCAAACATATCGAATCTCTCTACGCTCCACTGGTGGATACGGCAAATCCGGATGGGTTTGCACTATTTCTTGCTATTCAGTCGGCATTCAGCGGCATCCTTACTCATGCGCCGGATCGTTCTGTCTCGGTTGATCCCGAGTTAATTTCACACCTCGCTGCTTGCGGTTGGGTTGCACTCATGTACAACAGAAATCAGCGTATTCCATGGGATGCGTCAGATCATGATTACATCATCGGGCAGACATTCGATTGCTTTGTGAGAAGCCTCATGCTTGCCTTGAGAAAGGGGCATGTACTCCGCACCAGTAACGAGAATCTCGTGTGCGGTGATCTCATACTACCATCGTGGTTCGAGCAATGGGCTGCGGAGTGGACGTGGTGATATTCAAAAGACTGAACGCGCACTGCGCTAGTAGGTCTTTTTTATTCCACGACCCTGTCTGCTCACAGGCAGGTCCTTTCTCGTTCGATTCCTACCGAGCGCGCACCGGATAGGAAAAGTCGATGCCTCGCGTGAGTAAAGCCAGCAATCGGCAACCAAATCGTAGGAATTTTTCGCGGAAAAAAGAAATCCCCAAATCCGTTAGAAGCGGAAAAGAAAAAATTTTAATCATTGGATTTTTGTTCACAAGAAGCGGCTCTTGTCGCTTCTTGACTTTTATGTCCTAATGTGTTAAGCTGGGTCATCGTTGGTAAAGTGCTAACGAACCGTCCGCGAGGCTCGCGGAATCAAAGTTCTTCACAAAAAACGGAGGTGCGTCTTGCAAGAGCTAACGATTGCTCTCGGC
>CAYHBS010000012.1:0-22126 GCA_964354975.1 uncultured Candidatus Saccharibacteria bacterium
CTTATGTTCAAGTCTTTTGGACGCATCTCGTGGATCGAGTAACCCACGTGCAACGAAACTACCGATTTTACATTCAAGCCCGAGTGCTTCCAGTCGCTTCCACGATACTCCGTGCTTGGTATGCGCGTGGGCAATTTCTCGCCACATGCCTTGTTTGATGCGATCGTGAAGTCGGCGATGAATCTTCTTTTTGAGCTCTGCGTCGGGGAGATCAATACCAATAGTGAGCACATTATACGGAGACGTTACGTGTAGCTTGGGTACTGGTGATTTCGTGTATGCAATAATTTCAAGTGCGCGAATGATGCGTCGAGGATTTTTAAGATCAATAGTTTTGGCGCGCTCCGGATCTTTTTTGATAAGCATGTTCGCAAGCTCGCGCGTAGATTTATTTTCGAGCTTCTTCCGTAGTGCGGGATTTGGAGGGACTTCCGGAAATTGTTTTCCATGTAGCAGCGCGTCCATATAGAATCCAGTGCCTCCTACAACAATCGGAATGTTCCCGCGCTGAACGATTTCATTGATTGCCTTTGTTGCGTGCCTGGCGTACTTAGTGACGTCCAGCGTGCGCGTGGGACTTACGATATCAATACAGTGGTGTCGAATACTGCGCGCCTCTTTTTTTGTTACTTTTCCAGTTGCGAGATTGAGATACTTGTATACTTGCCGAGAGTCGGCAGAAATAACCTCACCATTGATACGTTTGGCGAGCGCAATGCCGAGCGCTGTCTTTCCGCTGGCAGTGGGACCAATAATTGCGATGATTTTTTGTTTTTGTGTGTTACCCATGTGTTGCACTACATATCATACGCCAAGAGAAAAAAGAATGCCCGGTGCGCCTCGTGGCGGCACCGGGCTTGGGGAGTGGGGGCACGTGGAACTTCAGAGCGGCAGTGATCTACTTTCACGCTAACAAATTCTTCACAATTATTCAAGACGGGCGCTACGCGCTTGCCTGCACGGATGAAATGACGTTCGCAACGCTCATGGCGCCTTCATCGCCTTTCTCGCGTGAGCGCACGCTTACGGTGCTGGCTTCGGCCTCTTTTGGGCCAATGACGAGCATGTAGGGTACTTTTTGAAGTTGCCACACGCGGATTTTCTTTCCAATGGATTCGTTATCCGCGTCAAGCACGGCACGCACTCCAGCCGCAGTAAGTTCTTCTGATACTTTTACTCCGTAATCAGTCACTTTGTCGCTGAGGGTGAGCACGGCCACTTGAATGGGGGACGCCCACGTGGGGAGTGCCCCTCCCGTGTGTTCAAGAAGCACCGCGATGAATCGCTCGAGGGATCCCATGATGGCCGCATGGATCATCACAATGCGTTCTTTCGCGCCAGATTCGTTGACGCAGGTGAGGTCAAATCGTTCGGGCATATTCATATCGAGCTGCGCGGTTGCCACTTGCCACGTACGCCCAAGTGAATCGGTCGCCATAAAATCAAGCTTTGGACCGTAATACGCAGATTCTCCGGGCGCCTCATCGACAGTCTCTTCGCGACTTTTAACTACCGCACGGAGCGCATCTTCGGCCACCTGCCAGTTTTCTTTTGATCCGATGTATTTCTCGAAATGATTTGGATCATGGAGTGAAAGTCGCACACGGAGAGTAAACCCAAATTTGGTATAGAACGTTTCAATAATATCCCAAATCGTATTTAACTCTTCGGCAATTTGTGAAGTGCGACAAAAAACGTGTGCGTCGTCTTGCGTGATGGCTCGCACGCGAGTGAGCCCTCCCAGTTCTCCCGTTTGTTCATCGCGGTATACTTTTGTGGTGTTTGCGTAGCGAATGGGGAGTTCTTTGTAGCTATGCGGATGGCGATCGTAAATTTGTGTATGATGCGGGCAGTTCATTGGTTTTAACGCAAATTCATGTCCTTCGCGTGAGGATACACGAAACAGCTCTTCACGAAATTTTTCCCAGTGACCGCTTTTCTCATATAAATCTTTTTTGGTGATGTGCGGAATGTCCACGCGTTCATATCCCGCTTTTTTGCGTAACTCCCATACATATCCATCAAGCACATCACGCAGGAGTGTTCCTTTTGGAGTCCACAAGGGAAGTCCGGGGCCTACGAGTTCGGAGAATACAAACAGGTCTTGTTCCTTTCCAATTTTTCGGTGGTCCCTATTTTTTGCGTCCTCAAGTTGCTTCAGATGTGCCTCGAGCTCCGCTTTTGTTTCAAATGCGATCCCATATACGCGCGTGAGCATTTGTTTTGTTTCGTCGCCTCGCCAGTACGCTCCTGCAACGCGCTGTAGTACAAATGAATCGGGATCAATATCTTTCGTACTGTCCGCGTGCCCGCCCTTACAGAGATCGGTGAATTCGCCAATAGTGTACGCGGTAAGTGTTTTACCCTCTCCTGCGTATTCATCAATGAGCTCAACTTTAAACGGTTGAGACGCAAACATGGTGCGAGCTTCGTCTGCGCCTACTTCATTTCCTTTCATCTCAAGACCCTTTTTGACAAGCTTTTGCATCGCCTTGGTCAGTGTTGGCAGATCGGCGTCCGTGATGGGTTTGGAGAGTTGGAAATCATAATAAAATCCATTTTCAATGGTAGGTCCAATCCCAAGTTTTGCGCTTGGGTCATGTTCAAGTACTACGGTTGCAAGTAGGTGGGCAAGTGTATGTCGTTTGTTAATTAACGGGTCCATTTTGGATGATAGTTCATAATCACAGCAGCACTCCCGTAGACCAACTAGGCAGGTCATAAATGCCGAGGCTTAAACCAAACGCCAGCATTAGTATAATAATGACTATTCCAATCATCATCCATTTGCGTTGTGATTGAACTTCTGAGCTTCTTTTTCCCTCGGCAAACATAATAAAAGATGCAAATATAATAAGACACATTACCGCGAGAATCTGTCCTAATTCTACGGGTAGATTCTCAGAATAAATCAGATATTCTGATCCGGCGATGAAAGTAATGCCCAGAACGATTAGTACATATTTAATATTCATATTCTAGCTCTGTATGACCTCTACCTTATCACAAATGATGTTGTGGGTGCCATTGCGGAGCTGAACCTTACCCTCGATGACCACGCAGGCGCTGGGGGAGAGGAGGTGTCCATACAATTTGAGTGTTTCGGGGAATGCAACCGCCTCAATCGTGTCTTCGGTGTCTTCGAGTTTCAAAAACGCCATTGGTTCACCGCGCGTAGTCAGAATGCGACGCACATCAACGACGTACGCTGGAATTTTGACCGTACGACGTTTGCCCGAAGATTTTACCGAGTGGATATTTTCTTTGAGGTTTAAATGTGCCGCAGTTTTGGTAAGGGGATGTCCCGAGACATACAGGCCGAGCAATTCTTTTTCCCATGACAGCTTAATATGATCCGGAGCAATTTCGGCGGGCCTCAATTGCAATGCGGGAAGCGCAGTTTTGTCCCCGAACAAACTAAATAATGAATCTTGATTTTTTGCTGCGGCACTCGAGTGTTCACGAGACACCGAAAGCAGCGCCTCTATATTTTCGAGCATTTGACCGCGCTCGCCGAGTGTATCGAGTGCGCCAGTTTTTACAAGCGCTTCGAGCGATTTTTTATTGAGATCTTTTTGGTTGACGCGCTCCAGAAAATCCGAAAGTGATACAAATCTTCCTTTGACGTTTCTTTCCGCAACAATAGCGCTCACGACGTTGTGTCCTACATTTTTAATGGCACCAAGTCCGAAGCGTATTGTTTTATCATTAAGAACCGTGAACGTGGCTTCGGATTCATTCACATCGGGGCCGAGCACTGTGATGTGCGCTTTGCGGCATTCCGTAATAAGAAACGACATGCGGTCGATATTTTTTGCGTCTGCGTTGAGCAGCGAGGCCATAAACTCGATAGGGTAGTGTGCTTTGAGCCACGCGGTGTGATAGGCGACTATGGCATAGCAGACCGCGTGGGATCTATTAAATCCGTATCGATCAAATGGTAAAATTAACTCCCAGAGTTCTCGTCCCAATTTTTCCGAACCCGTTTTTTTTATGACCCCGCTCACGAACTTATCCTTCTGCTCTCTTAGTAGAATTGGATTTTTCTTTCCTACTGCCTTTCGAAGAGTGTCGGCCTCTCCGGGCGTAAATCCCGCGATGGCCCGGGACATCTGCATGAGCTGTTCTTGATAGACCATAATTCCGTACGTTTTATTGAAATATGGCTCAAGGAGCGGATGCGCGTACGTCACCCGTTCTTTCCCGTGTTTGCGTTTAATATACGAAGGGATCAGTTCCATCGGACCCGGACGAAACAGCGCGACCATAACCACAATATCTTCAAATTCAGTGGGTTTCAGTTCCATTAAGTAGCGCGTCATTCCTGCGCCTTCCAACTGAAACACGCCCACCGTATTCCCCTTCGCGAGCATTGTGTATGGGAGCTTGTCATCAAACGGAATGGTCTCCGTATTTATTTTTACGCCGTGACGCGTTTCAATACGGCCGAGCGTCTCTTCGATGATGGAGAGGTTGGTCAGACCCAGCACATCCATTTTGAGTAGTCCGAGCGATTCCACCGCATGCATATCAAATTGTGTCACGAGCGCTTGTGTGCGCTCACCCCCAGTCGTTGTTGCGTACTGGAGTGGTAATATTTCGACCAGCGGACTTTTCGATACCACAATACCGCACGCATGGGTACTTGCATGTCGCACCACTCCTTCCAAATGTTTTGCGGCGTCGAGTACTTTGCGCGTGTCGGGATCGCGATCATATAAATTTTTCAATTCCTCCGTCATCGTAATAGCTTCATCAAGCGACGAACCGAATGGAATCAATTTTGCGAGCCGGTCACAAAAGTCATACGGCATACCAAGCGCGCGCCCACAATCGCGCACCGCCGCGCGCGCTGCCATGGTGCCGAACGTAATTATTTGCGCGACGTGCTCACGGCCAAACGTATGCGAAATATATTCAAGCACCTCCGGACGGCGCGTATCAGCAAAATCGAGGTCGATATCGGGCATGCTAATACGATCCGGATTCATGAAACGCTCAAAGAGCAGATCAAACTTAATGGGATCAGCAGTGGTGATGTTGAGGAGATACGAAATCAGTGATCCGGCGGCCGAGCCCCTACCGGGACCCACAACAATACCCTTCGACTTTGCCCAGCTCACGATGTTTTCAACAATGAGGAAGTATGAGGCAAACCCCGTTTTGTGAATTACTTCAAGCTCATACTCGAGGCGCTCGGAAGCTGCTGCCGCGCCCGCGGGGGTAGGGTAGTGTGACGCAATAGCCGCAAGCGTTTTTTGTTTTAAAAAAGTATCCGCAGTCTCTCCTTCGGGAAGCGGAATATGCGGAAGTTGAATTTTGCCGAGTTCTATCGTAAGCGATACCGCATCTGCGATGCGTAGTGTATTAGTGATCGCCTCGGGCACATGCGCAAACAACTGCTCCATTTCTTCTGGGGAACGCAATGAAAAATTATCATCGCGCATCGTGAGGCGATCGGTGTCATCAAGGGTAGAGTTTGTTTGTACCGCAAGAAGAATGTCTTGGTACTGTGCTTCCTCGCTTTTAAGATAGTGAGCATCTTGGGTGGCGACGAGAGGCACATTATTTGCGTGCGCAAACGCAATCAATTTTTCCATGAGATCCGTGTAACCGGGAATGCCCGCGTGACTGCCGATTTCGATATAAAAATGTTCTTTTCCAAAAATATCTTGAAATGTGCGTAACGCCGTGAGTGCCTTTTCTGTATTTCCCGACTCGAGTGCTTTCGGGATCATGCCAGAGGGGCAGCCAGACAACGCAATAATTCCCTCGCCATACTTTCGTAAATTTTCAAAATCAATACGCGGTTTGTAATAAAATCCTTCGAGATGCGAAATGGTCACAAGGCGGACGAGATTTTTCCATCCCGTCATGTTTCGTGCGAGAAGAATCATGTGATACCGTGGCGTGCGCGGCGTTGCTTCGTCCGTGATCGCGCCGTCGATGAGGTATGCCTCAACACCGAGAATTGGCTTGATGCCCGCTTTCGTTGCTGCCTTATAAAATTCGATAGCTCCGTAGAGGTTCCCGTGGTCGGTGAGCGCGAGCGCGGGCATACCCAGCTCCTTGGCGCGACTCACCATTGCATCGATTCGAGAGAGTCCATCAAGCAGACTATAGTGACTGTGGTTGTGCAGATGGACGAAAGACATGTGTGCATTCTAGCGTACGTGCGGCGACAAAAACATATGGGATAAAAACCTTTTTTAGGGTTGGGTCGTTATATAGACTAGTATCAATTAATTTGCTATTCTGGAACCACAGATATGGACGTCCGTCAACTTTCTGACGAAGAAATTTTAAAGAGTAGTATCACCACGCCGAGCGTGTTTGCAGAGCTGGTGAGTCGCTACCAGGAACCGCTCATACGCGTTGCTTATAACGTGCTGCGCAGTCACGACGAGGCGCAAGATGTCGTGCAGGAAGCGTTTACCAAGATCTATCTCTCCGCACACAAATTTGAGGTGGTTGAAGGTGCGAGCTTCAAGAGCTGGGCATACCGTATTACCTTCAATACGGCGATTTCACAGTATCGCAAGCTGAAGCGGAAATTTGCAGGGGAGACTACGCTCGAGCTTGAGCACTACGAAAACCTTGGCTATGAACAGCGCGTTGATAGTAAGGTTGAAGCGGCCGAGCTTGCCGAACAATTACTTTCAGAGCTTCCTGCCGATTTACAGCATGTGGTACGTGAGTATTACTACGGCGATAAATCGTATCAAACAATTGCCGCAGAATCGGGGCTCACGCTTCCCACCGTTAAAATGAGACTCTACCGTGCAAAGCAAGCATTGAAACAACGATATGAATCACACTCCTCATAACAATTCGGATTTGTCTCGCCACGTGATGCGTCGCGTGTACGTTATTTGGTTTGTCCGCGAAGTGATGCCCTGGGTGGGCGTGGAAGTTGCGGCGTTTGCGGGGCTAGCCATCCTCATGCGCGCACAAGTGGCAATCGCAAGCGTGATGGAGAACACACAAAATATTTGTAATGCAGACGGAATAGGTAATTGCGCGAAATATATAGGATATGCGTTTACGCATACCAGTACCATTGTACAGCTTGCGACGGTGGCGCTTGTAGTGCTTTTGAGTATCATTGCGTATGATTTTGTGAGGTCATTTCGCCGTAGTGTGGTTGCCCTCTCTCAAGCGCGCTGGATCCGAAACCTTGTACGCTTTTGATGCGTTAATTTAGTATCAAGGTCGTTTTATTACCAGCTCCCCCGAACTACGTTGAGTTCGGGGTTTTATATTGAGAGGCGTAGCGCACGTTGCGTGCCCCGAACCACGTTGAGTTCGGGGTTTTTAGTTGCGGTTGTTTATTAGCTCTGTCAGGATGCAATACAGGAGGTCTTTATATGAGTTCAAACGGCTTGGAAACCACTAGTCAGATGGATCCACTAGAGGATGTCTCGGAAAATAGCGCCGCACTTGCCCAATTACTTGAACGCCTATGTACACCAGCGTCAGACGTGCAGGAGCTTGCGGTGTTACTGCGGCGTATCAATCCATTACTACTCACTTCGCAGGATATTGTCGCGGCAGTGTTGCGACTAAGGACGCTCGCACGCGTGGTGCCGAAAGTAGTGCGCCCACACGCGATTGATTTGTGCGGAACTGGAGGTGACAAAAAATCAACGCCCAACATCTCAACGCTTGCTGCGCTCACCGTAGCGTCGTGTGGTATTGATGTGGCGAAGCATGGCGGTCGATCAGCGTCGGGAAATTTTGGTAGCGCAGATCTCATAGCTGCGCTCGGGATTCCTGATGTACTTTCACCACAGCTTTCACAGGAGGATCTAAGAGCACTGCATTTTGCTTTCTACTTCGCTCCGTCTTTTCTCCCTGCACTTGCGCGCGTTGCTCCCATTCGCTCGGAGATTGGAAGGCCGACGGCACTGAATGTCATCTTGCCGCTGTTGAATCCCGCGCGACCGGCATTTCATCTCATGGGAGTGTATGACAGTCGGTTGTTGTATCCGGTGGCGTTTGCATTGCAACAGCTCGGCATCCGCCGTGCGCTCGTTGTGTCTGGGGCAGAAGGATATGATGAAATGACAACAACAGGAGAAACGCGGACTATGGAGGTCACCGCGTCAGCAATCACCGAAAATGTGGTGGTGCCAGAGGACTGCAACGTATCGCGCGTTGAGGCTGCATCACTCCGATGTGATACTCCCGCGCAGAGTTTGGCGGCTGCAATACTTACGGTAACCGGCGTACCAACGCCCGTTCTGCAAATGGTTGCTTTGAATGCCGGACATGCTCTCTACGTTGCGGGACACGTGGATTCCGCAGCGAGGGGTGTTTCCCTGGCGCTTGATACGCTTCGCGAAGGGCGAGTGTACAAGCTTGTGACAGCGCTACGAAGCATATGTTACCCAACCAAAAGGATGTCGCTACGGTGACATCCTTTTTTTGTTATGCTGTATGCATGAAAGATGGCACCGTGGGTATTGATGAAGCAGGACGAGGGCCGCTTGCAGGGCCAATGGTTCTTGCCGGCGTGATGGATATTGACGCGAAGTTGTTGAAGGGTATTCGCGATTCAAAAAAACTCTCGCCTCGTGCGCGCGACGTCTGGTACTCGCTCATCAAAAAACATGGGATTGCTCAATACGTGAGCATTTCAGCGAGGCGAGTAGATGAAAAAGGAATATCGCGGTGTGCACGCGGGGGGATTGCGGCGTTGCTCAAAAAATTTCCCAAGCGCCCGGCACGCGTGCTGATGGACGGCAATTTATATGCGCCGCCGGAATATCGCCAGCGCACCATTATCAAGGGAGACGAAAAAATACCGCTGATAGCGGCGGCATCGGTGATTGCAAAGGTTACGAGGGATCGATATATGGTGCGCATCGCAAAGAAATATCCAAAATACAATTTTGAAATTCATAAAGGATATGGTACGCCTGCTCACATGCGCGCGATTCGCAAACACGGACTTTCCAATATTCATCGGGAGTCATTTTGCAAAAAATTAGCGTAGCCGCGTTGAGTTGCGTATCAAACCGTTTCATGGTATTTCATACAGAGATTGCTGTTTTCAATAGGAGGGAGGTGAACGGTGGCAAGGAATAAACGAAACAAAAATAGTTTCAAACCAGAGCTTCGTCGAAAACGATTCGTCCTTATGCATCGCATTGCGAGCGGCATAGACACGGCCGAGCAGAACAGAGACGTTCGCACCATCAAATCCTTGCGACAGAGGTACAATATACTGCGTCGCGGTTATCCTTTTGCGCATCTTCGGGAACTCACGGGATGGACCTCGGCGCAGGCGGCAGAACGTTTTGGGGTTTCTACTTCGCGCTGGATGCGGTGGGAGCTCATAAACAGACCATGGGTGCGCGCATATGCATTTCTCTGCGAACAACTGCTCATGATGCACGATGCGGACCATCCGCGTATTCCGAAAACGGTGATGTCGATGGTGCGCGATTCATTGGGGGGGCTTCGACCGCTCGCCGTTGTCGCAAAGCCCACTGCGGAGGCATAGGGCAAAAGGAATAACGCGTACTTGAGAGCCCAGCCGCTTCGGCGACTGGACTCTTTTTCTTATTGACAAAAGTGTATTGTTGCGCGTTAATACCTTTGGATCGAACCCGACTGCTGAGGCACCCATACGGTTGTTAACGCCGAAGTGGGATGTACTGCGAGGCCAGCCCTCTGGGCACCGGTGTCTTATGGCTGCATAGTGCCTACTGCTCTCATAATAGGGAGCACGCCACCCACGTAATGGGAGCCACCTCGTTCAGACATCGTCGGGTCGCCCGCGTCTTGGCTGAAGGCGCGTCTCGTCGTTCCACATACCTAATTCCAAGTTCCAAGTTCCAAGTTCCAAGTTCCAACTCCTATGCCCGGTTCGTGCAATCACGAACCGGGTTTCTCTTTTATAGCCCTTGTAAAAACCCATTATTCCTGTTATTGTTTCGCCATGTCTATACGGATGCGCCACACGCGCTCACACACCGGAAACCGCAGAAGTCACCACGCGCTCACGCCCGTGGCGACAGTTGCGTGTGCAAAATGTGGTACAATGGTACTATCGCACCATGCGTGCGCAAATTGTGGCACGTATCGTTCCCGCACCGCGATCGACGTGATGAAGAAGCTCACAAAAAAGGAGCAGAAAGTGAAGGAAAAAGCACTTGCGGCCGAACAAGAAGCTCGTGAGGGAGGTGCGTCGCTTGATGCCGCGGAGCTTAGTCAAAAGTAAGTTGGGCGCTGTGCGACGTGCGCACTAATAACCGTACATTTCAATTCACACCAGTTATGGCTTCCCGACACCTCGCGCGATCGATAGCGATGCAGACGCTGTATGAAGTTGATTTTCGTGATGTAGGACCCGCTGACGCGCCCGACGTACTCGAGCGTAACTTTGAGGAATTTGGTCCGGGACTTGAGGAAAAAAGCTTTGCACGCTCCATTGTTGTGCATGTACTTGAGCGGAAGGCAGAACTTGATAATCTCATCGAAAAAGCCGCTCCCGAGTGGCCGATCGCACAGATTGCGGTGGTAGACCGTAATGTGCTTCGCATAGGCCTTTGGGAGTTGCTTTTTGGAAACTATAAAGAAGTTCCCCCGAAAGTTGCCATCAACGAAGCCATTGAACTTGCGAAAACATTTGGCGGAGAGAAATCCGGCAAATTTATTAACGGCGTACTTGGCACCATCTACCGAGAAATCGGTGAGCCAGGGAAAAATGATACGTCGAAAAAACAAATGAAGCCGGAAGACCTCGAAAAACTTCCTATTGAGCTCAAAGTGGGCGGCGTGGTGTTTCGCAAGGACGCTCGTGGATATTATTTTGCACTCGTACATGATGTGTTTGGATACTGGACGCTTGCAAAAGGAAGTATCGAAGGCGAGGAGGCGCCCAAAGATGGTGTTCGGAGAGAGCTTGAAGAGGAACTTGGGATATCACATATGGATGTTGGTGAAAAGCTCGGTGTGAATGAATACATCGCGCACGACCCCGCGAAGGGGCCGGTGCGGAGACGTGTAGAATATTTTTTGGTAGAGACAACAGATGAAAAGCTGACGCTCGGTCCTTCGGGGGGGCTGACGAAAGCGGCATGGTTCTCACTCGATGACCTTGCCAACATTAAAACCTATCCCGATATCGTCGGAATATTTAAGAAAGCATTTGAATTACTCCAATCAAAATGACCCGTTTGAAACTTGGTGCGTTTCAGGAAACCATCGGCGTACAATTTATAGAACATGCGTTGCTTGAGCAGGCACTCACGCACCGTTCGTATTTAAATGAAAACTCCACCACGAAACGTGGGCATAATGAACGACTCGAATTTCTCGGTGACGCAGTGCTTGAGCTCATTGTCACTGACTATTTATTTCAAGAATATCCCAAAAAGCCAGAAGGGGAACTCACAAATTATCGCGCCGCCCTCGTAAATTCCGATATGCTTGCGCGCGTCGCCTCTGAACTTGGGGTGGGAGATCATGTGATGCTTTCAAAGGGTGAAGCAAAAGATAAAGGCCGCGCGCGAGGATATATTCTGGCTAATGCATTCGAGGCGATTATTGGCGCGATTTACGAAGACCAAGGGTACGACGTTGCGAAGGGATTTGTTGCAAAGTTTTTACTTCCAAAAATGACGGAAGTGATTGAACGTAAACTGTGGAAAGATCCAAAGAGCGCATTTCAGGAGGCGGCTCAAGACAAAGCGAGCGTCACGCCTACCTATAAGGTGATGGAAGAGACGGGACCGGATCACGACAAGCGCTTTGTGGTAGGGGTGTTTTTGGAGAAAGAACTCGTGGCTTCCGGGCATGGAGCATCGAAACAAGAAGCAGAGCTCAATGCCGCACGTGCTGGGCTCGAAATCAAGCGGTGGTGAAGAATCACAAGAACACGAGATCATTAAAACACGAGAGCATAAAATCATGAATCAACGTAAGAATATTGCTCGCACAGTTCTATATTTCATCGTGCTTATGCTTTTTATTTGGTTTATAGATACATCTCACCCGGGTGTGTCATCTATACGATTACGTTTGGTGGAAATACTGTTTCCTACAAAGTACTTGCTTTACTACATTCCATTGGTAGTTGTGTTATTGGTTATATGGGAATTTCTTCGTTGGAAAAGATTCTTTGGATATATAGACAACGCGCAGAAGGAAGCGCAGAGCGCTGACGATCAAATAAATATAAATGCAATCAGAGTGACTCGTATAGTAGGCGGTGTACTGCTTGCAGCAATTGCGACACTGTTTATCATGGGGCAATTTTAGTAAGAGTGGCTTCTAGGCTGATGGGTAGTAACTACTGCGGTTGAAAGAGTATAATAGGCAAATGAGCAAGAAGTATCTCTTTTTCGGGATTTTGGGGTATTTTGTTCAGGCTTCCATTCTTTCATTTATTGTGTGGTTTTTGATAGTTATGGGCTGTTTTGCGGCCACTGCCGAAGATTGTAAGGGGTTCGAACTAATAGTATTTGGATCATGGGCAATATTCTATTTGTATGCCGTGTGGTTTTCATTCCGTTTTTACAAGATTTTTAAGCAAAGTAAAGTTACACAAGTCAAAATACCCAGTATGCGGCTCATCTGGTATGGATCCCTGGTTATTATTGTCGGCGCAGTTCTTGGATTTTTGTATTTACCGAAATTCTTTTAGTATTCCTCTGTCATGTTGATTTAATGCTTTCATGATTTAATGAAGTAACTGTATGTACCTCAAACGACTCGAACTTGCTGGATTTAAATCTTTCGCAAAAGAAACAATATTTGAATTTCTCACACCCATCACCGCGGTGGTCGGTCCAAACGGATCTGGTAAATCGAACGTGGTGGAGGCCGTCAGGTGGGTGATGGGCGAGCAATCCATGAAGTCGCTCCGCGGAAAGCGCGGGGGAGATTTTATTTTTGGCGGCACACCTCGTGCCCCGCGCCTTTCGCGTGCGTCGGTATCGCTCACGCTTGATAACGCAAAAAAACAGCTGCCTGTCGAATTTGATGAAGTCGTCATTACGCGGCGCGTTACGCGTGATGGAACGAATCAATATCATCTCAATAACTCGCAGGTACGACTCAAAGATATTGTTGAACTCCTGTCGCATGTAGGGCTCGGTGTCACACAGCACCACATTATTTCGCAAGGGGAGGCGGATCGCGTGCTCATAGCGTCTCTCGATGAGCGCCGCGCGATGGTCGAAGAGGCACTGGGACTGAAAGGGTATCACATCAAGCGCGAGGAGGCGGAGCGCAAACTTACGCGCACCGAAGAGCATTTACGCGAGGTAAGTTTACTCCAAAAAGAAATTAAGCCGCATTTGAAGTATTTGCATGAACAGGCCGAGAAAATGAAAGCCGCGGAATCACATCGCACAAATCTCAACGAAATGTTTCAAGAATATGTGGGGCGAGAGCTTGCAACACTGCACGACATGGAGCGGTCGGCACACGCAAAAAAATCTCCACTTACAGAAAAACAGAAGCATATACTACAGAAAATGAAAGTGATTTCTGACCGTATTGTCACGTCAGACAAGTCGCGTCCCTTTGCGGACACGTCGGCGTTTGATACAGAGATTGATCGCATTGAGGAGGAATTACGTGGAGCGGAGCGGGAGCTTGCCCGCCTCCAGGTACGGAGTGAAATTGCTGCAGCAACTGCGGTGGTGGAGGAAATTGATATCACGAGCGCAACCGAAATGGTTAGTCGTGTTATTTCACATATTGAACGCGCGGAAGTCATTGAAGATGTAAGGTCAATGCGCTCCGCGATGCAACAGGTGCGGAAGGATCTTGAAGCATTGTTGAAGAAGTGGAAGGGGGGCGCGGAAACGGTGAAAGCAGCAAATTCCGGAGCGGAGATTAACAAAATCGAGGAAAGTATTGTGGCACTTATTACGCATCGCACAGGGGTGCGCATAAAGAAACAGGAGGCAATCACCGCGTCGCAGGAGACGCTTGTGTCCCTCCGCACTGATGAGCACGAATTACGTGCGCTTGAGCGCGACGCATCCGAAATTGCCCGGTCACTTGCAGATCTTACCTTTGAAGAGGAGCGTATTCGAACACGCACCAAAGAGGCCGAGGAACTTCAAGAAGAATATAGGCGTTTATTTAATAGCACCATTACGTACACTGGGCGGGCACTCTTTGAAACAGATCATGAACGGGAGACGGTGCGCCGAAAATTAGAGCGCGCGCGCATTAAGGTAGAAGAAGCGGGGGCGGTGGATGCAAGCGTGCTGAACGAATACAAAGATGTTATGGATCGCGATCAATTTTTAGAGGCAGAATCAAAAGACATTATCACCGCAATGGAGTCGCTACGTACGCTGGTGGATGAGCTGACCGATAAACTTGAGAACGAATTTACAGATGGGGTATCGAAAATAAATGCAGAATTTCAAAAATATTTCGTTGATATGTTTGGCGGGGGCCAGGCAGAAATTTTTGTATCCGAGCCAAAGAAAAAGAAAAAAATAAAAGATGATGAACTCGATGAAGAAGAGGAAGAACAGCAGAGTGGTGTAGATATTAAGGTGACAATACCCGGCAAGCGCATTCATGCGCTTGATATGCTGTCCGGTGGAGAGCGCGCGCTTACATCCATCGCGCTGCTTTTTGCGATGTCGTCAGTGAATCCACCACCATTTTTGATACTTGATGAAACAGACGCCGCCCTCGATGAGGCAAATTCACGAAGATACGCAGCAATGCTTGGACGCCTTGCGAACGGAACGCAACTCATCGTAGTCACACATAACAGAGAGACGATGCGTGCCGCCGGCGTGTTGTATGGCGTCACACTTGCTGCGGAAGGATATTCACGACTCCTTTCTCTCAAATTTGAAGAAGCGTTGGAAGTAGCAAAATAAAAAAACGTTCACGTGCGTGAGAAGGATCGAATGCGCCGTATATGTAGTTGACGAGAAGCGAGGAGGTTGGTATTATGTGACCCATGTTAATGATTCGTCTCCAGCGTGTAGGAAAGAAGAACCGGCCCTCATTCCGGTTGATTTTGGTAGAAAAGGCCCGCGCGGCGCGCACTGGGGATTTCAAGGAAATCTTAGGTTCCGTGGATCGTATTGAAAAGCGCGTGCAGCTGAATACCGAGCGCATTACGCACTGGCTTCAGTTCGGAGTTCAGCCATCCGCAACTGCACACAATCTACTCGTGAACGCGGGTATTTTAGAAGGAAAGAAGCAGGCCGTGCATTCTCGCCACGCATCGAAAAAAACAATTGAACGTCGCAAGGCGAATCCGCCAGCTGGCGGACCATCGGAAGTGCCAGTCGCTACCCCAGTTTCCGAAGCGCCAGTGGGCGAACCCGATGAAACTCCAACAGCAGCAGAGCCCGTAGCAGAGGCAACGACAGAGGCACATGTAGCGAAATCTCCAGCTGATGAGCTGGTCGAAACCCCTGCTCCATAACAGTTGACTATTTTTCGGAAGAGGATACGATGAACATCGTTGTACTTTTTTCTTAGGGTTTTTCGTAGCGGTAGTCATTCACCGCGAAGTTTGTGAGCAGCGACGGTTCTCTTTTTCCCGTTGTGGCTTCAGCGGAGTCCTCCATGGATATTGCACCCGCTGCCCGTGCTCTATTGCCTCCTCTATCCGCCTCCGCCAGTTGGTGGACGACGGATATGGACGGCGAAGAGTCAAAACAAACATTCCTGTATATCGGTTCACTCGGCGCTTCCGGGACGCCCTCCTCCTTCAGCCGAGGTTCTCCTTGAGACCATCCGCGCACAGTGCTATCTGTGGTGGATCAACCAGAGTCTCAAAAAACCTACCTAACGCGCCCCGCATCTCCGCTCACCAGTGGATGATGCGGGGCGATTTCTTTCCTATCCCATACCGTTGATACTCACATCGCAATCAATGAAGCTATGAACAATCTGCATAACATCCATGGGCGTTTCAATATATTTTTCAACGGAGTAGGTGTGGGATATATTGTGGCCACATATACATATGATATACTGTGCACACGTCATACAAAGGTCGTATATACAGCAGAACATTCGTAACGATAGTACATGGACGCAGACAAGGAATTTCTAGAATATCTGGTGAAGTCACTTGTTGATAATCCAGACGACGTGAAGATCGAACGCAAGGTCGATGAAATGGGTGTGTTACTTACGCTCAAAGTAAACGCCACAAATATGGGGCAAGTGATTGGTCGCAACGGGAATACCGCAAAAGCCATTCGCACGTTGCTTCGTGTGGTAGGTATGAAACATAATGCGCGCGTGAACCTCAAAATTGAAGAGCCAGAAGGAGGCCGCGCACCGAGTCACGATGGGGCGCACGAGGGTGCCGTGCATGAAAAGAAAGATTTTGATGATCTTTCGGATCTCAAATTGTAATTCAATTGAATTTTTATCACAGCCCTGAACTCATCGGCCAACCGGCGGAGGTTTGGGGTTGTGTTATAATATGGCATACGCACGATAGCGACACGCATTTTTAGAATGAGCGCTCGTAATAAAAAAGTACTGCACTGTTCCTTCATTACACTATTTCCCGAGGTTGCAACAGCGTACGTCGGTTCTTCGATGTTTCGACGCGCGGAGCGTGCTCGACTACTCAAGACGCGCGTGCTCTATATTCGTAATTTTACGACGGATAAACACCATCTTACTGATGAGTCGCCATACGGAGGAGGACCCGGTATGGTCATGAAGGCGGAGCCGATACTACGTGCAGTAGAGTACGCGAAAAAAGACTCTACGATTACGGCAGCTCGCACACTGGTGATCATCACTGACGCCACAGGAAAAAAATTTACGTCTCCATATGCACGACAATACGCAAAAAAATATCAGCATATTATTTTTATTGCGGGACATTACGAGGGTATTGACGCCCGGCTTTCACCAGCGTTGAAGTCTGGAGGGTATACCGTTGCACATACATCCATCGGTCAATATGTGCTGACGGGAGGAGAGCTTCCGTCACTCGTGATGGCTGACGCCATACTGCGATATATCCCTGGTGTACTTGGAGATCCGGCGTCACTTGAGGAATCGCGCGGTGGCGTGGGAATTCCTGCGTACACGCGTCCGCCGGAATTTATGTGGCCACCGAAATCGAAAAAGAAATACGCGGTACCTCCCGTACTCCGATCAGGGGATCACACATTGATAGCGGAGTGGAGAAATAAGAAGCGCAAAAAATAATTTATGTACCCACCGTTTCTTTTATTCGCGATGAGTGCATACTTTCTGAACGCGTTTTCCGCTGTCGTTGATCGTCGGCTGCTCAAGTCACGCATTCCTGACCCGCTGACGTTTGCATTCTACACGGGCATCACAAGCATCGGTGTTGTATTCGTAGTTCCATTGATTTTGTTTCTTGGAAATATCCGACTGCACTCATATACTCTTTCCATGCGACTCACGGGCATTGCGCTCCTTTCAGGCGTAGCGCTCGTGCTTGCGTTCTATTTTATCTACACCGCAATTAAAGATTTTGATGTTACGCGTGCGGTTCCGCTCACGTACGGCGTGGTGCTTCCAATGACGACTCCCATATTCGCTTTTTTGTTTAGCAGAGAACTCCTTACGCGGGCAGAGGCAATAGCGTTCGTATGTTTTGTGCTCGGCGGTATGGTGCTCGCACTTGATGCGCGTACTTCCAAGGAGCTCGTGAGTAAAAAACTGTTACTCTATGCACTTGCGGGAGGCATGACATTTGCGATAGCCACCGTACTTCAAGACTACGTGATGTCACGATCAGAATTTTGGACGGCAATTATTTGGACACGCCTTGGAGCCGTCACCGCTGCGCTACTAATACTACTTACCCCACTCCGCGTACGGGTTCGTCGCGATCAACAATCACTTTCTGGGTCTTCCGCGGGGATATTTTTTGGAAATAAAATAGTGGGGTCCGGTGGACTGCTTCTCTATAATGCCGCACAGAAATTTGGATCTATCAATATTGTCAATGCGCTCAAAGGAAGTGAATTTTTCTTCGTGTTTATTCTCACCGGTATCTATCAGTTGATGCGCGGCACATCTGAAGAGCGTAAGGAATTTCGGCGAGCGTGGCGGAAAAATATTGCAGGAGCCATCCTTATTGCACTTGGACTTTACGTACTCTATGCGGCGTAAGCTGTCGCAAAAAACAAAAAAAATATTAAAGCACGGTACGTTGTGGGTACTGTTTGTTGTGTTGCTGGTGCTTTTGATGATGTGGAGTACTCCAATGGCGCAGACAAAAGTGATAGGAACGACATTTTCTGTGGAGCAGTCGTATTATCTTGGACTGAATCCTCACGAAGTACTTGAATCAATCTTTCACGATCTCGGTATCCGCGATATTCGACTCTCGGTCTATTGGAATCGCACGGAACGTGAGCGTGGGGTATTAAATTTTGAAGAAGTAGATTGGCAGCTTGCGCTCGCGGAGCGGTACGGTGCGCGGGTCATTCTTGCGGTAGGGAGAAAAGTGCCGCGCTGGCCGGAATGCCATGACCCAGGTTGGTATCGGGCGCTGTCAGAAGAAGAGCGTCGGGAAGAGCAACTTGCACTTGTGCGCGCAGTCATCGAGCGATATAAATCTCATCCGTCTATTGTGATGTGGGAAGTGGAGAATGAGCCATATCTTCCATATGGAGATTGTCCAGACTATGCTGTCGAATTACTCGATGAAGAAATCGCACTCGTACGTGCTCTTGATTCTCATCCGATTCTTGTGACGGATTCAGGGGAACTTTCATTTTGGGTGATGGCGGCGCGTCGTGGGGATATATTTGGGACCACGATGTATCGTACCGTGTACAATCGATTTTTTGGACAGATTACATATCCCATCCCTCCAGAATTTTTCCGCATCAAACAAACATTTACACGTTGGGCCGTCGGAAAAAAACCACTCATCGTTATTGAGCTTCAAGGTGAACCATGGGCCGCTCGCCCATATCATACGCTACCGGTAGAGGAACAATATGAGACGATGAGTCCACAAATGTTTCGCGAAACGATGGAATATTCTGCGCGGGCCGGATTTGACACTATTTATATCTGGGGAGTTGAGTGGTGGTTCTGGCTTAAGGTGAACGGTCACAATGAAATTTGGGATATTGTGCGTGAGAAAATTCAACAAGTGAGTGCGGAGTCTATTATTCAATAAAAAATTTCTCTGTATGTTCAATGTGATACTCAAGCTACTGGGAATCGTAGTGTTTGTATACATCGTTATTGGTGTCGTCGCATATACGCGTCAGGGAACACTATGGTGTGGGGCGTTGCCGGACAACGTACTCGGAAATAATTACCGCGCAGAGTGTTGGAACGGCGGTTTGTTTCGATAAGTGAGATGTGTTTTCATGTACACACGGTGAGGTGAATTCCCAATTATCATTGACATCAATGCATTAATAGTATATACTGCTTTCGAAGTCATATGAGATTTTCGGCCGAATATGGAGAGGAGGTTGCTCGCAACATGGAGTTTGTGGAACGCTACGTCCAGTCTGAAGTGTTGCCAGGGGCGCTCAAAGAAGTTGCGCGCGATCCAGAAATAGGACCGCTCGTTGACCAGCTGGTGTGTGCAAGCATCGATTATTCCACTGCGCGCGCGAAGTTGAAGCTTGCGCTGAATAAGGAATACATCGATGCAGAGGAGCGCGCGGGGACCATTATGGATCGCGACCGGCAACGAAAACAAAAGCATGACGTACTTGTTGATGCGATGAATATTCTCTCTCGGAGCTGTAAGAAGAGAGACATCCCAATCGATTGGCGCGAGGAATATGCAGATCGCGGAGAAATCGGCGATTTCGCAGCGAAACTCGTCCTTTCCATACCAGTATTTACGGAGGCATAATGACCGAAACCCTGGAGAACATCTGTCTCGAAATCCACATTCGTGCGAACGAGTGTCGACGTGCTACAGTAAAAGGCCAACTCAATGAGCGTGCGGCGCATGCGCTCAAGGAGCAGTTGAACATATTGAGATCTCGAGTTCCCGAGGAACAGCAGCGCTTCAGTGACGGACAACTGCTGCGATATGCAGAGGAGATTGCAGTTCGTGCTTCTAAATAAGCCGACCAAGCGAGAGCACGGTCGGTTTTTCTTCTCCAGTATGCTGTCGCATTGTATGCGCATAAATCATGTATAATATACATAATTGCACATGCAGAAGGATACAGAACAACCATCAAAATTTCTTTGGGGCGCGGCAACTGCGGCGCATCAAGTTGAAGGAGGAACTCACAACGATTGGACGCTCTGGGAGCGCGAACACGCAGATGAGCTCGTGCGGAGAGCAATGATGAGGCCCGATACCGAGCGCGAACGATTTCCAGAAATGACTCGCCGCGAAAATTATATTTCCGGCGCGGCGACAGAACATTACACGCGTTACAAAAAAGATTTTCAGATCGCCGCTGATTTACACCACAACGCGCATCGATTTTCGATTGAATGGTCGCGCGTTGAGCCGCGGAAAGGAGTGTGGAATAACGAGGCGATTAAGCATTATCGCGACGTCATTGATGAGCTGAAAAAACTTAACATTGAACCCGTCGTCACGCTGTATCATTGGACAATGCCCGTGTGGTTTTCAGATATGGGAGGATGGTTGCACCCGCATGCACACATTGCATTTGAAAAATTTGTGGAGCGTATGGTACTTGCGTTTCCGGACGTAAAATTTTGGATTACGGTCAATGAACCTACGGTATATTCTTCGCACGGGTATGCAAAAGGGAACTGGCCGCCCGGAAAGCGCAGTTTGCCTCTCACACTACAAACCCTGCGCGCGCTTGCAAAATCCCATATTACCGCATATCACGCAATTCATGCGCGTATTCCGAACGCGCACGTTGGTATTGCGTCGCACAGCATCGCGTTTTATGGCATCGTTGCGCCATTGAAAAGGTACTTTTGGAATCAATGGTTTCTTGACCGCATTCATCCGTGCCACGATTTTGTAGGACTCAACTACTATTTTTCGAACCACAAATCTGAATTTCAGTCCGATATGGGTTGGGGCCTATTTCCCGAAGGGCTTGAGGATGTGCTTGTGGAATTGAAACGGTATCGGCGTCCAGTGATAATTACCGAAATTGGTCTTGCCGACGCTACGGACAAACACCGCGCGTGGTACATCGCGTCGTCGGTACAAGCAATGAAGCGCGCGATAGAGAGAGGGGTAGACGTGTGGGGATATTTATATTGGTCGCTCCTCGATAACTTTGAATGGGAGAAGGGATATTGGCCAAGATTTGGGCTTGTAGAAATCGACTATAAAACGAAGCGGAGAAACGTACGAAAAAGCGCCTTTATCTACAGAGACATCATTGACAGCTGGCATATGTGAGTCGTACGATTTTTGGGTAGTTCCTCTTTGTGTAGCGGGGGTCGTGGTGGGGCACTATTGAAATAGGGCATCTCCAGCGGTGGTGGGGGAAAGTATCTCCCTCGGCTCCCGACCAATCTCCAGCAGGTAGGTGCCATCTGCGCCCACGCGAATCTTGAGCCGTAGACCACAGGCGATCCTACCTGCTGGGACATCCGTAATTAGCCGGACAACCCATTGTCCGGCTTTGCTTTTTTGCAATTGACATAGGGCACCGGGCAAGTATAATGGTGAAGTCATGGAAAGAAGGCAACAAGATTGATAAGGGAGGTACGTTGCCGCGGCTGTTCGAAAGGATAGTCGCGTTTCTGTCTGAAAGAACATTAACAAACATTCGCCAGTTGGCGAATTATAGCTACACTCAATGTGCAAAATATGTGCAAGTGAATTTGTGTAACTGTGAGAATCCGTCGTTCATAGAGACCAGATTAATGAGTCTCTCTTTATAGAGAGTTTGATCCTGGCTCAGGACGAACGCTGGCGGCGTGGATAAGGCATGCAAGTCAAGGGGGCCGAGCACCACTGTGCGTCTGATGCGTTTTATGAAACCGTTTGTATCAAAGCAAATTGTTTTTTTAAGACATATTGGATGTAGAGTGGTGCTCGGCAACCGGCAAACGGGGTAGTAACACGTAGGTACCCACCCAGAAGTCAGGAATAACTAGCCGAAAGGCTAGCTAATACCTGATAGTCTCGAAAGAGTAAAGATTTTTCGCTTCTGGAGGGGCCTGCGGGCTATCAGCTAGTTGGTAGGGT
>CAYHBS010000013.1:0-21790 GCA_964354975.1 uncultured Candidatus Saccharibacteria bacterium
TACCTGCGGGTATGTTTAGTTTCCTAGTCGTTGCACTTCAAGGTTGAATTCAAGGTCAGTCGTTCGGCACCATGTCTGTTACACTATATCCATGGAACATTTTATATGTGAGGGAACGTGCGGCGGAGAATCTCCGGTTGCAAAAGTGTGCGAAGATCCAACGTGCACAAAGCACGGTGAACCACTTACCAAGTGTAGCTGCGAAGATCATCAGCACGGGAAGGCTCCGGACGGAGCTCCAGAAAAAGGGAAAGAGTAATCTTTTAAAGTCATTGTGCAGCTCTTGCGCGGCCGCGCAAGAGCTGCACAATGGAACACAGGGTACGGAGCACCGCCTAGGCGCCGCGTAACACGCGGCGCTTTACTTTTTAAGTGATACGTGCTATACAGAAACCTAGTACATCTACTCATTCAATTTTTTCAGGAGGGATGCGTATGCACCAATCTACAAGAAGTCCGAAAGATGGCGACGATCAGACTGCGAGCAATGAGCCGAACATCGTCCGTAATGCATTTCGTGACCTCGCTGAACACATTCGCGATGCGTACCAAGAGCGTTGCGAGCAAGGATGTTGCGACTGTGTGACGTACGAAGAGCACGAGAGAAATCTCAAGCGTCGGTAAAAACCCAGCTCCCCCGGCAGACAATGCGGAAACGCAACGTCTGCTGGGGATTTATTTTTTATGCATCAACTATTTTTTAATATACCACCACTGCACGCCTGCCGAGCGCTTCCCACTGACTCATAAACTTTCCCTGACTCCACCACACTTTTCCATAAATGGGATCCATCATGATGAGCGATTCTGGATTTTCCGCGCTCCCGACATACCCGGTAAGCACACGCACATGTGTTCCTTTATACGCACGTACAAACTTTCCTTCTGGTGTATTCCATGAAATATCACGCCCGTATCCGCTCCACACTATCACGGGATTGCCCGCATCAATTTCCGCAATCAATTCCGCAAGGGTTCCCCCGTTGATTGCTTTTGCTTCACCGTATTTGTGCGCGAGATCTGCAATAGGCCCTTCATAAATTCCATATCCGCTGTTTGGCATCGTGCCGTTGATGGAGCCGACAAATCCCTTGTCGGGATCTCCCCATACGTTGTTGGCACTTCTTGGTTCGTACACGTCATACGGCATATATACCCACAACTCTGTCTCGCTCACATTTTTTTGCTTAAAATTAAGTGCCATTTTCAGTGCGGCAATCTCACAGGAAAGCGCATGCTCTTGACGATGAAATCTCACCGCGAGATCTTTCGTTGCTGGCTTGATATGCGGAAGCGTGGCGACGGCGGAATAGTAGAGTTGTTTCGAAACTCGCTCAATGGTTGAGTTTCCCCCATATTTAAATCCACTCACCTCCCGCTGGTACCAGTGCGTTGCACCAAGCCCAACAAAAAGAATGAGCAGGAACATAAAAACCGTCCGTAGATTTCTCTGCATGCTTCCATTATACATGACTGTCCGAAGTGCTCACTTTTCTGTATCATCCGAGTATGTTGATTGATGACGTCACTATTACGATTAAGGCCGGCCATGGAGGGAGGGGCAAAGTCTCGTTTAATAATGTAGTAAAATCGCTCGGCCCCACGGGAGCAACTGGAGGCGACGGTGGAAATATTATTTTTGAAGGTGTCTCCAATATCGGGGCACTCCTGCAATTTCGCCACAAGAAGGAAGTGAGCGCGGAAAATGGCGAAAACGGAAAATCACAATTTGCGGATGGACATGACGGAAAAGATGCATTGCTCAAAGTTCCAGTGGGCACAGTGATTCATAATGTAGACACAGGAACAACACAAGAGGTGCTTCGCATTGGCGAGCACATTATTGGTGCGCGGGGTGGGAGGGGCGGAAAAGGAAATTACAAATTTCGTTCCGCAATAAACACGAGTCCAAAACAGTTTCAACCGGGACTTCCCGGTGAGGAATTTCGCGTACGGCTTGAATTAAAGCTGATCGCAGATGTGGGACTGCTTGGGTATCCGAATGTCGGAAAATCGAGCCTGCTGAATACGCTGACGCACGCACAAAGTAAAGTTGCAAATTATCAATTTACCACGCTTGAACCGCATTTGGGTGTATTTTATGAATTGGTACTTGCGGACGTACCAGGAATAATTGAGGGAGCGTCTGAAGGAAAGGGACTTGGCATTAAATTTTTGAAACATATTGAGCGCACGCGCACACTGTTTCATTTGATATCTGCCGAGTCTGACCGCCCACTTGAAGACTACAAGATTATTCGAGGCGAGTTAGGTGCGTATAATAAGGAGCTTCTTGAAAAGCCCGAGTATGTTTTTATATCCAAGAGCGACATGGTGAGCCCAGCAGAACTCAAAAAAATTGTCACTGCTTTGAAAAAGAAAAATCCACACACCTATCCCCTTTCTATTCTCGATGACACGCAAATGAAGGTCGTAAAAAAAATTCTTGCCGACATTACGAAAAAGAAAACCGCGTAGCACGATACTGCCTACTGCAAACGGATGCGTGGTCGCGTATCCGTTTGCAGTAGAAAAAACACCCTACGCGAGTCGAAGAATATTTATGTAAGAAGTATTAAAAAAATCCCCATCTCGGGGATTTTTTTAATACTTCTTACACTTTTGCTTCGTGTGTTTCTGGGCTCACAAAGCAACAATCAATTGCCTTCTTCCCTGATCCACATGGGCACATTTCTCCCTTCCCACAACACTCAACATATGTTTTCCCAGATCCGCACGGACACGCCGCTTTCAACTTCTCGTACATTGTTTGTTCAGACATAGTGTTTACATTACTTCCCGCTCATAATGCCCGACTTTTTCCATATAGTAACACGTTTGCGTTGAACTGCCACCTTACATTGGAGAGAATGACCGTGTCGTTCCAATCGATGGGAAAATCACTCGTAGGCATTCGAGTTCCTTCGATGCCACACCGCAATGATACTGCCCCGTCCCGCATATACGGGACGGGGCGCTTTTTTTCTGGAATATACCGAAGAGTTATGGTATAACCACTACAAACGTACTTGTGCGTAGGAGGAAAGAATGGACTTTAACTACGAAAAATTCTATCACTCCGAGCTCTACCGAGTGGGCGCCATCCTGCCCGGACACTACCGACTCAAGGCAGAATCGGGCGCTTCTAAGCGGCACGGCGAAGGATACATCGATAAGTATGAGGTGCTCAAAAACGCCCGACTGACGATGGAACTTGCGGACTTAATCGCCGCGAGATTTAAGCAAGAACACGTCGAAGTGGTGGTTGGACCTGAAACAGGTGGGATGTTATTTGCCCGGCATGTGGGAGCGGCTTTGCTGGGGCGCTCATCGAATGGGCTGCGCATCCTGTTTGCCGAAGAGCGTAAACGTGGCATGTTTCGCCTGCGCGACGTAGACGCACACGAGGTGTATGGTAAGCGGGTACTTGTCGTTGAAGACGTCATCACAACGGGATATACGGTGATCGCAACCATCGAGGCGGTCAACGCCTGCGGCGGTGAAGTTGTCGGAGTGGGAGCAATGTGCAACCGTGAAAGCATTTCGTATGAAAAACTACCCATTCCAGATCACTCACTCTACGCTGCGGTCAATATGCAAATGCGCTCGTGGCCAGCACATAGGTGCGCACTATGCGGTGAGAAATTTCCCATCGATACCCCCGCAAGGAAGCGCGCGGAGATGCGCGACAGGGTGATCACAACATCTCTCGGGAGTAGCGTCCGATAAGTAGCCGAAAAGCGTTTGCTCAACACGAATGCCCCTACGCCTCCGCCGACCGGCGGATTAGGTGTAGGGGCATTACTATTTTTATTCCCGTATCTGTGGATTTTGTACGCGAAACTACGTCGAACTTGTGGTCGTTGCGGTGTCGTCCCCTACTGCTGCCTTGAGTGCGTCGCGAGCGGCTTCTACTTCTCTACGAAAGGTTTCTACTGCATCTTGAATCGCTTTCTTTCGAGTTTCTGCGAGCGCGCGGCGTGATTCCGTCATTTTATCAATTTCCTTTCGCGCATTTTGAAATTTTGTGCGCGCCGCATTAATGTCCGTTTGCAATTGCGTGCGCACCGTCTCGGAATTTGCGCCGTTCCTACATGACGTACGCGCTTTTTCTATGGCAGCGTTGACATCTGCCTTAAGCGTAGTAATTGCGGATGCAATTTTTTCGCGGCGCACCTTGAGCGCTGCGTCCACACCCGCGCGAAACGCGTCCACTGCCGATTGAATCGCGGCGTTTCGTTTTGTGATTGCGGTCTCAACAGCTTCAACAAACGTGCGTACCGCTGCTTTTTCTTCGTCCGTTTGTGCTTTTTCAGATAATCGGTCAAACAGAGCCTCTCGGCGTTCACCTTGCCGCGTGGTACGCTCATCGCGTGCCTCATCGCGTTCTTCTCGATGATTTTGTAAACGTTCGGTGATTGTTTCTTTCCGCGCGGACAGTCGCTGTTCTCTCTGCTGGAGCGTATTGAGTAGTATTGGAGACGCTTGATCAATGCGCTGACAAAATAACGCAGCCCGAGCGGGGCGCGTACTTGTCCCTGCGGTAGAACCCGTTTGCGCAATTACTGCTCCTGGGGCAAACATACTCATCAGCAACACCGCACTCATTAGTCGTATATTCATATTATTCAACCGTTATTGCCTGACTCATTGCATCGAGATCTCCAGCATCGTCCAGTAAAAAATTTTCCTCATCGACCGAAAATGTCGCCGACTCGTTTGCGGCCGCACTAATAAGATCACTCGAGACAATACTCGCCTCTGCTTGTAAATCACTTCCCGCTGGTGGTAACGCATCTGCATTGTTTGAAGTTGAACCGGATGGAACAGCACCATTATTTTCTCCTGCGGTACCCGCGGGTAGCTGTGGACCTGTCGCTTGTCGGTAGAAGAGAATGCCTCCGACAAGAACGATGAGTACCGCGAACACTCCTAACGCTTTTGCTTTCATGTATTGATATCAATAGTAATTGCCGTGATTCGACGTCACTGCATATATAACGCACCTGCACCGTTATTTGTATGAGAACGTATGGGTAGTATACCAAACGCGCCCGTCGAAAAAATTATTTATGCACATTGACAATTAAATATTTTAATGGCATAATTACTGTAGACAAGGAGAGAAGGAGTTAGGTATGAAAACATGGATGTGGTGTTGGTTGGTAGCGGTAATTACCTCTCTCGTTCTTCTCATCGAGACACGTAGTGCTTTCGCGGAAGAGGTTTCGTTCTCGAAAATCTTTTCGGTACGAAACATCAACGTCGAGTACGTGGCGATGCGCATCACAGAGCGCACTGGGGCGCTTCGTGCGAGCAAGCATCGCGATTGGCTACAAAGTTCGTGTCGCAATTATGGCAGTCTGGCGGGAAACCATTTCTGCTGGAAAGCGGGAAAGCGAACACTTCATCTTGCTCTCCCAGAGTTTGGATGGGCGGCGTATGAGCTGGTGCGCCCTCGCGTACTTTGGGAATTTGGGCAGGTGGAGGTGCGATTTCCTCCTGGTCTCGTCTACAACGGCAACATCAAGGGCGGCATCGCACTCCGCCAACGTGGAAAGGAGTTTTCCACGGCACTCGAGATTCGATTTTAACGGCACCCCGCCTTTGCTTCGTCTTTGGACGATAGCGAAGGCGGGGCTTTTTATTTTACCAGCGCGCAATATTCTCCATTTTCGTATTCAGATGCGCTTCATATATAATAGAAGAAATGTCGCGACGCCGCAGAACATATGGACCGCACACCGCCAGCTTCACACTTGTGGAGATGTTGGTGGTTGTTTCTATTGTGAGTCTTCTCTCCTCTTTGGGATATGCGGGTCTTAGTGAGGCTCGTGCGTACGCGCGGGATGCGGAGCGTCTTGCAACATTTCACGATCTCCGTCTCGCGCTTGAACAATACTATGATGAATATGGCTTCTACCCTCCAAATGTGGCAAAACTATCACCAGGATATAACTACATTGTCAGTAATCCTAATGACTATCCCTTCGAAGCTACTGGTGTTCAGTTATACGCCGACGATATTGGAAGTAGTTTCTTGCCAAATCAAGGTTCAGGGGTACGATACATGCAGCCTCTGATTGACGCGGGCTTGTGGAACAAAACAATTCCTAATAATTCTACGTACGAAGCTAAAAATTGGCCATATCGGCAACCAAATGGCGACATTGTGCAAACACTCGGGGCAGACCCGCTGTCGCAATCGGAATATGATTCTTGTGGCGGGTATTACCTCTACTTTAACAATGCAGGATGGGCGGGCGGATCTAGTAAAGCATTAGGACCACAGGTATATTTTCTCTCGTTGCAATTTGAGCGAAGGAGTACTTTTGATGGGTTCGCTGTGGGCGACATGGATCGCCTACAGTTTGATAGTGACGATGATGAATACTCACGCACTGCCGTCCAGTATTGTCCTCGAGGCAAGGCATTATATGTTTTTATTCATCATTGCCCAGGAACATGGGAGTTCTGGAAAAATGCTAACAACAACTGGGGCTACCCCGAAGGTTCCCCCGAAACGATTTCACTGTATCGATGCAGACTTAATGGTAATATTGTGCTGTAATTTATAGTAATATGGTTGACTTCCAGTTGATCGAACAAACAAACGTCGTACGCCCACTGAAACCTCGTACAATGACTGAACGATTTATGGAAGCTTTCCCTAAGCTTGTTCCAACTAAACGTCGAGCAAATCTGGTATTATTTATTATTGCACTTGTCCTGTTCTCACTCGCGTTGGTAATCATTGTGCTCACTGCCGCGGGTAATGAGCGCCATCTCCCTCCACCAGGTGTCCTGTAGTAGATTTTTTTAACGCTCCCAACGTACTGGAGCATGTGAGCTCGGCGAGTCGCGTGGAGTATGATAGTATCTCCATTGCGCCCGCGGGGACAAAGAAAAAGATCTCTGCAACCGTGGCTCCGCTTCGTATTAATTTGACCCGGTGAATCGGATCTGCTGGCACGGATGCGGCGGTGTCTTGCCCGAAAAGCGGATCCGCTCTGGAGAATGGGACCGCGCTATAACTATCGTTTCCGCCCTATATCTCCGCCAACCGGCGGATGGTGTAGGGCAGCTTTTTATTGTGCCCCGCATTGACAAATCACCTAGACGTCAGTACACTATCTCCATTGTTATTAATCAACAGTGCATATCGCTATCCAACAACCAAAAGTAAATAATCAAATACAGGCAACCGACGTTCGCGTCATAGGGAGTGATGGGTCTAATCTTGGCGTGATGACTCTCGAAGGCGCGATTACCCGTGCGAAGTCGGAGGGAAAAGATTTAATTGAAGTGGCAGGAAAGGCCACCCCACCGGTCTGTCGCATCATGGATGTCGGGAAGTTCAAGTATCAGCGTGAGAAAGAGGCCCGAGCAGCGCGAAAGAAAGTGAAGGAGGTTGATGTACGAGGAGTGCGCGCACGCATCAACATTTCGGCTCATGATTTAGAGCGAAAAATCCGGGATGCCGAGGAATTCCTCGAAGGAGGAGATAATATCCGGTTTGACCTTATCCTGCGCGGTCGAGAAAAAGCCCTCCCAAAATCATTTGTGAATGAACGTTTACAGCAGATGCTCAATATGATTACGGTTCCTTACAAGATTATGGAAGGACCCAAGAGCGGACCCCGCGGTCTTATGCTCACCCTAGCGCCCGAGAAACATGGTAAAAACAAACAAAGCAGTAGCAAAGAGAATCAAAGTGACTCCCAACGGGAAGGTTCTTCGACGGAGCCAAAACCAGAATCACTTTAATGCAAAAGAGTCTGGCGCGAAGCAGTCGGCAAAGAAAAGCTGGAGGTCGATGCCACAGTCAAAAAAAATTGTCGCTAAATATCTCCCACATAACTAATACATATGGTTCGCGTCAAACGAGGTAAAACAACCATTAAGCGCCGCAGAAATGTCCTGAAACAAACAAAGGGATATCGCTGGGGGCGCAAATCAAAGGAGCGTGCGGCGACCGAAGCACTGCTTCATGCGTACACCCACTCCTTCCATGATCGCCGAAAAAAGAAGGGCGTCCAGCGCAGAGTGTGGAATATCCGCATCAATGCGGGAGCGCGCACCGAAGGAGTCTCGTACAGTAAACTCATCGGATCGCTCAAAAAGGCAAATATTGTGCTGAACCGTAAAATGCTTGCCGATCTCGCAGAACATCATCCAACAGTATTTGCGAAGGTACTGCAGGCAGTAAAATAGAAAAATAAAAACTCTTGTGAGAACGGGGGTTTTTACGTATGAAGGTTTAGGATGCATTTCACATTACTATGCAATGGTAATGTGCCTGCAATAGATATTGAACGTATAAAATTATTTTTCCACATGAAAAATAATTTTGCCCTTTTATATCTTCAGCGCTTTGCTATCCTATAGAAGGATCCTTGAGTAAGCAGTTGAAACGTGTACTGATGGTCTTTGGACTCTCTAAAGTCTCGCCGGTTTCTCCGGTACCTACCCATTCAGTCGCTCTTCAATTGCTCACCCATGTTCTTTCTACGGTGTCGTCGTACACCACACTTCAAACTGACAGCCCTGGCTATGCCGGGGCTGATTCTTTTTTATGAACTCGTATAATTTTTTCATCATATATATACATGCATAAAATACTCGTCCTATGTACGAAAAAACAACGTTTTTTATAAGGTCTATATATCTTTATTTCCTGTTCGAGAGTTGAGCGCCACTGGAAGTTTATCAAACGCACCGATGAATCCTCGCATCATCTCGGGATTTCGCAGTGCAGCTGCGGGATGAAATATGGGAAATATCTTTTTCCCAAGTAGTATAAATACTTTTCCTTGATCACGCGAGATTTTTGCTTCCGGAAGAAAATAGTTCATAGAGAATCGTCCCAGTGCTACTATGAGCTCCGGATTAATTGCACGAATTTGCTCCTTTAAATATGGCCGATATGCCTCGATTTCCTCTGGTGTGGGGTCGCGATTTTCTGGTGGGCGGCGCTTCACGATATTTGTGATGTATACATTTTCCTCTTTCCAGCCAATACGTCTGATTTCCTTTCGAAGCAACTGCCCTCCGCGACCGACAAATGGTCTCCCCTGCTTGTCCTCTTCCGCTCCGGGCGCTTCACCGATAAACATGACGCGCGCGACGGCACTCCCCTCACCAAAAACCAGAGTTGCAGGGGTCAGCGGGAGCGTTGTATCTGTGCGCATTGCTTCCAAAATTTCTTCTAGTGTTCGCTCCATCATACATCATGACTATACCGCGCCGAGCGCATAAAGCACCTGATAGAAAATACCGACCACAAATACTGCGATAAGTATCTTTGGCACAAGTATGCCAACTGGAATAAATCCGCGCGGGTGTGTTTTGTGTTTCCGAACATGAATCGCAAGCAGTAAGATAACAATCGCATCAAGCCCTCCCATAATTCCTCCTGCCGTTGAAATAATATCAATCAAGTTTTTTGCCCCCATCATATACAGACCCACCGGAAGCGTCACCACCATGACCCACGCCCGAGCCTTGGTGACTGAAAAGTCGTACATGAGCGTATTGCGAAAATCGAGACCGATCGCGAGATATGCACGCGCCACTGCGAGAAATCCGATAAGCGCCCCAATGATGACCACGGAAGGACCAAGCGATTCAACGAGTCCTTCGACCGCCTCGGTCGTTGTGCCCGCTCCCGTCACTCCGACTACGGAAACAATAAAGACTGCGTAGAGAAACGCGACAAGCCCCCCGGAGAGTAATACGATTTTTTCAAAAACTCTCCCCTGTTTCTTTTGTAGCACCTGCGCAATCTCTGGAATTGTCGATACTCCGCTCGTTGCAAATAAAAATATTCCGTACGGAAGAAACCATTTCGCATTATTCATGATCGGAATGCGCGTCCATTCGATATGAGGGAACGCAAGCGCGGCGAGTACTAATATAAAAAATACTAATGGGATGGTAAGCAGGAAGGCGATCCAACCAATCCGCTCAAGATTCAGGAGTAGTCCGAACGCTCCAATAATAAAAAATGCAAACACATAATATGACGCGTCTCCCGCACGTGCGAGCACGTGGAGAAATTCACCCCCCAGAATCCCATATGCAAGAAGTGCCGCAATAAACCCAAAGAAGAGAGAGAATGTGGCGAGATACGAGGAGGTTCGTCCAAGATGCAAACGTGCATATCCGGGAAGTCGGTGGTTACCATCAAGAATATATACCGCCTCACCGTAGAGCGTATGGAGAAAAAACATCAGTACTGTGACAACAACTAAATAAATACCCGCCCATACGATTCCCGCCTGGGCGGTAGCGTATGGCAGTACAAACATGCCTGCGCCAATGATGGTACCGACAAGAAGACCGAGACTATCGAGTTCCCGATGGATTCTCATATTTCAATAACTTTGCGCTTTTTGACGAGATCAAACAGCTGCTCCATCATTGCTCGTGGCTGTGTTTCAAAAATAATATTTGGATTGTGTTCTTTTCTTTGCGATTTCTCGAGAATATCCTTCAACATATCTGTCGTTCCCCCGGAACCAATCAGTATCCCCATCGGCTTTTGATCCTCAAATGAAACAGTAAACTCGTGAAGCGTGCCGATACGCCCGCATCCAATCACTACCGCGTCACTTGCGCGCGTGAGCATAAGATCTCTCCCGGGAAATCCCATGCCCGAGTAGATAATCACATCCATAAAATCTACGGGGAGCTTAAAATCTTCCACGTGTTCTCGCTCGGACCTTGCAGGAGAAATGCCTACGGTATATCCTCCCGCCTCTTTTGCGCCAATAGCCGCCCAATACGGAAATCCCGTCGTGGCACCATTGAGGAGCACCGCTTTTTTCTCCGCGATTATTTGCCCTATCTCTTTTGCAAGGTCAAGCGCATTCGGCACACACAGCCCAGTCTCTGCGGCGCCCGAGACGCAAATTTGATATTTTAGATGATAGTGCGGTGATGGTTTAATCATACGCACTATTGTATCAAAGTTCGAAACTATCTCCCAACTTTGGCACAATACTGTCTACTCCGAGATAATCTTTAATGCGCTGGGAGAGGAATAATCCGGCCTTCAGCTCCCCCTGCACGACAAATACCGTATTGAGCGTGTCTCGCGTATGGTTCACAAACTCCAACAATGCCTCGTGATCCGCGTGCGCAGAATATCCGCCGATAGCTTTTGCAGTCGCTCGTACCGGTATTTTTTCTCCGTGTATCGTAACCTCGCGCGCACCTTCAAAAATTCTTCTGCCAAGTGAATTTGCGGCCAGATACCCAATAAAAAGAATGGCGTTCTTTGGATCTGGGAGATAGCGCTTCGCGTGATGTAAGATTCGCCCTCCATGCATCATGCCCGCACCTGCAATAATAATTTTCGGCGCGGGGACGGCGTTAATCTGGCGAGATTCCTGCGAAGTGAGTGTAAATTTTAATTTAGGAAATTGGAACAAATCTCCATCCACCTTCATATGATCACGAGCGGATTTATTATAAAATCCTGAATATTTTTTATAAATTGCGGTCGCCTTAATGGCAAGTGGGCTATCGAGAAAAATCGGCACTGATGGAATACGCCCATGTTCAATAAGTTCATTGAGCTCAAACAAGAGCTCTTGTGTGCGCTCAAGCGCGAATGCGGGGATCATGAGTGTCCCCCCTCTCTTGATGGTATCTTCAATCACGCGCTCCAATTTATCTCTTCGCTCGCGTACATTTTCATGCACCCGATCTCCATACGCAGACTCAATCAACATATGTGTGATATCTTTTGGCCATGAATGTTCGGGAAGTAGTTGATTCGGCGCATTGCCAAGATCTCCACTAAAAAGCACGTTGCGCTCTCCGTGCGTGACGGTATACATAGCGGATCCCAGCACATGGCCCGCATCCCCTACGGTAATCTTCATATCACCAATCGTAAATTCTTGTCCTACGTCCACCGCCTCCCATCTCGTGAGTGCATTCTTCACATCTATTTCGCGATAATAAACTTCACGCAACGAATTCTTGGCCTCTTTTTCTAGCACTCCAATACTGTCTTCCAACATTAGCCCCGCAAAGTCTCGTGTCGGAGCGGTGGAATAAATCTTTCCCGCAAATCCCTCGCTAATGAGCTTTGGAATTCTCCCGGTGTGATCAATGTGTGCGTGCGTGACGAGGAGCGCATCAATTTGGGAAGGATCATATCGGAATGGTTGGTAGTTTTCGATGGAGCAAAAATCGGGACATTGAAACAGCCCGCAATCAACAAGAATTTTAGTCTTTTCGGTTTCAAGGAGATAATTTGCGCCGGTGACTTCCTGCGCACCTCCATAAAATGAAAGTTTCATCATTATGGCATCAGGTCTTCTTCCGTGCGAACAAATGAATGCAATTCCTTCTCTGTAAACCAATGTGCAATTTCATACGCTGCCTCTTCTGCGTTTCCAGATGCATGTATTAAATTCTGAACTGGCCGCTTCTCGGTATTTGCGAGCGCAGGCGAGTCTACTGAAAAATCCCCACGAATTGTCCCCATATCCGCAAAAGCCGGTATAGTGTGCCCAACAATCTTACGAACCATTTTCACTGCGTGCAGTCCTTCTATTACAATTTTCACAATGGGGCCGGAAATCATAAATTCGATGAGCCACTCTCTTACTTGCTTACCAATCTGGTGCAAATCATCTGTACCGTAGTCATCCAGTAGCGTTGTTGGTAATTGAAATTCTTCGTAGGCGCGCGCCGTATTCTTACCAAGACCGGTGACCCAGTCTTCAGACGTTGGATAGTGTTTTTCCATTTTCTCCTTATCTGGCCAAATCATTTGCAGTGCAATCACTTTGAGCCCTCGAGACTCAATACGCTGAATAACTTCTCCGGTGAGACTCCGTTTGACCGCGTCCGGTTTAATAAGCACCAGTGTGCGCTCCTGTTTCATCTTTTTCATACGACTAGTATATCCATTTTATTGTTGTCCTTCAACCCAAAACCGCGTTCCATCGCTCACGAGATGCACCGTTCCCTGTTCGTCCGTCCGGAGTATTTCGGCGCCCGTGCGTGCAATACGCGTGAGCGTATCTTCGCTTGGATGTCCGTACGTATTCTTTCCTACCGACACCACCGCAATTGCTGGACGAATGCGTTCAAGAAGTCCTGTGATAGATGCATATGCGGATCCGTGATGCGCAACTTTGAGCACGTCACTTGCAAGCACTGCATCGGATCGCATCAGTAGTAATTCTTCTCTGCGTTCCATGTCCCCCGTCAACAAGAGCGCCGAATTTCCATACTGTAATTTTCCCACAATACTCCACTCATTCGGATTATCGGTTGTTCGTAAGAATTCGGCATCTGAAGGAAGAAATACATCAAAGAGTACTCCGTCTCCAAATGTCAGACGATCCCCTGCGTCCAAAGTGCGTACGTCTGGTGTCTCGCTACGTGCAAGTCTCATAAAATTATCCGTCAGCTCTCCCGCGGGCATTCCCGTTGGAGTATAAATACTCGCCACTTCATATTCTTCAAGTATTCGTTCAAGTCCGGACACATGGTCAAAATGTGGGTGCGTGAGGATCATCGCATCAATGTGTTTGTCTCCTGGCGGCATTACCCTTGGAAGTTCAGAAATAATTCTCCCTCCCGGGCCCCCATCGATCAGTACGTCGGATGCGTTCGGCGTGCGAATATATATTGCGTCTCCCTGTCCAACATTGAGCGCATACACGTGTAGGAACGATGACGCTCGCCCCGCAAGTACCGCCGACCACGTGGCCATCGCGATAGCAATGAGCACAACAGAGAGCGCGGCGCGAGCATACATATGTTACCGCGTTGGTTTTTGTGGATCTGAATATGCTCCCACGGTCTCACGTAATGCCCTTGGACGAAGCAGAGAATAAAACACTGCACCTCCAATAATACTAGCGATCACATCAAAAATCGCGTTGGATCTCCAGCGAATAAATTCAGTATAAAATGATCTGCTCACTTCCGGGTCAAAAACAAGCTCTCCTATTTCCCAAACGAGCGCGACGACAATGAGTGAAGAGATCGCGCTCGCGGGCGTAAGGTTGCGTTTTAAAAATCCTGCAACGGAGATAATAAAAATACCTCCAATAACATGAATGATTTTATCGAGCTGGTAGTTTTTTACTGCGTTTTTCTCGGAAAATGTTGCCTTCTCATGGATGTAATATATCCAACATGCCATGAGTGAAAATGTGACTATTGCTATAAAGATCAGCAGAGCATTCCGTTTCATATCAATGGACGTTGCTCGGGAGCATCAAGCGCCTGGTTGGCGAGTGCGTCGGCCGTGCGATTCTTCTCGCGCGGGATATGTATAAAACGCACTTCCCTATAATCAATCATGAGATTCCAAATTGCGATGAACGGCGCGAATAGTCGTTCCTCCGTGACGCGATACTGATGCGTGAGCTGACGCTGCGCAAGCTGACTATCCATGCGCACCTCCACCACCGCGTCACTGATTGCATTGGAACCAACAAGTGATTTCAATTTTTTGAGCCCGTACACAATCGCGGCGTACTCCGCGTCGTTATTTGTTGCAACCCCCAATCGCTCACCATACGACTTCATCACTGCTCCATCTCCGCCGCAGATAACCACCCCGATGCTTGCGTCTCCGGGATTCCCCCGAGAGGCACCGTCGGTGTAAATGATATAGTCTGGCTTTTTTGGTTTCGTACTCATACTACCTGCGTATCATACAGGAGTTCCCCTGCGGGGCGCACGTCGATAATACGCACACGTGGCTCACAGATACGACCAAAACATCCAAGCTCAATAGAACCCGCAATGTCCATGTGAGATCCACTTGCGAGTGCACGTACAAGCGGAGGACGTGCAAAAAACTGTAAGGCACTGATTGAAGACACACCATCAGTCATCACGCAGCGAACGTGCTGCTTTATTTTTCCAAATTCCTTCACATGACTGACGCGCACATCTGGAAATACAAACACGGGGCGCGGATTTCCAATACCGTGCGGTTCCAGTTGCCGGATCTCGGAAATAATATCGGTTGTAAGATCTTGCATGCGGAGCGCACCATCAAATACAACCGTATGCGGAGGCGCGGTGGGAGTTGCCGTTACAAAAAATGATTCGATACTCCCCTGAAATTCCGTGAGTTGTTCGGGAATGAGCGCGAATCCGCCTGATTTTTGATGTCCACCAAAATCGAGTAGTACTCCGTCCGAAACACTTCGCATTGCGTCCACAATATTTTCTTCCCCATATGCGCGGCACGATCCTTTGAGTACTCCGTTCGCACTACCCCATACAAATACTGGACGGTGATACACCTCCATGATGCGCGTTGCAACAATCCCGAGCACCCCTGGAGGCCACGACATATCTCCCACCACAATTGCCTCGGGAATACGTTCGAGACGCGCGATGCGACCATGTGCGTCGCTTACAATTTCTTCAACAAGGAGTTTTCGCTCGGTATTAATACCCTCCAGCGTGCCCACAAGTTCGCGTGCCTGCTCCGCGCTTCGCGCGGTGAGCATATCTGCCGCAATCGACGCATGGCGCATACGAGACGCGGCATTGATGCGCGGGGCGACCATAAACGCAATGTCTTCTGCGGAAAGCTCCGGCACATGCACGCGCGCACTTTCAAGCAGGCGTTTGAGTCCCGGTCTGCGTCCTTTGCGAATCACCTGAATTCCATAGGTAATGAGCGCGCGGTTTTCTCCACGCACGTCCATCATGTCCGCCACTGTCGCGATTGCCACCAGATCGAGCAGCCAACGCTCCCATCCAGGGGTCACGCCCCCAACGCCCGCGCGCACAAGCGCTTCTACCACTTTGTATGAAAGTCCGCTCCCGCAAATATCTTTATTTGGGTATTCCTCTTCAGGGTGTTTGGGATTGATGATTGCGTACGCGGCCGGCCACACGGGAGGAACGATGTGATGATCAAGCACCATCACATCAATGCCAAGCGAATTTGCGTACGCAATTTCTTCGAGACTGGTTACTCCGCAATCGATGGTGATAAGCAACGTTGCACCTGATTCATGAAATTGGTGCACGTGGGTGCGCTTGAGCCCATACCCTTCTGCGTAGCGATCGGGTTGGTACACCTGGTACGCACGGTGCCCTGCGCGATCTAAATAATCTTTCATAATCATTGCTCCGCATGTTCCGTCTGCATCGTAGTCGCCGAAAATAACAATCTGCTCCGCGCGCGCAAGTGCGGTGCGCATGCGCTCAATCACCAGTGGCATATGCCGAAATCGCATTGGATCAAACGTGTCGCGCTGAAAGTCAGGAAATAAAAATAGCTCGCTGGCATGCTCTGGAATATCACGGCGCGCCAGTAACGCACGAATAACTCCCGCACTCCCATGTTGGCGTACCGCCCACGCACTCATGATTGTTTGTGCTGAAGCGCGGATAATCCGGGCAATTTCCCAGTGCCAAGATAGACGAGCATCGCTCCTCCACCTGTGGAAATCCGCATGTGAGTGGGAATGCGCTTCAGGGAACGTCGAATGAGCACGTGTGTATCTCCTCCCCCAATCACCACGGTCCCCTTCATGCGGGCAAGTATCTTGATGAGACGCTTGGACCCAGCAGTATATCCTTTTTCTGTGTGCCCCATGGGTCCATTCCAGAGCACCGTATGCGCTCGCTTGAGAATAGGGGCGAGAGCGGCGATAGATGACTCCCCAATGTCTAACACAACACCTGACTGCGGTACGTCTCCAACAAACACTGTTTTGTGCCCATTAAGCACCACGTCGATCGGAAGAATTACTGGGGACTTCAAATATTTTTTCTTGATCCGAGAGATTGCATCTTTCTCAATATGTGAGGACCCGACCGATGTACCGGTTGCCGCAAGAAACGTATTTGCAAGACCTCCTCCAATGAAGATGGTGTCGGCGTGTTGCATATAGTGCGCAAGTACACCTACTTTGGTATCAAATTTGATTCCACCCAAAATAAAGACAAATGGTCGCTTGGGGTGCCTGATGGCAGAGAGCATCTTGAGTTCATGCGCAAATGAAAGGCCCATATATGATGGAAGTAATTTTGGAAGTCGCACTACAGACGCATGTGCGCGGTGCGCAACACTAAACGCGTCGTTTACATATACGTCTCCAAATTTTGCGAGCGCGCGTGCATATACGGCGTCGTTTGCCTCTTCGCCCTCTTGAAAACGGAGATTTTCCAAATATTCAAATCGAAACTTTGCGAGTTTCATTGCGCGCTCCATCACGGGCTCTACGGGTCGCACGGGTTCGAGGTGAGTAATGACAATCGGAATTCCCCCATGCTTCTTGATATATTGAATGGTGGGGAGCGACGCACGAATGCGAAAATCATCCACGACGCGACTCCCCTTCATGGGAACATTAAAATCTACGCGCACAAGTACACGCTTTCCTTTGACTGCACGCGACGTCAGTTTGCGAATATGGTGGTTCACCTTCCTCCCGTTACCGTAATAATTTCTCGAAATGCTTTTGGATTTTTACTCGCCCCACCGACAAGAAATCCATTCACGTGCTCGAGATGAATAACCTTTCGCGCAACGTCGGCGTCCACCGATCCACCGTAGAGAATCGGGATCCGCGCGCTGACGGTCCGGTTATATAAATCGGTCAGAACGCGCTCAATAAATAGCGCCATTTCCGACACATCTGCGGCTGTTGCGGGGTGTCCCGTACCAATCGCCCATATGGGTTCGTACGCGATCATAAGCTTCGCAGTTGCAGCAGCGCTCACTCCTTTGAGCGCGGCGTGTATTTGTTCCTTTACCATCCGCACATAGGTGCCGTCGTGATCTCTCGTGCGCTCGCCCACGCAGAGCACCGCGGTAAGTCCACTCTTGATCGCGGCGCGCAGTTGCGTGTTGACGATTGCATCCGTTTCTCCAAAGTATGCTCTCCGCTCGGAATGTCCCACAATCACAAACGTCGCACCGAGCGACTTTAACATGCTTCCGCTCACCGCTCCCGTAAACGCGCCTTCATGCTCTTGAAATGCGTACTGACCGCCGAAGCGAAAACGACGCCCCACCGCACTCTTTTTTGCCGCCCGTATTGCGGACTCAAGAAATGGTGCCGGAGGGGCCAGCCACACATTCACACGAGTCGGGAGCGTGCCTCCTGCTACCTTTTGTACAATGCGCAATGCATCACGGATACTTCGCGGGTGCAACTTCCAGTTGCCTATGACATATTTCTGCATACGCACAGTATACCGTCATTTTTCTGATTTCGGAATGTTCACCACACCTGAAACACCAGATAGAACCCGGCAATCAGTAGCGCAAAAAATGCAAGACTCAGCCAATTAAAATTCTGCTCAAGGAATCTTTCAGCCGACACTCCAACATATCTCACAATTCCCGCCACAAGGTAAAATCGCGCGGCGCGACCAAGCACAGAGGCAAGCATGAAGGGAAGAAATGAAATGTGAAAAAAACCCGCAGAAATGGTGATCACCTTATATGGAATCGGCGTGAACGCCGCGGTGAGTACCGTCAAAAATGCAAACTCCTCATACCTTGCGCCCATCGCGGCAAACGCATCCTCTGCGTGATAGACCGAAACAATCCATTGCCCTATTGAGGTGAACAAAAAATATCCAATGGCGTATCCGAATACCCCGCCAATCACCGAGGCAACGGTGGTGATAGTAGCGAGTCGTACCCAATGCTCTCTACGCCCGAGCGTAATCGGAATTAAGAGTACGTCAGGAGGAATCGGGAAAAATGAACTCTCGGCAAACGAAATAGCGGCAAGCGCGCGTTCCGCATGGGGACGGCGCGCAAGCCCCATCGTCCATTCTTTCAGTCTGCCTAAATAGTGCATCATAATTTCGCCCGAAGCGTCTGGGCCGCAACTTCGGGAGAAACGGAAATGACTTCCATGCCAGTGCCGAGTTCAAGTCCTGCAAGTGTTGCAGTCTTTGGAAGAATTTCTAAGTGCCAATGATAGTGATCGGCGTTCTTCTCGTGGATAGGTGCGGTATGAATGAAATAATTATAATCGGGGTTTCCAAGTGCGCGCTTGAGTGCGCGAAGCACCATGATTAGAATTTCGGCCATGAGTGGACGGTCTTCCGTCGCAATGGTTTCAAAACGCGCGTTGTGATGCTTTGGATAGATGCGCACTTCGTAATTGGAATGTGACGCGTACGGCGCATACGCAATAAACTTGCGATTTTCTGCAATCATGCGCACTTGTTTTTTCTTTTCCCAATGTATGACATTGCAATGTGCGCATACGCCATGCTTGCTGAAATAACGTTTGGATCCTTTGAGCGAACGGTATACATCCGACGGAATCACGGGAAGCGCAACGAGCTGTGAATGTGGGTGTGCAATAGACGCGCCCGCCGATACTCCATGATTATGAAATACGAGCATGTATTCCAAACATTCTTCCGCAATAAGGTCGTGGATGCGTTCTTGATATGCACGGATCACCAGCTCCACCTCTGGCACTTTCATGTCCGCAAGACTTTTTTCGTGCGGGCGTGTAATGATGACTTCATGAAATCCCACTCCTCCAAGCATTCTCCCAGCGCCGTCGCGCACTTCAACAGGACAAGACGCTCCTTCATGGTCAAGCGCGGGATATTTATTTCGAATCACCTGCACAAACCAGTCCGCAAGTTGTAATTGTTTCCCGCTTTTACGTTTGCTCGGATGCACGAACCAGAGGACAGGGGCGCCATTACCAGATTTTTGTGGATCCTCAAACGCGCACCCGGCAGCTGTGTGCACGCGCGAAACAGTTTTCCCAGCCGACTTTGGACGATGTGCTCGCTTCGTGGAAAGCAATATCCACTCCCCCGAAACAGGATCGCGGCGAAACTCATTTACTTCAGACGGTTTTTTCATGTGTGTTAGTGCTGTGTGACTGCCGTTCATACGTCCGTGCACGAATCCACCATCCTATTTTTGTAGTCTCCCAAAGCACTTGCAGGTAGGCGGACATACGCACGTGACTGTGCTCATCATTCTTCCAGTCCACACCAATAATACGCACATTGTACCCAAAGTGACGGGCAAGCGCGAGTGCTTCAATATCAAATCCCCAGCGATCAATACGCGATACCCGAAAAATCTTCCGTGCCGCGTCCGCGCGGAACGCTTTAAATCCGCACTGGGTATCCCAAATACCGCGCACCGCAAGCAGTTGAATATACAAGTTTCCCATGTTCCCGAGCACTCTCTTCCAGGGCGACTGTGGAATCGATTGGCGTGCGCCCCGTGCGTCCTTACTGTCACGAGACGCGATAACGATATCTGCGCCCTGATCAAAGAGCGGACGCATGAGCTCGAAGTGCGCGATGTCGGTTGCATTATCGGCGTCCGCAAATAATCGAATGCGTCCTGTTGCGGCAAGTATCCCCTCGCGCACCGTGTATCCTTTCCCACGATTTTGTTTTCGGTCGATACACCGCAGTTGAGGGATACTTCTTTTTAACCGCTCAACTAAATTCACCGTTCCATCGGTTGCGCCGTCGCTCACGACAATAATCTCCCAGTGGTAGGGTTTTTTTGATAAAAAATCCTGCATGCGAAGGAGTGTCATTTCGATCCGACTCGCTTCGTTATATGCAGGAACAATGACTGAAAGGTACACTTCCCGCTCGTCCATGCGGGTAGTATATCAGTTTTTCAGAAAATATCTGAAATATTTTCAAGATTTGTTCGACTATCAATTGCTTGTCGAAGTTTATACGTATTTCCGTGTTTCAAAAGTCCCAGATAGGAGTTTAATACTTCAAGATTTTGAGTTTTGTGCAACTTCGTCAGCATCCTCCGTTTTGTACTCGTGCGTAGCACACGGTGACCCGGAAAATGCGTCCAGCCGAGAAAATCGGCGCCCGAAGCAACTGTTGAAATCGACACTTTGTTCGGATGCATTTGCAGGCGAAGCTTCTGCCATAAAAATTCTTTCATTCTCGGTAAAACGTTTTCAAGCCATGTCTTATCGCGAGAAAGAATAACAAAATCATCAGCATAACGAATATAGTATTTTGCCTTTAACGTATGCTTCATAAATTGATCAAATTCATTCATATAGATATTCACAAGTAGTTGAGAAGTAAGATTTCCAAGCGGCAAACCAACTCCTATACGTGACCCATGAAAACTTGTAATAATTTGCAAGAGTAGCCACATAATGTCATGGTCTTTAATGTACCCTACGAGTATTTCAATAAGTATCCGCTGATCAATCGAAGCAAAAAACTTTTTGATATCACACTTGAGCACCCAACACGTCCTCGTATGATTACGACTTTCTAGGTACGTAAATGTTCGAAAACGACTTATGGCTTTATGTGTTCCCTTACCCACGCGACACGAAAAAGAATCGGCAATGAACACGGTATCGAAAAATGGGTAAAGTTTTCGATAAATCGCATGATGTAATAATCTATCTCGCACTGACGCTTTATGGATATTCCTGGGCTTAGGATCGGCAATATTGAATGCGTGATACGCAGAATGTTGATATGTTTTATTTGCAAGATTATTTTCCAGTAAAAAAATATTCCTCATAAGATCCAATTCAAATTGCTGGACATCATACCGAGAAGTTTTTCCATTCTTAAATTCCGTCCATGCAACAAGTAAATTATCAATGGAAATGATATCCTGGTATATATGAGTAAATCGCTTTTTCATAATCATGCTTCTTTTACGCCCCCCCCCCCGCCAGCTTTTGCCGCTACTTCAAAAACTGAAGAGTACATACGTACTATGGTATGCATATTATCAGATACTACCCAAGCTTCACCGACATTCACTAGGACAGAGAAT
>CAYHBS010000014.1:0-17819 GCA_964354975.1 uncultured Candidatus Saccharibacteria bacterium
CCGCGGGGCCCCGCGCCGCTCGCGCCCGCCCGCCCGCCCCCGGGGGCGCCCCCCCCCCCCCCCCTCCCAACTCCCCACACCCCCCCCCCCCCCCCCCCCCCCCCCCCCCCCCCCCCCCCCCCCCGGGGGGGGATTTTTTGCTCTCAACAGACGCCCAACACTACACCCCTAATTCGCGCGAATTAGGGGTGTAGTGTTACGAACAGAAAATGGAACATTGGTTCCCGCGAGATTTGAAAACGCAACGGTTCGGCGTTCTCTCTTGGTGCACGCCACTCGCCACTCTATTTAATCTGGTAGCGAAGCGTTACTGTCACGTTCACTTCATTTGATCCTGCTGAAAATTCAGGAACGACTTCTGCTCCCCCCATACCGTATCCCTTTACATCAGTGGCGTACATTGGATATGGTATCGCTCCACCGCCTTCCTGGACATCAATGAGTTTTCCGAGTGTAAATCCTCCCGCTTCTGCAATTGCTTCTGCTTTCGCCCGCGCTTTTGCAAATGCCTCTTCCCGCGCCTCTTTTTCTACCGCGTCCGTGTCATCAACGGTAAACTGCACACTGCTCACGGTGTTTGCTCCCTTTGTAACGACCCCCGAAATGAGACCGCCCACGCTCTTGAGATCCCTCACTTTCACCTCCACCGTTTCATTGATGGAGTATCCAACAATTTCTGCTGGCGGACATGGGCGTGCATTTCCCGCGGTCGTCTCGTATCCGCAATTGTAATACTGATAACGAGGGGAGATATTGTACCCAACGGTTTTGATATCTGCTTCCGCAACCCCTTGATCCTTCAGGTACTCTTTTGCAGCATTTCCCTTCGTGCTATTTTCTTCTCCGAGTTTGGCGAGATCCTTCCCGCCTTCGGTGAGCACACTGTAGGTAAACTGTGCGATATCCGATTTCGCAACTGCGTCCCCCTGAGCGCTTACCGTAAAACTACGCACCGTTGTGGGGTCAATGGAGTTCGCATACGAACCCGTCACCCGCAAGATCCCATACGAAGCAACCACCAAAATAAGGATGACGGCGGCGGTCTGATAGATCTTTAATCGATCGATTGGCATGCCTATACACTAATGAATAATATGATATTTGTATTCATAGTGACGCGTCCCACTCGCGCATATGACGCGCCGCACCAGGGTTACTTGACGGCTTTTTTGACCTTCCGCGCAGTTTTCTTCACATGAGTCGCGACGGTCTTTGACACGGTCGCCCACCCTGCTCGCAACTCGCGCTCAAGACGCTTCGCTTCTGCGTTCCCTAACTTTTGTGATGCCGCGTATTTTTTGGAAATATCCTTCACGGCGCGATCGTAAGACGCACGGTTGATGTTCTCAGTACGTTCAATGGCGTCCACCACTTCTGCGCGCGCCTTCAGCGCCCATGACTTGACCGCGCGTTTTTGACTCGCGCTACTCTTTCCATACAAATAATAAGCGCCAAGTGCCATTGCAGCGAGCCCCGCACTGGCTTTGAGTCCCGTGTGATTGTTTCGTTTTTTCATAATAAAATCGTTCGGTTAATACGTGTAGTATATCACGTTCGGCATATTAAAATCAGCCCCACACCGTAACCGGTGCGGGGCTTTTCTGGAACTCTTATCCTCACTGTCCTCTTGCCCTCTGTGACGCCAACCCCCGCGGCGCAAGTATCGGAGGAGACCCTGTCGGGTATGCATTTGATGGCACGCGATATCCGAGTTTCTCCATCTGGAGGCAGATTTCTGTCATCCGGACCAAGATGCGCCCCGCAATAAACGACCGCACCTCGCCACTCGACTGCGCGAGCGGAGACTTATCCAACTCGGCAAGTTCCGTAACAAGCCGCGCGTGCTTCGCCTGCAGGAGGCGAAGCTGACAACTGGTCCATGCGTTGCTGTATGAAAGCCACAACTGTTCGCTCAGTGTCATAGCGACCTCCTTGTGGAACGCCTTCCCCTTCTCACTTCACCGTAGCACTCGCGCGAAAATGCGCAACACGCGCGGTGCAAAACAAATACCCCTTTCCCGCACTCCGCCATGCTGCTGTACGTATCGTCTCACTCCTGAATGTGCAACTCTTCCGCGACCGCGGAAGAGTTGCACATTCAAAAATACCTCAACGACCGTGTAAAAACAACACCCCGTCCCGCGAGAAGCGGGACGGGGTGTTGCGTAGAACACTGCTGTGTTACTACAAGATTATGCACGAGGCTTTGCTGACCAAACCCAGTACGCCCCTCCTCCGAGCATCGCTACAAGGAATAACACAAGTATCCACTGATTGTCGCCGAGGGCATTTCGCACCGCTGCGAATGCACGCGATGTGCGACTCGTCGCACTATTGTCCGCAACTGTAGCGTCGGTGCCGATACCACCCACTTGACCCGAGAGATCGGGAGGCAGAAATCCTTCCCCCCCACCGGTGCCTCCACCAACTGAACCTGTGTTCAGACTTAAGAGATATGCTTTGAACGCCGCTACTTCTGCGAGTTGTTCGGCTGTGAGTGGATAGGGACGATTACAGTAGATTTCATTGATCTTTTTGCGCGTGGTGAGATATACGTATCCCGTGCCTTCGGTGTGCCCCCATGGAGCCAGTACATCATCGAAGTATTTTTCCTGAAAACGCACCACTGCGCCGTAGAGCACCTGGTCAAACACTCCATCAACTGGGAGTGATTCACCATTGAAAATGTTGAGGAACGACTGCACTTTTTTTACTTCAACGGGGTCATTGTTGAAATCAATGCGAAGGAAATCACGAAGGTATGAGCACTCGATCACTGGTACGCTTGGTACGGCACTACCGCTCCCGCCACCTTGGGCAAGAATGGGAGGAATAGATGGAACAAGTTGGCGTCCTCCGTCTCCTCCGCCCCCGCCCCCGCCTCCGCCGCCGGAGCTTCCTCCACCACCACCTCCGCCAGCTGGCGGATCTTCAGGTTCCTCGCCACTGCCACCCTGTCCATCTGCTTCAATGACAATGACAGAAAGTGAGTGTGTACTGGTACCTGTTCCATCAAACGCATTGAAGATTGCAGGGTAGGTTCCCGTCGCTGTTGGTGTCCAGGTGAACAGAGAGGTTGTAGTTGCGTATGTGGAAGTCGCAGGGAGTGTTGTGGTGATTGTCAGCGGATCGTTATCAGCGTCCGTAACGGTGAGCGTAAGATTCAAAAGAGTATTCACGGTGGTAGTTGCAATGGTCGGACCACTCCACACTGGAAGTGTGTTGCCGCCCCCTCCTCCACCTCCGTTATCTTCTTCAGGGACAACATTGACTGTAAGAATATGAGTGCTGGTTCCCGTGCCATCAAATGCCTCAAAAAGAGCACTGTACGTTCCGGTCGCTGTTGGCGTCCACGTGAATAAGGACGACGTGGCCACATATGAAGCACCAGTGGGTACGTCGGTCGTGATCGTCAGTGGATCGTTGTCCGGATCGGTCGCGGTAATAGTAAGACTAAGCAGATCGCTGACCGTGGTGGTTGCCTCGGTTGGCCCTGTCCAAATTGGGAGTTCATTCTCATCGCCGCCTCCATTGTCACCTCCTTCACACGGATTATACGTGATCCCCGAGCCAAAAATACTGAAACGGAGCGCCGATTGACTCTTATGGCGTTCTGCAAAATACACATCGATCGTTGATGTGCCCGCGGGAAAAGCAACCGATGACGTCGCATTTTTGAATGCGTGTACGCCTCCCAGATTCATTGTTTCAACGCCATTCAAATAAAACCAGCTGTCATCATCAGACCCAAGCTGCACGGTATGAGTACTGGTAGCTGCCACATGCACAAATCCCGTAAAGTGCGCCGCAAAGTAGAGTGGGTCTCCTGCGAGACCGTCGTCCACTGGGAAATAATTTGAAGTCTGATTCAATGAACTCACCGCAACATTCTCGGCAAAACTCAAATACTGATCGTCGTACCAATCGTAGTCAAATGGTGTCGTACCAGAAATCACACCGGTGATTGGTCCGTTCACATCAGGATGGGTTTTGGGAAGATTATAGAACCAACCGTACAAGTCTCCATTCGTGCACTCCTTATTAGAAATATCTGGAAGAAACGGCACCACATGAATAGTAAGCGTATGTGTGCTCGTTGCCTCTCCATCAGACGCAGTAAATAACGCGCTGTAGGTGCCGGTCGCCGTAGGAGTCCATGTGAATGCAGACGTCGTGGCGACGTACGAAGCGCCTGTGGGTATATCCGTAGTAATAGTGAGTGGATCGTTGTCCGGATCGGTCGCGGTAATAGTAAGACCAAGCAGATCGCCGACCGTGGTGGTTGCCTCGGTTGGCCCGCTCCATACCGGAGGTTGATTTTCGGCTTCCACGACATGCACCGTGCGTGTGACAAATTCAGAACAGAGCCCGTCAGAATCGGTCACTCGGTACTTAATGACGTAGGTACCGGGCACATTTGTGTTTACTGTATCCCCACTCACTTCGATGTCATCGGTAATATCTCCGTCTTCTGGATCAGTGGCAGTGGCTCCGGGGTCGGTAAATGTATCCCCTTGGGTGATGGTCATCTCTGCGTCCCCGATAAGATTCACCACCGGAGGTTGATTGACCTCCTGTGGAGTCACGCACAGATCATCAATAGCGGCAGCTCCTGAAAGTTTTACTTCCATGCGTAGTACCCCATCTCGATCAACAACGACTTCCTGAATGGAATTATCCCCGGTATTACTCGGGGTAATCACTGAAAACGGATTATTACTTCCGTCATATAACTTCACATTCGATCCACCAGAATCATTATCAATGAGTATCAAACTCTCCACGTGAACAAGAGTATCAAATGTAAAGGTCACTGTTCCACCACTGGCTTCGTCATCTGGCACGTCAATTAAATCATTGTCATCCGCATCCGCATCGTTCTCGGCAATGATAAGCGCCATCCCTCGACTGATACTATTTTCTCCTTCTTCTCCTTCAGCGCCACCGTCTCCAATACCGGGGCCTCCAAAATCTTCATTCGGTGTTCCAAGATCTGTATCTCCCCCCGTTGGGTTCGAAGTATCAAAAGCAACCCCTATATCAGGATGACCTCCATGATGGTTGTTCGTACTGATAGTGATCCCCCAATCGCTGTACTCATCATCGATGATTTGACCTGCGAGAATGGAATTTCCGCTTGCGTCTTCATGAAACGACAAGAGCGTACATTCAGCGGCATTTGCGCTGCGAGAAGCCAACATAATGCTAATACCTACTCCAGTCAGGATGGTCGAAAACGCAACAAAACCTACAAAGATTTTAGTGGTTACGTTTCTGCGAGTGCGGTTGTATGCGTACATGTGTTTGTTGACGCTACCTTATAATGGCCGGATTCTACCGTAATTACTGTCCCTTGTCAATGGGTCACAAATACTTGACACATAATTCTAAGGGTCGCAATTTTTGTATGTCCCATAAAGAATTTCTAACGGTCATCTTATGTACGTCCCATGTGACGTCTTGGAACATTTCTGGCACCATATATATATGACGACTATCAGCCACTTTCATAAAAAGCAGTTTGTTGGGCTTGTTATTTGCGCACTCTCGCTCCAGGGGATATTGTCGCTCGTGGGGTACTGGAGTTCCCACTGGATATTCCCATTCCCACTGCTCGGCGTGCTCGTATATCCGTTCATGTGGGCTATTCGCATCTTTCTTGCCTATGAGCTCGTGCTTTGGATTCAATCGGTATCTGCGGGAAAGCATACACATCTGCCGTGGATAGGCACGTATGCTGACAAGGCATTGTAATGCTGTTGATTACATTACTTTTGTATGCCAAGTATTTACGACACTCCGTTTTGGTCAAAGGGATTTTATGATCATAAGGCGCGCTGGATTCACTACTATCATCAGGTAAATTTTGTGGCCCGCACGATTCGCAATCGTGAAAAAAACATGGAGGGCTTTACCGTTCTGGAGATTGGTCCGTCGCATGGATTCGTGACGGACTACCTTAGAAAGTTCGGAGTTGCGGTAACCACGCTCGACAACAAAAAAGAATATTCTCCAACGGTAGTAGGGTCAGTCACACACATCCCCCTCCCGGACAATTCATTTGATTTTGTAATTATTTGCGAAGTGCTTGAACACCTTCCATTCGATGACTTCCCTGTAGCACTCAAGGAAATTCATCGCGTGTGTAAGTCAGTAGTATTGCTCTCCGAGCCAGATAGCCGAAGAATGTTGCTTGGGCTAAAGCTCAAGATTCCATTTTTAAAACCGATAGAAATGAGCGTGAAAATTCCCAAGGGTGGAAAACCCATCGTTGAAAAAGGTCATTTTTGGGAAATCGGCATTCGTGGTTATCCACTTAAAAAAATTCGCAACGAAATTATCGCAGCGGGATTTACCATCTCCGAAGAATCAAACCCACTTGATACTCCGAAAAATTATTACTTTCTACTGCATAAAAACTGACAGCATATCTTCTCATCAACTATCTGCATGAAGTGAAAATCGCCCCAGTCGCAATTGCAACTGGGGCGATACCGTTATAACCTGCGAATGCCGGCAGAGACGATGGGATGATTCTCGATGAGCTCCCCCAGAGGCTCGTAGTAGCAACCTCCGCACACTTCTTTCCCATCTTTCGAATAGGGCTTTTCGCCGGGCTCATGGAGCGGGCCACCACATTCGCACTTGGGGGACTCGACGCGTAACTCATCCAAGAGATCGGGGTTTTCGATTAAATCCTTCAGATAGATTGTCATGGAGACCTCCTCGACAAACGCTCTGAGGATAGTATACAAAAATAGCGCCGAAGCGCTATTTTTTATCTGCGATATCGTCTACTCGAGAAATGCATGCGCTTCCCTCCGCGCATATTCGGGCGATACGCCGTAAATTCTGTGAGCGGCGAGTGTTTAGAGACTGCAATCTGCATATTGATGAGGCGCTCGATATCGCGTACATCTTTTCGCTCATCGGGCATTGCAAACGAAATAGCGTGTCCTCCCGCTCCCGCGCGTGCGGTGCGCCCAATGCGGTGTACGTAGTCCTCTGCGGTTGAAGGAAGATCATAATTCACCACAAGTTCAATGTTTTTCACATCGATCCCACGAGCGGCAATGTCGGTCGCGACAAGTACGCGGTATTTTCCTTTTTTAAATCCTTCGAGCGCTTCTCGGCGCTGTGCGAGCGAGCGATTCGAATGAATTTCTGCAGTGGTATATCCCATTTCGTGAAGTTCCCGCGCGAGACGCTTGGCGCCGAACTTGGTGCGCGTAAATACTAATGTAGAACTTTGGAATCGTTCGAGCACGCTTTTGAGTACATATGGCTTTGCAGACTTATCTACAATGAGCAATTCCTGCACCACGCGCTCCGAAGTAGTTCCGGTGGGTGCAATTTCTACACGAATGGGAAGTTGCATATACGAAGTCGCCATGTGGACGATGTCACGAGGCATGGTTGCCGAAAAGAGCATAGTTTGGCGCGCTGTGGGAAGCACTTTAAAAATATCGCGAATTTGCGGAAGAAACCCCATATCAAGCATGCGGTCTGCCTCATCGAGCACAACGATTTTTGCGATGTCCAGCTTGAGTGTGCGTTGCTTGATGTGATCAATGATGCGTCCTGGCGTTCCAATGACGATATGAGGTTTGCGGTGAATAGACTTCACTTGTGCAGGAAAAGGTGCTCCACCAATGAGCACGGCGGTGCGAAGATGCAAGCTTTCCCCAATTTTTCGGAGCACCTCGTCCACTTGGAGCGCGAGCTCACGCGTAGGGAGCACCACGAGTCCAATGCCTCCGGTTTCTGAAAGACGTTGAATCATCGGAATACCAAAAGCGAGTGTTTTTCCGGTTCCTGTTTGCGCAACACCCATCACATCTTTTCCTTGCGTTGCAATCGGAATCGCCTGCGCTTGAATAGGGGTCGGTGTCACAAATTTGTTTTTTTCGAGTATATCCAACATTGCCGGAGCAATACCGAGTCCGTGAAAACTGCTGGAGTTCGTAGTTTGTTGATTCATATGTATAGAAGCACGAAAGCCTGCGCACTATGACACGAATTGCTATGTACTGCAAATAACTCTTACTGCGGCAGAAAGGAATTGTAAAAAAATATTGACAATCTCTTTACTCTATGCTATCAAAACACGCAGAAGATCGCCAATACCAAGGAGCAACTAAATGGTAAGAATCGAGTTTGGACTCCGAATGAAGCGCTGGCTCAAGGCAAAGGAACTCGTTGCAAAAGTCGATGTAGACTGCGAACCAGGCCCAAAGGTGCAGTGCAGTAATTGCGACACATGGGGAGCTTTTGAAGTAGAAATCACTCTCCTTGTACTTCAAGATGAGAACGGTAAAATCATTGGGGTGAATACGCCCCTATTTAGAACAGTGGAAAAAATCTTCAGAAGCAACCCGAGATTCACTGGACCGTTCTGTTACGACTGTGGTACCTGGCAAGGTACCCTGACCGTCATGGAGGATCTCATAATATAATAGCCCACCTTAGCAAAAAACCCACTTCGGTGGGTTTTTTGTATATGAGAAGTGTTTCTATTATAGCTTTTATTTTAAATCAAGATGCTTCACTGGACGCATAATCATATCGGGCTCTGATTTCCAGAGATCGGTCACATCTACGTAGAGTTCAAGCTCATTTCCGTCGGGATCGAGAATATACAGCGAATGCGTTACGGTGTGATCTCCGGAACCCACTATCGTGACGCCCTTTATCTTTAACTCATCGTATGCGCGTCGGAGTTCCTCATCAGAGTCCCCGATCTTCAGCCCGATATGATAGAGGCCTGGCTCGATACCGCGCCTAGCTTTTGGACTCCCCCCAATTTCAATGAGGAGTAATTCATGATGTGTGCGCCCTGAAGAATAGAGTGCAGTTCCTTCCCCGCGAAATATTTCTTTAAATCCCAGCGTATCGCGATAAAAATCCGCTGATTGTGTCAGATCCGTGACGTAGAGCACCACATGTCCGAGTTCTTTAATTTGCATGTAGTCTATTTCTGAAACTTACGTAGATATTCGCTGCGGCTCATAAAACTTGTGAGGTCTGCTTTATCTGTAAATACAACGCCGTTCAAATGATCACATTCATGCTGTATTACTCTTGCAAGCAAGTGATTTGCCTTTAGCGTAAACGGTTTGCCTTGCCGATCGTATGCTTTCACTATGATTGATGCAGGGCGCTTCACACGCGCGAATAACCCGGCGTTTGCAACGCTGCCACAACCCTCATAACCTGCGGCCAGCTTCCTTGATTTGAATATTATTTCCGGATTAATAAAAACCCTCAATCCATCAATATTTTGTTTCCCTTGACCCTTACGCAATTTTGTAGGTCTGATTTCAGATACGAACACCCGTAAATTGGAACCAATCTGTGGAGCTGCCATCCCTACAAGCTCATGAAAATGCATTGAGTGTATCAGGTTGTCGATGAGAGATTGTACAGCAACATCACTCGTACCTCGAACTCTTTTTGCACGAGAGCGAATGAATGGAGATCCAACTTGTGTGATTATATTTTGTACCGCCATATCTCCACCTTACACCACTTCGGCGTCATCCTTCAAAAAACCTCCCGCTTGCAAATTCCAGAGCGATCCGTAGAGACTCTCCTTTTTCGTAATCAGCGTTTCGTGCGGGCCATCTTCGATGACACGTCCTCCTTTAATGACCAGAATGCGATCCATCTCTTTAATCGTAGAAAGTCGGTGAGCTATCGCGATTGTTGTTTTTCCTTTCATGAGCTTTGCGAGCGCGTCTTGAATCAGCGCCTCCGAATGAGAATCAAGGCTCGACGTCGCTTCGTCCAAAATCAAAATCGGTGCGTTCCGTAGTATCGCGCGCGCAATCGCCACGCGTTGGCGTTCCCCTCCGGAAAGCTTGATCCCGCGCTCTCCCACAAAGGTCTCGTACTTTTTTGGGAGATCCTCAATAAATTCATGACAGTGCGCAAGGCGTGCAGCTTCCATCACTTCTTCGTCAGATGCGTTTCTACGTCCGTACCGAATATTTTCCATGAGTGTACGGTGAAAGAGAATGGGATCTTGTGGGACAAGGCTAATTTGCGATCTCACGCTATCTTGCGTCACGTGCTGAATATCTTGTCCATCAATTTCTATGGCGCCCCCCGAAACGTCATACATACGAAGAAGCAGGCGCACAATAGTTGATTTCCCAGCGCCCGACGGCCCCACCAGCGCCACCTTTTCTCCACCATAAATGTGGAGATTAAATTTTTTAAGCACCATGCGCGTCTGATTAAACGCAAAATCCACATCAGCAAATTGAATGTCACCCGTCGAGACAACTAATGTACTGGCGGTGGGGACGTCACGGACTTCATGCGGCGTGACGAGAATTTCTACCATTTCCTTTGCGTCCGCCATGCTTTCATAAATATCACGGATGATTCTGCTAAATCCCCAGAGCTGCCCCCAGACATTCAGAAAATATATTTGAATGAGCACAAATGTTCCTACCGTCAGCGCTCCAGCTGCCCAATATTTCAGCGCATAATAAAACAACAAAAATTCCGCAAACACCATGATGCCAGACTGCAGTCCGTCGGTGAGTGAATCAAGATTCCAGGTAAATTTTGTGATGCGCCCCTGCTCGTATGTGACATCACGGTAATGCTGTTTTTCGGTCTCCGCTCCGGTGAATAGCTGAATCGTTGTGTGGTTGGTAATCATATCTGAAAGCACCCCGGTCGCGTAAGAATCCATCGCAGCGCGTTCAATGTTGTATTTCAGTTTCCATTGAGAGAAAAAATAATTGAACGTCACAAAGAATACAATGAGCCCGAGCAATATTCCTGCAATGGGGGGAGATACAAACAAGAGCACGACAATGACTCCAATAATCTTCGTAGCAAGCGGAATCATATTGAAAATGAGCTGATCTCCTAGGCGTTCAAATGATCTACTATATCGACTGATACGTTGCGTCAGCGACCCCGTGAAGTTGTTTGAGAAAAATCGATACGAGTGATCCATCATGTACTCAAGCGCTTGTTGTTTGAGTTCAGCCATCACATACGCTTGATAATAGTTGTTGATAAAATTCATCGTTCGAAACGCCGCCCATCCGGCAAAAGCCAGCACCAATATCGCCGTAATAATGTGTAGTAATTCACCGACCACGAGCGACGGGTCGGGTGCAACAGTCACCACATCAAAGAATTTTTTGTAATAGAGTGGCGTAATAAGTCCAAGAATATTTCCCGAAATACTTAAAAAAATCATGGCGCCCATCAGTAGCCAGTACTTCCCTATCACCTGCCAATAACTCGAAAGCACCTGCCGGGTGGAGATGTTTGCAAGAATTGCCTCTTTCTTTTTCATTGTATATGTTTGCATAGTGTGAAATTCAAAAAAACACCCCCGCACACGCGCCGAAAGAAAACTGCACCACCCACGAGTTATTCGTGTTGACCATGAAGTCCAGCGTAGTCGCGGGAAACATTGCTGGGTGTACGGAATCTCCGCGCCCACAGCACTTCACCCGGCAGTGCCTACCGGTCAGTTGTATATTATCATTGCTCGAAGTCAGATACGCGCAACAAAACAGTGGTCAATTTCCCCGAATGATATTGCTATTGTCCTAATCTGCCCAGATAACAAAGGTAAACATTTTTCGCCCAAATCCGAGATCGCGCTCATAGAGTGAGCTGCGTCCGTCACGTGATTCGCGAAGTGATCTCCCCCATTCGGAGGGACTTTCGGTATCAATTTCGGAAAATCCTGTGAGGAATGCGCTACTCAAGATTGTGGTAAAGCCATCGAGATGCGCATATATTGTTTCAAGCATATCGTAGTCATGCTGGTTTGGGTGCTGGTTCGTTGACGGATCACTCGTGTAGTCCATGCAGGTGCCGAGGTTCGGATTGCCAAATGTCTCGTCCTGATGATTTAGTCCGAACACATGTCCGACTTCTTGGCAGGTCACAAATTGCTTCCATGCTGGCGTGTTGTATTTCGATGTGTTGAAATACGTATCGTTCATTTTTACTGTTCCTTGCGTAATGTGGTTACCGCTTGCCCAGATAGTAGCGATGCCCAGCCACCCGTTGCTCCCGTATTTGCTATTACATACTTCCACACGCCCATTCACTGCGCGGCACAGCCGAGCAAACCCTTGTCCTTTTATAATAGTGGTGTCCAGCACCGTAGAATTACTCCAATCGGACGACGCAACGGAAAGATACGGATCCCACGTCGAACTCATATTATCACCGAGCTTGAGCGTAAATGGATTTGCACTGCGAGCCCAATGATACTCACCCCACGCGTGATTTGCTTGGGCGGTAGGCGCAAAAAACCCTATAGTTACCAACAGTGTGGCGAGAAAAAGGCCACTAAAACGAAGTGAGATTTTCATATATCCGTATTCTATTACAATTCCGTATTCTGTCTAGAGCACCCCTATTTTTGCCACAGGCACAGAGACTGTTAGGGCGCACCTATGAAAATCAATTTCCTGTGCCATAACACGCCTACTTTCCCCTGGATGTATCTTTCAGTTCGAAAGTGATGATTTTTGCCACGGTATCTGACGTAATATTCCCATCGTAGTACCCTTGGTACGCCTCGTGCATACGCTCAATACTGTGGTGCCCAATATCACCCTCAAAATCGTGCGGCGTGAGATCAATAAATCTCTTTTCTATCACCTTCGTTATTGTTGCCTCTGCAAACACTTCTTTACTTTCACTATTGAGGCACTGCAGTACGTCTCCGACGCGAAGATCTTTTTCATCAAAAAATCTGACGGTAGTGTATGCGCCGCCATCAAGAATCCGAGGGATTGCATACATGCTAAATTTCAGTTTTTTCACTACTGGAAGTTCCGGCGCGACACGTATCTCCCCTGACGTTGAGACGCGCGCCGCCGCTTTTCCGCCAAGCAGACAAGTGTGATACACAGTTTCGAGTGAATCTACCTCACTGGTGAGTTGGCGCACCAATGTCTTCAGTGAGTGATAAATTTCTTCCACCTGCTCAATAGATTTCTGCACATCCTCGAATGTTTTTTTCGCTTGCTCAACCGCATCCGCGACCTTCTTGGTTTTTCCGCTCTTATCAAGCGCAACAATTGTATCCTTTACGGTTTCCTTTACTACACGTTCAAGTTCTTTTTTTGCCGCGTCGAGCTTCTTTTTCAGTTCCCGCATCAATGCTTCCTGAATGGAAAACTTACCTCGCGCGCTCGCGAGTGCTTGCTTTTTTTGTGTAAGTGTTTCGGCAATCTGCCTGCAACGTTCGTTCTTCTTATTATTCCTTTTCCCTTTCTTGCGCATTCGAAAGATTCCGGCACCACCAAGTAAAGCACCAAGACCTGCGCCCACAAGCGCAATCTTTGCTACACCGGAGGCATCGTTCTCTGTTGTAGCGGCATCCGTAGCAACGACGATTTGGGACTCGGCTGCGGTTTCGTCCGTCAACGGAGCGTCCTCTGTGGGCACACTTGCCGCAGGGATGCTTGGCGTTGGACTTGGCAATGAAGTGGACGTTGCACGTACCGGATCTCTTGGTTCTGTTGGCAAATCTGCAGCGCTACTAGCGGGCTCCGCTACTAATGGATCAGCCGGTGCGCTGGCCTTTGGTTCCTCGATGATTGTGGCTTCTTGTGGAACTGTTCCTTCGGCTGAATCGGACGAGGGAGGCACACTACCATCCTGCGCCAACACCACAAAAAATGGGGTGATTACAAAAATACTACTGATGAGTAGCACCGTTAGGGTATTTTTGATCATGGAATAGCGGGTATGTAATACCATAAATATCACACTATTAAAACAATTTACCTCCTACAACTATGTCAGCTATTTTATCGGGAGCGATGAGTACAACATTCCCGTTTTTATCTGGCACTCCAAGTGTGAGAACATCTGATTCAAAGTGTCCAATTTTTCTTGACGGGAAATTCACGACTCCAAGTACAAATTTTCCTACAAGCTCCTCCTTATTATATAACGAGACAATTTGAACCGAGGACTTTTTTATTCCGATTTCCGCGCCGAAGTCTATTTTTAATTTGTATGAAGGTTTCTTCGCTTCAGGAAAATCATCAACCTCAAGTATTTTTCCAAGTCGGATGTCAATTTTTTGAAAATCCTCTATTGTTACCATGCGTTATTTCCACTCCCTCTTTTTATTAATCTCTTCTTTTTCGCGAAACGCCTTCTCCAAATCAATACGGTAATAATTTACCACAGAACAAAGCACAATAATAACATCTGCGAGCTCCTCATCAAGAGATCCGAATTCTGAATGATGATCAACTTTCATATTCTCCTTTTTGCGAACCGCTTTGAACAATTCTCCCATTTCTTCACCGAGCAACAAGCATCTCTTTAATACAGAGTTTTGATCAAACCCGCGCTCTATCCCAAGTGCCGTCACATACTCTTGGATGTCTTTCAGTGTTGGATTTTCCTTGAGATGCAACATGCCGAAACATTATTTCTTACCTTTTTTCTTTGTGTCTTTTTTTGCTACAGTTTTTTTGGTCGTTCCGGATGTTTTTGATAAAGAAACTTTCTCTGCTACCGATCGAGCAAGCACCCCTGCGGACATATGTTCCAGCACTTGAATAAGCCGATCAAGCTTTACGTTGACCGTCTGCAATTGCTTTTTAATATCTTCATGCCCTCTCGTACTTTCAAAGCTCGTCTGCACGGCTCCTTGCGGATGCGGGTTCACCAAATCGCGTGGATGCGGATTTGCTGAACTATACTGCCGAGTATCTCTTTTTTGAAATCTCTCCCCGTCTGTACTCCCGCCTTTTTTACTAAAGCAATCTTTACAATACACGGGTTTCCCCTCAACAGGGCGAAATGGCACCTCACACGTATTCCCACAGTTGGAACAAATTGCTTGGTGCATGGTGACGGGACCGTCTCCCGATCTATTGTCTCCCCAGCTTTTTTTGTGACCATCGGAGTGTCCTGAACCCGGACCGTTAAATCTCGGTCTTCCTCCACCGCCAAAGCGATTCCCCCCTCCTCGTTTATTGAATGCTGTCATATCCTGCAGTCTGTCTGGTAATCAATAAAAAAGCAAGATGGGAGCAAGTGGCGTTTCCTACTTGTGAATATACGAGACGGACACACTAAATCTCATTTAAATCATGTCGCACTACTCCCGAGGCGGTCATAATCCCCACCGCATTAGATAATTTCTTTCTTCGAAGATTCAGATCATTAAATTGATCCTCTGTGAGATCCCCATCTTTATTCCATACTGCAAACGGATATATTGCCCCCACCGTTTTGTTCAAGGCGGCAAGTTCAGAATACAGGATATTTAATAGCGGCTTAGTTTTTTCTCTGCCTTCAGCGGCAAACGTGGCCTCCGCAACATCATATGCTTGACATAGGTGCTCGAATCTCTCTCGTTTTATTACGTCTTCGGGACTTTCCTCCAGAATTGTGGGTGGTTCAAATTTTTCTGTCATAACCAAATTGAGTAATATTCTCTTGTTTCTTTATATAGGTGGATTATACCATACACTAGTATATTTATTCGCAATTTATATGGCTACGAAATTAAGACACCACAAACCCCGCAGGAAAGCCGTTGACTTCCAACTGGGCATGCTTTTGAAATTATTTTGCCAAATCTGATACATAAATCAAAGAAACGAAATCTACATTGAATCGCCATACCCTCGCTTCCGGCAATTCGGCGAACAAATCTTGCGGCAGGTACCTACAAAATTGACTTCAATTTTTCTTTGACTTCAGTTAATAACGTGACTGAAGTTTTGAAACTATGGTCAGTTTTGTAGTGATGTCCATAGAGTTTGTCCTCAAACATAATATCCATAAATATTTTTGGTTTTGCGTAACGCGGAATAAAATGCCCGTGCAAGTGTCGCATCGTGTTTCCTAAAAATGAATAGTTAAACCAATCGGGCTGAAAAACTTTTTTCGCCGCCTCCCTCAATTCATACAAAACCAAAAACAATTCAGTTTGTTCTTCGATCGTTGCGTCGGCTAAATCAAGCGCGTCCTCGCGTTTACACCACACGATGCAACGCCCGAGATAGCCTTGATTTTCGTGGACATAAATATCCCAATACTTATATCCCTTCACTAAATTTTTTGAAACATCTTCAGCCATAAATTATCTTTCCCAAATTTTATCATCTGGAGCAAAATCAATCTGATATTCTGGTATTCCGAGCGAAATACCGTAGTGTTTGGCTTCATCATATTGTTCCTTACTCTTTCGGTCTATGTAGAATACTTTGTCGCGGAAAATAATGTAATGATGAGTCTTATTTTGGAAATCCGCATACCAGTTATGTTTTGAATCCAATGCTTTACTTATTTTTGCCGCGACATTTTTTACTTCGTTTTCTGGAATTTCAACAGTGTGCAAAGTCCATTGTGTTATCCAAGGGGTTTTGTGTTCCTCTACAACTTCTTCAATTTTTGTTTCAGAAATTTTGACATTTTTGAGAATGTCTTTATTTTCTAAACTTTCTTCAATAATTACACCTTTGTAGTTCATAGATTTATTTTTTTTGGTTCAAAATTGTTGCCATAATCTATAAGTCCTCTAGCGAGTATATATCAAATGCGACTTCCTCGTATGGGTGGACACTTTTTACCTTTGCAATAACTTCCTTCAAAATCTCTCGCGGTATAACGGCCTCAATTCTTTCTTCTTCGACAACCTCGTGTTCTCCAGCTTCACCTATGGTGGGGTTTGATTTTTCGTTTCCACGAAAACGACCAGTACCGCGAGAAGAAAAAGAGCAGAAGTAATAATTCCCAATTTTACCCGCTCCAGCTTCGCCAAGTGCCTGGCGCACAGCGTCAGTGTGAGATAGCGGAACAAAAACTACAAATTTTACATTTTTCGTGCTTATATCCATCTATTTTTTCAATAAGTAAGTAACGATCTGCTTTTGTACTTTCTTAAAATCATGAGAAATATCAAAAAAAGGAATTTTGCGTTTGGCACATTCTCTTTGTAGATAATGACTAAATGTAATCATGTGTTCGATCATGGATATCAGTGATTCGTCACTATGATGCCTCGTCCAATCAATGTTTCCCCTATGAAATGTACGAATAAGCTGCAGCTTGTCTCCGCTCGATAAACTCGTATATCCGAGAAAACAGGTGCGAACATGGTTTTTATGTTGATCGCGGAATTTCGCAATGTACTTCGGAAGCAACGAGTCCCCTTCAATTAGAAAATTTTCCTCTTCCGCATGAAAGTAGTTAAAAAGAGGCTTAATATACCTCCATGATTTTTCTCCTCGCTTTATGAAAGGTTGATCGTAATCAATATCGACTTCCGGTAATGCATTAAATACACCAATCATCGCGTCCAGAGGAAAATATGGAATGTGCTTTTCCTTCAGCAATAGCCTGGCGAGTAGGGTTTTTCCTGATCGAGATGTACCTCCAATAATATAGAGCATAATTCGTATAAAATCTCTGATAAAATCTTAATAACATTGAATCTATTGCAGTAGACTAACATATCTTCATTAAATGTATCCACTATCCTAAAAATCGTTCATGCTCCAATATTCGAGCAGCAATGGTTCAAAAAAATGCTTTGGTTTGTTCAGGCTCGAAACGTTAGAGAAAGTTTGCTGTGTCTCTTGAACAAAATCCGAACTTTCTACGAAACGAATCCCGACAACTGACCGCCTCCGCGGAGTTTATCCCGCACCTAGACTGCTCTGGTGCGGGGCTCCGGCGGAACGCTCGGGCGCGGCGGAATTGCCCCCCCCCCCCCCCCAACCCCCGCCCGCGGGGAGGGGAGTTAGGGGCAAAAAAACGGCGGGGGCCCCAAACGGAGGGGGGCGGTAAAA
>CAYHBS010000015.1:0-17741 GCA_964354975.1 uncultured Candidatus Saccharibacteria bacterium
TCGTGGATCAATCTCCCATAGGGCGTACGCCGCGATCAAATCCTGCAACGTACACAGGTATGTTTGGACCAATTCGCGATTTATTTGCCGCAACGCGCGAAGCACGCGCTCGGGGGTACGACGCCGGCAGATTTAGTTTTAATGTGAAGGGAGGGAGATGCGAAGTGTGTGAAGGACAAGGCACGAAACAAATCGAAATGTACTTCCTTCCGGACATTTTTGTGGAATGCGAAGAGTGTCATGGTAAAAGGTACAACAAAGAGGCGCTTGATATTCAATTCAAGGGAAAAAATATTTACGACGTGCTTGAAATGACCGTGGAGGAAAGTCTTAAATTTTTCGAGGATATTCCCGCGGTGCGGGCGCGTCTCCAAACATTGCACGACGTGGGACTTGATTATATGAAAGTCGGTCAGCCCGCAACGAACTTGTCTGGAGGAGAAGCGCAGCGTGTAAAGCTCTCAACCGAACTTGCCAAAAAACAAACCGGTAGCACATTTTATATTCTTGACGAGCCAACGACGGGACTTCATTTTGAAGATATCCAAAAACTGCTGGACGTACTTGCCTCACTTCGAGACAAGGGGAACTCGGTGCTCGTTATTGAACATAATATCGAAGTGCTCAACAATGCGGATTGGATTATCGATCTTGGTCCCGAAGGAGGAGAAGGCGGTGGGCGAATCATTGCCGAAGGTACACCAAAAGACATCATGAAAAACAAATCCTCCATCACCGGAAAGTGGTTGAAGTAGAGTATTGACAAAGTGATATTCCGTAGCATATATTCTGTAGGTATACGGAGGGCAGTAATGGTGCTACAGAAAAAAAGTCTTAGGTCAAAAAAAAGAAAGACAAACAAGGCATCGCAACGAAAAAAGTTATCACGCAGAGCTCATTTAGAGGCAGCGGAGGAAGATATTCGGAAAGGGCGTGTACATGGTCCATTCCAGTCGACCGATGAGCTTTTCGAATATGCCCGGAAGTTTGCAAGGACACGGCGTGGACGCGTACGCGATTCACTTCTTTCGATGAATGAACAGTTCTTAATGGTTGGTAAGTATTGCGAGAGATAGCTGAGGGCTTGGTGCGCAAACGCATAGGGCGGTCGATGGTATCGACCGCCCTTTTTATATTGACCAGGAAGTGGTTGAAATGGATGGTTTGACATATTTTGCTTCCTCATCTATAAAAAATCACAGTTCTTCATAAATCAATAATGAGGTGATGGTGCATGAATATCAATCAGCAAAGTTGGCACTTTTCATTGTTTCAATTCGGCCTCAAGATGATTGACCGATTCTTAGGTCAGCTCGATTCGGCGTATCCATATTCGGAACGCTATGAAAAACGAACAAATCTCTGTCACTATATGCGAGTCATACTCGTGTATGTGCCCATGATTCTCGGCCTCTACGCCGCAACTGTTGGTGGGGCGGTTTATGTGGCCATGATTCTGCCGATCAAGTTGTTCGGAATTTCAAGTTGCGTATGGGTAATAGCGTTCGCCGCAAGTTTCATAACTCTTACAGCTCTCGTGGTATTTGCAATGATGTTATGTGCCGAATTGTATGGACGGCTAAGTGCGAGAGTTCGCGTTGCGGCAATGAATAAACAGTTCGCAGCAGCTACTGTCACGCGCGGTCCCGGCTTCGGCGAACTGCTCCTTGACTGGCTTGAAGCGAGAAAAGCTCGTGTTTGTCCGCTCATCACATTCGAGGACTCCGCATCTGTCCAGGAGGGCAACTCATGAAGTTCACTAAGATCATAGGAGCTTGGTTTGTGATTGCAGTGGTAGCTGGTATACAACTCGCCTTCCAGCAAAGAATTCTCAACATGGCTACGGTGTGGGAAGGGCAGTGTACCCCAGGGACAGCCAGTGCGGAAAGAACCGAAGTGAGGCTCAACTTCCTGTGCGACGATCATGAGGGATATACAAACAACCCGGAACTTATCGCCGCGGTTGTGAATGACCGCAGAGCATTCGAATGTAAGCTCCTTCAATCGGGGCGCGTCGATTGCACAATCGACTAGACAAATTTTGCCGCCCTGTCATATGAGCAGCAACAAACCGGAAGTGCCGAAAGGTACCTCCGGTTTTTTTTATGATCACCGGCAAATGGTTGAAATAACGTAAAGCTGTGGTGGAGTTTTCTTGACAATGCGTACAAATGTGCTACGTTCACACGCAGTACATCTTTAACAAACAATAGGAGATACACAATGCGAAAGCGTTGGAATGCGGAAATTGTAATCCGCGAAGTTCAGCGCTTACATCGCGCTGGAAAACCACTCAATCATACTTGGGTTCAACGGTATAGGAGGTCATTGATCTGGGCCGCATACAAATATCACGGTAGTTGGCGTGCTGCAGTTGTCGCGGCAGGGATCAATTACACGGATCAATGTTTGCTTGTGCATCAGTTTCGCTGGGATGCCACAGTTGTCGTGCAGTTGATACTGGATCGTAAAGCCAAAGGGTTGCCGCTCAATTCTAATTTTGTCCAGCAACACGAACATGGTTTGTATGCAGCCGCAGTGAGATATCACGGCGGATGGAGACAAGCGATTGTTGCTGCGGGATTGAGTTATTTTTCAGTCAGAAAACGATTACTGAGTTCGTGGTCCCAAGATCGTGTTATTGCCGAAATTCTCAAGCGTGTCCGATATCAACTATCCATCGGCGGAGATGCTGTATCTCGCGAAGACCGCGGGTTGTATCAAGCAGCACAACGGTACTTTGGGAGAAGAGGTTGGGCAAAGGCTCGCGTCGTTGCGGGATTTACACCTATTGATCCTCGCCCCTGGAAGATCTGGAACGAACAGAAGGTGATAGCCGAGATTCTCAGATTGCACCGAAGCGGCATTGCACTAAACACCGGTGCAATTTGTCGCGGCGAATATGGATATATTCACGCTGCTGGAATCAAGGTGTTTGGAACATGGGGGCAAGCTGTTTCCAGTGCCGGACTTTCTTACGTAGAGATCAGAAAAGCGGCGGCGCGAGGTTGGTGGACCAGAGAGCGCGTGCTCACTGGCATTTCGTCACTCGAGCATGCAGGTATAAGACTCTCTTCGCAATCTATACAGCGCTCCCACGGCGATCTTTTCGGGGCTGCCTTAAAATTCTTTGGCGCGTGGTCAGTTGCCGTTGAAGCCGCAGGGTTTAACTACCGCGCCCACACGCAGAGATGGTCATCAAAGGCCTGGATTCATCGGCTCAAAACCGACGATCTGACAAACATTGAATCAACAATCGCGGAAAAGGCAAAAATCAGGAGGACAAGCAATGAAGCAAAACGTGAAATACCGAAACGTTCCCACCAAAGAAGTCGTCGAAGGAATCGCGCACATTCGCAAGTTCTATGAGGACGGGAGTTTGCTCGAGCTCGCGCAGTCGATCGATGAAGTTGGCGCGCTGTATCCCATTCTTGTAGAGCAGAAATCGGACCATCGTTTTGAGCTGATCATAGGATCGCGACGACTTCGCGCAGCAAGGATGCGCGGTGCGTCGCATATTTCCGCAATGGTGGTGAGCGATATCGGTACGCGCGAAAAATTCGAGATGGCGCTTACCGAAAACTTACAACGCGAAGATCTTACGCCATTTGAGGAGGCGTGGGCATTCACCAAGCTCATGAAGGAATGCGGCGTGAGTGTGGAAACCACCGCTAAGCGCATTGGAAGATCCACGCAATATATCACGAGACGGTTGCAGCTACTTAGTTTGCCCTCTGATGTTCAGGAGTTGCTCGCACGTCGCAAGCTACGTATGGCGCACATCAGTGTGCTCACCGGGCTTGTGGACGTGAAGGAGCAGCGCCGATTCGCTAACGCAGTGGTAGAGCACCAGCTCTCCGAACAGGATCTGCGTACGCTGATTGCCGAAGAGCAGGAGCAAGAAGAGGCCGAGCAGGCAGACGAAACTGCTGAAGTTGAGCCAGCGCCTACCTCAAAGCGGCAAGGAAGGCGGCGAGCGGTTAAGGGTGTGCGAACGCACAACCTTCGGGCTATACGTACAAGAGGAGGAAGACCGAAAAAAGTGCGCACCGCAGACATCGAGCAAGTGCGCCTGAAGGTGGTGGCATTCCGCAAATGGTTTACCTCCCTGCTTCCGCAGATTCAGGAGTACAGCGTGACCAAACGGCGACTCATTCTTGAGGAGTTTGACAGGATGGAGGAAGATGTCGCAGACTGGCGGAAGACGCTTCCACGGTGAAACAGCACCTTTACACAACGAAAGCCCATGCGCATGTGCGCATGGGCTTCTCTTTATCTTTTATCAGGAGGGCGAAATGGATTCGTCGGAAACGATTCAGATCCTTGGTGATCTCTATCCAAAAGGCGTCGCATCTCCGAATGAGGTGCTACGTCTCATAAAATCTTTGGGAAGATCTAGCAAGCACTGCACGCGTACTGTAAGAGCGTTGTTGCAGCTTTGCGATGTTGTGCTATATGCGCCCGTGATCGAGGTGGAGATGCCCGAACCGAGTTCGAGCACCATGCATGCGGATATTGCGCTCGAAGAGGAGGAAGCTGCCGGCTTCATTGATCATGTTGAATTAAAAGATCAAACATTAGAATTCTTTTTCAATCTTGCTAAACAATATCAATCACTGACCCATGCCCAGCAATGCAATCTGGCATGCAAACATCGCGATCATCACGATGGTGCGGCGTTACAACAGCTCATCCTACATAATTTAAGGTTGGTAATCTGGACTGTAAACCGAAGTAAAACACACTTGGATTATCTAGATGCCGTGCAAGCAGGATGTATGGGTTTAATGTGCGCGGCGGAAAAATATGACGAACGGCTCGGGACGCAATTTTCCACGTACGCCTACATTTCGATTAAGCAACACATCAAAAGAGCCGAGTATGACGAGAAGAAGCTCGTGAGATGTCCGGTGTATGTGGAAGAGCAGATTCGACAATATGATACGGCGTTCGCTACATATTGCGAAAAACAGGAGTCACGCCCCTCGGATGCGGAAATGGCAACCGTACTCAAATGGAGTCAGGAAAAAGTTGTTGAGTACAGACTTCTTACAAACGCAGCATATGTCACGGAGCGTGTATCGCCTGGTGATGAGGAAGCAATAGATATCTGGGATACAGATGAGTGTGCCAGCGAAACGACGCCAGAGATGCTGGTCGCCCAGAAGGAAGAATATCTCCAATTACTTCGGTCAACGCGCGAACGACTACGCCTGCTATTAGTTGGAAAAAATAAGCGGGATCGAGACATATTTCTTGCGAGATATGGGATTGATAGGCCGTGCTTGAGTCCAAGAACCCTGGATGACGTTGGAGAAATGTTCGAACTGACCCGTGAACGTATTAGGCAAATCGTCATGAACATCTGGAGAAGTGGCGGTGAGCAATGGAGAAACCTGATGGCGGAAACAGAGGTTGCTTTTGCAAAGATACAGGCGCTTAGGGAGTTCGTGAATAGTTAGCCGAGCTTCAGCAGAACAATGATCCCCGCAGCGCTTGTGCGCTGCGGGGGATTTCTTTTACATCTTGACCTTTTTATACGCATACATATAATGTCATTAGCACTCGGGTAACTTGAGTGCTAAATCGTACGTTACCACGCACCGAGACGACCGTTCGTATTCCATACAATGTTTGCGGTCGTCTGGTGCGCGGTGTGCGCCCTGAACATTCGCCGAAGTATTCATGGGGCTGATGAAAGGGCTTTATTATCCAGTTAATCTTTTTAAGGGTTATGCAGATTAAACCTATTGGAGATCGACTCCTCATTGAGCCAATCGATCGGGCAGAGCAATTGGGCACATCAAAGTCCGGCATCATTATTCCAGACACCGCAGACAAAGATCGACCAGAACAGGGTCGTATTGTCGCGCTCGGAGAAGGAAAGATGCTTAAAGACGGTAAGCTCGTCCCGTTTTCTTACAAAATTGGTCAGAAAGTATTGTTCTCGAAGTACGGACCGACCGAAGTAAAAGTGGATGGAAAAGAATTACTCATCGCAAAAGGCGAAGACATTCTCGCAGTTATCGAAGACTAGTTGCGAAGTGTGGGCGCCCCCGAAGTAGTACTCCTGCGGAGGCTACATGGGGCGTTCAGATTTGCAGCTAAAATTACTACATAATTTTAGGAAAATATGGCCAAACAAATTGTATTTAACGAAGCAGCACGCGAGCGCCTCAAGGCAGGCGTGGATAAGCTTGCAAACGCAGTGCGCATTACGCTCGGTCCAAAAGGACGAAACGTGGTGCTTGAAAAAAGCTACGGCGCACCAACCATCACGAACGATGGTGTGACGATTGCAAAAGAAGTCGAGCTCGAAGACAAAATCGAAAACATGGGTGCAGAAATTGTGAAAGAAGTTGCGTCCAAAACAAATGACGTTGCGGGAGACGGAACCACGACTGCCACCATTCTTGCACAAGCAATGATCCACGAGGGGCTGCGCAATATCACGGCGGGGGCGAACCCCATCGGTATTCGCCGCGGCATTGAGCGCGCAACCGAAGCGGTTATGACACATCTCAAGAAGATATCAAAACCAATTGAGGTAAGTAAAAAAGAAGATTTACGCCACGTCGCCACAATTTCCGCAAATGATCCGGTCATTGGAGAGAAAATTGCCGAAGTGCTCCAAATGGTTGGGAAAGACGGGGTCGTGACCGTAGAACAGTCGCAAACATTCGACGTATCTCACGAAGTTGTGGAGGGCATGCAGTTTGATAAAGGGTACGTGAGTCCGTATATGATCACCAATGCCGATCGCATGGAGGCGGTGTATCAAAACGCGATGATTCTGCTCGTAGACAAAAAAATTACTGCGCTCTCCGATTTACTTCCGGTGCTTGAAAAAGTGGCGCAAACCGGTCGCAAAGAGTTGGTGATTATTGCCGACGATATCGAAGGCGAGGCGCTCGCCACACTCGTTGTCAATAAACTGCGCGGTACGTTCCATACGCTCGCGGTGAAAGCTCCGGGATATGGAGATCGTAAAAAGGAAATGCTCGCAGATATTGCAACGGTCACCGGAGGTCGCGTGATTTCCGATGAAGTTGGCATTAAGCTTGAAAGTGCGGAACTCAACATGCTCGGAGAGGCAGAAAAAGTGATTGCGACAAAAGAAAATACCACCATTGTTGGCGGAAAGGGAGCAAAAGATGAAATTGAAAAGCGCGCTCAGCAAATCAAGCGCCAAATCGAAGATTCCACGTCGGAATTCGACAAAGAAAAGTTACAGGAGCGTTACGCAAAGCTCATGGGTGGTGTGGCCATTATTCGCGTGGGTGCCGCGACCGAAGTGGAGCAAAAAGAAAAACAGCATCGTATTGAAGACGCCGTGTCTGCTACAAAGGCGGCAATTGAGGAAGGAGTAGTGGTGGGGGGAGGTGTTGCACTGCTTCGCGCGATACCGGTGCTGGACGCAATGATTAAAGGTATGACTGATGAGCAAATGCGCGACGAACGCATTGGAGTAGAAATTGTCCGAAAAGCACTCGAAAAACCGGTATGGCAAATTGCGGAAAATTCCGGTGTTGCAGGGCCAGTGGTCGTAGGGGAAGTTCTCAAGCGCAAAGGGAATGAAGGATACAACGCCGCGACAAACATGTACGAGGATTTGATGGTGAGCGGTGTTATTGATCCTACGAAAGTAACGCGCTCGGCACTCATCAACGCCGCGTCCGCCGCAGCCATCTTCCTCACCACCGAAGCGGCCATTGCAGATATCCCAGAGAAAAATCCGCCAGCTGGTCCACAAACCGGCGGAATGGGCGGAATGGGAATGGACTACTAAATCGCGTTGCGATTTAGTAGGGAGCAGTACGCAGGGAGTAGGGAGCAGTAAATCAAAATATACATGTAAAAGCCGCCCCTCGTCCGCCAGTCGGCGGATCGGGGCGGCTTTTGTTCTCTAGTGGATGGTTGGCTTTGGACAACCCTCCTCTTCTTTATCGTCGCTACCGTATCCATCCATTCGGACGATCGTGATGTCGAATCCAATCAGCGGGAGTTCTGAATCGATGATTTGTTGTACGATGAGAGCCATCTCGATCTGTAGCATTTTTTCCTTGAGTTGATCAAGACTCGCAAGTGCTTCCGCTTGGGTTTCTACCCTCGCGCCCTGTGATCCGTCAGCGAGCTGGATGCGTCCGTGCAGTCCGCACTGTTCGCAGAGAACGAAGCGCGCTGGAAGAACGATAAGTTTTTTCTGTTTGGGCATTAGCCCCTCCTATGGGTAGTGAAAATTCTAAAACGACAATATCATTACCATGCTATTTCGTCAATCATAAAAGAATGCCGCCCCTCGATCCGCCGGCTGGCGGACACGGGGCGGCTATTGTTCTACTTTGGAAGGGAGTCCGACTCCTCTCCATCTTCTCCGCCTCCTTTCCACTAGTCGGTTATCTCTTCAGGATAGTAAACTGCGATATGAAGTGCGCCATTCGCAGCCACAGTCTCGATGATTTTAATATCCGCTAAAGACTGGCCAATCTCGTTGATGAATAGACAGACTTTTTCTCTTGCAAGATCGTAGTTCAGAGACCCAGACCCAGCAAATACCTTACATTTCGTAACTTTCATTTTATTCCTCCTCCATTCTCCTTGGTCGGTTTGGGATCTTCCCGTTCTTCCGTATAGAAAACGGTCACACAGGCTGCGCCAAATTCTCCTTGATCCATGATCACCTGACCACGTTCCAGCCCAAGGTGGTCAATGAACGCGCGAGCTTGGTGAGCAGGACTTACACCATCAGCCCAATAGAAAGTTTTGCTTTTAGTTGTATTCACTTGAGCCTCCATTATTGCCGTGACTATCTATTATGAACAAATAGCATCAATTCCAGGTTTATTCAATAGTTCAAAGTTTTGGGCTTGAGCATTTTGTGGTACAATTGCATGAGAATTACTAAGTATGTCTATTTACATATGACCAGTATTATCGTTTCAGTGCTCATTGTACTTCTGCTCGCGAGCGGACTTTTTGACGTGGTGAGCTGGGCATTTAATATCCCAGCAATCCTTGTGCTTGCAGTCGTGTGGGTCGTGGGAATGTATAACGAGCTCATTAAATTCCGCAATCGTGTGCGCGAAGCGTGGTCGGATATTGAAGTGCAACTCAAGCGTCGATATGATTTAATCCCAAATCTGGTGAGCGCCGTGAAGGGATACGCCGCACACGAACAGGGAACATTGGACGCGGTGATTAATGCGCGCTCAAAGGCAACAGCGATGCATCTTGATCCTTCAAAGCTCACTGCCGAAAACTTAAAGGCAATGCAAAGTGCGGAAGCAGGTCTTTCACAGGCACTTGGGAAACTATTTGCACTTTCGGAGAGCTATCCTGATCTCAAGGCAAACACCAACTTCCTCGAACTCCAGCGTGAACTTTCGGACACCGAAAATAAAATTCAGGCGGCGCGCCGATTCTACAACGGAACCGTGCAGGAGATGAACAACAAGGTGGAGCAATTTCCATCAAACATGATTGCAGGAATGTTCGGATTCACCCAGCAGCCATTCTTTGACGCTGACGAAAAAGAAACCGCTCCAGTTGCAGTAAAGTTCTAAACTCCCTAGTAAAAGAACCGATGCGGTGCATCGGTTCTTCGGTTGTTATGCATTTTTGAGTTTCCAGAGGCGGTCCGTGCCTGTGCCTCCAAGGTATTGTATATGCTGTCCACCGAGCACATTCATACTCTGAGAGACTCCATTCACATGGAGACTGGTAGCGATGGCGATTTGTCTTGTAGTTGCTGTTCCTCCAAGATCTCGAAGAGCGTTCAGGATGCGTTGATGTCGTTTCTTTAGTTTTTTACCTACCACGGTTTACCCCCTGACCTACATTCTCAGATAAAAAATAACATATAGAACACAGTTTTTCAATTTAACGAGCACCTATAATTGTGTTTCAAAACTATCCACTATAAGCTACAAGCTGTCAGCTGAACCTATGACTTCACTTTATACTCATCAAGATTCTAATATTCGAAAAACGTGGGCGCTTTTTACCACGTTCTTTATTGTTGTTATTGGGATTGGATGGGTGTTTTCGTACACATTAGATACTCCAGCGTTGCTGCCGATTGCAGTAGTGGTGAGTATATTGATGGGCATCACGTCGTACTGGTATTCCGACAAAATTGTGATTGCCTCAACACACGCGGTGCCAGCAGATGGGACAGAATTTCTCGAACTCAACCGCATTGTCGACAATCTCGCAATTACCGCGGGGCTTCCAAAACCGCGCGTATATGTCGTGCGTGACCCCGCCCCAAACGCATTTGCCACGGGTAGAGATCCGGAGCACGCAGCCATTGCGGTAACAACAGGACTCCTACAAATTTTGGATAAGGCCGAACTGGAGGGCGTTATTGCACATGAACTTTCCCATGTGGGGAATAGAGATATTTTGGTTTCTACCGTTGCGGTGGTGCTCGTCGGATTTATTGCGCTGATTTCAGATTGGTTTTTGCGTTCGCTGTGGTATCGCAGAGGTGGGGGAGATAGAAAAAATGGCGGAGCAGGGATCTTACTATTAGTGGGGATAGTACTTGCGCTACTCTCGCCAATAATTGCGCAACTAATGCAGCTCGCAATCTCTCGAAAGCGCGAATTTCTCGCGGACGCGTCTGGCGCGTTGCTCACGCGATATCCCGATGGACTTGCGAGCGCACTCGCAAAAATTGCCGCGCACGATAGACCACTCATTCACACAAACAACGCGGTAAATCACGTGTGGCTCGATGACCCGGATCATGTAGAAACATCCGGTCGCCGCCACTGGTTTGCGAATTTATTTGCCACACATCCTCCAATTGCAGATCGCATTGCTGCACTGCGTTCTACAGAGAAATAAAGAAGCGCCCCCACAATGGTGGGGGCGCACGTTACCGTTTACCAACGTGCCAGAGATGTCTAACCACGAAAGCGCCCTCATTGAGTGGATAGTCCGGAAAGTAGTATCTGTCATAAGTACTCCCGTGAAGCGCGAGCACAAGCGCATCGCACTCCCGCAGGATGTGCGCGATGTATTTTCCTCGCGTGTAATGTTCCGGAATTCCTTTCCAACGGTTTTGGCACACACCAATCCAACTCGTTTCGGAGTGTGGCGCTTTGATATTGACTCCTCGTAACCTGGTCACCGAGGTTTTTGTTGGTACCGTGAGTGACGTGGGCTGAATCGTGATGTCTCGTTTCCGGTTCCCCACGATAGTGACCAGCTTCCCCGTGTGATTAATGAGCGTGTTAGCCACCATTTACCCTTCCTTTAGAAACCGCCTCATGTCGGGGATGATGAGCGCCCACAACACAAATACCGAAAAGATGGAAAGCAGTTCCTGTTCAATACTCATAGGCATCAGTTTGTACTCCTTGTAAGAACTCGAAGACATGGAACCACATTAGGTGCACAGTGTCAAAAAATGAGGTGCGGATCCGTTATGATTGTAAAAGTCAATATTCGAAAAAATCTTGTGCATAACGCGCACATGTTCTTGTATTTTTGTTACATGTCCAGCATAATCAAGGTTTCCACAAAAAATAATATGAATAGCAAAACAAAAATTCTCGCGACCGTCGGTCCGGCAACAAGTACTCCCGCAAAATTAAAGGAGTTGTTTGTTGCAGGAGCGAATGCGGCGCGGCTTAATTTTTCTCACGATACGCTCGATGGACACAAGGAAATGGTGAAGAAAATCCGCGCAGTGGAGAAAGCGCTCGGCAGGCACATCGGTATCATTGGGGACTTACAGGGCCCAAAGATGCGTATCGGAAAAATGCCGGAGAGCGGCGTGCTCTTAAAGGACGATGAATTTATCACGCTTGACACCGGTATGTCTGAATATACCGAAGGAAGAATTCCTGTACCTTCCCCGATTTTTGAAAAAGGCGCGATGACAGGCGGTCAGGTGTTTTTGGACGACGGAAGTATTTTACTTGAGATTATCAGTTGTCGGCGCATCAACGGAAAAGGAAAACGATTTGTCTGCCGCGTACTTCGCGGAGGTACGTTGTTTTCAAACAAAGGTATTAACGTTCCACAATTGAAACTGCGCGTGCATATTTTTGAGAAGCGCGATAAAGAAGCGATTCAATTTGCGATTCTCATGAAGCTCGACTATCTTGCCGTGTCATTTGTACGAAACGCCGCAGACATGAAAGAAGCGCGTCGCATGCTGAAAGGCGCTCCCATCAAGCTCATCGCAAAAATTGAACGTCCGGAAGCGATTGAACATTTGGATGCCATTATCGCTGCGTCCGATGCAATCATGGTTGCTCGCGGGGATCTTGGTATTGAAACGCCACTCTGGCAACTTCCAGTGCGTCAAAAAGAAATCATCGAACGTGCGCGTGCGGCAATGAAGCCGGTGATTGTAGCTACACAAATGCTCGAATCCATGACGAAAAACAGTATTCCGACGCGCGCGGAAGTGAGCGACGTTGCAAACGCGGTGTACGACGGTGCAGATGGAGTCATGCTTTCGGCAGAGACCGCATCAGGCAAGCATCCAATTGCCGCAGTGGTGATGATGCGCCGCATTCTGTCCGAGACCGAAACACACGGGAAATCATATCGACTCCCAATTGAAGAAGAGGCGGGCATGATGGATATTGCAGTATCACGCGCCGCAAAATATATTGCGAAACAACTTCAGGCAAACATCATTCTTGTAGGAACCACAACGGGGCACTCTGCTCGTGCCGTTGCAATGTTTCGTCCTACCACACCTATTGTTGCAATCACGAGTGACAATGCAGTTGCTCGGCGTCTCACGCTCGTGTGGGGTGTATCAACCATTGTTGCGACGAAACTAAAAACTATTGCCGACATTGAAAAGCATGCGTTTACGCATTTGAAGCGCGCACATCGCGTTGCCGCAGGAGATACTGTTGTATTTGTGACGGGCCGCATCATTGGCGCAGTAGGGGAGACCAACACCGTCGCCGTACTCAAGGTGGAGTAATGTTCAGACTTTCGAGACATCATTTTTATTGGTTGTTTTGAACTTTCGTTTTGGCTGACAAGTAAACACCAATTTTCGAACTGATGACGAGTTTACGGGCGTGCACTCGTTGTCTGTTATTTTTGGATCAATGGTATTTATGTTATTTAACGCTGGTGAAAAATTCGCTGATAATCGAATGTGCAGGTTTTTCACGACCGTGAAAAACCTGCACATTTAAAAAATCCGGGCAGATAGCAAATACATAAAAAAGAGGGAACACGTTGTGATAACGCATTCCCTGATTGAATATATGGAGTCTGATTCCTAATCTGTCTCGCGACCGGCCAACCACGGGTAGAGTTTTTTGGCCGCCTCCTTTTCTTGATTGCTGAGGCAGTCCCAGCAAGTGACTGCGGTGTAGACCACCTGCGGATGCGAGAGGTGCTTGACCTCGTTATCGACCAGAATTTTGCGGTGGCATTTCCCGCACTTTTCGATGTTAACAATTAACGGAAAAGTGCCCCTAGAAGAACTCTTGCCTCTTTCGAGCCTATCAACTAACTTAGAAATACTCATGGATTGTTAACCTCCGTCTTCTAATCTACCCTAGGGTTCTATTAATTCGTTGTCAAGCATGTATTAAATAAACAAAGTTCTACTCCCCTCTGGGACTAGGCCGACACTGTTATTTTCTCCGCCAAATCCCCGTTCTTCATCTCCTCCCCAAACCTCAACCAACTCCCTTAGTTCTAAAACAATTGGGTTCCACTGGGCACTGATTCGGGCTCCTAGATATCCTCCGATGCCACTCATACTCAAAGATATAAGATTCCTATTATCCTATTTCTTTTCTATCCACCCCTATCGCTTGTAGGTGTACGTTCGTACACCTATGATAGAGATATGTCCGAACGCGCAAAACATAAGATCTCACAGTTTTACCGCACGCACCGTAGGATGCCGTCGTACGCGGAGCTCGCGAAATTACTGGGGTACAAATCAAAAAATGCTGCGGTAAAAATTGCGCGCAAATTGGAAGATGCGCGCATACTTACGCGTGACTCCGTTGGTAAACTCATCCCCGGAAAACTATTTGGAGACGCGCGCGTACTTGGTGTTGTGGAGGCGGGATTTCCATCTCCGGCCGAAGAAGAGCTTGTTGACACCATGAGTCTTGATGACTATTTAATTGAACACAAAGAGGCAACCTATTTACTGAAAGTGAAAGGAGACTCCATGATCGAAGCGGGCATTCGCGAAGGAGATATGGTACTCGTGGAACGCGGGCGCACGGCACGTAATAACGACATTGTGATTGCCGAAGTAGATGGTGGATGGACGATGAAATATTTTCGCAAGCGCGGAAGCGAAGTATGGTTAGAACCCGCCAATCACACCATGAAGCCAATTCGACCAAAGGAGGGATTAACGATTGCCGCGGTGGTGCGCGCAGTGATTCGTAAATACTGATATGTTTTTTGGTGGTTGGCAGCATGCGTCCGAGAAAGCCATTCTTCACATTGATGGAGATTCATTTTTTGCAAACTGCGAAATTGCGGTAAATCCCGCGCTCAAAGGGCGGCCAGTGGTCACTGGGCGTGAGCGTGGCATTGCGAGTGCCATGAGTTACGAAGCAAAAAAAGCGGGAGTAACGCGTGGAATGGTTATCGGCGAAGTGCTCAAACGCTGTCCCACCGCCGTGGTGCTCCCCTCGGATTACGAAACGTACAGTTTATTTTCGCGCCGCATGTACGCGATTGTGCGTCGCTACACATCAGAAGTAGAGGAATATAGTATTGACGAATGCTTTGCTGATATTACGGGACTTCGCCGTCCACTAAAGATGACCTACGTAGAAATCGCAAAGCGGATTCAGTGGGAGCTCTCTCGTGAACTGGGCATCACATTTTCGGTGGGGCTTGCGCCAAATAAGGTGCTCGCGAAAGTTGCGTCCAGGCGCCTCAAGCCCGAACCCGGGGGATTTACGGTGATACATCAGCGTGATATCCGCGCGCATCTTGCTACGCTGCCAGTGGAAAAAATATGGGGGATTGGTTCGCAGGCCTCCGCACTCCTGGGAAAACACGGCGTCTACACTGCTGGTGCATTTGCGGCAAAGGACCAGCATTGGGTTCAGCAACATCTTGCGAAACCGTATCAAGAAATTTGGCGGGAACTCAATGGAGAATTCATTTACGCACTCAACCAAGAGGAGGCACATACGTATCAATCTATTAGTAAAACGAAAACATTTTCTCCTGCGTCAACGAGTCCCGACGTGGTGTATGCGCAGCTCGCAAAAAATATTGCGAACGCGTGCATTAAGGCGCGGAGGCACAGTCTCCTTGCGCGTCGCGTGGCATTTTTTCTCAAAACGCAGGAATTTACGTATCACGGATACGACCTCACACTCACGCATTCCGCAGCAACACCGGAAGCAATACTTGCACTTCTCCGTCCCGCGTTCCATCAGGTATTTCAGGCGCGTACAAGATACCGCGCCACCGGTGTGGTGCTCATGGATTTAACTCCGAGTGATATCCAACAGCCCGATTTGTTTGGAGGTATGGTGCAGGTGGAGCGGATGCAGCGGATTTATGCGGGAGTGGATAAAATGGCTGAAAAGTATGGGAAGCATGCGGTGCTTCCCGGATCCGCGCTACCAGCGATGCAGATGAAAAATTCCGGAAGAGATCCGGCTCATCTTGCGCGCAGAGAAGGTATGCGGTTTCGTGGGGAGACGGCGCGCCAACGAATCGGAGTTCCGCTCCTCGGTGAGGTGCGGTGACGAGTCAGCGGTACGACGCGTTATATGCTGCAAGACATTCCATAGTTCTTTGCACGAGGAGTAGCACGAATGCACACGATATCAACGCCATGGTCCACGCAGGCATGCACCGAAGCATTTATTGCCGAGCATACCGATCTTGTGCGCGGACTCGCACATACGTATTGCCGCGACAACTCGTATATTGATGATTGTATACAGGAGGGATTTCTTGCGCTCATGCGCGCAAGTGAGCTCTACGATTCTCAATATGAGTTGCCGTTTCGGCCATATGCAGCGAGAAGAATTCGGAGCGCAATCGCGCGCTGGCAGGATAATCACCTTGAACACGTACGCACTCCCATTCACCAGCTGGAATTGCAACGTCGCGCAGATCGCATACGTTTGGAACGGCAGTCTCGCGTTGGCGTCTCGCTCCAGGGCGATGCTGTCACGCACGAAGTAGTGACTGCACAACGAGTGCGCGTGTACTCACTTGATGAAGCGAGTGCGCACGCGGAGCCGAGTGTGGGGCGGGCCCGTCATGAAATTGTTGCCGATGTCAGACAGCCGAGTCCGGAAGTCTTGTGTGATGCGCGCGCACAACTGCGCGGATGCATCGCGGAGCTCCGTGAGTTTAGAAAGCACATCCATGATATTCGGGACAAATCGCGGTCGAAAGATCGGAGTGACAACCGATATGATGTGCTGTTGTGGTATTACTTTGGTTGCGTAGATGGAGGCGCAGTGTCGCTCCGTCACCTTGCGCACAGATATACCATTACTCGCGCCGCGGCACATCAACGGCTCGCAAATACGTGGAGGTATATTCGAAAGACATGCCCGCAGTACTCGCATCGCTGGGTTACTGCGCGCGTGGAGCGCGTGGAACTACTAAGAGAGCTCATCACAACACCGTAAACGCCGCCCGGAAGCTAACCGGGCGGTTTTATTTTGCACATGGCGCTGGGAAAGTATGTGTTGGGGTGATATGCTACGAGTAACGAGCGATTACTATTTCCGTCAATATATATATGAAAAAAATCATCATCATTTTGGTCATCATTATACTGGTACTCATTGGTGCATACGTATATTGGAAGATGCAAAAAGATCAGGGCCCATCCGAACAAACAACAATAGAATATAGCGACGCAGTGGTAGATGAGGTGACGCTCACGACAGGGTCATCATACCCGCTCACGCTCACCGTGACTGCGAAAGGAAATTTGCCGGACGGTTGCACTACGATTAGCGATATAACCTATGAAAAAACTGGCGACACATTTTATGTGACCGTCACGCAGGCACGTGATTCATCGAAAATGTGTACGCAAGCGTTGGTGCCGTATGAGCGTTCACTCGCAATTCTGGTGGAAGCGCTCCCACTAGGCACATATATCGTGGACGTAAATGGTGTGCGCAAAGAATATCTATTGGAAGTTGGCGCAAAACTATAAGACTGGTATATGGGCGATGATTGGAAGAGTAAGCTGACCCCAGAGGTCTACCGGGTAACGCGGGAGAAAGGTACGGAGGCGCCGTTTAGCGGTGCCCTCCTTCACAATGAGAAGACGGGAATGTATATGTGTAGTAACTGCAATGCGGAGCTTTTTGATTCAACTGCAAAATTTGATTCTGGCACCGGATGGCCGAGCTTTGATCGCCCGGTATCAGAAGGGCGTATAAAACTTGAAGAAGATATGAGTGGGGGTACGCGGCGCACCGAGGTGACGTGTGCGGCATGCGGAGCGCATTTAGGACACGTGTTTCCAGACGGACCCACGAGCACTGGTGCGCGATATTGCATTAATTCGCTTTCTCTCGGATTTACCGAAAAAAAATCATGATTCAGTATTACCAGCGCGCCATTAAAGATGATGTGGTACGTACCCTCGATGAGTTTAAAATTGGATCGTGGGTGCTTGTCGAAAATCCCACTCCAGAGGATCTTGAAATTCTCTCTCGCGACCGTGGACTTGATCTTGATTTACTAAGAGATGCACTTGATCCCAATGAAGTGCCTCGTGTGGA
>CAYHBS010000016.1:0-17532 GCA_964354975.1 uncultured Candidatus Saccharibacteria bacterium
TTCACTAGGACAGAGAATCGATACCCTGTTTATTGAAGCAATAGAGATGACTGTATGTGCAAGCTTTTTAAAAAGGGAGGAGAAGCTCCCATATGTTCGTATGGCAATACGAAAAATTGATACGCTCAAAATTTTACTCATGATACTCTGGGAAACAAAATCATTGGATAATAAAAAATATATTGTACTTTCGGTACAAGTGGACGAAATAGGAAAAATGTTCGGTGGCTGGAACGGACAACTCTTAAAACAAAACTCTCCCGCAAAAGCGGGAGAGAAATGAAGAGAGTTGCGAGAACCGCGGACGGATTGTTGACGTTCCAGTCATTGTCGAGCCAGTTGTAGTTCCAGTTCCACTTACCTTCGTTGAGGTACAAGTAGAGCACGTAGCGGTTGCCGTTCGGGTTGCGAAAAATGTATGAAATGCCGTCTATTTCACTGCCCTTTGAATGTAGAATGAGGGGGCTACTACAACACGGGGTACCGTGAGAAAAAGTAGTCGCTCTCGAGGCTGTATCGTATTCGTGAGCTGTACTCACATAGCATCTCACACCAAGTATCTTCATTTTTTGAAATGTCTACATACACCACGCTACCCGCAACCGTGATCGCGAATACTCTGGATGTATGGATACTGGATTCGATAGCAGGAAACCGTGATCTCCTGCGTATGCACCTACTACCAAAATTATAATAACACGAAATAAAAAAGAACCCTCGCACACACCGAATGATGTGCACGAGGGCTCAGGTTGCTCGCCCAAGGACTAAGACTCAAGGATCCAGAAGATCCAAGAAAATCAGTGCTCAGGTCTCACTTGCGAGAACCGCGGACGGATTGCGGACGAGCCAGCCACCGTCGAGCCAGCGGCAGTTCCAGTACCACTCACCTCCGCTGAGGTACAAGCAGAGCACGCAGCGGCCGCCGCTCGGGTGGCGAAGTGTTGTCCCCTTGAAGAAGACGAAGGTGGTGCTACCATTCGTGGACTCTTTGAAGAGTGCCGGAATGAGCTCCTTCTGATCCCAGAAGGTCTGGAATATATCCGCATCGAGACAAATGTGATTTGCCTCGCGAAGACGTCGAAGGTTCTCCTCGCCCTGTACCACTTTCTCACCTTTCTTGGGCGTGGTCACGAGCTGGATCTTGGAAAGATCGAGTTCAGTAACACCGAGAGAACGCTGATCCTGCTCTTCCTCGCCTTCCAGCCCGTTGCCGTCCGCAGGACCTCTCCAGATCGTCCAGCCCTTACCCAGTAGTTTCTCGGGGTTAAAAGGTGTGGATCGGTCGATTGGGATGATCTTCGGCTCGCCGACAATCAATCGAGCGCCGTTCTTGAGAAAAGCGGTGAAGCGCTGTCCAAGCACTTCTCTCGGAAGCATGATGATACGCTGCATTGTGTCGCCATCGAGACTGTCCCAATTGGTATCAATACCGAAACGGGAATTGAGCTCGAGAGCTTGACCACGGGAAGTGGCTTTACTCATTGTATGCTCCTGTCGCATGTTGCGCTGAATCCTCCCTGCGAAATTGCAAAGTACGGACTAGACACATCTACGGTTTGTAGATTTACCGCAGAAAAGAAAAGCCCTAAAGCATCTCTTTTCTGCGGTAAACGCAAGTCTGTATAAAAAGAACAATGTGAATATTATACTCCTTTTATATAGTACTGTCAATAGTAAACACTGTTGCAGTACGGGGGTTTTTTGATCATTCCCCATAACTATTCTACTATTCGCCCGAATAGTTCCATGGTACATCATTTCCTCTTTTAACATTCCTGCTACTCCTGCGAGCTTCTTCAACGCAAATAAACTGAACTGACAACCATATCACGATCGTGATATGGTTGTCAGTAAAAATGAAAACAAAATCTCTGTTGTAACTTTTTTAATACATTTTCACGAACTACCAGCTCCAAGCTATAAGCTCGTTTGCCCTTTTCTTATATTCGTTCTATCCAAAAAACCCCTGGAGCATAAGCGCGGCGGCACCGATATCGGAAACAGTGAACCACTACTTTACAAATTCAACTTTGAGGTTTTTCTTAAACGCCACCGCAATACGCTGAAGTGTATCTGTTGTGAAATTTTGTTCCCCCGCCTCCATGCGCGCAATGTTACTCTGGGTTGTGCCAATTTGCCTCGCAAGTGCTATTTGCGAAATTCCCGCCTTTTTGCGTAATTGTAAAATCTGATAGGCAATTTCAAGCTGTTTGCCGTACATGTCATAATATTTTTTCACGTTATGATCTTTCAGTTGCTCGTCTAGATATTTCTGAAAGTCTGTAACTTTGTATTGTTTTTTTGTTTTACTCATATATGCGTTTACTGCGTAGTACTAATATATAACGTTCTACTGCTCGTTTGATTTCGTTTGGTGGTGTTTTTGCTGTTTTCTTCAAAAACGCATGAAGGAGAATAATAGTTTTTCCGACAAATATAAAATAGAATATTCTATGTCGCTTTTTTCCAAAATCCACTCGTAATTCGCGGATCTTGCCTGTGATATGTTTTGTATATGGCTCATCGAGCACTCCTTCATGTGCACGTAAAAACACAACATATTTCAAAAGCTTTGCTCGTTCTTTTATATTGAGTTTTTCAATATATTCTTTAATAGGACTGCGACCAGTTCTTGTGTCGACATAGAATTTTACTCTGTAGGATTCGCTCTCAGGATCAGTATATATCATATATGATATATGTCAATACACTGGGTGTATAATGAATATGTATAATAATCACGAGTTTTCCTCCCTACGCTTTCTGTCCAAAAAACCCTGCAGCATGAGTGCGGAGGCTCCGGCATCAATATGATCGACATCGGGGCGAAGCGTGCGCGACGCACTCGAGGTGAGTATTTCATTTTCTAAAAAAATAGGAATGCCTAGTGATTCAAGCGAACTCGCAAACGCACGCGCCTGTTCGGCCATCTCACTCTCCTGTCCGGAGAATCCAATCGGCACCCCTACAACGATTCCTGCTGTTGGTTCCTCGGAAATAATTTCATTCAATGCCGAACGTACATCCCCAGAGGCATCTATAATAGTACGCGCAAACGCCAACTTGCCGTCGCCGTCTGACACCGCAACACCGATACGTTTCGTGCCAAAATCGAGTCCAATATATCTCATGCGCGCTCACTCGGGCGACGCGTCACCACCACTGGCCCTTCGTTGGTAATAAGAATCGTGTGTTCAAAATGCGCGGAGAGCGATCCGTCTTTCGTCACCCACGTCCATCCGTCACCCGCCAACTTCACCTTCCTATCTCCCATATTAAACATGGGCTCCAGTGCGAGCACCATGTGTTCAACAATACGCTCTCCGGAGCCGGGATCGCCATAGTTTGGAATCTGTGGATCTTCGTGGACCGCAAGTCCCACGCCATGCCCTACGAGCTCGCGCACCACCCCGCGATTATTTGTCTTCGCAACTGTAGAAACCGCATGCCCAATATCCCCAATGCGGTTTCCAACTACTGCGGCCTGAATGCCCGCTTCAAGCGCAGCCGACGTATCGCGCAGTAACTGGATCACTTCTTGCGATACAGCGCCAACAGGAACAGTCACTGCGGTGTCGGTAAAGAATCCTTTATATTGCATACCAATATCAAGTCCCATGATATCGCCGTTTTTAAGCGCACGATCTGATGGAATACCGTGGACAACTTCATTATTTACGGATGTACATACCGTTGCTGGGTATGGACGTTTATCACCTTCACTTTGATATCCTTTAAATGATGGGGTACCGCCCACTGCGAGGATCCATTGTTCTGCAAGTGTGTCGAGTTCTCGCGTCGTAATTCCTGGACGCACGGCAAGCGAAAGGCGCTCAAGAATTTCCCCGAGGAGGTGTCCCCCCTCAATAATTGCGTCTCGATCGACAATTTTTTTTGCAATCATGCAATAGCAGATTTCACGCGCTCAAACACCTCCTCTACGGTTCCGACGCCGTTGATATCAACAAGCTCCATCTGTGGGTGCGTGGTCACAAACACGCGCAGTTCCTTCATTTCTTTCTCAAATACCTCTAGTCTCTTAGCGATGGCATCCGGCACATCGTCCTCTCTGCCGCGCTTGGAGAGTCGCCGTATCGCTTCGCTTGCGGGAATATCAATATGGAGCATGATAGCGTGCTCACGGTTATAAAACGTGAGCGCTTGCATTAAAATTTCCGCTTCAAGTGCGATGCGCGGAGATCCATCGAGGAGAATGTGTTGATCGGGTTTCAATTCACGAATAAATTTATCCGCCCATGCCCAGATTGCAAGAAAACGAGGGGCGAGTAACCCAAGCCCAAGCACTTTTTCTTTGAGCATATCGGTCGTGTAGGTATGTCCCCCGTCGGCAAGTTCGCGAAATTTTTGTCCGGTGTAAAAGTAAAGCGTGCGATCCTCACCAAGCAGTGCGCGAATGAGCGCGGCTTGCGTTCCTTTACCACACCCCGCGCGCCCCACTAAAAAAATCGTTTTCGGAGTATTACTCATACTCACGTACCGTGAGTTGTGCTTGAATTTGTTTGACGGTCTCGAGTACCACGGACACGACGATGAGGAGCGCTGTGCCTCCAATCGTGAGTGTCGAGGTGCCGAGCACCCCCTGAATGATCAGCGGCATGATCGCAATAATACCAAGAAAGAGTCCGCCTGCGAGTGTGATGCGATTAATGACCGCGCCCAAGTATTCCGCGGTGGGACGACCCGGACGCATGCCGGGAATAAATCCACCACTCTTTTGGAGATTTGTTGCGATGGAACCGGAATCAAACGTGACCGCAGTGTAGAAGTATGTGAAAAGGAAGACGAGCACAAAATAGAGCGCGCCATAAATCCACTGATTTTGCATCCATCCGTTGAATGTTGCCGCCGCGGTGCTCACCCACACCCCTCCCGTGCTCGCAAGGAGCGTAAGAATCAGTTGGGGAAATAACAGAATGGAAATCGCAAAAATGATTGGAATCACGCCTGCTTGGTTCACGCGAAGTGGCAGGTACGTCGACACGCCACCGTACAGCTTCATACCACGCACGCGTTTTGCATATGAAATAGGAATGGGTCGCTCCGCTTCAGTGACGAGTACCACACCCGCAATCACCACAATAGCCGCAATTATAAATCCAACAAGCGTAGGAATCATTTCGCGCGAGAATGTGACGTAGTTTTGATACGCAATTTGTGGAATTCCCGCAACAATTCCAGAAAAAATGAGGAGTGAAATTCCGTTTCCAATGCCATATTGTGTAATTTGCTCTCCTAGCCACATCAGCCATACCGATCCTGCGGTCACCACGACAAGTACCGTCAGTAGTTCGAGCGAAAGTCCCGAAGCGAGCGCAATGACTCCTTGACTGGCGAGCAGTCGAAGAAGCCCATATCCCTGGAGCATCGCGAGTGGCACGGTCAGAATGCGCGAATACTGCATAAATTTTCGACGTCCCGCCTCGCCTTCCTCATGATATAACTCCTTTAGCGTTGGGAAAATCATGGTGAGGAGCTGCATGATAATGCTTGCGGTGATGTATGGGCCAACACCGAGCATCATGAGAGACACTTGTTCAAGTCCTCCTCCCGTAAACAAATTAAAAAGTCCGAGAAGACTGTTGCCCCCAAGTGCGCCCGCAAAACGAAGTCGGTCAATCACCGGAATTGGCACAGCGGCGGCAATTCGAAAGATCGCCAGTAGTCCGAGCACATAGAACATTTTCGTTCGCAGTGCTTCGTCTCGGAAAATTCGTTTGAATGTATTCATAGTGTATTTAAGAAACTTTCCCTCCGGCTTTCGTAATGGCATCTGCCGCAGTTTTGGAAAGCGCAATATGAGACACCATGAGCGCACTCTTCACACTTGCAGTGCCAACAATTTTGATGGATGCTTTGCGCTGCTTTGGACCCGATATTACGCCACGTGCTTTGAGCGATCGCGGATTTACGGAACCACCGTCAGCGAATGCTTTTGCCACGCGCGCGAGCGTAATCGTTACCGAGGGGTTCTCAAAGCGATATTGACTATGTCCTCGCTTCTTTGGAAATTTCATGATGAAGTCTCTCTCCGCAGGACGAATACGGCGCCCGGAACGTGCTTTCTGTCCTTTCGTTCCGCGTCCGGAAAATGTACCACGCGAACCTCCGCGACCAATACGAGGGCTCTTTCGGTGCTTATGCTTGGGTTGTAGTTGGTGTAGTTGCATGTTGTTTCTTTGCTCGTAACTGACTAAGCGCGATCATTGCGACGCGCGCGTTATTGAGCTTATTATTTGACCGCGAGAGAATTTTTGCGCTCGCGTCTGCTACTCCGGCAAGCTCAAGCACGGTGCGCACCGAGCTTCCCGCAATGAGTCCTCGCCCCTTCTTTCCAGGACGAATCAGTACCACCGCAGAACTAAACTTTGCCCGCACGTCATGAGGGATCGTTCCGTGTTCATCCATCGGTACCGTAATCATCGATTTGCGAGCCTGGTTGAGCGCCTTTTCAATAGACATCGCGGTATCGCGCCCCTTACCGATGCCAACGCCCACCTTCCCTTTGCGATCTCCCGCAACAACGGTTGCGCGGAAACTAAACCGACGTCCTCCGGATACCACGCGAGCAACGCGTCGCATATCCACCACTTTATGCTCCAACGCGTCTGCCGGCTTCTTTGGACGGCGATCAGGGCGACGGCCGCCACCACCCGGGCGTGGCCCACGTCGATCCCCCCCTCTTCCTGCTCCAAATGCTGATTGTTTTTTTACTTCGGCCATATTACAATGTCAGTCCTTTTCCGCGCGCCGCTTCCGCAACGGTCTTTACGCGCCCATGGTAACGAAACCCTCCGCGATCAAACACTGCAGACTTCACGCCGATTTTTTTTGCCGCCTCTGCAATTGTCTCTCCTACAACACGCGCCTTGTCTGTTTTTGTTCCTTTTGTGGTCTTGGCGCCTTTCTTTCCTGCATCAGTAACGTATGCAAGCGTGCGCCCTGACGTATCATCAATCAGTTGCGCAACGATGTGACGTGCGGATCGAAAAATCGAAAGGCGTGGACGTTCCGCCGTACCCTCAATGCGCCCGCGCACGCGAGAGGCACGACGGATGAGTCGCGATTGTTTTTGCTTCAGTTGTTTTGTAGTCAACATATTAGTGTGTCAGTACATTATGCTCCCGCAGCTTTCTTACCGGCCTTGCGACGCACCACCTCTCCCACATATCGAATGCCCTTCCCTTTGTACGGCTCGGGTTTTTTGAGTGCGCGAATTGATGCGGCAATATTTCCCACTTTCTCAATAGAAGAACCTGTAATGGTGATCATGTTTTTTTCAACAGCAAATGCAACGCCCTCTTCTGCCTTAAATGGCACCGAATGAGAAAATCCAAGTGCGAATTCCAAATCTTTTCCTTTGAGTGCAACGCGGTATCCTATTCCTTCGAGCTGTAAGGATTTGGTAAATCCTTCGGTCACTCCTTTGATCATATTGCGCACATGTGCGTGGAATGTGCCCCACAACATACGCGTTCCCTCACTCATTTCGCGTGGCGTGAGCGTGACTACGCCGTCGCGTATCGTGACCGTGATTTTTGGATGTAGCGTTCGCATGAGAGTTCCTTTTGATCCCTTCACGGTCAGAATGCCTCCGGAAACGGACGCTTCAACTCCTTTCGGAAGTGGGATTGGTTGTTTACCAAGGCGACTCATATATGATTACCAAATTTCAAACATAATCTCTCCTCCCATCTTTGCGGTGCGTGCTTGAGAGTTCGTCATCAGACCTTTTGACGTTGAAACAATCGCGAGTCCCGTCCCCTGCTTTACCGATTTCAGTGCGCGAGAGTTTTCATAAATACGGCAAGATGGCTTTGATACACGGCGCACACCGTGTACGCGCGGCTCTTTTTCTGTTGAATATTTGAGTGTGAGTTCCATGGTGCGCACTATTTTGCGTCCACGCTTCTGAGCGGCCGAAATAAATCCTTCTTTCTCTAAAATTTCCGCAACGTTCCAAAGAAGTTTGGAATATGGAACAACCACCGACGTATGTCCCACGCGCTGGGCATTCTTGATGCGATTAATCATGTCTGCAATTGGGTCGGTCATATTACCAGCTTGATTTCTTTACTCCCGGAATCATTCCTTCGAGGGCGAGTTCACGGAAACAAATACGGCATAAATCGAAGTCGCGGATGTATGCGCGCTTCCGTCCACAGCGAAAACAACGGCGCACCGTCCGTGTAGAAAATTTGGGCTTTTTGAGCGCCCGCGCGCGTACTGAGGCCTTAGCCATAATGGTAGGAGTATACCGAAAACGTCGGGTCGGGTCAAGAAAAGACCTTGCCCACTCTAGACTTCCGGACGTTCGAACGGAAAGCCCATCAGCTCAAAGAGCTTGCGGGCTTCCTCGCGCGAGTGTGCATTGGTGACGACCGATACTTGCAGACTGTAAATTCGCTGAAAATCTTCTCCAATGAGTTCCGGAAAAATGATGTGCTCTCGAATACCAATGTGCAAATTACCATGTTCATCAACACTCGAAACCGAAATGCCCCGGAAGTCGCGAGTGCGAGGAAGAGCGGTGTGAATAAGACGTGCGAGAAATGCTTCCATGCGTTTCCCACGAATCGTCACGCGGTAGCCCACCACCATCCCTTCGCGCGTTTTAAATTGTGCAATAGCTTTTTTCGTTTTTCGATCCTCCGGCATTTGTCCCGTAATCATCGCAAGTGTTTGCTTCACGGCGTCGCGTTCTTTTTTATCTTGGATTTTCCCGATACCTATATTCAACACCACTTTCGTGGCGTGAGGAACCGCGAGGATATTTTTGTATCCAAACGCTTTCTGCATCTCGGGAATAATGCGTGAAGTATATTCAGTTTTTGGCGCAGTTTTTGCGGTCGTTTTCGCTGTCATATGTATTAGATTCCTTCAGTTCCACATTTACGGCACACACGCACCTTCCCCTGCTCGGTGAACTTGTATCCGATGCGCGCTCCCTTCTTACATTTACCACACACCAGCGCGACATTTGCGACCGGAATACGCCCTTCCACAGACACAACCTGTCCCTTCTCTCCTTGGCGGCGTGCGCGAATGTGTCGGCGACGCATATGTACTCCTTCTACAACAACCTTCGAGACCTCGGGAAATACCGCAAGCACCTTACCAGATGCTCCGCGATCTTTGCCTTTCAGTACAAGTACGTTGTCATTTTTCTTGAGCTTCATATGTCTTTGTTAAATCACCTCTTCCGCGAGTGACGCAATTTTCGCATATCCGCGATCTCTAATCTCCATAGGAATGGGACCAAAAATACGTCCTCCCTTTGGTTCCATGCCGTCAATAATCACTGCTGCGTTTTCATCAAATCGAATCGAAGATCCATCTTTACGGTGGAACGTACAGCGGGTGCGCACAATAACCGCGCGCACTTTATCCTTTTTCTTGAGCTGCTTTCTCGGCTCTGCAGTCTGCACCGATGCGACCACCACATCCCCAATGCGTGCGTACCTTCGGCGTGATCCACCAAGCACCTTAAACACACGGATGATGCGGGCTCCCGTGTTGTCAGCGACTTTGAGTAATGCGCGTGGTTGAATCATATGCGTTGATCAAGAGTATCCAATATTTCCGTCTAAATCAAGATGCGTCTTCTTCGTCTATCGCCTCGACGGTTGCGGACGCAACGCGCTCAACGACCATCCACTTTTTGTCTTTCGACATCGGGCGAATGGATTCGATGACTACGCGATCTCCAATATTATATGCATTTTCTGCGTCATGCGCTTTGTACTTCTTGGAGCGCTTGATGTATTTGCGGTACTTTGGGTGCTGTGTGAGTCGGGTCACTTCAACAACGACGGTTTTATCCATCTTGTTGCTTACCACATTTCCGACTAATCGTTGTTTAATTTTTTCCATGGTGTTCTCGTAAAATCGTTAAAATCCGTGCAATAGTTCTCCGCGATGTCATTTTCTCCTTTACATTCTTTGACCTTCCCTTTGCAGAGTGGAATTGAAATGCCGCAATGTGTGCGCGCTCCTTCTTGAGCAGTTCCTCAAGCTCCCGCTCGGATTTTTTTCGTAAATCTACCGCGTTCATATTTGGTCTCTACTGACAATCTTGGTGCGCACCGGAAGTTTTGCGCCAGCCCGCTTGAGTGCGGTGCGTGCAATATCATCTGGCACTCCATCAATTTCAAATAAGATACGTCCCGGACGCACCGGGAATACAAACCCCACAGGAGCTCCTTTTCCGCCACCCATGGTTACTTCCGGAGGACGATTGGTAATTGGCTTGTCTGGAAATACGCGGATCCAAATTTTTCCCCCACGCTGAACGTAGCGCACCATTGCGCGCCTCGCGGCTTCAATCTGGCGACTCGTCATCCATACCGCATCTTCGGACTTGAGTCCATGCGATCCGAATGCAAGCGTCACGCCCCGCGTTTCAACAAGACGCTTCCGAGATCTTCCCTTCTGCCACTTGCGATGTTTTACTTTTTTTGGAAATAACATATCTCTGTATTATTTTGCTGCCACTACGTGTTCTGCCTGCTCTTTCGCAAAAATTTCCCCGCGATAAATCCATACTTTAATACCGATGGCTCCGTATGGAAGCGCCGCGGTCTCGCGCGCAAAATCAACGTCTGCGCGGAGCGTTTGCAACGGAATCCGCCCTTCGCGAAGCCACTCTTTACGACCCATTTCTGATCCGTCGAGACGCCCTTTCAGCAGTACGCGTACACCCTCAACGCCTCGCGTTGCTATCGTTTTTGAAATATGTGTTTTGAGCACACGACGAAATGGTAGGCGGCGCTCCAGGTCTTGCGCAATAAGGCGCGCAACAACGCGTGCGTTGGCTTCCGGATTTTTTACTTCCTCCACCGTCACTTTCATTGTAATGGTACGCGGAAAATCTGGAGTGATTGTAAATGCCTTCGATTGAATTTCTTTTCGGAGGCGCTCAATACCTTCTCCCCCGCGACCAATGAGAAGCCCCGGGCGAGGCGTTCGAATAATGATGCGAAGCTCTCTGGGCGAACGCTCAATTTCTACAGACTCCACCATAAATTCTCGGAGTTTTCGAATGAGCCACTCACGAAGCAGTGTGTCTTCGCGAAGATATGTTGCGTACGCGCCGCGCTGAAACCAGCGCGACTTCCATCCGCGAATATATCCGAGTCGAAATCCATATGGGTGTGCCTTGTGCGTCATGATGTATTTCCTAGGGTGAGTGAAATATGGCTCGTTCGCTTCTTGATTGCAGATGCGCGTCCCATGGCACGCGGCATAAAACGCTTGAGCGGACGCCCCTCATTCACCGTAATATTTGTGATGATGAGCGAGTCAGGATTTGCTACTCCCGCGTTGTGCGTCGCGTTTGCAGCGGCAGACTTGAGCAGTTTTGCGAGCGGAACAGACGCAACGCGTGGACGAAATGAAAGTGCGGAGCGAGCGTCTGCAACGGTCAACCCTTTGATGGTATCCGCCACCGCGCGCACCTTGCGTGGTGCGATACGGAGCGAATTCAAATGTGCGGTAATCGTTTTCATATCAGTTTATTCACTTTTTGGTGCGGTGCGCGCGGCTTCCGCTGCAGCCTGATCAAGTGCTTTTTGTATCTTTCCTCCGTGACGAACAAATTTACGTGTGGAACTAAACTCACCGAGACGATGCCCCACCATATCTTCGGATACTTTTACTTCAATAAAATTTTTCCCATTGTGTACGCCAAACACATATCCCACCATTTCTGGTGTGATATGTGCGGCGCGCGCCCATGTTTTAATGACCTGCTTGGATCCTTGTGGCAATTTTGCAACTTTGGACAGCAGGCGCTCGTCAACATATGGACCTTTACGGGATGATCTTGGCATATACCGGTGTTTACAAAATATTAAAGTACTGACGCATACTATGTTGGCTACACAACGAGTACCCAGCTGTACATATCCCAAAACCACCGTTGATGCGGTCTTGGTGTCTTGTGTGTTGATTCATGTTGTGTGGTGTATTCATATGTGTGTGATATGTACGGCTGGGTAACGGTTTGGCGATGGGCTTTGCCCAGCTAATTCCGTTATTTCTTGCGTTTCACCTTAGGTCGGCGCTCCAGAATAAATACATTGGAATATTTCTTAGGCGAGCGGGTTTTGACTCCGCGAGTGCCCTTGCCCCATAAGTTCTTCGGGCGCCGGAGTCCTTCTGGCTGTCGCCCCTCACCTCCTCCGTGCGGGTGATCCACCGGGTTCATCGCGTTGCCACGCACGGTTGGACGAATACCCTTGTGGCGACTTCGTCCCGCTTTTCCATAATTGATATAGCGATGCTCTTCTTTTGTAAGTGTGCCTACGGTTGCCCAGGCGTGAGATGGAATGTAGCGCACTTCTTTTGATGGCATGCGCACCAGTGTGCGGCCGCCTTCTTGTGCGACAACTTCTGCAGACTCACCCGCACCGCGTGCAACACGCCCTCCCCCTCCCGGTTTTAATTCAAGATTACAAATAGGCATGCCGGTCGGAATGCGGCTAATGATCGTTGCGTTCCCTGGCTTAAGCGGTGCGTCTTCCGCAATCACTACGGTATCCCCCACGCTCACATTCCTTGGAGCGAGACGATACTGCTGATCCCCGTCGCGGTAAATCAGCAAACTAATAAAGCTCGATCGGTTTGGATCGTATTCAATGGTTGCTACGCGCGCAGGCACCCCGCGCTTTTCATATCCAAGTGAGACGAGGCGAAACCGGCGCTTCTCACCTGCGCCTTTATGGCGAGTGGTAATGCGTCCTGCGTTATTGCGGCCATGTGCACGCTGAAAACCCTTCGTGAGCTTTTTTGAAGGACGATCCGTTGTCAGTACCTCCGAATAATCATAGGAGGTCATTCCGCGTCTTCCAGGTGATGTTGGTTTATAGTGCTTCATAAAGAAAAAGCGAAAGCATTAAAATAAGTCAATACTTTCACCGTTCTGAAGTCGAACGACAGCCTTTTTATATCCTTTTTTTAGCCCTTTCGTCAACCCACGACGTCGCGGCTTTCCGGGCACGGTAATCATGCGGACGTCCGCCACGTGCACCTTATACATCCGCTCTACCGAATCTTTGACGCTCATTTTTGTAGCCGCGTCGAGTACTTCAAATACATATCCATTCTGTTGGGACATGTTTCTACTCTTTTCGGTAATGTGCGGGGCGATGAGTGACATCCCTTCGTGATGCTCATCAATGATTATGGGCGCCAGCGGAACAGGATGCTCCGCAGACGAAGCATCAGCAGTCTCGCTCTTCCGTGTGCGCTTCTGCTTCTCTTCTTTTGCTTTCTTCTTCATGAAATCAAGCAAGGCCATGGAGTGCTGTTTCGCTGATAAGAACGTACTTGTGCTCCAGTAGATCCAATGTATTTGCATTCCGTGCTTCCATTACGCTCACGCGCACAATATTGCGAAGCGCGCGTGCAGTAGCAACATCTCCCTTGTCTGTGAGAACAAGCACGGTGCCAACCCCTGCAATCACATTCGCATCTGTAAGTTCTTTAAGAAATGCAACACCGTGTTTCGTCTTTCCGTCAGGAATGGAAATGGTATCGAGCACAACCAGCTCTCCCTCCGCAACTTTTCTATTGAGCACCGCGTGCAGTGAGCGCGTCGCCATGCGCGTGTTTATTTTTCGCGTAAAGATTTTCTCGCCGGTTGGTCCGTGTGTGACTCCTCCGCCTGACCATATTGGTGAGCGGATGGATCCGTGCCGTGCGCGTCCCGTCCCTTTTTGCTTCCACGGTTTTCGGCCACCACCACGTACTTCAGCGCGATTCTTTACTTTTGCAAGCCCCCCGCGGCGATTCCCCTGCTGGGTGACAGCAATTTGATGCACTAAGTCCGGCGACCAGGTTGCTTTTTCAATGGAAACCGGTACTGCAAGTGCTTTTACCTTTTTTCCTGCTGCGTTGTAAATCGCTAGCGTGCTCATGATACGGTATGTACTTCAATAAGGCCTCCGCGACGACCCGGTACCGCTCCTTTGACATAGAGGTAATTCTTTTCTGCATCAATCTTGACCACTGTTAAACCGCGCACCGTCACGCGCTCTCCGCCCATGCGTCCTGCCATGCGCTTTCCTTTTGGCACCTTTCCACCTCCTACACGACCGGGTCCACTAATAGATCCCGGCTGTCGGTGTGCATGCTTGGTGCCGTGTGTTTTTGACTGTCCGTGGAATCCGTGCCTTTTGACGCCTCCCTGAAAGCCCCGCCCTTTCGTCACGCCACTGACGGACACTTCATCTCCTTCTGAAAAAATGCCGACGTCAATGGTTGCTCCCCGCTCTACGCCAGCCACAGGAACAGAAAGTTCTCGAACCCAGCGTGCGCCCGTTGCTTCAAGCGGCGTACCCTTCAGCGTCCCTCCGACGGGTTTTGATGTGGTGCGCTTTTTCCCAAATCCCACCTGGAGTGCGTCGTATCCGTCTTTCGCAAGCGTCTTCACCTGCGTCACTACCACCGGACCAGCCTCAAGAATCGTCACGGGAATCCTATTTCCGTCACGATCGAATATCTGACTCATCTGCAGTTTTTTTGCGAGTATCGCTTTCATGTCTTAAAAAAAAATACGACCGGGATGGCCGGTCGTAACCGATATCATCCCACAGAGCAGCTTGTCCCTGTTGTGGTTCTATTCAATTTCGATATGCACGTGGATAGATGGTAGCAAAATATTGAGACGCTGTCTAGTGGTATGTAAACTATGCGATAAAAAAAATGACCCCCAGTCTGCCGAAGCAAACCGAGGGTCAAAGGGCTTAAGAAACTGAGGGGTTACATACTATTCAAACCCCAGTTTCTAAGTTGCTAAACGTCACAATTGCGAGAAAACACCCGATGGCCAGCGTCCCACCTAACCGGAATCATGACGGAGTCCGCATCCACGCGCCAACCTCCGCCGAACCAGTGCACGTGCACCGTACGAAGTACCCCTTTCCGGTCCTTGACGTAGAAGATGTTGGCGTAGCCGTTGGTGAGGAGCACACCGTCTTCTCCTTTTCCTTGTGCTTCCATCAAGGAAAACATACGGGAGAGCGTTGTGTCCGATCGCTCCGCACCACCGAGTGCGTCGATGATAGAACCGTCGTGAGAAGCTTTTCGTAGTGTGTAGTAACGAAGCGTCTGTTCCACGATCGGCGCTTCGGTTTTGCTGTTACCAGTAAGGAACCATTCGCTGAAGTTGTTCCAGAGGAAACTGATCTTGACCGGAGCGTTCCGTTTGGTGTTCACCACAAATCGCTCGGACGCAACGAATGGTTCGCTACTCTCCGGTATGGCAACAGTGCCGGCGAGTACGAGGAGGGAGACTGAAGATTGTTGTTCCTTCATGCCGCCAAAGCGTATTTCTCTATCTTCGAGAGAGAGGTTGTTGAACCTTTCCCACTGATCAACGGTGAGTTGACCATTCCTCAACTTCTGCAGGGTGTCTATTTGCAAACCAGCCAGCTTGGCCGCGTCTACGCCGATGAATTTGCTCATCATTTTTTCCTTAAAATGTACTTCCGGAACCTGCCGGATCAGTTGCAAGTATATCTTGCCAATTCTCAAATCATTATACATATATTTTGCTGTTTGTCAATTCATCGTAAGGCGAATTCAACCTTGAAGTGCGCCACTCCAGACTTGGAATGACACATTCGCCCTCAAGGAAATCCTAACGAAATGGTCGGAGTAATACTTCGGCAAGTAGAAAACTCCGACGCTTTAGTCGGAGTAATGTTTCGGCAAATCGCCGAGATACAAAAATCCCGCCACATGAGTTGGAATAATCCCGCACGTATATTGTGATGGTGCTATTATTCGCCACTTATTTCTTAAATACATAGTTGCTTTCCATGGCGATAGACTGTTCCGGAGTTATTCACTCACGTCTATCGCGCAACTTCCATGGCAATATACGTACGGGATAACGGATCGGCACATCAACAAAAAACACCCACATGGGTGTTTTTTGTTGAGCCGAGTCCGTTACATTTTCACCTCAATATCTACGCCAGCTGGCAAATTAAGATTTGTCAGTGCATCAATGATTTTTGGTGTTGGATTGATGATGTCAATGATGCGTTTGTGCACGCGCATTTCGAACTGTTCACGCGCCGTCTTGTACACAAAAGTGGAGCGATTCACGGTATATTTCTTGATCTCCGTTGGAAGTGGAATAGGCCCGATGACTTCTCCACCGTATCTCCGGGCGGTATCGACAATCTGACGAACCGAACTATCAATGACTTTATGATCATACGCGCGGATTCGGATTCTCAGCCGTGTTAACTGTTCTGCGCCTGATTTTTTTTCCTTTGCCGCCGTAGCCATTGAATAATGATTATTTCAGGATCTTGGTCACGACTCCCGCTCCTACCGTCTTGCCTCCTTCGCGGATTGCAAATCGCTGCTGCTCTTCAAGTGCAACTGGGCTGATGAGCTTGACCGTAAACTTCGCCGTGTCTCCCGGCATCACCATCTCGGTTCCTTGTGCGAGCGTCACGTCTCCCGTGACATCGGTCGTGCGGATATAGAACTGCGGCTTATATCCATTGAAGAATGGGGTGTGGCGACCACCTTCCTCTTTCTTCAAGATATATACTTCAGACTCAAATTCGGTATGTGGGGTAACGGATCCCGCTTTTGCGAGTACCTGTCCTCGTTCTACATCTTCTTTCTTTAATCCACGGAGTAAAATTCCCGCGTTGTCTCCCGCCTGACCGGTGTCGAGGGACTTATTGAACATTTCAATACCGGTCACGGTGGTTTTCGCGGTGTCGCGAATACCAATGATTGCAATTTCCTCTCCTACTTTTATTTGACCACGCTCAATACGACCGGTGACTACCGTGCCTCGTCCTTCAATAGAGAACACGTCTTCCACTGGCATGAGAAACGGCTTTGAGATGTCACGTACGGGCTCGGGAATATATTCATCAAGCTGACGCACGAGCTCCACAATGGGTTTCGCCCATTCATCATTCACCGACTTCGTCTCAAGCGCCTTCAGACCCGATCCTCGAATGATAGGTGTGGTGTCCCCAGGATAATGATACTTCTTGAGAAGTTCACGAATCTCATCTTCCACGAGATCGATGAGATCTTTGTCGTCCACCATGTCTACCTTATTGAGGAAGACGATGATTGCGGGCACTCCTACTTGGTAGGCGAGAAGGATGTGCTCACGAGTCTGTGGCATGGGGCCGTCCGTTGCGGCAACAACTAAAATTGCGCCGTCCATTTGAGCGGCTCCCGTGATCATGTTCTTAATGTAATCTGCATGTCCCGGAGCGTCGATGTGTGCATAGTGACGCTTCGGAGTCTCGTATTCCGAGTGGTGAAGGGCAATAGTAATACCACGAGCCTTCTCCTCGGGTGCATTGTCAATCTGATCAACCGCTTCAACGCGCGCCTTCGCGCCCTCTGTCATAGAGAGCACATGCAGGATCGCAGCGGTTAATGTGGTCTTCCCATGGTCGACGTGACCGATGGTGCCCACATTGACATGCGGCTTGGTACGTTCAAACTTGTCCGCCATAT
>CAYHBS010000017.1:0-13391 GCA_964354975.1 uncultured Candidatus Saccharibacteria bacterium
AGTTCTTCACAAAAAACGGAGGTGCGTCTTGCAAGAGCTAACGATTGCTCTCGGCCTAACGGCGGCGCTCTTGCATGGCGTCGCTTACTTTCTGTACAACAGGCAAACAAAGCTGGGACATTCCAGTCCAAACGCGTCCAGTTGGAGTATTTGGGTATTCCTCGCTACTCTCAATGCTCTCTCGTATCGCGAGATGAGTGGCGATGCTGTGGCGACGCTCCAGTTCTTCACCGGCTCCGTTGCATGCATCCTCACATTCCTCTACGTGCTCACTATCGGGAAGTTCTCTCGACTGAAGCCAAAGGAGTGGGGGCTGTTCGCTCTCGGCCTGCTCGCAACGCTGGTGTGGTGAAAGTTTCGAAGCGCAACTGGAGCAAACTTGATCGTTCTCGCTGCCGTTTTTATCTCGTTCATCCCAACTTTTGAAGGAGTGTGGCGAGATCCATTCAAGGAAACCCCACGATCATGGGTGCTCTGGACACTGGCTTTCTGCATCACAACGATGAATGTCGTCTTGCGGGAAGCAAACTCCGTATCACTCATCACCCCCGTCGTGCTGATTATTATGCATGGTAGTATTGCAGTCCTCTCGACACAGTCGAGAAAGGCGAAATTCCGCCAAGCTTCGTAAAAGTCAGCACATCGTCGCCCGCCATGTCTTCGGACCTCTGGCGGGCTTCTTTTTTTAATGATTTAAAAGAACAAAGAATTTGTCGCCGAGACTGAAATTCGTTAGAGTTTCAGTAAATCCGAATGCCGCAAAAGAAAAACTTGTGGATTCGACAAGCTCACCATCCTGAACGAAGCTGAAGGAAAATTGTCAGCAGTGCGGCACCTCCGCCTTTCCGATTTTTCGCTGGGGGACTGCTTCGCCTCCACAGGCGGCGAAATACGTTCGGACTAATTCAAGAATACTGCGCATATACAATATCAAATTCAGGCCTCTCGGTAGGAAGCGTAAACCTGCACAACGACTTTTATGTCCAATCGGCCGGAACGAACTCCACATAGGTATCATGAACCACGGTGGGTTCATGACCATATACCCTATGTGGTATATGGGTCCCCTCGGTAGGACGCTTCGCTATCTCACACCTCGAAAACCCACGGTTTTCCGACGTTGCACTTCGTGCGACTGCCTTCCTCCACGGGGAAATCCGCCGGCTGGCGGATTTCCCCGACCCCCTTCTCGTTCGATTCCTACCGAGCGCGCATACGTAATATTAAAGTGGCCATCACATGATGGCCACTTTAATATTGGTCCCCTCGGTAGGAATCGAACCTACATCAACGGCTTAGAAGTCCGCGGCTCTATCCATTGAGCTACAAGGGGAATCTATCCACTGATCCGCCAACCGGCGGAACAAGGGGATGTGGTGCACCGAACGCACCGTACCCTGGTGCTGACCTATGCTCTCAAATATGCACAAAATGTCAATCGCACACCGAGCTCCATTACGGTGCTATATATTACCAGTCATGAGGTTGTGTGTGCTACAGAAATGTCACTCCCGCTTCGATGCGTAATGGTGCTCGGTCAATTCACTCTTCCCCAAAGAGATTTTTGACATTCACTCCCTCAACGCGAAGGCGCTCAAGTGCTGCGGATCGCTCTGTAATGATCGTAAGCACTGCATCAAGATCTGATTCACGAAATGATTGGACCATAATCGGTGGTGTTTCAAGATTTCTCTGCCATCCGGCGCCGTACTGATAAAACACCCACGTATCATGCGCAAGTGCCACCACAATCCCAATGACTGCGCATACCACAAATACACTCCACGCCTTCGGAATGGTGATCTTCGGTGGCTTGATGTGTAATAATCTGAAATTGGTGGGCTTCATATCATTGTGTTGTTGCAACCGCAATAGTGACATTGAGGGACATTGATGTTCCTCCTCCACTCACACTTGCTTGCTCTACCACCGTAAACACCGGCAGTTGTTCGAGCATTGCCATAAATGTGAGAAGATTGTTATATGTGCCCATTGTCGTAAATGTGAAATTGGTGCTAAATGGTCTTGTTTCCGAACTCGCAGAGGTGCGTGTCATCGTGAATGGCGTCAGTTGTAATTCTGCGGCAAGATCTTCTACTAATTTTAAATATGCAAGATGCGTTTCAAGGTCTTTTTCGCCCGGACGATAGAGCGTGGTGCGAATTTTTTTAATATCTTCGTCTCGATCACTCACCGTACCGCGCATTTGAATCAGCGCTTCTTGTACTTCCTCCGCTTGTAACATTCTTACTTGGTGCTCGCGAAGCGAAGTATATGCATTTCGCACCTGATAGAAATAGAGCCATACCCCCGCAACAACAACGGCGAGAATTGTGAGGAGTATCCCCGTAAGCGTGCTGTAAAATTTTGCCTTCATGTTCATATTATTTCAATGTGAGCGTCATCGAAAACGCAATATCAGCGATTTGATTGAAGGTATCAACAGGAATTTCCACTTTCGAAAATATGGGGTGTGCCTCCATATCCACTTTGAGTGCTTGTAAATCTTTGCGCGTCTGTGCTATCCCTTGCATCGAAATAGTGCTCCCTGACCCGCGGACAATTGTGATGGCGCTGTAGTGGATGCCACTTCCCGTGCGATTCATCACCTCGCCAAATAAATCGACCACCGACGAGTCTGTAGATTGTAGTCCCTGCACTGTAGAAAGCACGGTATTTACCTCTCCAATTTCTTTCGTAAGTCTTGCGATTTCTTTATCACGTGAGTCAGAAGTCTCTTGATTGCTTGCCTTTATGACATCCAGTTGTGTTGAGAGAAAAAAGTATGAAGGAAGGAGTAAGACCGCCCACGCAAACGAGACAAGGAACCAGATTGTTCCTGCGTAGAACACAAACCCCAGCATCCGCTCGTAGCGAAATTCATCACGGTAATGTTGTGGAATTAAGTTTATTGACATATTACATGGCGTCGTTTACCGAGAGTCCCAGCGCTGCGGCGTAGAGCAGCATGTCGTGTGAGGAGATATCTGGAATGTAGTGATCTAAATCAAACACATTCGACCACGGGGAAGATCGTACCACATCAATGCTTAACTCTTCCGATAGAAATTCAGGAAGCCCCCCGAGGTGACTCTCTCCCCCCGAAAGGTACACGCGACTTACCGGAGGAACGTGCAGGCTTATTCCGCCTGTGCGATCATCTCCTTGTGACCAAAATTCAATCCGTTTTTTCATCTCGGAAACGAGCACGTCTGCCATTGGCTTGATCGCGGCGTCGCACTCCGGCATCTCGCCGGACATAAACATAAAATCTCGCTTAAATTCAATCAAATCTTTTTCTAATACCTTCCCCGTTTTGAGGAGCGCCGTATCGATAAGCGATCCTGAAAACTCTCGCACCGTGGAGGTAAACCGCACGAGGCGATCATACGCAAAAAAGAAACTCGCACGCGTAAGGCCAATGTCGGCGACCATAACCGAGCCATGTTCACGCTCGGGAATGACCACGCGCGCGAGTGCTTGCGATTCGGGCTCGGCAATTGCAGGATGCAATCCCGCACGTGATAAAGCCGCGGTATATGTTTCTACAACATTCAAAGGAAAAGCGGAAAATACAATATTTACCACATCTGCATTTGATGTTTCGAGTAATTCAAAATCAAATGCCGCTTCTGCACCCGAAATCGGTACATGCTCTTCAAGTTGTAATGCAAGCGCATTTCGCAGATCTGCAAGAGGCATGCGAGGAAGCGTAATTGCTCTGGTAAAACCGAGCTCTTCAGGAAGCGAGAATGCAGTGTGAACATGCACCTTTGTAGATCCAAGCGACTCTTTGAGTACGTCTGCGAATGCTTGCTCATTTTGTACTATCCCCTGCGTAATCACCCCCTCTGGAATTGCGCCTTTTCCAAACCGTGCAATTTCTTTACCGGCTTTCCCTTTCTTGAGTTCAACGTATTTAAATGTACGGTCAGAGATATCAAGTCCAAGAATAGTCGCTTCGAGCCGCTTCGGGAGTGGCACGGAAAACCCCCTGCGCACGTGACGAGTACGGCGCGACGCTCCAAACTTCGGCAATGTCAATTGCATTGCTCTATTATAGCGAACTTACGCAACTGAGCGTATAGCATATTGGGGAAGAATGATGCGAGGACCAGGTAGACGGCGCATCAGCAAACTGAAATAATACGACTACTATGCCTATTCGTATTCTCCGAGACGCAATATCCATAAGTGAAATTCAGGCGCTTGCTCGCGAACGTTTTGGAGATATGGTTAAAATGGTAGTTGATATCGATACGGGCACTATTGCGGTTGGCGGCGATATGCACGCCGACGAAGAAGCTGCGCTTCTCGAACAAGGAGCCGCACAAGACAACCTTTGGGGATGTAATTATTATCCTGATCGACCCTTCGATGAGCGCATCGAATTCGATTCTCTGATCAATATTCGGCCGTCCCAAGGGAATCGCTCGCGCACCGTTGAGGACCAAAAGATCCGCCAGAAAATAAGAGAGATAATTTCTGAAAAAATTGCGCTATGAAAACTACACTACACTCTCCCGCTCTTATTGAACGCTGGAATACAATGTCACTCCCAGAACAGTTGGGAAATATCGGAAGTGAAATTCATCGCATGGTAACTGCGCTTTCCGATGAACGGCGCTTTATACTCGCAAAAGCTCGCGCTACAGAACTGTTAATGCTGACATTAGCGGATACGCGTTGGAGCGCCACTCGCATAAAAGAACTCACCGCACTTAACAACCAATTTAAGCAATCAACTGAAAATCAAATTGACAGCACAGAATTGAATGCGCTCGATACGTATTGTTTTCAATTTGGCATGCTTGCGGCAATAACAAAAGGAAGATAGCCTCGCTCATACGTAATGGGAATACGAAGATGCGCCGCTCTGTAGTCAGAGCGGCGCGAGCACGTTAGGTAGGAAAGTGAGAGAGGTAAAAGACGAATAAAGTGGCGATACAGACGGCGATTGATTTCAGAATCATGTTCCACCCCCATGGCGATCTACATATAGATTTTCACCATACCGCTGCCACAGCAAATAGGACGGTGGACATCCCCTTTTTTTGAATACATGTGTCACCTCAGTACGAAAAGAGTGCTCACACCGGAAACACTGAATGTGCAACTTTTCCGCGGCCGCGGAAAAGTTGCACATTCATAGCGATCTCCTTATAATATCTTTAGCCTCTTCATTTTTTATACACGCGCTTTAAGCGCAATCTAACTCCATCAAATAGTAGTATGCCCATCATTCGACAATCAACGAAAGAAAAAATTCTTGCCTGCCTGAACGCGGGGTTTGCGCTGAGCATCACTCACTCAGCACACAAACAGCAGTATATCTTGCGTACATTGCCGGCAGATTTGAAACATATTGACCGTCGACACATTACACGCTCATTGCGCGCACTAGAAAAAGAAGGTCTTGTGCGTGGCCTCAGCACTACAGACGGAAGTATGCGCATTAAGCTTACGCGGCACGCAAAAGAACGCCTCGGGGCACTGGAGCTCCGCCGACTATCCGCCTTACGCCCCACAAAATGGGATCGCAAATGGAGGTTACTTATCTATGATGTTCCAGAGGATCGCAAAAGAGGGAGAGATGCAATTCGCTATGAATTACGAAGTATTGGATTTGTTGAACTTCAGCACAGCGTGTGGCTATTCCCTTTTGATGTCACGGACATTCTTCGCCTAATGCGCGAATTATATGATTTGCAATATGAGCTTATTGTGCTGACCGCAGATCGGTTTGATGGCGATGATGCATACTATAAACATTTCGCACTCAAATAGATCTGTGTTATTTCTGAGGGAAGATGACTCCCATAATGTGCATATTTTCCGCGGTCGCGGAAAATATGCACATTCGAAAGAAACGTGAGGCCGCTCGGATGAGCGGCCTCGGGTTGCGTTACACGCTTTTTTCTTTCTTGTGGGGTGTTGGCTCCGGAGTGAAGACCTTTGCTCGCTTACCTGCGGCATCGAGAAATGTCTGAAGAAACTTCTCACGATCCGAAGATTTACCGATGCCCGTTTTGATCCTAACGTATACTTCCGTCGTATTTTGTTGTGTGGCTTGCACTGCGACGGTCAGCCCTGTACCACTGGTGATACTGGGAATTCCCATCTTGTGCGTCCCAAATCCACTATCCGTCATGTTCTGCGGCTCAAAGCCAATACTCCGCGACGCTGTAATCGCATACCGGAGAGCCTCTTCCTTCGTGCATTTGCACGATATCTGGTGAGTCTCCGGCTGGTTTGCGATGTCGGCGAAGTGAAGTGCTCCGAGCGCCGTAGTCACAATGGGTGTATACATACACCCTGTCTGAGAAACCAACACACCGAACAATAGTGCTAGTCCAACAATACTCCGAACCATTTGTCTTCCCTCCTGTGCAATCTGTACGTAGCATTTCATATTGCGCGCAGGCATTCAAGAGGGGATGTGAAGTCGAACTTGGCGTCGTCATTTACTGAAACTATGCATTTTACATTGTGCAACTCTTCCGCGACCGCGGAAGAGTTGCACAATGGATATTTCCGTTGCAAAATAGAAATATTGGAGTTTACTCATTCCGCACCACTACTCCTTTTTTTTACACATCATGCCCATTGTCCGCCGTTCAACGAAGGAAAAAATACTACTCTGCTTGAATGCTGGATTTGAGCTGAGCGTCACCCACTCTGCAAATAAACAGCGGTATATTCTCCGTACACTTCCCATAGAACTCAAGCGTATTGATCGTAGGTATATCACTCGCTCACTCCGGGCATTAGAGAAAGAGGGGCTGGTGCAACGACGCAGCACTACGCAAGACGGGATGCGCATAGAGCTTTCAGCGTATGCGAAGCAACAACTGGGCGCTCTTGAGCTGCGGCGACTTTCTACGGTGCGTCCAACAAAGTGGGATCAAAAATGGCGCCTACTTATCTACGACGTACCGGAAGATCGAAAGCGCGGACGAGATGCAATTCGTTACGAACTGCGAAATATGGGATTTGTGGAATTACAACACAGCGTCTGGATATTTCCTTTTGATGTGACTGACATTCTCCTACTCATCCGGGAACTATATGATCTCAAAAGTGAGCTGATAGTGCTCACTGCAGACCGGTTTGATGGAGATCATATTTACCAAAAACACTTTGATATTTCGTGAATATTCCACTTCAGATACTCCCCCGCGCAATGATATTGCGCGGGGTATTATTTTGGTTTCCATATATATTTTCATAGTATGTAGCATCGCACTTTCAATAGTATCAATATCGAATTCACAACGTAGCATTTTTGTGTAATATGCAAATTTCTGATTGTGCAACTCTTCCGCGACCGCGGAAGAGTTGCACATTGGTTTTTCGGTATATTTTAGTTTTTGTGGATTTCTGCGGTTTTTGAATTTCTGGTTTTTTTGATACAAAAAGAAAACAGCCCGTCCGGAGACTGGGCTGTTGGTTGCCGTGCACCACGTTGGATGCACGGTTTACGAACGAGGAGCTGGTTTTCCCCGTGCTGCGCGGCGGGAGCCGGCAGCACGAGGTCCGAGCGAGTGGTGGTGGAGAGCGTTGCGCTTTCCGACTCGCTCGAAGCTAGGGCAAGGTACTGGTGCCATTCACCGTAAGGGGGTAAATGACCCCACCCTCTCGCTGAAACTCGCAACAGCGAGAGGGTGGGTTGGCCACGGAAGACCAGGGGGGATTCTCCGCGACCGAGGTGTTACATCGTCGTACTTGTCGTCGTCGACGTTGTAGTGATCGTCGTTGACGTCGTGGTGGGCGAAGTAACGATTGCCGAGGTGCAGATCATGTCGATCTTCGCGACCCGGGAAATAGCCCTGCGCCCCACGATGTCTTCCACCTCGAGCGTGCCGTCCTGCTGTGGACCAAGCATTGGAGCGTACCTCCCTTTGGTTTCGTTCAGACACTTGTAGAGGTAGCAGAGTATAGGACCCGGCTGATCCATGACACTGGTGTAGTGACAGGTCTCATCGGGTCCCGCCGAAGTGGTAAACTGACACGCGAGTACATCGGGATCCGTCGGGACGCAGAGGAACTTCGCGGTCATCTTAGCAAACGCGCTTCCTCCGCACGATACGTATTCCGGGAAGGTCGCGGTATCTGCGTACCAGAAGGCGACGCCGGGGAAAAAGGAGATGGGTCGGAACGCATCCTTCACCTTGTGACACGCGTAGCCATCGAACACTCCATCAGACTGCGCAGACGCAGGAATGGAGCAGAGCACGATGGCGCACACGAAGAGCGACACGAGTATTTTTTTCACGGAATCCTCCTTGTGGCATCACGAGTATGCCTTGTCAATTCTACGGACAGTATAACGTACTAGCTATCAAATGTCAAGGAGCCTCGGTAATGTGCAGGCACATATGGCGGTTTCTGGATAGTATCCAGCAATGGCTATACACATGGTCAAAACAATGAAAGAAGAACGACTCCGGTGGGTGCTCCCCGTTGTCAGGAACGAAGCGAAACTCGTAGAGGTGGCAAAGGTGTTTCCATAGGGAAAACGAACACTGGAGCGATGGGTTGCCACGTATCGTGCAGCTGGTGCAGACGGACTGGTGCCTCGGTCCACCGCACGAAACACCCAAGCACGCGAGACGCCCATTCGCATCAAAGAACACATTATTACATTACGAACGCAGACCAAAAAGTGTGCATTGAAACTGCATTGGCAGATGAAAAAAGAGGGGTTGGTCGTTCCTCCACGAACGATTGGTGCAATATTACAACGAGAGGGATTGGTGCGGAGGTATCGAAGCAAACGGATGAAATATGCGTATATCAAAGCAACGGTTGCGCCGGGTGAGCTGGTGGAGATTGACGTGAAATATGTGCCAGGAATGGTTGCAGGACGACAACATTTCCAATATACCGCCATTGATCGTGCCTCACGTTGGAGGCATCTCGCCATCTATGAAGAGCAGGTGAATATGAGTAGTGTGTTGTTTCTTGGGGAAGTGATCCGTCGTGCTCCATTTCCCGTACGTGCCATTAAGACAGACAATCATTCCACCTTCACCAACTACTACACGGGGACAAACAAACGTAGTGATCTGCTCGTCAAATCACTCCATATCCTTGATTGGTATTGTCGCGTACGTGGCATGAAGCATTATCTTATTGACCCAGGGAAGCCTGCACAGAATGGAACGGTGGAGCGGAGTCATCGGGAAGATCAGGAGAAGTTCTATGAGCATGTACGGTATCATTCAGTGGAAGATTTGCGCTATCGCATCAGATTGTGGAATATGTATTACAATGACCTTGAGCACTGCGGGTTGCATGGAAAGACGCCAAACGAATTTCTTGCAGATTACCAACGAATCAACCCGCCAAATGTGGCTACCTAGAACACCTCTCTCCAGTTCCCAGAAACGCTAGGTTCGCTTGATGTTTGTACTCCAGTGTCCTCAAAGCTGATCTGCCCAATCCCTTCGAGTACCGATCGAATAGTTGCGGTTTGTTCCATAATTACTCTCTCTCCATAAATCGCATTCACTTCCGCACTATTATTCAGTTGTACCAGTCCGTTATGTGCGTAAAATAAATCACTGTTCGATGAGTTATGAATCCAGATAGCGGGATGCGTATTTGCTGTTTCTTCATATATTCCCGGATATAGCGACACGATGAGAATGTGGCTCACGATGTTTCCTAATTTTCCTTGAATAGTACAATTACCCACGTCCACCCTTCCCTCCACGACAATGACGAGACTGTTATCTCCGGAGGACGCGCCCGAATCAATTTGGAGCTCACAATTTGTTCCTCCACCAATTGTCAAATCCCCCGTTACATATAGGTAGTTTTTGATACTTAAAGTTCCACTCCTATGAGTAAAATTTCTAATAACTGCGTGATCTAACGTAGTTGCCGGCAGCGTCGCTGAAATATCGTTAAAGTCGTTGGAAGGATCACAACCATTATTTTGTGAAGCGGCACTATAACATTTGAGACTGCAGTCGGTACCATTCCAATCGGGATGTCCCACCCCACAAATGCCGCCGGGGTCATTGGTATTATTTTTTCGGTACGAACCCGCAGGTAACCACCCCGCGGCCATCTTCCACTCATCAATCATCTCTTGTGTATATGGCTTGACGAGTGCAGGAGGCGCGGAAGACGCTGTCGTGACACCGTCAGCTCCGCAATAATTTGTAAAGGTTGGATTATTTCCATCCACGGTGTCGCTATGCGGCTCCACCAAAATGGCGGCAGCGCTAATATCGCCCGCCAATATAAATGGGGCGTTGCTCGTAGGCCCTCCACAATTTCCAACTCCTGCCCAGTTCACAGGCGCAGTGCATGTTTTGGAAACCTCATCATACGTTTGACATGAAACTACCTTTATATTCTTTATAAATCCGGGCTCGGTGCTAATGTGTGCGATGAAAGCAAGATCTACGGCGACCGATGTAAGTACATTTGTGCTGTTACAGTTACCAAGTGGTGCGCGGCACCACTCGGCACTCGTCCCATTTGTATCGGCCCAAAGTGTAGTGGTAGCCAAATCTGAACCGCCATACTCTGTGTTCGGTGTGGCAATCATTTTATAATATTTGCCACAACCACTACATGTAGGAGGACTGATGACAAACCAGTACGGAACCCCCGCTTGCACAAGATAAGGACTATTTAAAAGAACCTTTTTTTTCATAAGATTATAGTCCGACGTGGCTGGCACGGAATTTAACGGAAGTATAGGACAAGTGACCAGGTCTGGAGTCAACAACTGACCAACGGCGCTACCCTGAATAGCCCCTCCATCGGGCCTAGTTACCGCATAACTCCCTCCCCCATAGATGTTGCTACGCAAACTAAAGTCGATTTGCCCTGTAAAGTCTCCCCCATATTCACAAATGTATACCGTAAACCCCTGCATCCACCCAGAATAATCCGGTATAAATTGCTGAGCGATATTATCAGTTGTGTTTGTTTTGCGTAGATACACAAATTGATCGCTACTATCAATTCCGGGATTTTTCTCGGTTTCTGCTACACTTTTCTGTTGAGCAACTTGGAGATAACTGGTTCTCAATGGTTTCAGAAAAGCGATATTATTGAGGGGACCAATCCCAGAGATTGGACCGTTTGTATATATTTGACCGCGCACGGATGCATTATTGCGAAGCTCCACACCTAGTAGTCCAACCTGTAAATCTGCGGACCAATTCCCTTGGCTTGTTGGCACTAAGTTAAAACTCGCTTTTCGCACTACCTGTTGGGGACCCGCAAGTGCAACGTATTTATCTGACAAACTATTTTCTCCCGGAGTAATGTCTAACGTTCCCACAATATCGTTTGTTGATATATCGCCATCATAATCAATACCTACGTTGTATGACCCATCTACGATCTGATCTACTCCTTTATTATTGACTTTACGATACGCAACGTCTTCGAGAATTGCTTCCGCGCCGAAGAAGCTGCGCTGCGAGGAAAGAAAATCTTTGCTATTGCGATATTGGGTAAGTCCAGACGTGGCAAACAGCCCAGTCACAAGCACAGTGATGGATACAAATACCACGGTAATGAGTAAGACGGTTTGTCCGGACTCGGCACGTGCGGGGAGAGAAGAGATTGCGTGTTTCATATTATTAAATGGTTGGGTTACGTAGCATGACCGCGGTCTGGAATGTCTTACTCACTTCTGCTGGCGTGCCTTCTCCTGCGACGACTGAAATCACTATCTGCGCACCAATATTGGTGGAATCTCTCACAATAGGGGTGAGCGTGAGTGCTGAAATTTTTACTTTCTCGTTTGATAAATAACTTTCGGAGCCGTCGTCAATAAATTTAACGCGATTACTATTTGTATCGTACGAAATACTCATTTGTTTTACATTGTTTTCATTATCAATACCCCACGCTGCGTCGTAGTGATTTTTCCAAAATGCTGCATCATGTGAACCAGTAAAAGTACTATATAATGCGAGCTCGTCCACAGTCCCCTTAAACGCTTCGTAAAGACTGCCTGGAGTTGTCCCTGTAACTTTGACTCCGATCCCATAATATTGGGAGCCGTTGTTTGAAGCCGCATTAAACCAACCTCCAGTAGTTGCGTTGAGCGTGAGGGGAACTTCTACACCATTCACATAAATTTTATTGGTATTTGGGGAAACATAATCGTACACAATATGATAAAATGTATCGAGTAAATAATCGCTATTATTTCCAATAACTTCGGCGGTTTTATACATTGCCGGTCGCATATTCCCATTGATACTTTTGAAAGTCGTATGAAGGATCGTTGGTTGAGGTCCAGATCCAAGCGCAAACGCAAATATCGAATTAATATTCGTTGCGGTAGAATCCAATTTCGCAATTACTTCAACTGCGCCTTGATTGTGAGCGTTAAAAACGTTATTTGGCAACTGTACATAATCTTTCGATCCATCAGAACCTCCATCAAACACGTATCCATTTCCAACAACCGCGGTGCTGCCTTGCTCTGGATCGTTATAAATTGTTCCGTGCACTGACCCTATTTTATCAACAAGCGTGCTGCCGGTCGTCTCTTCAAAGTTCCAGTGGGCAACGGCACCATCTTTTTTTACTCGCTCGGCAAATGTGAGCGGAATTTTATACGTAATGGCCGTATTGCCAGCACTGAAACTATCTATCACAACGCCTCTGCGCAACTCGCGTACGATGCGATCCATTACATATTCTCCCACCTCATTTACGCGTTGCGTATTTGATAGGTGGACGATGGGCTTAGTCATTTGCACCATGCTCAACGTCACAAAGACAATCACAATAACTACTATTGCGATATATACCATCACTTCTATCACGGTATATCCTTGAAAACGGTGTGTGGCGGAGAGTAACTTGTTCATCGATTTGTTACGATAGTTTCGAGATATTCGGATTTTGTCGCGCCGTTTCGTCCTGCCCAACTCACGGTAATTTTTGCTTTAATAACATTAGTGTCATTCACCGACGTACAACCTCCCCAACTAGTAATCATATTTGAACTTGTGTCACGATTAGCACATCGAAAGGAAAGAGTCCTCACCAAGCTGACACCGGTACTCGCGGGCTGCGTAAATATTGGTGTGCAGAAGGGTGCAGATACCGCGGCATCTGACAGTGTGTATTGATTATTACTTATACCTAGACATTTACTTACGGCCGATGGCCCATTTCCATGCGCCTTAAATGTTGACCAAGTATTGAGATTCGCATCTCTCAAATATCTCACTGCTTCTGCACCTTCTTGTAAGAGTAGCGCCACTTGAATTTTGATGGTAGCTTCGGCGGCAATTTTTTGCGACGCCACAATCACTCCAAATAACACTCCAATACTTACAGTAAGAATGGAAACGCCAATGACGACTTCGACTAAGCCGAAAGAGGCAGCTGATAGCTTG
>CAYHBS010000018.1:0-12543 GCA_964354975.1 uncultured Candidatus Saccharibacteria bacterium
TAGGTATTGAAGAAGCAGAAGCAAGTGGCGGTGAATCCGCCGTTGCGGCGGTGGCACCCACCGTTGGAGGGTGGGACCTTCTGTGGTTACTCCTCGCACTTCTTGCGCTGATGGGCGGGTATCGATTGCGCCGCATGGCGAGCGCATAACAAAATCCCCGTCCTAGTCCGCCTCCGCCGCCGCCTCCGCCTCCGCCTCCGCCTCCGCCGGTTGGCGGATGGCGGAGGCGGATCGGGGCGGGCATTTCCGCTCTAGTCAAAATATCATTCCAGCGTAAGGGTTTTCAGGCTTGTATTTTTTATCAACCTGTGGTATAATCCGGCTATGAAAAATCTACTCGCGTATCGGGTGCTTGCAACAATCATTGCGACCACGCTCATGGTACAACCCGCGACGGTGGTGTTTGCCCAGGGTGTTTCAACGACCCTCGTCGTTGAAACCGTTTCGTCTCGCATTGAACGCATAGTTGAGCGCATCGATCAATCTACTAATCAATCTTCTGTAGGTGTGCAGCAACAACTGAAGCACATTGAAGATCGCACTATTCGCACCACGCATGGCGGTCGCAAGGACAATGAAATTCTCGTTAAAATGAAAGGCGAGGATCACGTACGTCGCATTACGTTAGAAGGAACAGATATTGATACCGCTATTGAAGAATATTCGTCGGATGAAGACGTCGAATTTGTTGAACCGAATTATATATATTCGGTTGCGTTTGTACCAAATGACACGCTATATAATCCCTATCAATGGAATATGGACAATCCGGCGTACGGGGGGGTTGAAGCCGAACAGGGATGGGACCTCGGGAATGGATCCGGAGTCATTGTGGCGGTGCTTGATACGGGCGTCGCATACGAAGATTATGGTCCATATCGTCGGGCTCCCGATTTTGCGCCGGGCGTATTTGTCCCGGGCTATGACTTTATTCATAATGACTCACACCCGAATGATGATTTTGGACATGGCACGCACGTAGCAGGAACGATTGCGCAGCAAACAAACAATGCTGCTGGCGTTGCGGGACTTGCGCATGGAGCACGTATTATGCCTGTCAAGGTGCTTAGCAATGATGGATCAGGAGAGGCATACATGATTGCAGACGGTATTCGATTTGCAGCGGACAACGGCGCGCAAGTGATGAACATGTCATTTGCTGGCCTTAGTCAGTCGCAGACAATTTTGGATGCAATTATATACGCATATAATAAGGGTGTTGTCATGGTTGCCGCTGTAGGAAATGATAACGTAGGAACGGTGTATTATCCTGCCGCGTACGATCAATATATCATTGCCGTCGGAGCTACACGCTATGACGAAACACGCGCACCATATTCAAACTATGGATCTGCGCTTGACTTTGTCGCACCAGGGGGCGATGCAAGTGTTGATCAAAATGGAGATGGCATCGGAGATGGTATTGGTCAAGTGTCATTTTCTATAGTAGACCCCACAACTTTTGCAGTGTATTTCTGGAATGGCACGTCAATGGCGTCTCCGCATGTAGCTGCGCTTGCGGCAATGATTATTGGGAAGGGAATTGCATCGGGACCGGTGGCAGTTGAGAGCGTACTTGCGGCAACGGCTGATAATCTCGGAGCCGCTGGTTGGGATCAGTATTACGGCAATGGTATCATCAATGCGGGACGAGCGATGACATATGCTGCTACCGATACGCCTCCCACTGTTACGCTCACCGCACCATCAAATGGTGCAACGGTAAAAGGTACGATCACCATGTGGGCAAATGCGTCTGATGATAAAGGAGTGGCGCGCGTGGATTTTAAAGTTGATGGAGTGACTGTGGGATCTGATACAACCAGCTCATACTCTTATGCTTGGAATAGCACCAGTGTCGCCGATGGTGTGCACACCATTACTGCAGTTGCAGTCGACACCAGTGGGCAGACCACTACGTCAGCCGCTCGTTCCATTACCGTAGACAATATTCCGGATAATCTTGGGACGCTCTTTGAAGACGGATTTGCCGCAGGCACCCTTGGTCAAAAATGGACGGAATCTAATGAGCCGGACTGGAATATTGAAGTACCAGCAGAAAAACAACCTTCGGGTAAAACGTCGAGCAATACCGTTGCACACGCAGATCAATGCACCACATCGTCCGGATGCTTTCTCACGATGAAGAACGGCATTAACACAACGGGATACGCAACAACAACGCTTACATTTTATAAATACGTTGATAATTCGCTTGATTACGGAGAATTTCTCCGTGTAGACGTATGGAACGGAAGTAGTTGGAAGCAAGTCAAGAAATGGACGAATGGCAACGGGGATAACGACACGTGGCAAAAAATTACTGTCAACATCAGCGCACATAAAAATTCCGCGTTGAAAGTGCGGTTTGTTGCGCGTATGTCTGACACCTCCGAGGAAGTGGAAATTGAAGATGTGAAGATTACGGGCCAATAATATACCGTAGTGCCAAAACGCCCCCGCGTAGCGGGGGGTGTTTTGTATTGGCAAGGTTCTTTAAAAAGCGTAGGCTACAACAGGAGGTGTGATATGAAAACACTACTCATCACGTGCACGCGTGCACAAGACGGGCCGACGTGCGACTGCGCGGAAAGTACCGAACAGTTTATTCGTGCCCGCGATCTGCTCGATGACGAGATCCGCGCGGTGAAACGCACGGGAGAAATCCACTACGAAGTGCTCCTACACGCGTCTGACGAATTGGTGTTTTGGTTAAGTGAGGGATATGTGAGGTGTCACGATCAGGAAGTGGGTGTCTATAGAGTCACACCAATCCATCTTTTTGATGTGCTTGAATTCCAACTATGGTTGCGTGACGCGCTTCGTGGGTGCGAAACCCTCCGTGACTGCGACGCATACTGGAGGTGACCTGTGAGAGAGGGTATCAAGCTGTTTTTGTATGCGGGTGCGGCAACTTGGTTACTCATGATGGGAGCGCAAGGCATGAGCGACGATACGGAACGTCGGGAGCGATGTATCTCGTTTGCAGATTTTGCTGAAACGCGAGAACGTACGGTACGTGCGGTCGCGATCATTGGCGGTATGAAGCTTGGTCATGAGTTTGCTCGTAACCAAATCATTGACATGGAGACGGCTGCACGCCGGTGTCAGCGATTTCCAAGTACTCACGCGCGGATTCAGTCAGCGCTCACGCAGGTTAAATAAATGCATAACGCACTTGCACTTCTAATTTTTCAACTGGCCTAAGTCCAACACCATCCGCCATCCGCCATCCGCCATCCGCCAACTGGCGGAGGCGGATGGCGGAGGCCGACTGGTGGGGCACGTAGATCTGTCTTGTTATATCACTGAAAAAGTGGTATCACGTGGCAGGAAGAACTGGAGGAGGTACCGTGGAAGTATTCGTTATGGTTTTTGGGTTTCTGCTTGCCGCTATTGACGTTCGTAAATCCTCTCTAGAGTTGCGTCGTGAGGGGGCCTCTGACATAGGATTTGGTTTGAAGCAGGATTCGCAAGGTACGATACTTGTAGGGCTTGCGATGACTCCGATTCTTGCCTACGCCACGTACTACTTCTTCGACGATCTCGAGCTTGTCCGGGATTACTTCATCTTCATGTTTTCGTTTCTGCTCGTGCATCTTTGTGTCGTTGTGCTCGAGATGCTGCGAAAAAAACTCGGTTCGCGCAAACATACAATGGGAGAGTGATGCTCGCCAAACAACACGCCGCGCACCAAAGGTGCGCGGTTTCTTTTTACTTGCGTGCCGAGTAGGATAGTCGCATGCAAGGCATCATTCCCGTACTCAAGCCCAAAGGGCCCACGTCACACGATATCGTTGCCGCGGTACGCCGTATGGTCGGTGCGCGCCGTGTTGGGCACGCAGGCACGCTTGATCCGCTTGCGTCCGGAGTGCTTGTCATCGGAATTGGGTCTGCAACAAAACAGTTGCATAACGAGATGCTCAAAGAAAAGGAATATGAAGCAGAAATTACGCTTGGGGCAACCACCACAACGGATGATGCGGAAGGTGAGCGAACGGATCATGATGTGCCCACGCCACCAACACGCACAGACATCGAAGCAATACTTCCTGAATATATCGGGAATATTCAGCAACTCCCGCCCGCATTCAGCGCGGTGAAGGTGGGAGGCATACCCGCATATGCGCACGCGCGCAAAGGACGCGTAGTGACACTGGGCGCTCGGTCGGTAGAGATTATGTCCATCGAAATATTTTCATATGCATGGCCGAAATTATCGCTTCGCGTGGTGACAGGCCCGGGAGTATATATTCGCTCGCTTGCGCGCGACATTGGGGAACGCTTGGGATGCGGTGGGTACATTTCTGAACTCGTACGCACACGTGTAGGGGAGTTTTATATTGCAGACGCGGTGCCCGTCGAAGGGGTACCCGAGTATCTTTTGGAACAGGAGCAAGGACATCCGAGCTCGTAGCGCTATCCCTGTTCTCGAGAGCGTTCATCTGTTACAATGCCCCTCATATGGAAACACCTACTCCTTCAGGGGCACCAGACAGTGGAGTCCCGGTATCAACACAACCGGTGCTTACAAAAGAAATGAAAGACGCAATTCGCTCGCGTCAGCAAAAGTCTCGAAAAATGAAAGAACTGCTCACGTGGCTCATTCCCGCCATACTGGTACTCGGCGGTGTGTTTTGGCTCGTGATGAGTGGAGGAAGTGGTTCTGTGGGTGGAGAAGCGGACGCGTCCGCGATGCCGACTGCAGATGACAGGGTAAGCGGTCAGATCGGCGCAAAAGTTTCTCTTGTGGAATATGGCGACTTTCAATGTCCCGCATGCGCGGCGTACTTTCCGGCGGTCAAACAAATCAAAGCCGCATATCCAAATGATGTCGTTGTTGCCTACAGACACTTTCCCCTCGTGAATATTCACCCACTCGCGACCCCAGCGGCAATTGCTTCAGAGGCGGCGAACGCGCAAGGAAAGTTTTGGGAAATGCACGATATGTTATATGAGAATCAGCAAACATGGGTGATTGCAGAAGATGTCCAAGCAACATTTCGTACGTATGCAGAACAGATTGGTCTCGATATGCAAAAATACGATGCCGATTTTAAGAATGCGAAAGCATTCGAATCGCTCATCATCGCGCACATGAAATCTGGCGGGACACTCCAGGTCACCGGTACCCCTTCTTTTTTCCTGAATGGAAAGCGAGCGGCCGTCCAAAGCCCACAACAGCTTCTTGATCTTGTGGTGGACGCCGTAGGGAATACGCCAGTGAATACACCGTAGTCATGAAAAATCACGCAAAAGTGGGAAATCGGAATGGGAAGCCGGCGTATCGAACGCCGGCGCGAGTCAGAGTTGTGAGAAACCAGTTTGCAAAAACTACACATACAAAATGGCGAACGCGGGGAACGTAGCGACCAATCATGCACTCGGGCGCACGCTCGTGCGTGACGAGTTATTTGATATAACGCTCTATAAAAAATATCGTGCGATGCCATGCGGGCATTTAGCGCCACTCCTAGACGAGCTCATTCCGATTGAGCAGAAACATCTGGAACGTTGGCAATCATTTTTTGGCGTGTCTGGAGTAACACTCAATCTCCGGCGCCGTATGCGACTCGGGGTTTTGGTATTTGCGGGCAGAGTATTCGGGGAGTCTGCAATGCATATTGTGCTTGATGCGATTGAGGTGTATGGCATCCGTAAATATCTGTCGGTATGGGATCTCTATAAGGACACGCCGCTTGGAATGGAAGTGCGCGCAATTCTTGAAGATGAGATGCACCACGAGAAATTGATTGTTGCAAAGGGTATCGAGCGCCGGATGAATCCAGAACGTATTCGCGATATTTTTCTTGGATTCAACGATGGACTGGTGGAAATGCTGGGAGCGGTGAGCGGATTTACTGCTGCATTTTCCGACAAAGCGAGTGTGATGATGGCCGGATTTACGGTTGCTGTCGCGGGCGCACTGTCAATGGCGGCAGGGGTGTTTGTGAGTGCCGGATCAGAGAAGGAGATTAAATATACGGAAGCGCGCAAGCAGCAGTTTCTTGGTGGGAAGCGCGGTGCAGTGATTGCGGAGAGTGCATTTGGCAATGCAGTAGTCGTGGGCATTTCTTATATATTGGGGTCTATGGTGCCACTCCTTCCCGCGGGATTTTTACCTGGAGGAATACGCACTTCAATTATTGTGAGCGTGGTGTGCGTCGTGAGCGTCTCATACATTCTTGCATTTATCAGTGGAATGGACGTGCGGAAGCGTATTCTTACTAATGTCATACTCATTGCGCTTGCGGTGTCTGTGTCGTATGGTATTGGACTTGTCGCCCGTGATGTATTTGGCATATCGGTATAACGATGAATACACCAGCACTCCGCATCGAAAAACTTGTAAAAAGGTACGGCGCCACAGAGGCCGTGAAGGGAATTTCGTTTGAAATTACTCCGGGAGAGTTTTTTGGATTTTTGGGACCGAATGGGGCGGGAAAGTCCACTACCATTCATTGTATCACCGGCATCGCCACACCTACTTCCGGTACCATTGAGGTGTACGGAGTTGATGTGGTAAAAAATTACCGCGCCGCACGCTCACTCGTAGGATTTTCTCCGCAAGAATATAACGTGGATATTTTTTCAAGCACCGATGCGGTGTTGTATTACATGGCGGGATTTTATGGAATGCGTGGGGCAGATCGACAGAAGCGCATTGATTATCTTATCGAAAAATTTGAACTCGTTCCGCATCGCGCGAAGCGATTTATGCAGCTCTCCGGAGGACTCAAGCGTCGTGTGATGCTTGCGCGAGCACTCATTCATGATCCAAAACTTTTGATTCTTGATGAGCCAACTGCCGGTGTAGACGTAGAGCTTCGCAGAGAATTATGGAGATATCTTCAGGAACTGAATGGAGAGGGAAAAACTATTTTGCTTACGTCGCATTATTTAGAAGAGGTGGAGCTCTTGTCGCGCCACATTGCAATAATTCACCAGGGGACTATTGTCGCCATTGATACAAAAGAGGCATTTATTGCCGACGGCAGCACGCTGGAGAAAAAATACCTCGACATTACCAGCCAGTCACGCGCAAATGCCGCGACACAATCGTAACATGAATACCGCAGGACTATACACATTGATCGAGAGAGAAATCAAACGCATGTTTCGCGTGGTGGTGCAGACGCTTGTGAGTCCATGGATTAGTGCGCTTCTCTATATTCTGATATTTGGGCTTGTAGTTGGATCTCGCATCTCAAGTATTGGTGGCGTTTCGTACATTGATTTTGTACTTCCGGGGCTCGTGATGATGAACATCATCCAGAGTGCATTTGCGCACTCGTCCTCCTCGGTCTATTTTGCGCGATTTACGCGGCAAATTGAGGAAGTGCTTGTCTCGCCGCTCTCATATATGGAAATGATTATCGGATATACGCTCGGAGGTGTGGTGCGCGGCATTGTTGTGGGTATTGGAGTATATGCGATTGCAATATTTTTTACGGTTGCCACCATTGAGCATCTCTTCCTATTTCTGCTGTATGCCACAGCGGTGTCGGCCATCTTCTCACTTCTCGGTATTCTTGTAGGATTGTGGGCAGATGGATTTGAACAGCTTTCGGTGCTCAGCGTATTTGTCATTACTCCGCTGACATTCATTGGAGGGGTGTTCAATACCACTGAAATGCTCCCACCGGCACTGAAAATTATTGCGCACGCAAATCCATTTTTCTATTTTGTCGACGGACTTCGTTACGCGATGATTGGTTTTTCCGAATCGAATATGTTTGTTGGGGCATTACTGACCGGCGGACTGCTGGTGGGGCTACTCGTACTTGTCCAGCATCTCTTCAAGATTGGATATAAGGTGCGTTTGTAAACAGTGCAGCGTGCGCGGGTATGTGAATAGTTTGCTATCATTGAACTATGGAAACACGCCGCGTGATCTATATCACGATATTCACCATTCTGGGGGCGCTTCTCGGATTTGTATTTCACCTGCTCCTTGAGCTTGCGATGCTCGCTGCGATTGAGCGGAAAATGCATTTCCTCACTATGGGGCTTACTGCGTCGGAATGGGACTATGCGCGCTACGGAGTGTTTCTATTCTGGTTTCTTGGAGGAACGCTGTTCGGATATGTACAAGGAACATATTGGTGGAATTATCTCTACAGTCATGACGTGGTCGTGGAGCCACGAACCGCAAAACGAAAACGCGCAGTCATTTTTGGAATTCTCGTCATTATTATTGGGTTGTGGTACCTTACGTGGCGGCCGTAACATTTCACGATCGGGTATGCAGGGTGGTGAGCCGTATTCCAAAAGGAACAACGCTCACATATAGCGAGGTGGCGCGTCGCGCCGGGCGGCCGCGCGCATATCGCGCAGTGGGAAATATTTTGAATACAAATTACGATCCGCGTATTCCGTGCCATCGAGTGATTCGCGCGGACGGAAGTATTGGCGGATATAATCGAGGGGCTAAGAAAAAGGTGCAGTTATTAAAAAAAGAAAAGGCAATTCTTTTATCTTAAATACAATATGATGGGAATAAATACGGACATAGAGCGTGAAATTATCAGGTTTGCGATTGTTTTATTTATTTTAATTCTAATATTTATTATCAGTTTTGCTGTTTACTGCTTTCTTCCTCGCAATAAGGATGAATAATTATCGTGATTCAAAAAACTGCCCCGAGGGGCAGTTTTTTGAATCAGTCCAGTACCACGATGGTCGCTGGTACTTTTCCGAACTTCATTGCTTCTGACGTTTCTGGCATCCAGATGTCCACGTGGTCGCGGAATCTTCGATGCATGCGATCTTCTACGACGAATACTTTGTCTCCGTAGAGATTAGGGATTTGTACCCGAGTCCCAAAGGGGAGAAAGTTTGCCGCGAGCACTCCATCGCGCACGTTTGTGTTTGATGCAGTGACCAGCGGCGTGCTGTCCGTCTGATCTACAGTGCTCGAGTATGCAGTGACCCACACCTGATAACTTGCGCTATTTGGTAATATGGTTGCATCTACTTGCTTCACTGTAGATAGATCAGCATTTGATTGTAGGATTGGTGAGAGTGCTTCCGAAGCGTGCGGTGATGTTCCTGCGAACGCCATCGCGAACGTCATGAGTCCGGTCACTAATGCCTGCATATGATGTGTCAATGAGTAATCACTGTGGGGAACATGGCGACCTTGCCCAGCCATTTATCATTTTCCCCTTAAGCCAGTGTGGTACAACTATACAATAAAAAGCGGTAGAAGTCAAGAGACCGGGCGAGATCCAGAGTAGCCAAAAACCCTTATAGAATAAAGAGAATTTCCAATATGCTACACTTATGGAATGTCCGCGGGACTCCTTGAGCTGACCACTATCATCGTACTCGCCGCTATATTGAGTATCATAGCCCGGGTATTTCGTCAACCGGCCATATTGGCGTATCTTCTCACAGGTGTGGTGATCTCCATACTCGCCGCAAACGGCATTGTCACAAGCGTTGCGGGTCTTCACGAGCGCGAAACCTTCCAGATTTTTGCCGATCTTGGCATCATGTTCCTGCTATTTCTTGTGGGTCTTGAGGTGAACTATACCGCGCTTCGTTATGTGGGAGCCGTGGCGCTCGTTGTGGGACTCCTACAGGTGTTATTTACCACCGTCGTAGGATACGGGCTCGCGATACTCCTTGGATTTGCGCCGCTACCTGCAATCTACATCGGTATTGCGCTCACATTTTCGAGCACCATCGTGGTGGTGAAATTGCTTTCGGAAAAAAAGGAGCTCAATTCGCTGTATGGAAAAATCAGTATTGGGCTACTCCTCGTGCAAGATTTTATTGCGATTCTTGTATTAATTGCGCTGGCAGGAATTAAAACAGGTACCGATATATCAACGTTGCCCATTATACTCACTACACTTAAAGGCATTGTTATTTTTGTGGTAATGGTGCTACTTGGTAAGCGCGTGTTCCCGCCACTCTTTGATCTGCTCGCGAGGTCACAGGAGCTGTTGTTCCTCATGAGTCTTGCATGGTTGTTTTTAATGGCGGCAGTAATGCAGTGGATGGATTTTTCTATAGAGATCGGTGGATTTCTTGCGGGCATTGCGCTCGCAAATGCGTCGGAACATTACCAAATAGCAAGCCGCGTGCGTTCACTCCGAGATTTCTTTATTCTCATCTTTTTTGTGATTCTCGGTTCCTATCTGCAATTTACCAGTGCCGGAGGGCTACTCTTACCTGTGATCGTATTTTCATTGTTTGTGCTTATCGGTAATTTACTTATCGTGATGATAGTGATGAGCGCGATGGGATATACGAGCCGCACGAGTTTTTTAACTGCGGTGAGCATTGCGCAAATATCCGAATTCAGTTTGGTGCTTGCAAATTTGGGGAGAGGACTTGGGCACATTGGAGATAGGGAATTTTCGCTCATTACGTGGGTGGGTATTATTACGATTACGGTAAGTACCTATCTCATTAATTATAACGAGACAATTTATCGCCGATTACGCAAAGTGTTGTTTTGGTTTGAGCGCTCGCGTACACGCGCGGAAGAAGGATTTTCCGAAATCGCACCCAAACGTGTGCTCCTTATCGGATTTACTCGCACCGGGCAGAGTATTGCGATGCATCTCAAAAAAGATGAGCTCCTGGTGATTGACCAAGACCCTGAAATTATTCATGCGCTCAAGTCCGAGGGATATGCGTATTTATATGGCGACGCATCGGACGACGATTTATTTGAGCACGTGGATCTGACGGAGACAGAGCTTATTATTTCTACGGTACCGACATTTGAAGATAATCTTGCGCTACTGGAATTAACTGGACGGGTGAATCACGAGCGCGGAAGTACGGGAGGACGTCCAATCACGCTGGTGGTACGCGCAGAAAATGAACGTGATGCGGTTACGCTGTATCGGCGCGGCGCTTCATATGTACTCCTGCCGCATTTTACTTCCGGACATGCGCTCGGCAATATGGTATCCGGCACATTTGACAGAGATCGCCTGCTTCACATGCGCGAGCGAGAGCTTCAACTCCTTTCACGTGGCGGATCTGCAACGCAGGCGTTGCGCCTTGGAGCATCACTCATTCATCCGGGTCGCCAAACAAATTCTGGAGGGCATAACCCACAGGTGTAATCATATGCGGCTACGCTCCATTATTTCCTGGAACCTAAACGGCATCCGTGCGGTGGAGCGTAAGGGGGAACTTGCGTGGATATTTTCTGGTGCGTACGACATCATTGCGCTTCAAGAAACGAAATTGCAGGATCCAAATAACAGCGGCACATCATTTTCTCATCCGACGGGATACCACGCGCATTGGTCGGGTGGTGAGCGCCCTGGATATAGCGGTGTGGCGGTGTACACAAAGGAAGAACCAGACTCAATGCGAACACATTTTGGTGATTCATTGCTTTCAAAGGAAGGGCGAGTGATTGAAATGACGTATGGGGACGTCGTATTTTTGAATGTGTATTTTCCAAATGGTGGTAGCGGTGACGAACGCCTCCAATATAAACTCGCGTTTTATGATCAGTTTATTGATTACATCACTACACTCACAAAAAATGGAAAGAAAGTGATCTTTTGTGGAGATGTGAATACCGCACATAAAGAGATTGATCTTGCGCGTCCGAAAGAGAATGAAAAATTGTCAGGTTTTCTTCCTATTGAGCGGGCATGGATTGATCGTGTGGTGGACGCAGGATTTGTGGATGCATTTCGAATGTTCCACGAGGAGGGAGACGCATATACGTACTGGGACATGAAGTCGCGCGCGCGTGATCGAAATGTCGGTTGGCGCATAGATTATTTTTTTGTACACGAAACGATTGTGTCTCGCGTTATCGATTGTTTTCATTTGCCAGACGTAATGGGATCGGATCATTGCCCAGTGGTGCTGAAAATACAGATGTAAGGAAAAAACGTCTAGCGACGAGTAAGATTCATCACACCGAGAGCGCTAAACACCGAGCGTACTAACAATTTGCATTGTCATCACTTGGCACGTGAAATGAATTTGCTTTTGAACCTAAAATAATTTTGTTTTTTTAAGCGAGAAATTGCTTTGTTTTTTACTTCCTTCTAGAAAACCCTGTACGCTCGATACTCATCGGGGATAAGGGGTGGGTGCGTGTACAGAGGGCGCACAAGGGTGAATGCGAAAAATCTTGAAGAGATTTTTGCTGTTTTCGCGAGCGTAGCTCGTGGTGAGGACAGAAGACCCGCACGAACGAAAAGAGTGCGGGGAGTACGTCATTTTTGTATTTGTCGGAGCATCCACATAATCCGCGTGTAGTACCTATACACCCCTAATTCGCGCGAATTAGGGGTGTATAGGTACTGGCGTATTTGATCAGGAAATATAGGCGTGTAGCACGTGGTACCATTAGATTCTCGTGCCTTTATGTTCTGGTGATTTTATGCTCTTGTGTTCTCTCGTTTTTTTGATTTAATGAACTCATGTTCTCATGTTCTCATGATTTCATGATCTTGTGATTTTATGATCTTGTGATTTTATGATCTTGTGATTTTATGATCTCGTGATTTCATGATCTCGTGATTTCATGATCTCGTGATTTCATGATCT
>CAYHBS010000019.1:0-9223 GCA_964354975.1 uncultured Candidatus Saccharibacteria bacterium
TGCGGTTTGCCGTACATCCGCACCGATATACAGACAAGATCAACAGACTTCGCGCTTGAATTTCAGTCTGAAGTGCAACAGGAGCCAAACACCCGACACGGGGTTTGCCAGAAGAGACATTTTCTCGGACGGTGGTTCAGTAGCCACAGTGCGCGAGCAACCCGTCTGCGAGACACCGTAGCAAAGTTTGTTCCTTTGGGAAAGAACTCTCGTATGAGGCCAATGGTGTTTTCACATGTTCCACGTTCTTCCGGATGTCCGGGGCGAGCGAAGTATACGCGCACACCAAGATTCGCTTCAATTCCCCGATGGAGTGCAAACTCACTCCCGTTGTCATCGGTGATGGTGTGCACGGGATGCGCGCGTAACAAGCGGATGGTTTCTGCATACACCGCATCTGCGGTCGCGCGTACCAGTGTGCGTGCAACAACAAAGCGACTCTTGCGCTCTGCATATACCAGGAGTGCGGATGTGCGGTTTCCGCCACGCGCGGTGTCGCCCTCCCAATCCCCGATACGCGCACGTGTTGCGACAATACGTGGGCGATTGGCCAGTGGCCGTTTCGCGGCCTGGTAGCGAGACAATATACCCACCGTGCCATACCGCCGCCGCTTCTTTCCTCGACGACGCAGATACTGCGTGAGGTCTGGACGTGACCGTGCAATCCACGCGTAGATGCTCGCATGCGATATGCCGTGCACCTCGTGCGCCACTTGTTCGGGTGAGAGTGTCGCACGCATTCGTAACTCAATGATACGTGCGAGCGTAGTATGATGTTCAAGAATGCGTGTGTGGTGCTTTGCTCCTGCGCGACGTACTCGTGCGGTTCGACCTGCACTCCGTGCGTCATATGTGCCATCCATACGTGCATTGCGGCGCAATTCACGAGAAAGCGTGCTGGTGGAGACACCAATGGCAGACGCAGTACGCGCCTGTGAATATCCTGCGCAACGCAGTGTCGCTAGCGCAACACGCTGGTCACGTCTAAGCTGTGTGTACATATCCGTGTGGTTGTTAGGCGGGTAACACTCCTAGCGTACCTGCGGGTATGTTTAGTTTCCTAGTCGTTGCACTTCAAGGTTGAATTCAAGGCCGCTTCTTGACGTAGTGGCTTCAATATGCTATGATTCTTTAGAAATCTAGGCATGGTGTTTAGATAAATTGAGCCTTGAAAAGTGGAGGTAGAAATGGACATGACACGTGGCTGGCTTTCAATCACCCTTGCGTGCGCCTTCGGCGCTCTCATTGGCACGCTGACTGCGCTCGAGATCGCGACACGATTCGAGTACGGCTCGAATCTGTGGGTCATCGGTGCTTTTGTCGGTGGTATCGCGGCGTACGTCGCGATCGACTTTCGACACTTCTGTGCCGGGGTTGCTCACTCCTACCGGCGCACGATCGCGTGGCGCCCAGACCTACTTTGGTGGAAAGCGCTGGCAGCAATGGCCAGCGGCGTCGCGACGATGTATTGTTCTATCGTCGGTGCCAGCGGTGCGGTATGCGCGTACTTCAGTGACACTCCAATGTCGTTTGCTATCAGCGCGCTCTACTTGATGTTTGCCCTTTCGGTGTTTGGAGCGCTTTTCAGCTGTCTATTGGTGAGCGCAAGTACGAGTGGCGCAATTGACGTTGCAGACCGAGAATGGCGGCTTCGCAACACCATCGCGATTGGATGGACTATGATTCTGTATTGTAATCCGATCAGTGCGGTGCTGGGATCTTTTCGTGGAATGAAGTGGGTCGCTGTTCGAACGCCATCGGCGATTGCGCGTGCAGTATCCGCTACGATCAGTAGTGTGCGCTACACGGCGAGCACTATTGCGCAGTTCGTAGCTGGTATATTTGTCTACGTTCACTCGCAACGTCGGACGATCTGCTTCGTAGATGCAACGATCGGCGCCGCCATCGGCTACTCATTCGGTAGTGCCATCATTGGCGCAGTCGCAGGAGCGCTTCTCGGCGTCCTCAACTATGAGATCGTCTCGGTGCGGTTGCTTCAGCTCGTTCCGTCCTCTCGTTGAAACGTCACTAAACTTGGTGTAAGTGCCTGGACTTCGGTCTGGGCACTTTTTCTAAAAGAACAATTTTTTCCGTGCTTCGCACGCTCCAATTGAACTCCACCAAGGATAATTGTGGTGAAAAGCGAGTAGGGTGCGTAGTGCGAAGGAAATGGATTTTTGACGCGCCCATGTTTCTTCTGCATGATACGGACAAACCTGTACCTCTGGAGGACCCACTGTGAAAACCGTGAAGGAATTTATTTCCTATGTGTGGGAAAATGAGCGAATCACCTTACTCGTCATTGTTGCCACTGGTGTAATGTTGGTCACGTTGTTGATGACCGAACCATCGCCAAGTCATCCCGAAGTGCTCTCTGAATTCCATCGCCGGATTGGCATTGAGGGGATGGCGAACATTGCGGCAAATCGCCGTGAGTTTGTAACGTTGCAGACGGGAGATCTGCTCCGATTCAACCGAGGACAACTTGCGGTAGTGAGACACATCGTGCGCGATCACGCCAACATTCCACAACGTATCGGGGTAGAGCCGTTTGTTGGGAGTGCGTTCGATTTTAATGCATACGACGAACACTGTCTCTTTCAGATTACCGGTGTTATCCGGCAAGGAAATAGTCGCTACGCAGACATCATTGCTGCAAGAGAAGGAAGGTTGCTAGAGTAACATATTCGCGCCGAGTGTTTCTTGAAACACCGGCGCGTTTTTTTATTTCTTTGTATCCGAGATAATGATCCCCGCGCTGCGGCATATGTATGTCACGATGAGTAGATGGCGCTATAATAGAGATATTATTATTTCACTTAAGCATATATGGAAATTATTCAGGTCAGTATTCTCGGCGTTGTGCTTGCCACAGTTGCAAGTTACTTCGTCGGTTTTTTATAGCATGGGCCGGTGTTTGGGAAGCAATGGATGGTACTGATGGGATACACACGAGAGAATATACAAACCATGCGTCTGACGGGGTTGCAGGCAATGATAGGGGGATTTGTTGCGCAATTGCTTCAGGTGTATATTCTTGCCTACTTTATCATTATTGCAGGAGCAACTGATATTGTAGGTGCACTTGTGCTGACCTCATGGCTATGGCTTGGGTTTGTCGCCCTCACGCAACTCGGCGGATTGCTGTGGGAAAATCGCGCACCAAAACTCTTTTTCTTTAACGCTGCGTATCAGTTAATACAGATAAGCATCGCTGCTGCTGTGTTAGTACTTGTGGGCCTTTCGTAATGCATGCCAAGCACCGCAGACGATATTATCCGCGCGCTTCGCAAGGGAGCGAGCACAAAAAAAGCGAGGGTATTGTCACGGTTTTTTAAGACTGGAAAAGGCGAGTATGCAGAGGGAGATATATTTCTTGGTGTAATGGTGCCGCATACACGCATGGTGGTGAAGATGTATGCGCACATATCCCAAAAAGAAATTGGAAAGTTGTTGTGTTCTCCATACCACGAAGTAAGACTCGCGGCGCTACTCTTGCTCGTCAAGCAATACCAAGACGGAGACGAGAAAACACAAAAACGCATCGTTGAGTATTATTTGGCGCATACGCGCTTCATCAATAATTGGGATCTTGTAGATTTATCTGCGCATAAAATACTTGGCGCTCATCTCGTAGGAAAATCTATCCAACCGCTAGTGCTCCTTGCACAATCAAAAAATATATGGGAACGACGTATCGCTGTAATTTCGACATTCGCATGTATCAACAAAGGGAAGTACCATGAAGCGTTTCGTGTAGCCAAGTTATTAATTGATGACGATCATGATTTGATCCATAAAGCCGTTGGATGGATGCTGCGTGCGGTGGGTGATTGTTGCGGACGGGACACAGAAGAACGATTTTTACGCAAGCACTACCATACAATGCCTCGCACTATGCTCCGTTACGCAATCGAGAAATTTCCTGTAACTCTGCGCCGTTCCTACCTTCGCGGGACTGTGCGTTCGGGGTAATACTGATATACTGGGGTTATGAACAACCTTCCAGTGAGGAGCGTTCCCAGGAATTCTCCAGACACGCCATTGACACACAAACGCGAGACGCATTGGCCAGAGGTAATTATGTTCAGTTTTTTGGCGGTCGCTTTTGGTTTTTTCGAGTATATCATGCAGGCGCGCATATATAGCGCAGGGCAGGCGGGTATTTGGATTCTCATTCGCACAGCCTCGTTCACGGGAGCAACGCTCATAGGGTTCGCGCTTCTTTCGAGCGTGATCTTTCGGCTATTTCCACGTACCGCAAGATTTTGGCGTGCGCGAAGATATCTCGGCGTGTGGGGAGTGCTATATGTGTACACACATATTATTTTTGTATATATCTACTATAAGTTTGATCTTTCACAAATTTATTCCACGTTAAATCCATTTGATAATCCAAAAGTATTTGGTCTTATTGCGGCGCCAATCTTTCTTGCTATGGCGCTCACGTCATCGGACTGGGCGATGGATGTGCTTACCCCGCGCAGATGGAAATTTCTCCATCGATTTGTATACGTCGCGTACCTCGCAAGTGTATTCCATTTTATCTCGGTCAATCCGAGTGCGCTTGTGTCTGTGCCGGGGGCACTACTACTCATTGTCACGGTACTTACAATAATTGGCCATACGTATTTGTTTTTCCGGATAGCAATCAGAAAGCGATTCCGTTCCGTTGGCTCTATCGTTGGGCTTATAATTATTTCCTCTGCACTGGTGATTGGGTGGAAGGTATATCTCGATTCAGTCGCACCGTTTCTTAAATCCCTTGACTAATATATGAAGCCGTCGCATCGAACAATGATCATATCGCTCCTGTTTATTGTCACGGTGTTGGGAAGCGCGGTGTTTTATAGCGCGCTTCCAGATCAGATGGCGTCACATTGGAACATTGCGGGTGAGGTAGACGACTACAGCCCAAAAATAATTGGCGTGTTGATTGGACCGCTCATGTTGTTAATACTGATGTTGTTTATGACGCTTATTCCTCACATCGATCCTCTGTCTGAAAATATCGCACACTTTCGTCTGTACTATGACGCGTTCTGGGTTGCGCTCTCGGCGTTTGTTGTATATCTGCACGGTTTAATGCTCGCGTGGAATTTGGGATCCCACTTTTATATGGGGCGCGCACTACTCCCCGCAATTGCAGCGCTGTGGTATTTTATTGGTATATTACTGAAACATTCGGAGCCAAATTGGTTTGTCGGTATCCGCACGCCGTGGACACTCTCGGATGATCGCGTGTGGCTTGATACGCATCGGATTGGGGGAACGCTGTTTAAATTATCCGCAGGGCTCATGCTTGTTTCTACCCTTCGTCCAACCTACGGATTTTATGTGGTGCTTGCGAGCGCGATTGGAATTTCGCTATTTCTTGTCGTGTATTCGTATTTTGCGTATCGAAAATTACACGTGAAATAATATGGTTTAGCCCACAAAGCGCTGAATTTCATTGTATGTATGCGGCGTCCCATACGGGACGCCGCAACTATTTCCGTTGCCGGATTACCCATAGCGCGGTATAACTGAAGCACACCCATGGATACGACTGTCGAACAAATTAAGGCACGCATTGATGTCACACAGCTCGTCGGGGGGTATCTGAAGCTCGATAAGGCAGGGGTAAATTTTAAGGCACGGTGCCCATTTCATAACGAAAAGTCTCCATCATTTTTTGTCTCTCCTGCACGCGGTACCTGGCATTGTTTTGGGTGTGGTCGTGGCGGAGATATTTTTTCTTTTTTAATGGAGTATGAGCACATTGAATTTCCGGAAGCACTAAAAATTCTTGCAGACAAGACGGGCGTAGTGATTAAGCGAGAGCGACCGGAGGTGAAAGAACGGCGTGTGCGACTCCTTGAACTTATGGAGGAGGCGGCAAAGTTTTATGAGGTAGGGCTGCGTAAAATGCCGGATGTCGTTATCTATTTGAAAAAACGCGGACTGACCGGAGAGACCGCGAAAACGTTCCGCATCGGATTTGCGCCGGACGCGTGGCGCGAACTCACGACCGCCATGATTTCGAAAGGGTATTCATATCGCGAAATGGAGGATGTAGGACTTGTGATTCGCAAAGACACAATGCCCAAAGGCACATCTGACCCGAGCGGATACTACGATCGATTTCGCTCGCGTGTGATATTCCCGCTCATTGATACGGCAGGGCGAGTGGTGGGATTTGGTGGTCGTGCATTTGGAAAATCGGAAGAGGAGGTGGGAGCGAAGTATATTAACTCTCCGCAAACCGAGCTCTATGATAAATCGAGATTTTTGTATAACTTTGGGCGCGCAAAAGATGCGATGCGCAGTGCTCGTGTGCTTGTGGTGACGGAAGGATATTTTGATGTTGCGCTTTCGCATCAGGTAGGCGTGCAAAATGTGGTATCGGTGTCTGGTACCGCGCTCACAGGAGAACATCTTACTGCGGTGAAGCGGCTCGCTGACAAAGTGCTGTTTGCTTTCGACATGGACTCTGCAGGGATTAGCGCGGCGGCGCGTGCAGTGCGTCTTGCTGCGTCATTAGGAATTGAGAGCGCGGTAATTGAACTTCCAAATGGTAAGGATCCGGCAGATGTGGCGTCCGGGGATGCAGAGGGATGGAAGGAGGCCGTTGCGAATGCGCGAGAAAGCATCGCCTTCTTTCTCGATAGAGCTATTGAAAAGTATGGTGTAAGTACTGGCATTGCAAAGCGTCATATTGGTACGGAAGTACTCCCACTGGTTGCGCGGATTGCAAGTAATATCGAGCAGGCACACTGGGTACGCAAGATTGCTTCCACGCTTGGTATTTCCGAAGAGTCTTGTTGGAACGAGCTCACGGCGTATCGTGCGCCCGTGACTGGTACCGAATCTGTGGAGGCGATGCCCGAACAGTTGAAACACACGCGTAGTGATTTGTTGGAAGCGCGGGTGATCGCGTTACTTCTTGCACTGCCGAAACTCCAGCAGCTTGATCTCACAAAAATCTTGCCCCCGCCAGAACTATTTGGATTTACCTTGTTTCAGCCGGCGCTTGCCGCGTTCCAAAATCGTCAACAGGCTTTACTTGAGCTTTCGCACATGTTACCGTTACTATCCATAGAAGGAAGACAGTTGCTCGATCGCGCATTATTCGAGTTGGACGCTACAGAAGGGAGCTTGACCGATCCCCAAGGGGAACTTTCGGTCACGGTGGCGGCATGGCGGGCGGAAGCCGCGCGTGCAGCCATCCAGTCACTTCGGGCGCAACTTGGCGCGGCGACGAAAGAGTCGGAGCAGGAAGTCATTCTCGCTAGAATTAAATCGCTGACCGCAGTGATCGCCAGTGCGGCGAACGCGGGACAATTTGTGAGCTAACGTTTTTGTATCCGCGGGGAGCTTATTTTTTATGTATGCCAAAAAAGAAATATAATAAGGGAAAAAAGGTAATTAAAAAGAAGGTCGCACCAAAAAAAGCAAAGCGCACCGCATCTCCTCATAAAAAGTCCGCGCCAAGGCCACTGTCAGCGCATAAGCAGCAGCTATTTGAAGCGCGTCTTGCGGAATTGATGGCAAAGGGAAGGAATCGCGGGTTTGTTACTTATGCGGAAATTCTTGCCGCGCTTCCACGTATTGAAGACGATATTGTGAGTTTAGAGACACTCTACGCGCGCCTCGCAGAGACGAATATTTCTGTTATTGAGGCAAAGGATCTTATTGAAATCGACGAGAAAGGGGAAAAAGCGCCGGTGAAATATCGCCATGCGGAAGAAGACTTGCTCTCCGGAGAGGAGCAGTATGACTCCGTGCAGATGTATCTCAAAGAAATCGGCCGAATTCCGCTCCTCATTGCCGAAGAAGAGCGCGAGCTCGCGCGCGCAATCGAAAAGGGAGACACCGAAGCAAAAAAGAAGCTCGCACAGGCAAACCTCCGACTCGTGGTGTCGATTGCAAAAAAATATGTCGGGCGCAGCTCAAATTTGTCGCTCCTTGATTTAATCCAAGAGGGGAACATTGGACTCTTTCGTGCGGTAGAGAAATTCGATTGGCGCAGGGGATTTAAGTTCTCCACATACGCAACGTGGTGGATTCGACAAGCAATTACGCGCGCCATTGCGGATCAAGCGCGTACCATTCGTATCCCGGTGCACATGGTGGAGACTATTACAAAGTTTACACAGATTCGCCGTCGCCTCACACAAGATTTGGGGCGTGAACCGCTTCCGGAAGAAATCGCCGCAGAAATGAATGAGCCGGTGGAGAAGGTATATCACATCATGAAAATTTCACAAGAAACCATTTCTCTTGAAATGCCAGTGGGAGAAGACGAGGAAGACTCCACGCTCGGTGAATTTATAGAGGATGATAAAATCCTATCCCCCGCAGAGCAGACTTCACGTGAATTGTTGCGCGAACAGCTACGTAACATTATTGCGGAACTCCTTCCAAGAGAGCAGAAAATTCTCCGTATGCGATTCGGACTTGATGATGGTGTCACACATACGCTCGAAGAAGTAGGCAAAGAATTCGGTGTCACCCGTGAGCGCATTCGCCAAATTGAAGCAAAAGCGCTTGAAAAAATTCGTACCCACGAAAAAGCCGATCGGTTGCGGGGATATTGAACAAAACAAGGAGTCGGAGACAACTATGTTTTGTTACAACCCCGCACTTACGTTGCGGTGATTGTTTACAGCAATATGAGTAGTAGGGGGGATGTTTTAGAAAGCAGTCCGCGTGCGCGAAGAGTGCAGTCCTTTACGGGCGAAGCGGACTGCCTACGGAGGCGCTGCAACGTTAGTGCTTGGGTTAAAGCCGATGGCTTAAAGCGTACAAAGAAAAACGCCCCGACAGTGTCGTGGGCGTTTTGTTGCGCGTGCGAGCTTCAGGGCGCCTCCATTGAAAATAGTCGGACCGTCATGACTCCGATGAGCAGAAAGAACATTACCCAAACTCCTTGAACGAAACGGGAATGTTCTACGTCCTGTACCTTCGCGGATCCAATACATCCGAGTACCAACAGCGCTGTTGTCAGTAATGTATCCATCACCGCACCTCCTCTTGTTTCTTACGTTGTTGTACCAGAACTGCCGAAAATGTCGAATTGGCCGGGCTTCACATGGGATGAGGAATTCGCTATGATGTCCCAGTACGCAGAGCTACATTTATTCCGCCCCCCCCCCCCGGGGGGTTTTTTGGTTTGGGCGGGGGGGGGGGGAAAAAAAAAAAATAACGGGGTGCAATCCCCCACGGGGGGGGGGGTGGGGAG
>CAYHBS010000019.1:9233-9794 GCA_964354975.1 uncultured Candidatus Saccharibacteria bacterium
TGTGAATTGGTAATTCTGGCCCAGGACGCCCCTCTACATTTAATCCCCCCCCCCCCCGTGCGTTGATAGGGTAGGGGCAGGCGCTAGTGCAATAAGAATCATTCCGCGGTAGCTCTCCGCCAGCTGGCGGAGGTAGAGCAGGCTAGTACAATGTATTCATGTATCAAGTGTATGCGATCTATAATCGCGAACACGACAAAATATACGTTGGACAAACCACGAACATTGAAGAGCGTTTGATTCAGCACAATCAACATATACTGGAAGGTTTTACCTCTAGATATACGGGAGATTGGATCCTAATATACCAGGAGACAGCTGAATCTCGCAGAGCAGCAATTGTTCGTGAGCGTCAGCTTAAAAGTTATCGAGGGAGACAGTTTATAAAACAATTCATTCCGCGGTAGCTCAGCGGTAGAGCAGTCGACTGTTAATCGATTGGTCGTAGGTTCGAATCCTACCCGCGGAGCCAGTAGAAAACTTAGGTCAGTTTTAGAAAAATTTTGGCGTGCGACGCGGAGCGTCGCCCATTGTTTTACGGGGGATTCTTCAACTTTTTTA
>CAYHBS010000020.1:0-9258 GCA_964354975.1 uncultured Candidatus Saccharibacteria bacterium
CTATCTCTCCCCGAAACCCTGCAGATGGGGCATTCGTTTGATACAATATGGACATGATTGCTTCTTCTGCGTTTCGTGCATATGACGTCCGCGGCATTGTGCCAGCGGATTTTGATGCGAAGGGGGCATACACACTTGGCCGTTCGATTGGAGTATATCTGAAAAATAAACATCTCGTGCACACAGAGGCGACGGTGCTCGTGCACCGAGACGCGCGGAAACATTCGGAGGAGCTCGCACAATTTTTAATTGAGGGGCTACTCGCAGAAGGAATGGACGTCATTGACGGAGGACTTGCTACCACACCGATGCACATCTTTGCGCTCAATCAATGCAAAGCTGACGCCGGAGTGATGGTGACCGCGTCGCATAATCCGCCGCAGTATCATGGATTTAAAATTTCATCCGCAGGAGGTGTACCAATTAGTAGCGAATCGGGACTTTCTGAAATTCAAGCAATCGCCTCGCGCAATGTGTTTGCCGATGGTCCAATAGGAAAAAAGAATGAACGGAATTTTGTATCCCAGTACGTTGCGTTTCTCGCCGCGCAGCACGCAGGGACACCGCGCAAGCGCTTGCGCGTAGTATTTGATCTCGGAAATGGAATGACCACACTGGTACTGCGTGATCTTCTAGATAAACTCCCGATAGATCCGGTACTACTCTACGATGAAATGAATATGATATCTCCCACCCACCAGGCAAATCCGCACGATCCAAACACGCTTGAGGAATTACGCGCACGGGTGTTGAGTGAGCACGCGGATCTTGGCATTGCATTTGATGGTGACGGAGACCGCATCGGCGTGATAGATGAGCGAGGAAATATCATACGTTCTGATATGTTGGGCGCCTGGATTGCGGATATGGAGCTTACAAACATTCCACATGCGACGCTGGTGCACGACGTGTCGTGTTCCCATGCGGTGCGGGACGTTGCGGCGCGGCATCATGGACGCGCAGTGCGGGAACGTGTTGGACACTCATTTATGAAACGCGCAATGCGCGCGAGTGAAGCAGTGTTTGGGGTGGAGGCATCCGGACATTTTTATTGGAAAGACTTTTTTTATTCAGACGGAGCGCTCTTTACATTTATTCGGATACTCGCATATTTGGATGTTGATATGCGCGGTATGCATGCAGTCACGCGCGCGTATCATACGTATGCATCGTCAGGTGAAATTACGGTGCCGCTTGGTACCAGAGAAATGCAGCTTGAAGAACTTGCGCATGCGTACTCCACCGCAGAGCGTATTGATTGGCTCGACGGTCTCACGATTGAATATGTCGACTGGTGGGCAAATATTCGCTTCTCCAATACCGAGCCGGTGGTACGAATTGTTATTGAGGCGCGTGACGAAACGTCGCTGTCCCGTGAGAAACAGCAGCTACTGAGCGTACTTGGTGTTTAGCGTTTCGTAAACGGTGGAAGAAGCCCCATATGCGCGCGCATGATTGCGGTGGTGTGCGTAGCAGTGGCGTGCGCTCGCTGATCTCCGTCGGCAAGGATGCGGCGCATTACCGTTTTTGATTTCATAAGATCCGCGTATTTTTTCTGTCCTGGAGCGAGAAACTTTATTACGGTATCAGCAAAGTCTTCTTTAAATTCCCGATATCCTTTTCCAGTGTACCGGCGTTCAATCGATGCTATTTCTGAACCGGTGATCAACTGCATAATGCGAATCAAGTTTGAAATACCCGGACGCGTTTCGGGATTAAATTGAATCGTTGATTGAGAATCTGTCACCGCACTCGCAACTTTCTTTTTGATATCCTCTGGACTATCAAGCAGTCCGATGTAGTGTTTTTCTCCATGGGATTTTGACATTTTCTTTGTAGGATCAGAAAGGGAAAATATCTTTTCGGCTTCCGATAGGAGCGTTTTTGGTTCCTTAAGGGTTGTGCCGAAGCGGGAATTAAATCTGCGCGTGATGTCACGCGTAAGTTCAATATGTGGAGCTTGGTCTCTGCCAACGGGCACCGCATCCGTTTGATAGAGCAAAATATCTGCAGCTTGTAGAACCGGATATGTGAGGAGTCCGAGGGTGCGTTTATCGGGGTGTTCGGCGAGCATTTCTTTGTATACCGGATTTAATTCTACGAGGGAAAGTGGAGTGATCATCGCGAGCATGATACTCACCTCACTATGTTCCGGAATGTGCGATTGCACGAATAGCGTAGAGCGTTTTGGGTTGAGACCAAACGCGACGTACATTGCCGCGGTTGCAATGGTGCGTTCTGCGAGGGACGTAGTATCGTCCGTCGTGGTGAGCGCATGCAAGTCCGCCACCATCACGAATGGTTTGTACGTGCGCTCTAAATCCACTACCTGCTTCAATGCGCCAAAATAGTTACCAATGTGTAGCGTGCCGGTGGGACGAAGGCCAGTAAGGAGTGTTGGCGTGTGAGTATTCTTTGGCATAGTCATACACATTAAACCATACAATCATGAAAGCATAAAATCATGAAAGCATGAAAGCATGAAAACATTAAATCATGAAAGCATGAAAGCAATAAATCATTAAATCATGAAATCATGAAAACATTAAATCATGAAAGCATTTTGAGCTGATTAGTGCTCTTGTGATCTAGTGCTCTCATGATCTCATGATCTCGTGATCTCGTGATCTCGTGTTCTCGTGTTCTCGTGTTTTTATGATCTCAAGCTCTCGTGCTTACGTAATTCTTTGATTTTATGATCTCGTGATTTTATGATCTCATGATCTTTTGATTTAGACCTCAATGACCACAGGAAGCACCATTGGGCGACGCTCGGTGCGCTGGAAGAGAAACTGTCCAATACGATCGCGCAGGTTGTCTTTGATATACTGGAAGTTAATAGGATGTTGTTCTGCAGTGATTTCTTCCACTACTTTGCGAATGCGGCGACGGGTTTCGTGCATCAGTTCTTGTGACTCGCGAAGATACACAAATCCTCTTGAGATAATATCGGGCGATCCTTTTACCTTACCTGTTTGTCCGTCAATAACCGTGATAATGACAAAAATACCGTCCGACGCCATTGCTTGGCGGTCCCGCAGTACAACTTCTTGTACATCTCCGACTCCCAGTCCATCTACCATTACATAGTTTGCGGGCACATATTCATCGGTGAGCACCGCAGATGTTGCGGTTGCAAGTACGACTTGTCCGTTGTCGGCAACGAGAATTTGATTATCGGTCATACCCACCTGTCGCGCAAGTTTTGCGTGAATTTTGAGAAATGCGTGATTCCCTTCGATCGGCATGAAGAATCGCGGCTTCACCAGTTCAAGGACCATTTTTAAGTCTTCCTGTTTTGCGTGTCCTCCAGCGTGAATGTCGAGCATGCGGTAGTTAATCACGTCCGCACCGTCTCGATAGAGCTTATCGGTGAGCGCCTGCACGGATCGCTCATTTCCGGGAATCACGGACGAAGAAAACACTACCGTATCTCCCGGTTCGATGCGAAGATATTTATGACGTTTATTGACAATACGCATGAGCACGGCGTTATCTTCACCCTGCGCGCCAGTTGCAAGAATGAGCAAATCTTCTTTCGGATAATTTCCCGCTTCTTCCACTGGGATAATTGTTTTTGGGCCGTACTTCATATACCCAAGCTCGGTGGCAATTGCCACGTTTTGCCGCATACTACGTCCCTCAATAATAATTTTTTTGTTATATTTTTCCGCGAGCGCAATAATTTCATTGAGACGCCCAAGCAGTGAGGCAAAGGTTCCAAAGAATAGTCTACCGGTAGAGTTTTTAATAATCTCTTCGATTTCGTACTGAATATCAACTTCAGAATACTGTGCACCTGACTCTCGCGCGTTGGTGCTGTCGGACATAAAGAGCAGGACATTCTCTTTCCCGAGTCCCTTAATTTTTTCAATTTCAGTGTGTCCCGCAATGTCGGAACGCAGGTCGATTTTAAAGTCTCCCGTGTGTACGAGTACGCCAATCGGAGTTTTAATGATTACCCCCACCGATCCCGGAATATTGTGTGATACACCAAAGAAGGTGAGTGCGTAGGGGCCTATTTGGAGGCGCGTATCATTCTGGATGACTTTTAGATTCAGTGCGTGACGTCCACCCTTAAAATCTTCCTGCCGGCGCTTAATAATTGCACACGTGATATCGGTACCGTACATCGGAATATCCATACCGAGCTCAAGCATGAGGTGTGGAATAGCCCCAATGTGGTCGTAGTGCGCATGGGTGATCATAATGCCGACGATTTTGTCTTTCTTCGGCTTGAGGGATGCGATTTGTGGAACGATATAATCAATTCCGGGCATATTCTCCTCTGGAAATTGAAGTCCCATGTCGACGATTAAAATCTTTCCGTTATGTTCAGACGCAGGATCAATATACTCGAAGTACATCATATTACGACCAACTTCCTCGAGCCCTCCAAGCGGCACCACACGAATGTGCGGTTCCTTTGGATTGTGTCCGCCTTTCTGAACGTGCGGAATATATGGAGACCTGACATATCCGAATTGCTTCGGTGCGCGAGGAGCGTGATGCCCACGACTCCCTCCACTGCGTGAACGTTCGTGCCTTGGGTGATTTGTCCGAGGAGCGGGATGCTTTTTCGGAAGAGACGGCGAAGAACTCGCGGCACGCTGCGGTTTTCGATCTCCTGTATTACTATTTGTAATCATGCGGTGAAGCACGGTGGTTACTCCTGCGTATGACTGCAAACATTTTAGTATGCTAGAAACCGATTTATTTTCTAACTATTTTGTGAAATATCCATAATCTCATTACCAATAGGACGCCTCTCATTAAACTCCCATTTCTCAATAAATGCCTTCTCTAAATCTATCTCTTTTAATTCTGCCAAACGGAGAAGATTCCAAAAAACATCCACCATCTCATGACTTAATGCTTCTTTACTCTGATTTTCTCTTACGGCTTCCATCACTTCTCCAACCTCTTCTCCCAGCCGAAGTAATACCTCCTTGTCATCCTTTGGATAAAAACCTCGGCGTTTAAGCTGATCAACCATTATTTTCTGGAGCTCCATTATTGTTTTCGCCATATATATTATTATCCTTCACTTCTGGTGCCCCAGAGAGGACTTGAACCTCTACGACCTTGCGATCACAGCGCCCTGAACGCTGCGTGTCTGCCAATTCCACCACTGGGGCAGGGAATATACAAAAAAAAGATCACAGACGCACACTCATCCAATTGAAAGATAAGAGCGTAGATTAACCATTTGATACATTATTGTCAACCGAGCACCATTTCTGGTAACCGCAAGCAGTGCACCAAGAATACTTTATTTGTAATGATATATGTACATTACCGAATCGCTGTGCAGAAATGGTGCTCGGTGCTCGGTTATTCATCAATGAGTACATTCCATACTTTCCGTGTTTCGATAAACCAATCCTCGACACGCGCAAAACGCTCTGAAGGCAAGTTCACGCGCTCTATGTCCACTCCTTGTATATGGTCGCGTGTCAGATAGATGTCGTTCAGTTGGAAGAGCACAAGTGCAGGTTTGTCTTTCTGAAATTCATTTGCAAATTGCGTCAGATATTCCGCACGTTTTTCCGGAGTGATGTTTTCTCGGATGTTCTCCAAAAGTTTGTCTACCGTAGTGCTTGTATACATCGAGACGTTATTCCCGCCCTCGGTACGTTGAGACGAGTGCCAGAATGCGTATGGGTCGGGTTGGTATCCAATGACTTGCCCAAAGAGCAATGCCTCGTATTCACGCGGGCGGATACGCGCAGTTTGTAGCCCTTGCAGGTCAAATTGCTCTAGTGTGGCCTCAATTCCGTACGTTTTCCACTGCGCGGTCAGGAGTTCCGCTGTGCGAACGAGTTCATCATTATTGGAAGTAGAAAGCGAAAATTTCAGATCCAGTGTGCCTGTTTTTGTTTTCTTCTGCCATGATCCATCTTCTGCGCGCACCCATCCGCCCTTCTGCAAAATTTCTTCGGGTGTGAGTGCGCTTTTGGTAATGGTGCGACCCAGCAGGACTGGATCCGCTTCAGGGTTGCCGTACCCGTTGATTGCCTGTTGGGCGAGCGCTTGGCGATCTGTTGCGGCGTCGAGCGCGTTTCGCACTGCAGGATCTGCAAGCACCGGACTTTTTGATTGATTGTAAAATACAAAAAACAATTTAGGAATTTGTAATTCATGAAGTTGCGGTGTACCCGTCAGTTCACTGGGGGCATTCGTGGGGGAGATGAGAATGTTATCAACCTTACCTGATGTATATGCCGCAAGCAGTTCTTTTGGGCCATTATAGAAATAAATATTGAGTGACCTTATATATGGTCGGCGCGGAACAAATGCGTCCCATGCGGTGAGCGCATAACTCGTGACCACGCCAGTATTCGTCACTTGAAAAGAATCAAACTTGTACGGGCCTGCGCCAATGGGTTCCAGATTTTGTTCACGGAGCAAAAACTGTTCGGCGCTGACTCCTTCCCACACGTGTTTTGGCAAAATACCGAGTGTTGTATTTGTAATAAACGGCGCATAGGCTTTTCCCTGTATGGAAAATTGTACGGTGTGATCATCCACTGCGGTGGCGGTAATTCCTTCCCAGTTCGCGCGACTTGGACTACGCAGTTCCGGAATTTTTGCGGTCTCCACAGTAAATACTACGTCTGCGGCGGTCACCGGTTTCCCATCGTGCCACAGCGCGTCATTCCGTAATGAAAACGTGTAGGTGCGGCCATCTTCCGACACTTCATATGAAGCCGCAAGTTCCGGGATGATGTTCCCATTTCCATCACTCCGCATGAGTCCTGCATACATAAGGTCCACCAAATCACGGTCCGCGTCAGTCACGGCAAGGAGAGGGTTGATGAGCAGTGGTTTTCCGAGCACGCCTTCAGAAATACTTCCCCCAAAAGCGGGAACTTCCGTTGAGTATTGTTGATCAACCAGCACAAGCATCCATATGCCGGTAATTATCGCGATGAGCGCGCATACGCCAAAGAGTCTCCGCTCAATAGGGCCGAGCACGCGAGGTAACACTTTAATGTGCTGTTTTGTTGGAAAACGAAAAGCCATAGTGAAGTCGCCCGTGCGCTTACGCGCCAAGAATGCCCCACGCTATCAGTAGGGCAAGCACGAGAGAAAGCGCAATCGTTGCATAGAACAAATACTTCTCCGCGCCTCGGCGCTGGTGATGCAACGAGTCGCTTCCGAAAGCTCCTCCAAGTCCCGCGCTCTGCTGTTGCATCAGCACGGACGCAATGAGGAGGACAGATACGACGAGTAATGCAATTAGCATTCCTGTACTCATGGAGAATAGTATACATGTGGGCACGAACGGTGGCAACGACTATCCGTTTCTATCTTGACATATCCATATAATTATGTTACACTGCGCGCAAGTCGTTTACTGTACTTTTTCGAACAAAGGAGGTGCTTAGTGCAAGAAAATATAATGTGTTCCCATGGCCACGCGGTTGTGCGCACCTGTGACAGGCATCTTTTCACGAGAGTTCTCGTGGGTAGTCCGAGACTTGTTCCCGACCCCAGTTTTTTTGGGAAGCAAACTTACTGGGGCATCAGATGTTGCGGGAAGCCCATGAAAAAGATGAAGAAAATGCAGGTGGTTCGGTGTGATAATTGCCGCGTCGAAGAGGAGCTCGTCGTCGATAGTTACTACGCACAATGCTCTTGCTGCGGTCGGCAGTTTCACCTGTCCTCAGGCGTCGAATAACTACAACAAAGTGTCCAGCGGAGCCTTGCTTCACTGGACACTTTTTTTGATAAGATTTTTTGAGCGCTTTGCACGGTGATATGAAATGGCAAATCGGTGTGACTCATCGCGAATGTGCTGAAGAAGACGTAGAAGATCCGGAGAAATTTCCGATAGTTTTTTTGGAAGTGTGCCCTCGCGAAAAAGTTTTTCTTCTTTTTTGGCGATTGAAATAATAGGCATTGTGGCTCCCGTTTCTCTTGCCGCGGCAGTTGCAGCACCAAGCTGTGTAATTCCTCCGTCAATCAGTAGTACATCTGGGCGTGGCCAGTCCAAGTGATTTAGGCGTCGCGTAAGCATCTCTTTTATCATGGCCGGATCATTTGCTTGCGGAACTGTCTTAATAGCGAATTTTCGATATTCACTCTTTTCCGGTCTTCCATCAATAAACACCACCATACTGCCAACCGGATGCGTACCTTGGATGTTTGAAATATCAAATCCTTCAATGCGTATCGGCGGCTCCTTAAGTTTCAAAAGTTCCATAAGCACGCGCAGTGCCTTTGCACGATCAGTCATGGTGTCCCTCTGCACATAATTTTTATGCGCAAAAATACGATCAAGCCCGTGAATTTTATCTCTCAACTCGCGCGCGCGCTCATACGCACGCACGTCGGACGCATGTTTCATATTGCGCGCAAGTGTCGCACGCAGCACGCGATGTTTACCAAGCAGTACCGCGCGGATACGTCCGATGTGTTTTTGATACGCGTGTTTCTGTGCAGCAGTAATTGATGTCATGGACATGCAGCAAATACCAGGACATTTACCGATTTGTGCATTGATGCATAGACGTGCGTGCCTTTTGTGCGGAGTGCATGTGCAATAGGGGAATACCCTACGAAGCATTCGCACCGCGGTGCGTATCGCAAGTCCATCGGTGAAAGGTCCTATCAGTTCTGATGGAACATTTTTGATTTTGACTCCATTCGTTCTCGTGGTTTTTTTCTGCGTATCAATGGGCTGGTGAGTTACAAATACGCGCGGGAACTCCTCTTTGGTAATTGCGACGTACGTATAATTTTTGTCGTCCCGCATCAGCACATTAAACGGAGGGCGGTGGGTTTTGATGAGCGATGCTTCGCGAATGAGGGCATCGATTTCAGATTCGCGTATTTCCACTTTCACCGAGTGTGCACGTTCCATCATGCGCTGTTTTGGAGCGGGGAGTGCGTGCACGCGCACATACGACTTCAGGCGTGCGTTCAGATTTTGTGCCTTTCCTATGTATAGCAGTCCACCGCGTGCATCAAAAAAACGGTACACGCCGGGACTGTGTGGCACCGCGTTGATTTGTTCAACCAGTTTTTGATCAATGCCCTCCATATATCAGTACACTACACGACGTTGACACCTCTCGCATCCAGGAATAGATTCATGGGAGAAGTAGGGAGGGTTGTGTATGACCGAAATGGCGATTTCTTTGATGCGCAACGCAGCGATGCGGTGTACGGGTATCGCAAGTGGTGTTCTCGAAAAATATCTCGAAACAAATGCGATCTATTTTGATCTTGCGTTTGGAGGAGGAAAGCGCG
>CAYHBS010000021.1:0-9183 GCA_964354975.1 uncultured Candidatus Saccharibacteria bacterium
CGCTTCCCTGCATCATTATCTTCATTCCGGTTGGCATAGCCGACGACCACGAATAGAAATATCCATCACGCGTTACCATATGACTCTCAACCGTGCCTTGTGGAGTCGTGCTCATAAAATCTCCACGCATCATATTCCCAGACGTATACACGGTACCCGATGATTCTGTGCCATCGGTGTTTTGTGAATACACGCACTTATAACTTCCACCACGAGCTAAGAGATCAGTCATTGTTCCGCTAAATCGACTGGCACCGCTTTGAGGAATGTCTGTTCCTTCATCGGATGTTTCTAAACCGCGCACACCCATTAGTTGAAAGAAGTAGAACCCCGCACCAACGACAATAACCACACCGACAATACTTGCAATGAGTTTGGTTGACATATGAGAGAAATAATCGATTAATTATTTTCCAGCGACACGCTCAAACGCACGTAATACTTCGAGTGGTATCGCAAACACCACGGTGTTTGATTGATCCGATGAAATGTCATTGATGGAATGCAGTGTGCGTAAGTGGAGTGATCCGGGACTGCCGGAGAGAATACTTGCGGCCTTCGCAATATTCTCTGCGGCCACGACTTCTCCCTCCGCTTTAATAATCACAGCGCGGCGTTCGCGCTCTGCCTCGGCCTGCTTGCCGATCACCCGTTTCATTTCCTCCGGCAGGGTCACGTCTTTCAGCTCAACCGAATCCACTTTCACGCCCCATACATCGGTTGCTCGGTCTACAATCCCCCGAATTTTTTCTGCGATCGCATCACGGTTCGAGAGTAACTCGTCGAGGTCTACTTCTCCCACCACGTTGCGCATCGTCGTTTGTGCAAGTTGAGACACTGCGTAGAAAAAGTCCTCGACTTCAATAATTGCCCTTTCGGCGTGCGAAATTTTGTAGTAAATAACCGCATTCACTGTAACCGAGATATTATCTTTGGTGATAGCTTCTTGATCTGGCACGTCCACTGCGCGCACGCGCATATCTACTTTTTGGTATGACTGAAATATCGGAATCACGATGCGCCACCCGGGCTCCATAATCTTGATATATTTCCCGAGCATAAACTTCACGCCACGTTCATACTGATTAATTTGCCGAATCGAGAACAAGAGCACAATGACTATTGCAGCAACAAGTACATAGAAAATTTCCATTGGATTTGCATTAGTGAATAAAAATTTTACAATCGCCCACAATTCATCTGGAAATACAAATAGCAATAAAAAGAGTGCTCCGTACCGCTTCAAATTTCCCCACGTTGATTGGGGTAGCTTAAATTCTGGTGGATTTGAAGCGCTGGACATATCCTCGCTCCATCATAGCTCCGCGCACCTACCGAGACAACCTAGAGCGCGGCTACCAGCGCATTTGGTATCAGCTCGCAAACATATATACGATGATAACGCACTGGTGCGCATATACCGCTGATAGGTATACTCAACTCAAGCGTTCTTATTTGTCCCGTTCGAGTTTTTCCTGAATATTGATTTTATCCATTTCCGTAAGTCGTTTGCCAGTATGGCGAAAAAATAGCGAATCTACCTGATCAATTTCTTCTTCCATCCAGTTTGGGTTCAGCGCATGTGCGTATGCTTTATTGAGATTTGCAAGCATAAAATCAATCTCCTCTTGCGTCATAGGGCCATCTTTTTTGAGCGCCTCAATCCAACCAGGAATATCTTCGTCAGCGATGGACGCTTTTTCAAATCCTTTCATACAGTTATCCTATCATCGTTGAAAATACTTCACCACTGATTTGTAAAAAAAAGAATTTACACTTACCCTTATGATTGTTTTATTGATGCGTGAGCACATTACCCGCGGACTTGACTTTCTCGAAAAAATTCTGCATGGTTGAGCAAGACCAATGCTTGTACGATCAGCAGGAGGCATCTATGGACTTTATCGCGGATGATGTGATGCAGTATTTGTTTCAACTCTACGCGCGCGCCAGTCCTGCACAATTCTCGGATGGGGAGCGAACGCTTGAGATGCAGGAGAACGAAGTAGTGCTCGGTCCGTTAACGAGCGAGATGAAAAAATTGCTTATGGTGGCACGTGCAATCAGTGATGAGCAGCGTCTTCGAGAGGATTACTGGAAACACCACTTCAACTACGAACTCTCGGCCATTCCTGCGCATATCAAAGAAACAATGGCACGCGAAGATGAGTTATTCACTGACCTCTCTACGGTGCTTCGTGACATGCTTACCATCGCGATTCGTCGCACGTACAATGTGCGCGTCGGCAAGACGGTGCAGCTGCGCAAAGGAGGAATCATCGCCTACGACAAAAACGGCCCTACTCCATTCTTTGATCCTCCGCCGCTCCACTAGGAGCACCAACATACGCCCGTTGCGCGCATCAGCGCGACGGGCGTTTATTTTTTGCGCATGATGCACGCGATGTTTACCAGCTCTTTCCGTCGAATGGCGTAAGTGTAAGCGAATCTAAATCTATTCCTTCCAGTGCGCGCACATTAATTGCAATCGTTTCTTTCCCATCCGCCCCTACCCCGCGCGCAAACGGCTCCACTCCACAGTGTTTGCAAAAGAGATGATGGATGAATTTCTTATGAAATAAATATTCTGTAAGTTCGCTCTCTCCTGTGATAATGGTGAAATTCGCTTTCGGGATAAATCGGAGTAGCAGCCCCTTCACTTCGCAGTGCGAACAATTGCATTTGAGTACCTTTGCAAAATCCAAGTCTGCCTCAAATGTTACCGCGCCGCAGTGACACTTTCCTTTATATGTTTGCATAACGAGATTATACACCGCACCCGCCATGATTCTAGGGTGCTAATTCAAGGGTGCGTTTTATGACGCGGCGCTCGAATTAAGGAACGCACGCGTCATCGGTCCAAAATATCCGACCGCTGGAGCAATACCATTTGCTTCTTGAAACTTTGAAAGCGCCGATTGCGTGTGCCCCCCGAAATAGATGGATTCCAACCCGGGCGATCCCGCACCTGTGGTGTCTACAATAAATCCGCGACTGTTCAGAAATTGCTGGAGTCGTTTTACGTCTTCTCCTTTATGTCCTATGGTAAGGTCCCTCCGAAATGACGTGTCCGCCATCAGCGGGGCGTCTCCATCATCATTCTCAATTTCTCCAGCGTCCGCGATATCGAACATATATAAATATGTGGCCTGATCGACATATCCCGTTGGTGGTAACGACACCGCGTTTTGATATTCAATAAGTGCGGCACTCGTGATCACACCAAAATATCCGGTAGCGCCAGCCGTCGCCAAACGCACTGCGGCAGGTCCAGTGCCACGCGCAATCAAATATGTTTGCACGGTAGAGACCGCTTCGCCTTCATCACCAAACTGTGTAAGCGCGTTTGGCAAGCGTATATTACTCACTACATCATTTCCCGTCGCACTCTCGGCAAGTGCGGTCTCAATAACGGGTGGCAAGACAATCCCCACCGAGACTGCCGAGGCAAAGGTTGCACGAAAATTTTTCGCGAGTGTCGCAGCAAGCTCGGCGTTCGTTGTGCGCTCAAATGCTTGCGTAACACCAGAAATTTGTTCCTTCAGTGAAAATACTTCTTTGAGTCTTACAAATGGATCCGTTGCGACTCCTCCTTTTCGAATTTCAAAATGCAGATGCGCCGCGCCACCTGAAGCGTTGCCGGTGTTCCCGACAAAACCGAGAATGTCTCCACGCGCGAGTATCGTTCCTCGCGCTATACCAGTGGCAACTTGCGAGAGATGCATATATACAAAAGTTTCCCCTCCGGGATTTGCGGTGCGCACATAGAGTCCCGAACTTGATCCATTCCCAACGCCCGTCACTACTGCGGCAGTAGGAGATCCAATCGGTGTGCCATGTGGCGCCATGATATCGAGACCCTGATGTAGGCGGCCATCCGAGCGCGGATCGCCAAAATTTTCATCAAGATCGGTAACTACCACACCGAGTAAAATAGGAACCGGTAAGCTTACCGCCGCAGTATCTCCGAGTGCGGCAATTTGTGTGCTGTACGCGCTATTTCTTGAATACCCTCCCCATTGTGCACGTGCAACGGGGGCAGATACCATCGCGATGATACTGCAGACTCCAATAAGCGCACGAAGCCGCTGCATCCTTCGTATATGCATAGATGTGCAGTATATAACGAGCGAAAAAACCCACCGAAACGCAGAGTATTTACGACTCCCTATTCTAGCGTGGGGGTTGACTCTCCTATGGGCGCCTCTTCAACAATTTCCTCGGCGGGAGGTACTTCTGTTCGCTCGCGCTCTTCTTCCCGCTCTACATTTTGTAACGCTTCCTCATGAACATTATTTTCTTGATCGTCGCTCGCGCCGCGCTCTTCACCACGTGATGCGTGTTCAGTATCGTTTTCTTCTTGAAGGTCTTGCGCTCCATGTTCACCTTCACGATTGTCTCGCCCTTCATCCACCAATGGAATGTCACCTTCAATAGGTAACACTTGTGGCTCCTCTGTAAGCGCCGCTTGTATAAGGAGTGGCGATGGCACCACTGCATGCACGGTGAGAATAAACCGTTCTTCGTCGAGATACCCATTGCTCGAAGACTCGCCATCAATCCAACCAGCATAGATGAGATCAACAACGCATGTGTCCCCATCACTCACATCAGGTGCGCCCTCCGGAAACGACACTGCAATCTGCCACGGACCGGTCGTCGTGGTCTCTCCGGTGTCCATACCGATAAGCGTACCGATATATGAAAAAGGTCCACTCACGGAATTAACTTGCAGTGCATTACAAAACGCACTATTTCCTCCAGTTTCCGCCGACGTCACTTTGTAGCGGAGTGAAAAACTTCCTGCGTCCAGCGTCACCGTTGGTGTTACAGTTTCCCCATCGGGATCTCCCGCGGTCACAAAAATTTCCGCGCCCGGTGTGTCCCCAACTAAGAAATTGAATATCCCCGCTTCCAGTCTATTCAGGAGTGAAAATTCTGAATCATTAAAATATGAAATGGTGGTGCTTGCGCGAGCAGCGGAAAATGCCGTGAGCATCAAGAGTACGACTGCAATAAACGATAGAAATATTTTTGAGTGTTCGCGCGCCGTCGACTCAATAATAGTCGATCGTACGACTTCCTGCGGGCGCACTGCAACAGGCGGAATGATATCTTCCACTGTTCGCAGTGACCGACTGATTGTTATATGTGATCGTTCCATGGTCGTATGCCATCTACGTATTTTCGATCCGAGTATTCGGAAAAATGAATCTGTTGCGGACGTGGCGAGGCGTATATTTCTCCGCCAACGACATTATGGGAAATCATTCGTATTTCTTCAACCGCGCGTATTTCGTCCTCCTCTCTTTCTGCGAGATCGATCATTTCACCTTCTTCGATCGCGAACGCGTCTTCCACTTTCCCTTTCCTTCTTCTCGAGATCGCGCGCACTTCTCGGATAATAGTGAGAAATGCTTCCAATATAATCAGTGCCGCGGGAATTCCGATGAGCAGACCAAACCCAATCGGTTGCCTCGCAAAATCGAGGATAAACCCCGCATACGGCACCGTGAATAATACTTTGCCAATTACCTTACTTGCATGTGTTTCTGCGGAATCCACCTCCTCATTAGCGTCTCCCTTTGTCGCATAAAACGTACTCCCCGCCGCATTTCGGACTGCAGAAATACGATGCGTAGTAGGAATTTCCGAGCGAGAGTCTGCACCAAATGTAATAACGTCTCCCACGCTGTACGACAACGATGGCTTAATAAGCACAATGGATCCGGTGTGAATCGCGGGCTCCATTGAGCCTGACTTTACAATTTTTATTTCAACACCTCCCGAAAACTCCATACGAGACGCCAAAAATATTCCCACAATTCCTACCAGCAGAAGAATGAAAAATCCGTAGATGATGTTGCCGAGTATCTTCATAATTATCTACGCGTACGAGTAGTTGTTACCGACGGCGCTGTAATTGTTGTGGTGGGCAAACTAATTGTAGAGCTTGTTCGTGTTCTCGTTCGATCATCTTCATCATCACGATCATCATCGCGATCATCCTCGTCGGGCCGTTCATCCCCCGTGTGATACGGATCGTCATAAATTGAGCATTCATTGTCGTTATGCGGTGGGCGTTCGCGCTTGCACTTGAATCGCGTGTTATCCGCCGATGGCAACACGCGCAGCGTTAGATCAATCTGCATCGAATCGGTCTGGGCTTCATTCCCAAGTGCGGTGCCGTCACATCCAATAACGGCCGTCGAAAGATTTACTTGTAAATCCCCCGCGCACCATGCGATGCCCACATACCTCGTGGTACTCGCCACAAGGGGAGATCCACTTCCCGCGTCAGCAATGACATAGCTCATATGTTTCAGCGTCGTTGAGGCACTTTGTGTGCTCGTGCCAAAGAGCGGTATTTCACCGATCTCAAACGTCGTGTCGCCGTCATCAAACCACCCAAAAAATTCCATTCCATCAGCAAGTTCGCCCGAAAGCACACCATCAACGTCCTCCAAACTTTCCGGCTCGTTGATGGTGTTTTCGAGGTCCTTCAAATTCATGAAGTCCAGACACAGCCATGCATCTTTATTCACATGCAAACTCATAATCGTACGCCCCGAGTCCCCCGGCTTAATGTCTGAAAAATTAAAAAACTTGTCCACGTGTGGAAGCAAGTCTTTTAATTCCCAAGACAAATTCGGCATTGGGAGGCCGTTGTAGAACGCCGAACTATCTACTTTGAGATCCAGTCCACAACACCCAGCAAATGTTATGCCAGGCACCACACCACGAACTGAATTAGCAACCATCACCACCGCACCGAGCACGGTGATGATTGCTATTCTCGCCCCCAGTTTCGCAATGGGACCCAACATGTACATTTGAAAGTTACGAGATTTGAGATGGTAATGCGCACGGAACCCCAAACTATATCGAGGTTCCCGTCAGACTCACTCCATCAATGCGGAAATCTTCACCGGCGGTGTCCGCAGTATTTCTGAATCGAAACAGAAACGTGGTGTTATCCAGTATGTCTGGAAGCGCAATGTTACTGTCCTGCCACAAAATTGTGGTCAGTGGATGCGTTGCAAGTGTGGCAAGTCCCGTGGGAGACGCGCACGTGCCTCCGGTCGCGTATTCGACAATGCCATTGTCGCCCGCCTCTGCGTCGCTATCTCCACGCCACGCATAGGAAAGGTTCAAAGAGTCATATCCTGTTGCGTCGATACTTTTACAGATATATCCTCCTCCCGCTGCCATAACTGCTTTGCGTCCACCGTCTCCAGAACTTGCAGATTCATCTCCTCCTCCAGATGAATTGCGTTTTTCCGCGCCCGCTCCACCCTCTTCCCATCCTGGCGCTTCGTTGAACGAAGTGTCATCATTTCCTGCTCCAAATCCATCAGAAAATAATGCGGTCGCCTCACCTCCGGTGTCACCACCGGTAGGATCTGCAACAATAATTGGCTCTGCGCAGTTGAGTGCTCGCACCGCATCAAGATCATACGCGTCTGCCGTTGCTTCAAATGGCGTTGGATCAGTGTTGTCGGTGATACGCACATACTTTGCCCAGGGAAGCGCACCATTGATATCTACCGAGATATCACGCACACCATCGGGCTGTATGGTCACCCAACTCGTTCCGTCTTGGCTGATTTCCACTTTCACGTGCTCATTTGGATACGTGCCTCCCGTGACCTCGTAGACAAAGATGTCATCTCCCGGACCATCAATAACAATGTTGTTATTGAACGAGACAATAATGCTCCGCGTCGCGGTAGTGGCAGTGCCAAATCCGAGACTGTAGAACGTGCTTCCCGGTGGCACCACGTCAGATGGAAGTCCTGCAGTTTCGGCGGGACCGAGCACTTTTGTCGGATCGGTACGCGCCACAAGAATGGCGGTGCCATCTTTCCGACGCCCTTGATCGGCGAGTGCAATGCCGTCTGCCCACGCGAGCGAGGGATCTTCACACTCCGTAAATACGGGTGGTGGAAGTGCACACTGGAAACTAGCATTGTGACGTGCTTGAACGGCTTCGAACGAGATATCTGCGGTCAGTGAATCGGTTTGTGTCTCATTCCCAAGACCAGATCCATCGCAACCAATTCCTCCAGTTGAATTTGCGGGCGTGCGATTACTCTCCGCACCTTGCCCATCTTGCGTAAGTGGCACAGAAGTAAGCGTCCCAAAACACCACGCCTTTCCAATATATTTGGTTTCATTACCCGGTACTGGGCCCGCCTGTCCGGTCCAAATATTGTTGATTGAGTCTGCGAGCGAAATAGGATAGGGCACATTGAGCGAGAGCGCGCCAATTGGTCCGACCGGAGAAATTGGCGTCTCATTATCTTCCAGCACGTTGTCTCCGTCATCCGCCCACCAGATGAAATTCACGAGTCCCGCGAGCTCTCCTTCACCAACTCCACCCGTATCATCAACAATGTCTTCTGGTTCGTTGAGTCCGTTGTCGTTATTGGATGTGAGTGTCACGTCCGCGCAGAGGTACGCATCGTTTGTTTCAACGTGGAGAGAAATAGTGTCCTCTCCCCAGTCTCCTGGTTTTAAATCAAGAAAATCGAAGAATTTTTCGGCTGTGAGATCAACCGATTCCCATGATGTTCCTTCATTAAACACGCCATTGTAGTAGCTTGTGTTGTCGACCTTCAGATCAATCGCACCTGCGGTAAATACATTACCGCTCGACACTTCCGTGTCGGAAAAAAACGCTCCGGTTCCCCCCACCATCAGAGCCGCAGCTGCCCCTGCCATCAGAACGAGACTTGTGAGTATGCGCTGCATGTCGGAATAATGTATGTTTGTTAATTAAGGTCGATGAATTTCATCACACACTCTCTACCGAGCGCCAACCAGCGAGGCGGTCTCAAGCGCATTGAGAGAGATCATAACCGAACAATGCTCGAAACTGCTCGTGAAGATTACAGAGGGTCTTATGGTACTACCGCGTCGGTGAGCACTGGAAGTTGGGGTTGTGACGAACTTGCTCGGCGCGGAATATTATGTCTGCGATTAGCGAATCGGTTTGTGCTTCGTTACCCATCGTACTTCCGTCACAGGTAATGACTCCTGATCCATTATCTATGTTTTGCGTTCCCGCGCACCATGCCGAACCAATATATTCTGTCGTGCTTGCAACGAGCACGCCGTTTTGTGTCGTTGAATCGTGGAGAGGAAGTGTAAGCCCGCCGTTGAAAAGTCCCGACGAGAGGG
>CAYHBS010000022.1:0-9069 GCA_964354975.1 uncultured Candidatus Saccharibacteria bacterium
TTTCTGTTCGAACAACAACACCCATATTGGGGGGTATTTTGGTGTTTTGTGTTGGGCGGTTGTGTACAGAAAAAAATCCCCCCCGCCCCGCGTGGGGGCCCGGGGGGAGCGCGTTTGATGCACGCTTTGTTACTCCGGAAAGAACTTGAGGAGCTCGGGAAGCACATCGATGATCATATCGTCCTTCACGCCTTCACGTAAAAATTCTTTCCGTGAATGCATGCCGGTCGTAATGCCGACAAATGGGATATCCAACGCTCGCGCAAGCGTTCCGTCCAGATGCATGGCATCTCCGACATACAGTAGTTCTTCGCGGCGAATGTAACGCTCTTCGATGCACAGCATCAGTGGCGCTGCCCTTCGCACATCTGGTTTATGACAGTCGCGCTCAATACGTGGATGTACGGAATCGAAGAGTTCATCGATGTAGTGTCTCCGGAGAATCTCGTGGGTTGTTTGAGGATCCCTATCGGTGAGCAAATGTTGAGAGATGCCCATTGCTACAAGCTCACTCAAGGTATCTATTGCTCCAATGGTGAGTGGAATCTTTGACTCGATGTCGATGGAGATCCATGCCTCGCGTAGCGCTTCCATATTAACATTGGGCCACAACTGCCGCGCGATTTCGGATGTGTTATTTTTGCGTGCAATTACGAAGTATGCATGCAGTTGCAGTCTGCGAATTGGATCGACGGGGAGGTTAATTTTCTGTGCTGCGGTAAAAAATCGATCATGCATGCCCCCAAGCGAATCGAGGAGCGTTCCATCAAGATCATAGATAATTCCTTTTGGTGTCACGGTGCATTCCTCCGTATCTACGGAAAGTATACCTCCGTGCGATGTGCTCCGGCAAGCGCTTGTTCTTTTTTTTTCAGGTCGATACAATACGTTTTATGAATACCATTTCACAAGAGTATCGTGCGCGCGGAAATACCGTACTATGGGTTGTCGGTTTTATCGTGGTTATTGGTGCGGTGGTGCTGTTTGCGTATGGTTCACAGTATTTTGGTGCCGCTCCCGCAAGTGACGAAAGTGCCGTAGGGACTGAAGGAGATTCAAATGCTGCCGCAGGAACCGTGCCCGAAGGAATTGATATTGGAAATGATTTTCCCGCAGACGGACCTGCGCCAAGTCAAGAAAGTCCTACACAAGAAATGCGCACGTTTGAAGTGCACGGGTCAATGTTCAAATATGATGTGAAGGAAATACGTGTGCGCAAAGGAGATGTTGTGAAAGTTGTGTTTACCAATGACGAAGGATTTCATGACTGGGTGCTCGATGAGTTCAATGTACGTACAGAAAGAATTGCGGTGGGGAAATCAGCAGAACTGACATTTACTGCAGATAAAATCGGAACGTTTGAGTATTATTGCAGTGTGGGAGATCACCGCTCAAGGGGGATGAAAGGCACGTTGATTGTAGAGTAAATTATTAGATACTGTGAAGCGTTCCCGCGTGAAATCGAATCCGAAATACACACCCGCCGTCGCCGCGCTCCTGCGCGGCGATTTGGTTGTGATGCCCATCGTCTGTCACAACCAGCGTGGCGCTCGACGCTTCCGTAGAAACGGGGACCGAAACCATGTTATCGATGTTGGAGTCTCTTGAGGCATGTTAGAATGTAATCGTTATGAGGATCCTGTTGGGGAAAATTGCCGTCGTGGCGGCCGCCTCGGCCTTTGGTGCGCTGGGCATGATAGGCTGCGCGCTCGCGGTTTACTTCGAGTTTTCTGGTTTCGGTGGCGGACGCGACACGGAGCCGCGGTTGATCTACTTAGTCCTATTAGGAGTCGGCTTTGTTGCTTGCCTCGGAGTACCGGCCTTCCTCTGGCATCGGTTTTTCCCAGGTATCCGCGCGGCGTGGATCATCGCCTTTGTGGTCGTGGTCATTGGTGTGGCCACTCTTATGGGAATTTCTATCGCGGGCACGTGATCAGGATTTTTCTACGACCCAGAGATAAAACGCCTTTCATTCTCAGAAGGGCGACCTTTTAGTATTCCTCCGGCACCACTCACCATCGGATTTGTCTCTTCTAACCTCGCTTTCACTACCGTCCTCCGTGGTTCTCTACATCGATCTCGTCCAGAAAGTCGCGACGGTCACGCTATCCGGCGCGACGATTCCCACCTCGGTACGAACGCACTCCACGCTCTCACACGCCGTCCGGTATTCTGGATCTTAGCGGTAATATTCCTACCGTGCTCCGCGCCAATCCTGCACTTAAAGACTTTCAGAGAAATAGGAAGGCGCATACAATACGCAAATGGACGAAGAGATCAACGAACAAGCACTCGCGCTTCACAAAAAACTCAAAGGTAAAATCTCAATTGAATCAAAGGCCGGAAATGTAACTCCGGAAAATTTGCCGATACTCTATACACCCGGCGTAGGGGCGGTGAGTGCGTATATTGCCGAGCATCCCGAAGCGGTAAACTCCATGACAAACCGCGCAAACACCGTGGCCATTGTCACGGACGGTACTGCGGTACTTGGACTTGGAAATATTGGCCCCAAAGCAGCGCTCCCAGTGATGGAAGGGAAAGCGATACTTTTTAAAACATTTGCCGGTATTGATGCAGTGCCTATTTGTTTGGACACACAAGACGCGGAAGAAATCATTCGCACTGTCAAGGCGATGGAGCCGACATTTGGTGGAATTAATCTCGAGGATATTGCCGCACCAAAGGCATTCACGATTCTTGCGCGCTTGAAAAACGAAATGCAGATTCCTGTGCTCCATGACGATCAACAAGGAACGGCGGTTGTGGTGCTTGCGGGGCTTATCAATTCGCTTGCAGTGCGAGGCCTCACACTTGCCCAGGCGCGCATTGTAGTGAACGGAGCGGGGGCGGCGGGGCTTGCAATTGCATCACTTCTCATTACCGCGGGCGCAAAGCAAATTGTGGTCACCGACAGTCATGGCGCAATATACAAAGGAAGAGAAGGTATGAATGAAGAGAAAGAACGCATCGCGAAGGTGACAAATATGGTCTGTTCCCTTGGTCTTGATAAAGAAGGATGTGTCTCCGGAGGTTTAACAGAAGCGTTGGCGGGGGCTCATGTATTTGTCGGTGTGAGTAAGGGCGGTGTACTGACGGCAGAGATGATACGCACCATGGCGGAGCGCCCCATTATTTTTGCGCTTGCAAACCCGGTGCCGGAAATTTTCCCCGATGAGGCGCACGCAGGGGGCGCATATATTGTCGCCACGGGCAGGTCAGATTTTCCAAATCAGCTCAATAACGTGCTTGCATTTCCCGGGATTTTCCGCGGCGCCATCGATAACGGCGTACGTTTGATTACTGATGAAATGCTGATTCGCGCCGCGCGTGCCATCGCGGGAGCGGTGGAGGCGCCAGACGCCGAGCATATTGTGCCAAGCGTATTTGACACTACGCTCGTCAAGCGTGTTGCAGATGCGATACGATAGGGGCATGGAACACGAAACATCGCCGAGTGTCTCACTTGGAAACATCAAAGAGCATACCGAACGGGCAGGGCGCACCCATGCAACGCGTTGGGCGAGTTATCTGACCGTATTACGGAACGCGTCAACTGACCACACGTACGCAACTCCAGAATCATTCCTTGCGTTGCCATCTGACATCGCACTCGAGCGACGGGTAGGGGAGGTTATCAATCGCATACGCACACCAAAGTTGCGGTACATTTTTCTTGTAGGAATCGGGGGATCGAGCGTTGGGGCAGAGGCAGTGGTGTGTGCAATCACGGGGGCGTCGGACGCGAAGCGTGGCACAAAATACCCAAAACTGATTACGCTCGACAATCCGTCATCGGCAAATTTTGGGAGCGTGAGCGACATCATTCAAGAAGAGCTTGAGAGCGCCGAGGAATTTGCGGTAGTGATAGAAAGTAAATCAGGAACAACCATCGAGACGATTGCAAACGCCGCCGCACTGCTTTCCGTTGCGTCCAGGTTCGAAGGATATGCATCGCGCATTGTCGTAGTATCCGACGCGGGATCTCCGCTTGCGCGTGTTGCAGGTTCGGAAGGGTGGAGCACACTGGATATTCCAAAAAAAGTTGGAGGGAGGTATTCAATATTCAGCCCCGCTGGTCTCGTGGTCATTGGGCTCATGGGTATCGATATTTCAGAATTTCTCCGGGGAGCAGAAACGGGAATTACGGAGGGACTCGTGGCGTCCAAAAAGAATGTTGCCATTCTCCTTGCGGCAAGTACGCTCGCGATGATCCAGAAAAAGGTGTCTGTGATAGACGCGATGTATTTTTCTCCGCAGCTCTTTGGTGTGGGGCTCTGGTATCGGCAACTATTTGCAGAAAGTTTGGGCAAAAAGTTTTCGGGGAAATTTCGAGGAGCAACATGTCCGTTCCCCACGGTGAGTATTGGTACGTCAGACATGCATTCCATAGCACAGCTCGTCTTTGGCGCGTCCCGCGGAATCTTTACGCGTCTTGTGTCGGTGGACGCAACGCATCGCGACGTGGCAATTTCTCCACACAAAATATTAGAAGCAGCACCTGCGGTTGCGGGACTTTCGCTCCACGGGCTACAAAGAGTCATGCGTAGCGGTATTGCGCGCGCATATGCATCTGCAAAACTTCCATACATACAGCTTTCCATTCCCTCGCTCTCTGCGCGCACACTGGGGCATTTGATGGCGATCCATATGATTGAAATACTGCTTGTAGCGCGCGCAGTAGGAGTTGATGCGTTTACTCAACCTCATGTAGAGCTGTATAAAAAGCATGTGCGCGCGAAAATGAAAAAGAAATCCGCATAAGTAGCCGACAAGAAGTGCCGCACGCGCTATACTGGTGGTATATGCGCGTGCTTTTTGATATTGGGGGAACACAAACGCGAATTGCTCTCTCGCGGGATGGGCGTACATTGGGCACACCGATATTTGTGGCGACTCCGCAAACATATACGGAAGGAATTTCCGTTATTGCAAATGCTATTCTGTCGATTGCGCGAGGTGAGCAAATTGAGAAGGTAGTGGGAGGCGTACCGGGGCCACTTTCGCATGACCGCACCACACTTATTTCCGCTCCCAACCTTCCACTTTGGGCGGGACACGCTCTGTCCGGGGATTTCTCAAAAGTACTTTCCGCTCCGGTATATATCGAAAACGACACCGCGCTTGTGGGACTTGGCGAGGCGACACACGGATCAGGTAAGGGACAATCCATCGTGGCTTATATAACGGTCAGTACCGGAGTGAATGGCGTAAGAGTCGTTAATGGACGGATTGACCCGAGTGCACGGGGTTTCGAAATAGGTCATCAAATTATTGATGCAGGAGCAATATCAGCGGGTGTCCCATGTCCTTCATGTGGTGGGGGAGGAGAGCTTGAGTCCTTTATATCGGGTCGTTCGGTTTCTGCGACGCATGGGAAACATCCAAAAGAAATTTCGGACGGTGCGGTCTGGTCCCGCCTCGCAGTGTACCTCGGGTATGGCGTACATAATACAATTGTCTATTGGTCACCACATATCGTAGTGATTGGGGGCTCAATGATGCGAACGGTTGGCATTCCTATTGATCAGGTACGTGACGCGGTTGCACACACACTCAAGATTTATGGAGAAGATCTTCCCCCCATTGTCGGTGCGGGACTTGGGGATATTGGCGGCCTTTATGGAGCGCTCGCATTGTCTCATACGATCGGCTCTTAATATATTTTTTGTCTCATTGATTTGACGGGGAGCCCAGTGTCCGTTACGGTATTTGTATGAGCCTCGAAAGAGTCACCCGCGTATCTGAAGCGTTGTATCGCGTGACGGATCTCATGCCCGATGAGGAACCTTTAAAGTGGACACTCCGCACAAAAGCAATTCAGCTCGTGGAGCTTCTCTCAAACATTCACGGCGTCGCGTCGATCAAAGCACGCGCCGATGCGTCGGCACGCGTGCAAGAACTTATTGATGCGATGATGCGCTTGCTCGATATTGCGGCTGGCGCATCTTTTATTTCAAGGGTAAATTTCGACGTTCTGCAGCGTGAATATGGACTCCTTCGTCAGCTTCCCGCACGAGAAGAATTATTACTATTTCCCTCGCCCGCCGTGCCATCAGAACACAACACCCAACCTCAAGAATCCTATAGAGATACTGAAGTTTCCCCATCTACTTCTTTTCCAAGTCGCTCACTAGCAAGTGCGCATACCGCAACCATCGCGGTGGTGCCGAAGGGTTCGGCGGTTTCGCGTCCACGTGCAATGACGATTGTGCGCCCACCAACTGTAAAAGATGATGGAAGACGCGCGCGGATTCTCTCGTATCTCGGTGTGCACCCATGGGCGAGCAGAGGTGACGTTGCTGCAATTTTTGGAAGAGAGATCAGCGAAAAAACACTGCAGCGAGAGCTCTCGTCGCTTGTAGAAAGTGGCGCGATTGTGAAGACAGGGGAGAAGCGGTGGTGCAGGTATGCCATTCAAGGACAGAAGTGAAGTGACTCTTACAATATAAAGGTCATCGTTTCATGTGCTCGCTACTTTTCCACAGGAAAAAGCAACGGTTTTATTTCCAACGTTAGCGATCTTGCTTGGGGCTGTGTGCCAGTGTTGTTGCGAGAAAATCGTCAAAACCATCGGAACCATCGAAATTGACGCCTGGTTATAGAAACTTGACTTTTTGTCTTCATAGTTTCTTATACTGTTTTTTGTGAGTGGACTCACGCCAAAGGAGGTCCTACTCACTCTTGCCCTTGTAAAATCATGATTTTTCTGACAAAATGCTTCCGTGTTATCCACATAGCGTTATTTGATGGCCCTTTCGGCGTCACCATATAATGGAACTACTCACTGTTTGAGACGGGAAGCCATGTAATGGCTTGCTTGCTGTATTCTGTTGAACGTTGAAAACATAAAAGGTCGTGATAGCAAGTGTGTCATTGATTCGCTTTCTTGAAGGAGCGAGCCGATCGCACTCCCTCGCCTCTGTCCGTTGATGGAGGACGTCTTCATTATATTGGTGGAGGCGAGGGGGTGACCGCAAACTCCTTCCGAAAATTATTAGGTTGAAATCGCTGAAATATGCGAGTGTGCGAAGCGTATTGAGTCCTTCGGTCGAGGAGCAGTACAAATTGCATACAATGAAGCGCACGTCGCTTCTTAATTAATAGTGAAATACTTTATGAGTAATACGATAAGAAAGACCGGGAGAAAAACACTCTCTGTTTTCTTAAGCGCAACCACCACGTTGTGGCTCGCAGGAGGAGCATTCCTCATGCCAGTAGCCGCACAAGCGCAAACTACGCCAGAAATACAGGCGTTGATCGATAGCTTCACGCTACAGATCGCGCAGCTTACTGCGCAGTTGAACGCTTTGACCGGTGGAAGCGTAGGAGGTTCAACTGCAAACTGTAACTTCACTCGTTCACTAGCCGTATCACTCGGCTCGGTGGGTGATGATGTGATGTGTTTGCAGAAATACCTCAACAGTGCAGGTTTTCAAGTATCTGCCACGGGGGCAGGTTCTCCAGGAAATGAAACAACCTTCTTCGGAAGCCGCACCCAAGCAGCAGTTGTCGCATGGCAAAGTGCAAACGGAGTAGCACCAGCAGCTGGATACTTCGGTCCAATTTCCCGGGCAAAATACAATGCCATGATGGCATCGGCACCTGGCACACCGGGAACACCTGGAACACCGGGAACCCCTGGTACTCCAGCAACTGGTACGGTCACTGTTTCCGCAGGCACCCAGCCAGCAGCAACCGTAGTACCTAGGAGCGCTGCTCGCGTTCCATTTACCCGCATTGTTGTCACCAACGGTTCGGGGAGTGAGGTGACGGTAAATTCAGTACTCGTTGAGCGCACAGGGATTTCACAAAATAGTGATCTTTCCGGAGTGGTGCTCCTCGATGAAAACGGAACTCAAATTGGAGACAGCAAAACCTTGGGTTCAAATAACACCGCAAATGTTGGTTCAGCTACCGCTATTGGCGCAGGGCAAACAAAGACCTTCACAATCGCAGGTAACATCTCAAGTACCGCAGGAGCAAGTAACGTCATGTTCCTTTCAGTACAAGGTGTAAGTCTTTCAGGTGGAGCAACAGTATCTGGTACCTTCCCAATCATTGGAGCGGGACATCAGTTTACTGCAACCTCTCTCATCGGAACGATCACCAACGCTCGCGGACCACTTGATCCGAACGGAGCTCAAAGCAAACCAGTTGGCACTGCCGGATACACGTTTACTTCAATTCGTGTCACCGCAGGTTCAGCTGAAAAAGTACGCTTGAATTCTATTCGTTGGAATCAATCGGGTTCAGCAGGTGCTTCAGATCTTGCAAATATCAAGACCATCGTGGAGGGAACTGAATATGCAACGACGGTTTCGACGGACGGCAAGTACTACACCGCAGTATTCCCAGGAGGCATCCTTATTGAGAAGGGTCTTTCCAAGGAAATCTCCGTCAAGGGAGATATTATTGGTGGAACAAGCCGAACAGTTGCATTTGATCTCTACAAAACCACCGACCTGAACGTCAGTGGTGAGACCTACGGATACGGCATTACCCCTCCAACATCTGGAACGGGATTTGCTTCAACCAATCCATGGTATGACGCTTCTGTAGTAACTATTACTGCAGGAACGGCAAACACAATTGCGAAGTCGAATGCATCACCGAACAACGCGCAGAACATTGCAGTTCTTGCGGCAAATCAGCCACTCGGCGGGTTTGAAGTTGATATCAAGGGTGAGGCAATGTCGGTGACGCAAATAGTGTTCAATATCCAGGCAACTACAGATGAGGCTGAAAACATCACAAACATCAGTCTCGTAGATCAGAACGGAGCAATCCTCGCAGGTCCAGTGGACGGCGCAAGCACCGCAACTGACTCTGCACACGGAACGGTCACCTTCACTGACACTGTCGAATTTCCAGTTGGAAAGACGGTAATTACCTTGAAGGGACAACTCGGTTCAGCATTTGTCACGAACGACACGGTACAGGCGTCAACAACGCCTTCAACACAGTGGTCAAATCCAAAGGGTGTGAACACTGGCGATACCGTTTCGCTCTCATCGTTCAGTTCAGCAATTACCGGTAACTTGATGACGGTAAAGGCGGGAGCACTCG
>CAYHBS010000023.1:0-7707 GCA_964354975.1 uncultured Candidatus Saccharibacteria bacterium
GGGAAACCGATCCTGCGGAAACAGGAACGAGTCAGCGTCCGTATCTGGGCTCTTTTTATCAGACAAAAATCAAGCGCAGACAATGTTGTCTGCGCGTTTTCGCACTTATTTTAAAAGAAGTCAGCCGTGCCTGATGATCAGTACATCTCCATCTTGCACCAAATACTCTTTTCCTTCAAGTCTCATTTTCCCAAGCCTTTTTGTCTCTTGCCATCCGCCCGCCGCAAGAAGTGTCTTGCAGTCCACCACTTCTGCGCGAATAAACTTCTGCTCAAAATCTGTATGAATCTCCCCCGCCGCCTGCGGAGCGGTTGACCCTCTACGAATTGTCCACGCGCGAGTCTCTTTGGGGCCTGTCGTGAAAAAGCTCACAAGATTCAATGTCTTGTACGCAAGGCGCACGAGATCACCAAATGACACATCTCCCGACAAATCGAGTCGCACATATGGTCGCTTTTTTTCTTCAAGAAATTGGATGAGATCAGGAGAAATATCTTCTTCTTTTCCATTTAACACATACATGATGGGCTTATCGGTCAGCTTTGCAGAACCATCTTTCGCGCTCTCATCCTTAATGAGGAGTTCGAGTTCAATGGTTTCGATGTCGCGCACGGGACCCACAGTTCCTTCGACGTGAATGACGGATGGATCCGGAAAACACCTCACCACCTCCACAATCGCCGACACTTCACGAATATGTGAGAGAAATTGATTCCCAAGACCCGCACCAGTGGAGGCGCCTTTCACAAGCCCCGCGATATCATAAAATTCAATGATGGCGGGAATCTTTTTTTCAGATTTCGAAAGTACTGCCAACTTCTCCAACCGTTCATCCGGCACAGGGACAATTCCCACGTTTGGATCAATTGTGGCAAATGGATAGTTTGCAATAGTTACATCAATACCTGTGAGCTTTTGAAATAGCGTGGATTTTCCAACATTCGGAAGCCCCACAATACCGATGGAGAGTTTACTCATGAGTGCATATGCTACCAGGAAATACAATTTCTGTCACCGCCGATTTGCCCGGAATTTTATGCAAGTGAGAAAAGTGTATAACCTCTGGATAACGTGTGACTTGCCTGTATAAAAATATGTGCGAATCTTGATTAGCATATACTTGTGCTCCTACCCGCGAGGTATACGATAAATACATAGGTAGTGAGTGGCTCGGTGCGGAGACTTATCGCTCTAGGTTTAAAAGATATACAAGATATAGTGGGACTTCATGTCACCCTTGGGTGCGTGAGACCACCAAAATCTATCACAGAGCTATAGAGCGCTCAGTCTCCACACAGGGTCGCAGCGCGACCCCATTCAGATGTCCTTATCTCATCTGAATACAGGCACACCCCACTACGGGGTGTGTTCGTTTTTAGTAAAAATCCGAAACAGTCAGGTGATGCGGAAGCTTGGGTTCGCGCGCGTGGGCGCGGTGCCACAGCAGTCGATCGACTTCGTACGCATGCGCGCGACGTTTCTTTTTACGCAGCGCGTCTGTAATGGACTCCACCGCGCAAATTGTTCCGCTACGAATTTCAATTTCTTCAGGAGAACCTTGGACGATGAGACGCTTACGTTTTAATTTTCCTTTGAGCACATCGGAATATTCAAGTATCCCCATATCTACAAGTGTCTGCGGTAATTTGTAATCTGCAAGTGCGGTGAGATAGTCAGTGTCACGAAATTTGCCATATCCCCTCCCTTCAAATGCACCAATCATATTGACCGCGAGCATCTGCGCGCGCATTAAGAAAAATACTTTCGTTTTTTTGTAATAAAATGTGTCATTAAATGAATAGAGTTCGCGAGATACCCGATCAATAAAATTCCGTGCACTGTGTTTACTCGCCTCCACAAATAGTCGTGAATCTCCTTCGTACTCATTGAGAAGTCGTAAGCTTACTTTACGCATATTCGTCCAACGTCCATCCATATAACCAAGCCGCCCTCGCCCAGAAAAAATCGCCTTAAACTCGCCAAGCGGCATCATGGAAAAATAAGAAAGATTTGCTTTGCCCGGGTATTCGAGAAAAAAGTTTGTGAGCGCACGTGCAAGTCCATAATATCCGTCGTAGCGCTCACCTTGATCAATGATGTGCCATTTCCCTTTACGCGACCACAAACTAAACATCACCGTGTGTAAGATGATGAGATAGTCGAGCATTGTGCGCGCGTCCTCCGTTTCCAAGTGTAATTTTTTTGGCCAAGAAGGTGGCACCAGGGGATGTTCTGCCCAACGTGAGGCGAGCCGATCTACTGCAGTAGCATTCACACGCACATGCATAGCGTGCTTCATAACCTCGAACGTGGACTTACGCACAGGACTTACGGGCATAGTGAAATATCACACATAGCATAATACGAATAGATACATATTGCTACTAGATTTCTCCTGCAAGAATTTTCTCACGCCAGTCACGAACCGCGCGATGCATAAATGTAAGATTATGCAATGTGATATGCGAATATGCATTTATTTCTCCAGCACGAAGCAGATGCGCAAGATATGCGCGGGAATATTTCACACATGTATCACAAGCACAGCGCGCATCAATAGGTTTCATTGCATGACGCGCTGACTCGTTGCGAAGATCAATACGTCCCTCTGGCGTGAATGCAATACCACGACGCGCAAGCTGAGTTGGTGAGACACAATCAAATGTGTCGACGCCACCGCGCATCATCAGCTCAATATCTTCGGGATGTCCAATACCAAGTAAATGTCGTGGCCGTGTAGGATCAAGTGCGGGAATCACCCACGAAAGAATTTCCGCAGACTGTGCTTTGCTCTCTCCCAAATCTCCACCAATACCAAATCCCGCAAACGCACGATCATTGACAAACTGTGCACTGCGCTCCCGAAGGTCACGATACCGTGATCCTTGCACGATGCCAAACATCGCCTGTGCTGTGGTACGCGCGGCAAGCGATCGTTCCTCCCACCGATGTGTGCGTGCGAGCGACTCCTCAATATATGCGCGTGTTGTGCGTGGCGGAGTGCATTCATCAAACGCATACATAATATCTGCGCCAATGACTTGCTGCGCTGCAATGGAAGACTCGGGAGTCATGAGCACCTCGCTCCCGTCCATCGGGGAGCGAAAGTGAACGCCCTCTTCAGTGATGCGAATCTGACGCGGTTGTGTGCTCACATCAATGAGTGTCCTCCGCTCATCTCCTTCCACTCGTGTATCGATTTTCCCAAGGGAGTGATCCATTCCAAACCCAAGACTAAATACTTGAAACCCACCTGAATCCGTCATGAGCGGACGCTGCCAATGCATAAATTGATGTAGCCCGCCCGCGGCAGAAAGAATATCGACACCAGGTTTAAAAAGTAAGTGAAATGTGTTCGCAATGATGAGTTGCGTACCTGCGCGCACGGCAGCGTCTTCCACGAGCGCTTTAATCGCTCCCTGCGTAGCGACAGGAACAAACGTGGGCGTTTCAATGTCTCCGTGCGGGGTGGAAATAATCCCGGCGCGTGCCCGGGATTTTTTTGATTGATGAAGGAGACGAAATGAAATCACGATTCACATCATACGGTGAGTCCGCGTGTTTGCCAACTCGTTCGTATTATTTGTATGTCGGTAAATGAATACCCGTGGAGTCACTCCCGACTTCCTTTGGACCTGATACACGGCGAGAAAGGAGAGAAATTACCAACGCAATGAAAAGGAGTATCGTAATAATCCACCACCACCAACTCGGTCCGCGCCTTGACGCCGCTGTACTTGTTCCATCAGTCACTTTCGTTGTGTGATCTTGAGATACGGTCATCACATTTCCATCCGCAAACCGATAGGTAAATGTGATTTTTGCGACGAGCGCATCAGCAGCGTTTGCGGGAATTTCCACGGTAATTTTTTTCTTTGTCGTTTTTCCTTCTGCGAGCGAACCAATATCCGCCTTCCACGGATTTCCCCCGGAAAAATCATTTTCCTTCACTACCGTTACGCCATCAACAAATGTTACCGCAAGCGACGTGTCCAACATATCCTCCGTCGCAATATTTTTTACAGAAAATGTATATTCCACTTTGCTTCCGCGCATCACTACACTCGGATCTTCCACTACATCAATCGTCACGGGCGAACGCGGAAGTACCACGTGCACATCGTTAGAGATGCGGTTTGTGATACTGCTCACTACAGAAGCGACGAGCGTGTGTACCAAATCAGCGTTTGCCGTTCCCGCTGTTGCGTCAAATTGTAACGTCGTAGACGTTTTTGCTGCCAGCGAAGAAATCTCCCAGGTGAGCGTACTATTTTTTTGCTCTCCACCATTATGAATAGTAGTAATCGAAAGTTCTTTTGGTACTTCCGTCGATACGACAATATTTTTATTCGCAGCGGTGCCCGTATTTGTCACCTGTATTGCAAAGCGTAATTGATCTCCGGGATTTGCAATGACCACCTCTGAAAGTCCGGGCGCTTGAGAAAGATTTTCTGCACGAAACGCAATGGTAGTTTTTGAACCATCGACACTGGTAAGCGGTGGTGGAGGGGGCGTGCCATCGGTGGGTACCGGACGCGCTACCGTGATAAAACTACGCACTACTCCGCTGCGCACTTCTCCATCTTCTGTTGCGACTACTTGATAAAAATACCGCGTGGAGGAATTGAGCGGAGAGAGCGTCTCACTCACCGGCACCGAGATGCCCGTACGTGTCAGAGTAACACCGCTGGTATTGCGAAGCATCTCCTCGGTTTCCCCCCATCGTATATATGCAGTTGCAGGGCGAGCACCAACTTGCACGGTGCCTGTCACCGTTGCATATGAATCGGACAAAAACGAGAGTGGCCCGGTAGCCGCGGATAACATCGAAGATTGCGGCGAACTTCCTTCGCCCGCAATAAATGTGAGTAATGCACCGAGCGTACTTCCTTCTGTATTTTGCGCTACTGCTCGGTAATAGTATCGCTGACCCTTCGTGAGCCCGTTAATCGTCGACGCAAAATCATACGCATTCACCGAAACGCGCTGGGGCGTTGTGACCCGATCAACAGACTGTGTTGTCCCCCATTGAAACCACAGAGACATTTCTCCGGACTTCGGATTTGTCGCTCTTCCTTGGAGCACGACACTCGTCGGAGAGATGGCAACCATGTCTCTCGTGTTGACCGAAGGACGATATGCTTGCGATGGCTCTCCCGGTAATGAACCATCGTTGTCATCGGAGGACGTGCTCGATCTGCGAGTCGTAAACTTTGCGACGCCAGAATATCTTGTGACCCCCTTCGATGTTGCTCCGAGTCGTGCATAGTACTCTGTACTTGCATTAAGACCGGTGATGGTAAAGTATAATTTTGCGTATGGCTGACTACTGGACTGCGAAAAACTCTTCTGTTCAAAACCCGATGAAGTGCCCCATTCAACCCATACCGGAACGTTCGCCTCACTCACTCCTCCACTAATAACTGCCGAAGTTGACTTCACCTGCGTACCTCTCATGAGCACGGCAAAGAAATCGTGGTTCGCACTAAAACTCCCACTTTCTCCGGTTACAAACGTTCGTATTGTTCCGTAGACGCGCTCACTGGACACCCCAACGGGTTCGGCAACGACACGAAAATAAATTGTACGATTTTCTCCAAGATTCGAAACGGTTTGAGCAATGTCTCCTCCCACGGTTGAAAGTGCGACAACGCTCGTCGTGAGTCCGAGCGACGTGGTGTCTCCGTATTCAAACCATGCGCTAATATTTCCAGATGACGCAGATGGTCCTACCGATCCTTGGAGCGTTGCCGATGTATCCCCAATATTGGTCGCGGTGAGCGTTTGCGCGCTAAGAGCCGCAAGCGCAATTCCCGGAAACGTGAGCGCACTAAGACCGAGTCCGGCAATCACCGAACAGATCAATATAGATTGAAGTAATGGAAACTGCGTGCGCGAATTATTCATGACGCGATGTATGTAAAAACTGGTTTCCTATCCAACTCATCACCGAGAGCACCACCGCTCCAATAATAGCGGTGAACCAGGAATCGACATGGAATCCCTGTAAAAAAGAAGATGCAATGATCAGCATCGCACCATTAATAACAAAAACGAAAAGTCCAAATGTGAGTATCGTAATTGGCAAGGTTAGTACAATGAGTATGGGACGCACAATAGCATTGAGCAGTCCCACTACCAGCGCAACAATCAATGCGGCGTACAGTGAGTCCACGGTAATCCCGGGAATCACATATGCGGTCGCCATCAGTGCAAGTGCACTCACGAGCCATCGTGCTAGTAAATACATGACTGTAGTATACAAAGTTACGCAAAAAAGATACATATTCACTCACGTACGGCACCGAACACTCACCTCCATTGTCATATGCCTAGACATGCGCTTGTACATCACTCTCTTCTTCGATGTGAACAATGTGCGCTCCACCGCAAGAGTGTTGTGTGTGTATGGGCTGGCATTGAACCATATCATGTGAGACGCATCACAATGACGCCCTTTCCCCACTCCCTTCGGTCATGCGAGGTTTCCCTGAAAGGAAGTAACAAACACCCCCGCTACGCGGGGGTGTTTGAGATTGCACCGTATTACATCATTGCACCTCCCGCAGGAGCGCTGCAGTCTTTGCAGCGGTTCTTGTGCGTCACGACTTCATAGATGGCCGCGAGCCCAACGAGCACATAAATGATGTCGGCAAGCAATGGAACGTTGACGAGGTCAGCAAGCCACATCACAAAATTCCAATTGAATGCTTCGAGCAACCAATTGAGCCCACCCACCACGAGGAGGATGAACGAGATACTATGTAGGGTCTTCATGGGTATAACAATTTGTATTTGATATACAGGCGACCTTTTACGTTTTTCTACCTTACCTGGTGTACGCCTCTAAAGCGAGTGGGGATGTGAACAGCGTTATACTGCAATGCTTTTAGAGCCACCGATTTTTCGCAAATACTCCAAGGATCAATACCGATAGCACAAGAGATCCCGCGAGCACATATGCGTATGCAGCGGGATGCGCGCCTCCCGGCAACGCAACATTCATGCCATAAAAACTCGATACCATCGTCGGAATCGCAAATACCACGGTGAGTGCCGTAAGAATTTTGATCACTCGGTTTAGATTATTTGTCATGATCGTAGAATACGCGTCACGAATATTCACAGTATTTTTCAACTCCGCCGTGCACATTTCTACAAGTTGATTATTTGCGAGCGTCACATCTTCAACAAGATCCTGATCTTTTTCATACAGCTGAAAAAATTTTCCGGAAAGAATTTGTTTCAGGAGCGACTGTGTTGGCACGAGTGCGGCGAGGAATTCATTGAGGATACTTTCAAAAATGATGAGCTGTTGGATGTCGTTGTTTTCGATCCGCTCAAGTCGCACACGCAACCCTCGCACGCGGCGAGCAATGTCGGTGAGAAATCTCCCATAGAGTGCCGTTACTTGTCCAAATAATTGCGTCAACAGTTTCGCTTTTTGCGTAGTATGAATTTCAATTTTTCCACTAAGAATCCGCTCTAAAAATGGCAGTCTGACAATGGAAAGTGTGAGTAAAAAATCATTCGCCATCACAAAAAGCACAGGGGATGTTTGAATATCCTCTCCCACACGCACGGGCACACGTGTAAACATGTATGTCACGCCATTCTCCAATTCCACACGAGGCACTTCATTGGGATCAAGTGCATCTCTTAGTAAATCAAGATCAGATCGGAAGAGCGTCGTGTAGGGAAAGAGTG
>CAYHBS010000024.1:0-7538 GCA_964354975.1 uncultured Candidatus Saccharibacteria bacterium
CCCCGTATTTGACTTTTTGTATGTTTAGTGTATAGTCTCTACTAGAGTTCTCAATATTCTCTTGGAGGCACCAAGTGGCAAAACCAATCGGAATTCTAAAGGCAACCCCGGAAGATTTCGTGGTGCAGGAGCTCCATAGAGATCCTGCGACCCCCGTTACACTCTGTATGCAACGGTCACGCGTGAAGGGCCACAACGGTGGCAACGTGACAACCTTCGCACTGACCAAGCGCGGCTGGACCACGAAGGATGCGGTACATCAGATCGCAAGACAGCTCGATGTCCCACTCGACTGCATCAGTGCATATGGACTGAAAGACAAACACGCGATCACGTCACAGATCGTGGGCGTGGAGGGAAACTTTATTCCCTTTTTCTTTCATGAAGATATGCGGCTTGTGCAGATCGGCGAAACGGATCGGCCTCTTCGAAACGGAGCGCATGTGGGCAACCGCTTCGTCATCCGCATCATCTCTGATGCACCATCGATCGACGAGGATGCGTTGCGTCGTGTACCAAACCTCTTTGGGAAGCAGCGTATGGGTGATCCTGGCAATGAGGTGGTGGGAAAGTTGATCCTGGAGGGAGACTACGATGCCGCTGGTGAAATGCTCCAGCAACAGCCAGAAGGTCATGTTCTGAAACGCGTACGGGAGTCCGCACGCTCGTGGAAGGATGCACTGCTGTGCACCGAGGTGCGGTTCTCGTTTGGCTTCGCTATTCAAAAATGGCAGAGCCACCTGTGGAACACGCTACTTGTAGAACGTATGGGTGGGTACGTCCCGGAACGACTGCCATTGTGGCATACCGACTCGGATATTCGCTCGCTCTACACACACCTCTGGAATCCGAAGCACATCGATGAAGAGGCGTTGCGTGTGGTGAGAAGGTCATTTCGACCATCATTCATCAATGTTACACGTCTCGGAGTAATGCAGGATGGAGATGCGTGGCGGTTCACGTTCGATTTGGCACCGGGCGCGTACGCAACCGTCGTGCTCGAGCAGGTCTTCGACCTGAAGGAGAACCGAAAAGGAAGAGAATAATGGCCAACAGTATGTGTTGGTCACGCACGGAACCCACCGTCTACGGACGGGCGTTAGGGTTCCTTTTTTTTACATTCAATACCCTGCTTCTCAAACGCGCACAATAAGTACGATGTTGACCATCTGCCCGCTTGAAACATGCGCTCGCTCGCGAACATCTCTTTTGAGTGGTAATAAATAGGTTTCCGATTTTTTATCGGGAAATATTGAGGTTTTCCATGTTGTGCTTCCTATTGTCACTTCAACCGGAAGCGATCCCCATCCGCGCGCAAGTCCTCCAAATGTTTCTCGAATTTCTTTTGAAAGTTTTTTAGGAACACTTACAAAATGCCATACGGCATTTTGTCCCTGGTATAACCACACTTTTGATTTAAAATTATATCTTGGCCGTTTCAATGTACGTATTCACAAGAACGCAAATGGCGCTCATTATTCCTCCTGCTCCATTGGCAAATAGAACATAATGTTGTCGCTGTCCAATTCGATTTCCATACGCCTGATCTGACCGCGCGCAGCAGCAATATCATGCGCTTCTGCTCTCTCTACAAAGCGTCCTTTTGTCGTGACAAATCCATACCGAATTTCGTATAGTGCTGGCTTCGCATCTGGATGTGCTTTCTTTAGTAATTTGGCAGCATCTCGATGATGCGCACCAATATATTCCTCGCCATTATATTTAAGCGCGGCGGCAGAAATGCCTTCTTGATTGCGCTCCTCGGACGGTGCTGTTTCTGATTGTTGTGCTTCAGGATGCATATTGATGTTCAAAATAGATTTTCATCTGGCGATAATATATCCACACGAAAGTTCACATGCCAAATTCATGTATTTTTATAGATATGCATCTATATTGTGCTATCCAATTTTTGCAGTCAATGAATAACCGATTTACTCTTGGGGTACAAATTCCACAAGCACATGGATGAATGGACAACCATACCACGTATATGTATAGTGACTGTGGATTCTTTTCATTAACTCAAAACACGCGGAGGAACTACAGTGGGCAGCTTTAAAGAAAAACTAGCTTCGTTGAGTCCCAGCCTTCGGGCAAAGATACGGTTAGGAGAGGAAGAGCAAACGCATTCAAGAGCTGGACTGATGTCCCACATGCCAGTTTCCGCTTGGTTGGTGGATACGATGCGACATTGCGGCGGCCAAACAGTCGTCGAAGCGGGCCTCTGGTTACGAGAACATTGTGCCAGAGGTGGAAAAGTCTTCCTTACTATGGCGGGTGCGGGAAGCTCCTTCGAGCTCGGAGTTCCGATTGGTAGGCTGATGCGCTCCGGTCACATTGCTGGCATTTGTGTTACTGGTGCAAATCTCGAAGAGAGTCTGTATCGGTTCGTCGCCAATGGTTGTTACGCTCACATCCCTGACTACACGGAGCTTACCAGGTCCGAAGAAAAAGAGTTGGACCGTGCCGGATTTCGTAGAATCACCGATACATTCCTTCCGGAAGATGAATCGGTGAGAATCATCCTTCCGCAACTCGAAAAACTATGGAGAGAAGCTGAAGCGGAAGGCGAACAACGGCTCTGGCACGAGTATTTCTTCGAACTTTTCTGTAGGAATGTAGTTTCGTGCGATCCAACAACGTCCTCGAACGACTGCTGGCTCCATGAGGCGTGGCGGTGTGCAATTCCCGTGTTCGTTCCCGGATTCGAAGATTCCACTATGGGAAATATCTTTGCGTGGGAAACCTATCAAGGAAATCATCCATTCCTCAAACGCTTCAAACCGGAAAATCCAATTCGAGCGGACGTTGTTCTGCCTTCCGTTGCATATATGCATTGGCTCGCCGAGTGGTATTTAGATACGGCGAAGAAAACTCCATTGGCGTTTGTTCAGTTGGGTGGTGGAATTGCTGGAGACTTTCCCATATGCGTCGTTCCGCATCTCAAGAAAGACTACTTGGCAAATTGTGAGGTGAGTGTGCAGGATCAAGAAATTCCACCCTGGGCAGGATTTATCGAAATCCACACCTCTCCCATGAGCGCAGGTTCCTATTCGGGCGCAGGAGGAAAAGAGAAAATCACGTGGAGTAAACTTGGAGAGGAGGCCTATATTGCCCAGGTCTGGGGCGATTATACGGCGCTCTTTCCGATCATCACGGCAATACTTCTCGAAAGGTAGAGTCGGATCCCACTCGATCAGCATATGCTGGTCAAGTGGGATTTTTTTATTTTCAATCACTCCAAATTTTACAATCTTTCGTATGAGCGGAAGTGGTAGAGGTTTATCTATGAGAAATTAGATAGTTCCGTTTGAAATAGTAGTGCGATATTTCTATTGTACCTCGACTTGCACGAGCGGTACGTCACTTAATTTCCCGTATCCACACTGCGGCCCGGGATCTGAAACTGCTGTACCATCGGTTGCAATAACGGCGCCGCGCGCTGCGTGCCAGTGTTCGGTTCCGCATCCTATTTCATCTTCAATAATTAATTGCTCGCGTGGTAGATATTTCCCTTGATACTGAATTGCTTGAATCAACTTCGCAGGCGCGGTTGATCCGCCGGAATTTCCACCGGTTGTCCCGGTACCACCTCCCGGAATAACTCCCGTTCCACCGGTATCAGGAACAGTCTTTGGCTCCTCTTCGCTACAGATGATTTTTCCTTTCGCGCCGTCATTTCCCGGCGGTTTTCCCGCGCCACCTTTTCCACCTCCGCCGGGACCGCATCCATCGCCACCATTCCCGCCGTTACCTCCCGTTTCATCTGCCACGGTTCCGTCTGCTCCGCGCGCTCCCGCATTTCCTCCCACACCAAATGTTGATTTGGCGTCTCCACCTTTTCCTCCGTTTCCACCCGATGCTTGATTGATGGAACATGATCCGCCGTTTCCACCAACGCCACCATGTGCATCTGCGTCTCCACCATCACCCCCTTGGCTTGTGCCTGTAATTCCGGAAAGTGATGCATCACCTCCTTTTCCACCCGTTGCAGTACCCTTGCCCCCTGCGCCTCCATTACACTTACATGCGTTTCCATTTCCTCCTTTGCCAGGATTTGCAATTGCTTCTCCGCCGTGACCACCAATTACGGTGTCAATCGTTACGTTCCCAATCCCGCTGACTGCGCCGGCCGCGGCAAGCTCTTTTTTATTTTTTCCTCCATCTCCACCGGTTGCCGTTGCGTCCCCTCCCTTCTTCCCGGGGCACCCATCCTCGCCATCTTTTCCATTCGCTGTGGCAGTGCCTCCGGATCCACCCCTCCCGGACACAATATGAAATGCATTGATCTGAATACTTCCTTCTGCAGTCATTTTAAAGTTTCCTGCCGCACCACCATTGCCGCCGCGCGCGATACCGGGATCACAATCGTCGGGAGTTTCTGCGGGTCCCCCGTCTCCCCCGTCACCAAGTTCTAATCGAAATGTGTTCAGCGTAATATTGCGCGCTTGCACGCGAAAACGGAATGCGTCCTCGCCATCTTTGCCTCGGGCATTGCATGACGTTCCGATGTCGCTATCCCCCGTCCGTCCTTTGGGACCTACTAAATGAAAATCTTGGAGTGTGACGTCACTGTTGTTTCCAAAATTGAAGTTCAGCACAATTTTTTTTATTTTTTTACCAGGTGCTTCAATTGCGACACCAGCGGGAGGCGCGCCACCCTCGCCGATCGTCCATGTGCCAGAAATTACAACACCCGGAATTGGGTTGCCATCTTTATCGAGTGCGGTTTGCGCGTGAGCGGTACTCACGAGTCCAAAAAGTTTTGCGAAGTATGGCAGTGCTGACTCGGGTGGAGCCGCTTCTGTTGTTACGCCGCCCGTTATCATTCCACTCTCGATCATTGGGCCGATACGCGTGCCCGTTCCCGTGTTCTCACCGGTTTCTGTAAACACCGCCTCGATGTCTGCGTCCGAACGAGCGAGCTTACGTTCATCGTCCACAATCTGGACGCTGCCGTTTGAAATCACCTCCGCATCCTTCGACACGGTAAGTAGTCCATTCGTCACAATCGATATTCCGGTATCGGTATCACTCGCGCCTTCGGGAGCTACGCACCGCACGATACCCGAAATGTTGGTGTTTCCCTCAACAACAATCTTGAGCGGGCCGCTTGAGCACGCGAGTGTTCCGGTAACATCGAAATTTCCTTTGACCGTGAGTGTGGCAGCATTAGTAATGGTTGTCTGCTCACCGGATAGAACTGCAGCGTCACCTTCGATCGTAGTATCGCTGGCGTATACCACAGTCTCTTCGATTTTCGTGGTGGCAAAATAATAGTATCCCCCAATCACGATAAGGAGGATAACGCCTAATATAAGTGCCTTTTTCATAAATTATATCCTACACCCAGAACCCACCGAGGTACAGTGCGAAATTACTCGCCGGGTTGCACTACATTCATCAAATGTCGCTTTTCATTATACCGGCATCCGCGGACGCCAAAATTCTCCACCTAACACCACGGGAATTTTTTAACGCCGTTTAGCTTACCATTTCGACGCTCTTCGGAAAAATAATTATTTGACTAAAACAGAATACGGATAGACTAATCTGCCCCACGCAATGGTCTTTCTGTATCTAGACTTCATACCCTTAGAAACTTTTCTGACACAACATATCGTTGAGGCGCCCAACTGAAGCTTAACAGGTTTATCCGTCTCAAATTCAGAAAAATCCCATAGGTCAATATCTGTATCAGGATTCATCAATTCAAGCTTATCTAATACAATAACCGAACTTTGTGAATCAATTTTACCAGTAATATTAACACCTCTAGGTAGCTGTTCCCATACGATACCATTAGATGAGATGTGTTGGACTGGATCATTATGAACCGTAGGACGCGCGCCATGTTTACTTGAAGAATCAATAAACAATACATAAATGTCTCCATTTGCTTGAACTGCTTTTCTGCAAAATTCTTGAATTTGTTGTGTTTTAGCCTTAAAAGATTTCAGCAACCAATAGGTCTTACCCCTATCTATTAACTCTTTCTGCTTTCTTGAAAAAATTGTTGCCAGATCTTCACCCGCATGCGAGCCAACGACTGTGATAACAAAATATTTTGTATTCATTGGGTTCATGGAATTTTGTAAGATTGTGCTACCCGAAGCCCAAATCTATCTCACACTGGCTGACTGACTCAGTTTAGAATCCCACACCTTGAGACCTTATAATGGTTCCGTGGGCACTCTCAGTGTACCAAATTGAGGCGTCTCAGTCGGTCCAACTATCAATACTCTTCCAGATGAATCAATGCTGTTCTGATGGATTCCTTTGTATAAGCTTTTCTGTCTAGGCGACCCCTGGTCATTATCCCTACAAGACCCTCAGCGGAACCTACTTTAGGATTATCAGTTAATCCTGCTTTATGCGCAGCGTCATTCATATCCAGCCCGTCTTTAAGCATATATTCCATAACTTTCTTTGGGGCTTCCCAGGCAGAAGATAAACCAAGATGATATTCGGTTCCGTCATATATTGCACAAACACACACATCCATAAAACCCGACTTAGTACCAGGAACCTTCATAAGTCCTGACTCAATGCCAATTCCGTATGTTCCATCGCGCAATACTTCTTTTGCCCGATTCATTGCCCCTTGTACTGTCTCTTCAAGAGATTTTGGCTGTTCAGCCACTCCTGATGATGTTTCAAACGAGTGAATCTCCGCATTCTTGAGATGCGGGTAATCCTGTAACAATTCGCTCACCGCGGCTACTTTTATATGATTCTTTGAACCAATGTGAATTTTCATTTTTTTATATCTTATACCGTCTCAGTCACCTGACTTAGCATATGTCTGCTGCCAATCCCTCCTTCACTAAAGCATCGGCGGACAGACGGGGACTCGATTATCAGTATTTGTGCACACTGCTCGGGAACAGGGATAATAATGGAATCTTTATGACTTCCAGATTTTAATTACGCACATGGGCAAGGGGCAAATGTATAGAATCTTTTTGGTGCGATCGTAAAACCACCCGACCCAAAAATCGTACCACAAGAAACTAAATTGAAAGCGATATTTTGTCATAATTTACTTGCTGGCTGTCTCGAGCTAGAACCGTGGTCGATCACGCCCTGTAAGAACATTTTAGCACCCCCCTTCTACTCCTTAGACGAGCCGTCTCGGTCTGTGGTGTGTTTTTGTGAATGTTACAAATGAGACACAAAACACCCGTCTCGGTCACTGTCTCATTTACACAATAACTTTTTCACAGAATGTTCTTTTTGCTTTGCCAAACAAACGGGTCAGAAAGCTTATTTGGGTAGATTATATTCTCTACTATCTTGCTAAGTTTCTCTAACAAGTATTCTTCATCGTTGGGTGAATTCAGAAACTCAAAAACTAACTCATATGTGTCTTTGTCAATCTTAGCAAGTGACTCAAATAACCTTTTACTTTTAGGAAACCAGACACATTTGTCGATGTACAGATGCCTTAGAGCGTCCCATAATAAGATATTCATAAGCAACTTGGCTAAGTTGGGATTTTTTATTCTGACGTCCAGAATATCGGTGTATTTATC
>CAYHBS010000025.1:0-5361 GCA_964354975.1 uncultured Candidatus Saccharibacteria bacterium
TCACTTTCTATTCGCACTTGTTGATTTCAGTGAATATGCAACTGCATTAGTTGCTTTGATCTGGCGCCTTCGTGGGCACACAGATATTTATTAAGTTGCTGTCCATAAACGAAACGCCCCGCCGAGGCGGGACCAACAATCCAGAAAATAGTGGGTCTCACCTCTATATCGATGGATTGTTTCGCTTATTCATATCGCCTGATCAGTATATGCGAGCCCACCACCTCCGTCAAGTCCGAAGATTACTTAATTTATAAGTCCTCCTTGGTTCTTTGTGGGCAAATTGTGGAGGATTAGAATATCTTGTAGATACACAACGTTTGTGGCATAATGGTGTTAGAAAAATCCTTAGGGGTGCGCATATGAGTCAAAAAACTCCCACACAAATTAGAACAGCTCGGTTGTGGTTAGAATCCGAACTCGAAAAACTCCAAGCATCCTGTAAGCATAAAAATCTTGTCGATGGGTGGACGGCTGGTACCGCGGATTGTTTTGATTGCGGTGCAGAGGGATTTCTGACGAGTCGTAAACCTAATAAGAAGCGACGAGTGTATGTTTCGGAAGTTCCATTCAAATCTCTGTGAACGACGCGAGCCCCTCGCCAACCCTCCCCCCAGCACAATGTGCTGGGTTTTTTTATTAAGCGGCTTCAGCAAAGAAATCATGGCCAGACAGAAGGAGCGTCCCCATCAAGTGCATGGTGAGTCTTATTTCATAGAATAAATGTACTATTGATAACCCCTCAAAAAGCCATCTAAAGAGCGTTCTGGAACCTTAGCATGAGGATAAATTATAGAGATATTTGAGTCCGCAATATACGGAAATAAACAGCTACACTTGGGTCTCACGATAGCCTAACAGCTTGTCATTTCATTCATTTTGTGCTATGGTCCTGACAGAAAGGGAGGTACAAAATGTACACTTTGAAAAGATGGTTTTCTTGGTACGAGTGGGAAACGGAGGAGGGGCGCGTGAATCTCGCCTTCTTCTACCCAATCCTTTTCGTACTGTTTGTCATCAACATCAGCGTCCCGGTACGAGAGGATTTTCGCATTAGTGATCTGCAGCAGTCCTACGAGTTCGAAAAGATTCCTGCTCAACCGCTCGATGTGCTCAAGTATCAAAACGAGCGTCTGCGAAACGCAATGAAGGAGGGGCCGGGAGATCAACCGAAGGAGTATTTCCAGATACTCGACAAACAACAAGCACTTGAGTCCGCGCTCTTAAAGTTTGAGCGCACTCAACCACACCCCGATGTGTCGCTACTCATAACTGTTCGGCTTCTGACAAACTACAACAGAAACATGGGTTTGCGGGAACTACAGCAAGCGTACTGGCAACAGTTCGGAAGGGAACGGATGGCGGAGACGGGTAAGGCGCTACGGACAAATAATCTGGCGATGAACGAGAATCTGGTGAGTGAAGACCCGATTAGTAAACTCTCTTCATGGCCGTACTGGAAGGCCGCATACGGGAACCTGTTCATTGTTATGCTCACGTTCTTCATCGTTCGATTGCATCAGAAGGGTGCGAGCATTCTCGTTGAGTCGTGGCGCATTCCGTTTGCTGCGCTCCTCTGGCCAATCACGATGTGGTTCTATCCCACTGTGGTTGACCCACGCAAGCAGATTCGACAAGCCATCATGTTTGCTTCGTACGCCCTGTCTGCGTTCCTATCTTTTGCTCCTGCCGCATTCGCTGGCCAAGGTGCAAAAACGCAGAAAAATGGAAAAGACACTAGCGCGTTCATTCTCGACGCTGAAGGACATATCGGCATCGAGATCCTTCCGGGAAGCACGGACGACGAGTTAAGCCCTGGATATGTAAGCCCATGGCTCTCTAGTAAGCTAACTACTACCGCTGGGTCACTCTCGACTTTTGCGTTTGCGGACGTTGGAGCCCGTGACCCATTTCTTAGCGCTCGATTCGAAATCGCTCCGCCTGAAAGTACGAAACTATCGTTTCTGTCGGGCGCGGTAGAGATCGGGAAGTCGGGCGGTGGTGAATTCGTACAAGCAGGACCGGGATGGAATCTTTCTTCAACGCCATTACTCGGATCAGTCGTAAGAAAGGTATTTCCATTTCTGAAAACGTGGTACTTTGATCGCGTTTCCGGCGTTCGTGTTCCGCGTGAGGTTCTTGTAGCTTGGCAAAGCTGTGAGCTCCCGCTCGTGAGCGGGTGGAGTATCTTCACCGACGGATTTTGGAGGATCCGTGAAGACTCGAACCTGAACTTCGGTCAGCCCGGATTTTGGCTCAAACACATTCGTGCGCCGAATATCATGTTCGGCACCGAGGTGGAATGCGCCGGAAAAGACTGCAACCCGCTCTTTGGTCTTAAGTTGGCATTCTAGAACAACGTTCACGAAACCGCGGCGACAGGAGAATTCACCTGTCGCCGCTTTTTTATCTTTCAAATACAAAAGCGCCAAATTGGCGCTTTTGTATGAAAACTTTAACAAACCAATTAGGAAATATCGTTTTTCAAACGATCGAGGAATCGTTCCGCGTGATCCTTTCCACCAAGACCAAAGGAGATGCCTCCCGCAATTGCAACCATTGCCATCAGGGCGGTGAAGAATGTGTTAATAAACGGAAGCTCAATACCAAGCTGAAGTGCTGCGGCGTAGATACCGTAGATCCAGATTGCCCACTTTGCGACACCCGAGAGCAACTTCACGGAAGGGAGTTTTGCCGCTCGTGCAGACGCCTCAATTGATCGCGACGCAAGCCCCGCAATGAGTGCGGAAGCGACAAGAATAAGAGACGCAACAACCACCTGTGGGATGAACCCTGCTATTTGCAATAGGTAGTCATTCACCTGTGTGATACCAAATACACTCAACGCCACCGTAAGAAACACCACAATAAAGAACCAGCGAATAAGTCCTCCAAGAAACGCGCCCACATTCAGACGAACCCCTGCGCGCTCTGCGACCTCTGCCGCACCAAGACTATCAAGTGCGCTGTCTACCTTCAGTGCAGAAACCGCCTTATTCACGATGTGCCCTACCCATGAACCAATAAGCCAGCCCACGATAAACACCACCACCGCAACAATTAGTTGCGCAAAAAACATACCCACGATCTGCCCGTTACTCGTGATACTATTGAGGATTGTGTTGAAATCCATGTATGAACTATTTAAGAATAATAATGAGACTCAAAAAGGAGCTATGTAGACCTTTTCCTACTACCCAAAGCGTACCATACACAAAACAGCGCATCATGGCGCTGTGTGGACAAACAATATACCGCGTATTATGAGGATTTTGACTTCCCTGTGTGGAGTGTGTCGCGCACCTTCTCAAACACATCTTGAATAGACATATTTGATTTAAGCAAATATGAAGAAATTCCCAGGTGCTCCGCACGTTGCACATCATGCTCCTGCCCTAGGTTTGTCAGCACGACCACCGGGATGTTCTTATGCGGATAGATGCGCTTGAGGTCACGCATAAATTCGAATCCGTCTTTTTTTGGCATGACTAAATCAAGTAAAATGACGTCCGGGGCTGCAGCGGTGATTTTTTCCACTCCATCTGCTCCGTCACGAGCCGTCGTGATTTGAAAGCCCTCTTGCTGAAACTTGCGCTCATAGACACGCAAAATATACGGATCGTCCTCAATGATTAAAATATTTGGTTTATGATCGGTCATCGTTATTGCTTGAGTTCACTAAATCGCTTTCCCTTCAGGTTTGCAGGAGAGCCCTTCAGTGGAAGTGTAAAATAAAACAGTGTCCCCTTCTCCGACGTTGATCCAAACCCAACAGATCCCCCAGACACTTTTACAATCATTTTCACTAAGTATAGTCCCAGTCCTGATCCGAGCGGGTCAACATCATTTGCATTCTCTGCACGGAAAAATTTCGTGAAAATCTTTTTCTTTGCGTTTGCAGGAATACCTATTCCATTATCCCATACGCTCACTCGGTAGGAAAACTTTTCTTTGGACAAATTGATTTTTACCTGCCCACCTTGCGTGGCCGCATATTTCACCGCATTCGAAATAAGGTTGCGCAGCACCTGAAAAATGAGTTGTTTGTCAATGCTCACAATGGGCGCTTCAGTGACCGACTTATCCACCGTGAATTCCACTTTGCGATTCATTGCACGTGCCTGACTGGTTGCCTCCTTGATTGCCTCATCAATCATTACTTTAATATTTGACGGTGAAGGCTCCACGCGAATTCTCCCTTCTTCAATGCGCGAAATATTCAGCAAATCATTTATCAGACGAATCATGCGCGCGTTTGATTCATAAATATCGCGCATGACTTCTTGCTGACCCATTGTTAGCGACCCGGCACCGCCGCCCATGAGATATTCAATATTCCACCGAATGGACGTCAGTGGTGCACGAAGTTGATGCGCAGTGAGTGACACAAATGTAGATTTCATCTGACTCACCTCCACTTCTTCCTCAATGCTTCTGAATGAAATGACTGCGCCCTGTACGGAGCCGGTATCTGAATAAATAAGCGCAAGGCTCACGGCAATGGGTGTAATTCCTTCACTCGGAATATGCACATACACGCGCTTCAGATGCTTGGGGTCTACTTTTTTTCTTCCCCGCGCTTTATGGAGCAAGTCACGAAGAGCGTGGCGGATCTCATCATCTTTCTTTTTACCGTGCTCATTTCTTACTTGAAAAAAACGCCAATACGGCTTGTCCGTAACGCTCGATTTTCGTTTATGAAAAAAATTGAGCGCCGTGTCGTTTATCTCCGTTACGCGGAGACGCTTATCGAGCGCAATGATTCCATCACCGATACTGGTAAGCATCTGGTGATATTTTCCTTGTGTTTTGACATCTTCCTCAAGGTGTTTGAGTAGGTGTTCCATCTCTGGCATAGGTATAGTTTACCACGAGACATGCGTGGGCGTGGTATACTGATCCATAGGCACACAGTTCTTCACGGAGAATATAATAATGGAAGCAAAGGTGCGCATCTCATACTTCCCCGAGTTGCATAAGAAGCATGCGGTGGGGCTTCTCTTTCTACTTGGCACCGTCCGAGATGTACATGATGCCAGGCAAGTTTCAGACATGCTCTGGATTGGGCGCTCTGATAGCTCTTTAAACACCATCGAGCGTAACGCGCGCAGTGCGTGCGAGGACACGGGCTTTGAAGTTGTAGACCTCACCGCGGGCAAGCTGAACTTACTGCGAGACAGCCATGGCGTCTTGCGAACACTCGACTTGTATCACATCAAAGACTCTCCACTCCCTCACGCAGATCTCCATCGCGCGAGCGAGATTCTGTACAGTCAATTTCCAACCATCATCGATCGGAAAGCATTCGATGATTTCTATTCCCCCTCACCCCACGCCGCCTAGCGGCTGGGGTGAATTTTT
>CAYHBS010000025.1:5461-7061 GCA_964354975.1 uncultured Candidatus Saccharibacteria bacterium
TTTCGCTATTCTTCCTTTTTGGAAACTATTTCGGCAACGATATCAGCAACTCGCTCGGCATTTTTTCCGTCAGACTTATAATATTTCTTCATATGCTCCAACAATGCAACATTTACTTCACTCTCGGGATTAAGTAAATTCTCAATATTGGACGCGAGATCACTAAGATTCTCTACACCAACACTTGCTCCAAGTTGCACCGGTGGCGCCGGCACCAGGTCTTTTCGTAATTGTGCAAATTTTGGATCCGAGATGTGAATTGTAGGTTTTCGCCGATAAATTGCATGGATACCTTCAGTAGAGGAAACGGTCATCACTACATCAGCTGCGGCACTAATGCGGTCAGAGTTAATATGATGCGTCTGAATGACATCAATATTACTTTGAGAAAAAATCTTCTCATACTCTTCGGGGGGCGTATTATCGCGGGGATGCAATCGATACGCGAATTTAAATTTAAAAGATGCCTTTTCTAATTCCTCAATAAAATATTTTACCGCATCAAGGTTTTGACGACCGGAAAAGAAAACTACAAATTTCTCTTTTTGATCAATGTTAAGTTCCTTCCTAGTTTCTGCACCAATGAGCTCTGTATTTTCAGTGGAAAAACGATCAAATGCGGGCTGCCCAGTCACCATAATATTATCTTCCAGTTCTGGAAAATCCCTTATGATAAGTGTTTTAGCAAAATCATCTATCACACAAATCTTCGTCGGATTCGGCAAATGTCTCTCTTTCAGAGCTTCAAGATACCGCCTACTGGATGTGTAGTAATCCTCAACTATCACCGTAGGCACTTCGCGATATGTCGCTGCCGTATATAAATCTACACCTTGCTCCGATTGTGATGGATCTAACAAGATTGCATCAGGACTACCAACAACGCGATCCGCCCCAAGTGCCATATCTTTTGGGGTAACATCATCTAGCCTAAACTGATTCTGAAAGATTTCCTGCGCTCGTCCATCTGTCATGACGGTAAGGGAAAGTTTTTGTTTTTCATTTAATATCGCCATGACAGGTGCAAGGGCATTCGCACTTCCAGGATCTCTTGAAATTACAAAGACGCGTTTTTCAAATTCTTTGCTATTTTGTTCTTGGGTCGCATTACGAACTGAGAAAAGTTTTGTTTCAAACAAATCTTCTCTCCCCTCAAGATATACCATTCGGTCTTTTTTCTCGGATGATACTTCCTCGAAATTAGCCTTCTCCATATTGCGTTTATTGTTGAATTGATAGTTCTAACTAATAAGACGGACGCATTGAACAAATCGAAGTGAACGCACAAGATCACACCCTATCTTCCCGCCTATCTACAGATTTCGCAATTTCACCCTGGATTTGGGCGGTGGGCGCACCAGGGATCGCTTGCCCGATGCACGGGAACCTTCGCCACCTGCCTGTCGGCAGGCAGGTGGCGCGTGTGAATATTTTAAAAAATATGGGGATGTGGGCGTTGAAGGGATTGCCTGCCCGGCCAGGGAACCTTCGGCCTTTCGCGTGTGAAGAATGGTGCCCTCGTGATGCTATTTCTGCTCCGCAGCAACGCTCAGGCGCAACGCGTTGCGTTACGCACTCTACCACTGAGCTCATGGTGTGG
>CAYHBS010000026.1:0-6950 GCA_964354975.1 uncultured Candidatus Saccharibacteria bacterium
TTAGGCATGCGCTCTACCACTGAGCTACCTCGGCAATGGAGTGCAGTATATCAAAAAAATAAAAAAAGAGAATAGTCATAACAACGCACCAGATATATTGAACAGGCGTGCTATACTTTAAAGTAATGCGATCAGACAAACACAAAGCTTTAACACTTAGATTAAAAGGGCATTCCTATTCAGAAATCAGTGAAGCATTAGGTATACCAAAAAGTACGCTTTCAACGTGGTTTTCAGAAACAATATTATCTACTAAAGCGCAAAATAACCTTCAGAAAAAGACTTATATTGGGACACTACACGGTATTATTGAGAGAAATAAAAAACAGACACATGATGCAATTGCAAGGATGCGAAGCACCAGAGCAAGCTCCGCGAAGGAGATTAAAGTGCTTTCTAGAAATGAATTGAAATATGTGGGTGCGGCGCTGTACTGGGCAGAAGGATACAAAAGACCACATATTCGACAGGGTAAAGAGCGCACGTATCATTCTGTGGCCCTCACAAATAGCGATCCATTTCTTGTTGCAATGTTTATGAGGTTTTTGCGCGAAGTCTGTGAGGTGCCTGATAATACTATTCGTGTTGATGTGCGTATTTATGAGCACATGAATGAGGGCACGGTATTAAAATATTGGCAGAAGATGACTCAACTACCCTCTCGCAATTTTGGAAAGTTTTATTATGGAGTCAGTCTTTCGAGTCGCCATAAACGACCTCACGCACGGCTTCCGTATGGAACAGTCCAAATCCGAGTGAATAATACACCGTTATTCCATCGCATTATGGGGTGGATACAAGGTCTTGGGGAGCAGATCAAGTAGTGGACGTGGTATGATATTTTTATGTCCGATGGGAAAGATATTCGGTTCATAGAGCCGACAAACTATGTAATTCTACCCCGTCCAAAGAAGGGAATGGTTGGTGTATTAATGAATAGTTTTCCGAGTGTCATTCGCACCGAGGCACACGCAAATGCCGCACTCGTTTTTATTGCGATATTATTTTCCGCGATGTCTATGATGGTTGTGATTAATTCCAATGCTCAAACTGGTCTATCGCGATCGCAAGTCGAAGTGTATGGAAATGATTAATAGACATCGTCAGGCATTTACGCTCATCGAATTATTGGTCGTGATGTCTATTATTAGCTTACTTTCTTCTGTTGTCCTTGCGCGTCTCAATGAAGGGCGACTGCGCGCGCAATATGCAAAGGCGCAATCGGATTTATATGACATATCCATTGCGATGTTTAATCTTGAACAAGATACAGACAAGAGTATAGGGAGGAATATTGTTGGGAGTTGTAAGGAAGACGACAATGAGGGGGATCCGTATAAACCGTCCGGTCCCACGTATACCGATGGGGGGGAGTACCCCGTTGCGGGCTTCGTAGGGACTACTGATTTTACTGATTTTGCTGGAATAGCGGGAACGGATGGGTATTATCCTAACTGGCAAGGTCCTTATTTGACGACAAATCTTATAGATCCATGGGGGAGGCCATATTGGTTTGACCCTGATTATCATTGTCTTCCATCGACTGGTTCGGCTCCTGCAAAAGGATGTGAATATGCTGATCAAGCTGGTAACGCGTATCGAGTGCTGTACTCTCGGGGACCAGTAGATGACGGTACTGTGTACAATGACTACGGATCCGATAATATAGTGAGGATTTTATGCAGGAACACCTGTATATATCCAAGTCTTTCAAACGAAACCCCTCTCACAGACACTTGCACTGACTAAGAAATACCCCCGCAATCGCGGGGGTATTTAATATTAAAGAAATTTATTCGTGTCGTACTTTGAGTCGCTGTGTGCGTGCGCGGTCTAAGCGGCGGAGGCGAATTGTGAGGAGGCCATTCTTGAGTGATGCCTGCGCCTCATCCACATCTACTTCCTGTGGAAGCATCACCGAGCGTGAGAACGCGCCCCAATATAGTTCTTGATAATAAAAAGAGTCCGGATCGCGGTCCGTGGGGGCTTCTCTGCGTCCTTTGAGGGTTAGGGTGTCTTGTGTGACGGTGACATCAAGCTCATCGAGTCTCACTCCCGCAACAAACGCTTGTACCACAATCTCATCTTCGTTTTGATACATATCAATAGTGAGCTGTCCTTCCTCCTCCTCAACCTCCTCGGGTTCATTGGACGTGATGATGACGTTTGCATTTGACCTTGCTGGACGAGTGATCGGCGCTTCATCATCAAAACTGGTCACACTGACGCTCCCAGTGAGTCGTTCGAAAAACGTAGGTTTGTGACGTGCCATAGAAATATTATACTCGTTTTACGCTGATGCACCACGCTTTGCGCAAAAAAATGTGTACAAGCTATCAAAGATCGCTATCTTTCACATGAATTGCACACGTTTGGTGGATTAATTTAACATGATCAAACGCAAATATAAGAAATACCCCAGAGAGCGACAGTAGGACAATGACGGGGGCGATAGAATCACCCATGCTCGAAAGTAGTAGGAGATTAAATACCATATGGAGCAAAGATGCGAGCGTGATTCCTACCGCTGAACCAATTACCCAATGCAAGCGACCGCGGCAGAAGTTGTGTGCGAGATAAAACCCCACAACTCCACTTGATAATGTATGCAGTAGCGAGGCGCCTGCAAACCGAATTCCGGTCAGCGCAACACCAGACGCAAGGGATTCCTGAAAGCTTGGGATTAAATAGAGCATATTTTCGAGCGCAGCAAACCCAAGGGCTCCTACCATCATATAAATCATCGCATCCACCGGTTCATCAAAGTCTCGTCGCCAAAAAATCACCCAACTGATGAGTGTAAATTTCATAATTTCCTCAATAAACGCCCATCCGGTGAACTGCCATAGGAGAAGTGTTGGATCATGGTCGGGGAGTTGGAGCGCCGTACTCAATATATCACTCCACCAAAACTCAAGGAGTACCGCCATCGGGATTGCCGCCATGCCCGCAAGAAATGCATACACAAGGAGGCGCCTCGGTTCGGGATGACAATCTTCATGTGCCCAAAAATAGACCCAGACAAACGTCGGAATATACCCGCCGAGAAATGCGAATCCGCTTGCGGAAAAAATGTTTGCAACCTGTGCTAACGCGTGTTCGGCCATGACGCTACTAGCAGTAGTGTATCACGGTCTTTTGGAAGTTGCCGCCAGATATGTTCAGTGACAAATGGAATGAATGGATGAAAGAGTTTCAGTTGTACGCCAAGCGCCCACAGTGCAGTTTCAGTTGTTTCTTCGAGTGCCGACAGCTCTTCTGATTTAATATCCTCTAAATATTTGTCGCAAAATTCGTGCCAGAAGAAATCGTAGAGCGTATGGAGCGCCTGACCAAATTCATACGCATCAATCATATTGCTTACTTCCGCAGCAACTTTACACGTACGCTCTATGATATCAATATTTACATCATGTGCTGGCGACGGCGGATTTTCGGAAAGTACAATTTCTTTTTCACCTCGACGCATGAGAATAAGACGTGACGCATTCCAGAGTTTATTAAGGAGTTTACGTCCCGCACGCACCGACTCATCGGCCCAGTGGATGTCCTGTCCTCCCATTGCCTGCCAAATAAGGCCAAAGCGCGTCGCGTCCGCACCGAATTCATTAATGAGCGTGAGGGGATCAAGGCCAGTACCCTTAGACTTCGACATACGCTCGCCCGATTTTGCGAGTATGGTCGCGTGAATGATGACATCGCTAAATGGTTCACTCCCCATAAATTCTTGTCCGGAATAGATCATGCGAGCAACCCACAAGTTGATAATATCGCGCGCGGTCGATAGCACGTTCCCCGGATAAAATGTGTCGCGATCTTTTCCTTTCAGCGTTGCAAATGGCCAGAGTGCCGAAGAAAACCATGTATCTAACACATCCTCCGTTCCTTCGAGTGGGATTGTATGCCCCCACCACAGTTGACGCGAAATACACCAGTCGCGAATATTATCCAACCAATCAATGTATACTTTCTGCCAACGCTCTGGATAAAATTTCACGCGACCAGAAAGAACCGCTTCTTTCGCAGTAGCCGCCAAATCGTTCATTTTAAGGAACCATTGTTTGGAAAGCAGCGGCTCAATGACCGTGCCACATCGTTCACAAATTGAAAGCTGATGCGTATAAGGTTCCGATTTCACGAGTCGTCCGAGTTTTTGTAATTCCTCCACAACTTTTGCGCGTGCCTCTACTACTTTCAGTCCCTCAAATTCAGTGCCCGCTTCCGCGGTCATGCGCGCGCGTTCATCAATGATTTTATGAACGGGAAGTGTATTGCGTTCTCCAATATCCCAGTCCGCCATATCGTGTGCGGGGGTCACTTTCACCACCCCCGTTCCGAATTCTTTTTCAATCACGCGGTCCGCAACGACGGGAATTTCACGGTTCATAATTGGAAGTATCGCAATTTTTCCCACAAGTGTTTTATATCTTTCGTCCGATGGGTGTACGGCAACGGCGGAGTCTCCGAGCATCGTCTCTGGGCGTACGGTGGCAACCGTGATTGTCTCTGTAGAATCTTTAATAGGATAGGAAATATAGTAGAGTGTCGCTTGTTCCTCTTTGCGCGCTACCTCCAAATCAGAAATACTTGTCGCACACCTCGGGCACCAGTTTACCACGCGCTCGCCCTGATAGATAAGTCCTTTGTTGTAGTAGTGCATGAACGCGCCCTCAACTTCCTTCTGATAGTCCGGATCCATCGTAAATCTCGTGCGTGACCAATCGCACGACGCGCCGAGTTCTTTGAGTTGCGAGAGAATGATACTTCCGTATTCCTCCTTCCACTTCCAAATTTCCTGCTCAAATTTTTCACGCCCAAGCTCGTGCCGTGACGTCCCTTCTTTACGAAGTTTTTTCTCAACCATATTTTGTGTAGCAATGCCCGCGTGATCGGTCCCCGGAAGCCAGAGCGTTTTATATCCCTCCATGCGGCGCTTGCGGATGAGAATATCCTGAATTGAGGCGTTCAGTGCGTGCCCCATATGCAAATTCCCTGTGATATTTGGGGGCGGAAGCATGATGGTGAATGGGTCTCCGTCTTGATTACGCTTCGGCAAATTGTCCGGATTAAAATAGCCGCTCTCTAGCCAGCGCGCGTAAATATCCTTTTCTATTGCCTTTGGGTCGTATGCCTTTGGAATTTCAGTCATGCGTATTTCTTAGTCCACGAAGTCTATGAAACAAATAGAGAGATATCCATAAAAAAATAATTGTTATGCATAAAATAATCAGTTGCCCAATCGGGGTGGCAACAACCTCACACCCCATTAGTTTGAGAGCGCGTTGACACGAGGCGAGATTTAATTGAATTACTAGTGAATGAAAGGGAGGCAGCATTACTTCTAGTATGTAGGCTGGCCACCAACCGATCTGGATCATATCGTAGGACATCCGGCCTACAAATTTTATTATTTCAGATTCAATTGGAGTATTACATTCAATTTCCGTATAACATGTAAAAAAAGCGGTTTCTATTGTTACCGCGATAGCAAATAAAAGAACAAATAGGGTAAGAGTGTAAAGAACCCGACGCATTCTATTTTGATGCATACCTTATATATACGCGAAATATTCACGCGTTACAATGAGAGCGACCCATCCGCGCGGAGGGAGTCGGGGTCTGCCGCACCGTTACGGAGTGAGTTGATGTACCCTGCCGCTCCAATCATCGCGGCGTTATCGGTGGTGAGTGATGGGTGAGGGAGTAGGAGTGTGACTGGGCGTCCTTCGGCAACATTCTTTTGTTCCATTAAAAATCGGAGACGCGTGTTTGCGGCAACGCCTCCACCAAGAAGGAGCGTGCGTGCTTCTGTTTTTTCAATTGCGCGAAACGTTTTTTTAATTAGCACGTCACAGATTGCCTCTTCAATACTTGCCGCGAGATCCGCGCGGTTTGCATCCGGGTTGTCGCGGAGATGATAACGCACTGCGGTTTTGAGCCCCGAAAAACTAAAATCCAAATTCTTTTCTTTTATCATGGGGCGGGGGAGCGGCACGGCATCTCGTTTGCCGGATCGTGCGAGCGCGGACAGAGCGGGGCCGCCGGGATAAGGCAAATCAAGGAGTCGCGCCGTTTTATCGAACGCTTCACCTGCGGCATCATCGCGCGTGGATCCTATCACTTCATATTTTCCCCATGCGGTTGCGAGCACAATCTCCGTGTGCCCACCAGAGACGAGCAACGCAAGTGCTGGAAAAAGTACTTTTCTTGTTGAGCTGTTTCCCTCTGTTTTTTTATGGGTTTTATTAGACATTAGAAATTCGTCATTAGACATTTCTCGTAGCAGCAGTGATGCCGCGATATGTCCCGCCATATGGTTCACGGGGATAATCGGCACATTCCAGACAGATGCAAGTGCGCGAGCCAAATTAATACCCGTCCACAGCGCAGGCTCGAGTCCCGGACCCACGGTCACTGCAATTGCCTCCACATCTGGTCGTTCGTGCGAGGAGAGAAACGCTTCCGCAATCGGACGCAATATTATTTCTCGGTTGAGGATATGCGCGAGATCAATGGGAGCCCCCTTTTTTTCTTTTAGTAATTTCGCTTGTGCGAGTGCCGCGGAAAGTACGGGAATCAATTTTTGCTCGTGCTCGCGACGCGCAAGATTTGGCACCACGCCTCCCCACACAGCGTGTAAATCAATTTGCGAAAACACTTCACTTGCGAGCACGCGAAATTGCGGAGCCCCAAGACCCCCAGTTCCTTCAATAATAGCCACCGCGGTTTCATCGCAGGATGTTTCTATTGCGAGTATACGTGTACGCACTTCAGCCATAAGTACTGCAATCTTGTAGTGTTTATAGGGAAGAAGCAAGTAGTACCTCTTGTGTCACAAATATGGTATTCTGGCGTCATATGGACATGACCAATACTAAGTCTCTTGGGCCAAAAGACGTGATTTTACAAGTGGTTTCAATCCTTGCACTCTACATCAGCGTGGGCGCTTT
>CAYHBS010000027.1:0-6133 GCA_964354975.1 uncultured Candidatus Saccharibacteria bacterium
GATCCCAGTATGAGTAAAACGTACCATCCCCGTCAAAATGTCCACGCAGAAAATCGAAAAGATATTTTTCTGGAATTTTTAACTGCGTAAGTGTTTTGGATTTATTCGGCGTAAGACCAATATCCATTAAAAATTGATAAAATATAACGTCTCCAAATTGGAGCACATAATATTTTTTATCTCGACTTCCTCCTCTCGCCTTGTGCCCAATCCTATTTTTCAGACCCAAACAACTTGCGAATATTTCGACCAGTTGTTTATCTTTAGATGTAAAAGTAATATGCCGTTCATCTGGTGACAAATTACCATCAGTGGTTATCAGACCAATCGCATACGCAAAGGTTGGGGACCAATGTATTTTTACTTTCCGCTTTGGCCGAGACCCTCTTCTTCCCCTTTTATAGTCACTACCGTAGTCACCATCGTCGCCCATTAATTTTTTCATGACTATCTCTATTTTACCTCAAGGATATAGCGCTTGCCATGTTCATAAAGTGCACAGCGTGGAGTAATACAAACACCTTCTGGGTTCTCTTGAAAGAGCCCCTTCCTCCAACGCATTAACTCTGGATAGAAAAAACCCGCCCTAAGTAATATCGAAGAACGGGGTAGCTATTTATGCTGTCGCTGGGACGTCTCCCTCGTCTGCAGCAGCTACTGCCGCAACCGGTTCCTCGACGCGCGCATCGGTGATGCGTGTAGAGAGGATTTCGTGCTTCATTTTCTTGCGCTGTTCCTTTGCTGCCTTTTCGCGGATGTAGTAGAGCTTTGCGCGACGGATTTTTGCAGATCGCTTAACGATTTCGATTTTTTCGATATTTGGAGAATGGAGTGGGTAGATGCGCTCCACTCCTACCCCGCCCGACACTTTGCGCACGGTAAAGGTGGCCCCTGCTTCGGTGCCGTGCTTGCGTGCAAGCACCAGCCCCTCAAATATCTGGATGCGGGTCTTGTCTCCTTCTTTAATTTTTTGGTGTACGCGCACCACGTCTCCGGCGCGAATGTCCAATGTTGAGCGATCAACCATAGTCGTTGTGATATGGGGATATTTATAACACAGGCGTGCTAGGAACGCAATTCCTTGAGCGCGCGGGAGAGATCTTTTGGTAATGGTGAGGCAATCGAAACCCTGCTCCCTCGATCAGTCGTGAATACAAGTTCGGAGGCATGTAAAAACTGGCGTGAAAGATGTGGGGGGCAGAAATATCGTTTCCCTCCATAGAGCGCGTCACAAACGACGGGGTGGCCGATGGAGGTTAAATGGGAACGAATCTGGTGTGTGCGCCCTGTTCGTGGGCGCACCTCGAGCAATGTCGCGCCTCCGTTCTCTAGGCGCTCTTTCACCGTAAATACAGTCACCGCGGCGCGCGATTTCCCTTTTTTCCCAAGCGTCGCTCGCTTTCGTGGATCAGAAGTCGAACGCCCAATCGGCAAATCAATCACTCCTGTATCTTTTGTCATGACGCCGCTCACAAGCACGGCATATGTTTTCGTAATCTTGTGATCGTGAAAGAGCGATTTGAAATACACAAACGCGGGACTTGTTTCATCTTTCGCAATAAGGAGTACGCCACTAGTATCTTTATCGAGGCGGTGTAGTAACGCAGCCCTCGGATATTTTGTGCGCACCGCATCAAGCACCGTGCCGTTCGCATGGTGCGCGTCGGGATGCACCACCACACCTGCGGGCTTATCGATAGCGAGTACGTCTGCATCATCATACAGCACGGTGAGATCGGAAAACTTCATTCTCTCAACGTACCATATCTGCGCACGAAAAAGAAAAGGCCCCACGGGCGAGCCTTGGGGCATAGTAGAAAACGTATTACCCTACCTCTTTGAGATCGAGCGCGATGTGGGCGAGCCTCCTCATTTCCTCCTCGCGCGCTTTGCACTTCGCGATGTGATCGGAAACACCGAACGTTATGCGCGCACCGCAATGTGGGCATTCTGTGCAACACGTCATGATGTGCTTGACCGTTCCGGGAGCGGAATGGTGACACTGGCAGTGACATTCAAAAGGACTGCTTTCACAAAACATATAGCCCTCCATGAGAAAGGTACTTCCTGTATGGTAGCGCGCTATAAAACAGCAAGAGCTATTTCGCTGTGCGTATTTTTTCAGCGAGTGTTGCGACGTCTTCGTCGGACTTATTCATCACTACATGTTGAATGGGCCCTCCGCCGTCGTGCGCCCACCGCGGCATAATGTGAAAATGCATATGCTCTACTTCCTGCCCACTTGCAGTGCCGTAATTCATACCAAGCGTAAATCCGTCGGGATGGAGTGCCGAGCGTACAATATCGGTGATTTTTTTGACGGCGCTAAAAAATGGTTCGACTTGCGAGTCGGGCAATTCAGATAAATTCGCAACATGATTTTTTGGTATCACCATCGTATGCCCGGGTGAACGCGGCTGAATATCCAAAAACGCCACAACATGATCGTCTTCATAGACAACATGTGCCTTCATTTCGTGCTGCGCAATTTTACAAAAGATACATTGGTTCATTGATCTTTCACTTCCCTTTCATTGACCTCATGACCAAGTAATATATTTAACTCTTTTTCAGAGAGTTGTGTTGAGATGCGGTCAAGATAGGAAGTTAGCTCTTCGTTTGAAAATGTCGAAGTCCAATCTCCCATCACTTTTTTTCCTTTTTTCGTCGCCGTGTCCATCCTCAAAGTAATTTCCTTAGCCAACTCATCAAAATGTGACTCGGCATACCTTGTCATTATTTCGAGTTTGGTTACGCTTTCTAGCCCATCCATGAACACTTTGAATTTTTCTTTTGAACGAATTCTACTTAAAGGAGCATCCTCACTTTCACCGAAATTTTCTTTGCTCATGTATATATTTAAATATTTAGTAATACCTTAATTATATCACAAAGAGCGTGTGCGCTTTCATTTCGGGACGCGCAATTTTACAAAAGATACATTGAAATCTCACGCGCATTATTGCGTCTCTTTATCTTTGAGTATTTCATCCATAGTATTTGGAGAAACTTCTTGAATAATTCCTTGCAACATTGAATGAACCCACTTTGCTGGTGGAGGAACATCCTCGATCATTTTTTCCTGTATTTCTTGTGATCGAGAACTGTTGGGGAACCTTTCTGCATACCTCGTTAGGACTTCAAGATTCGGAATATTAAACATTAATTGCTCAGTAACATTTCTCACACTATCATTGATTTTTTCATTCTCCCGCGCCTTTTCTATGCGTTGATTAGGAGTAAGTGTTTGTGAATCATTTTCCTCGCTCGAGATACTCTCCGGTTTTTCGGTCATCATATATGGATGCGTTATCTATAAATAATGTTACACAACGTAGTATATCAGTGCGCCCTTGAAGGATTGTCCCGTTACCGGGATTGCGACTGGCAGCCAAATCGTGGATTTGGGCCAATCGGGAAAATTCTCGGCCTTATATATTGTACTATCAAATTAGTGCGCGCGCCTGGACTCGAACCGGGGACCTCCACAATGTCAATGTGGCGCTCTAACCAACTGAGCTACGCGCGCTCACTGCACAGGGGCAATCGTATCAATTTTTGCCGCTAAAATAAAGTCGTTTTCAGAAAGCCCTCCGATAGCATGCGTAGAAAGCTCGAGCGTCACCTTATTGTACGAAATATGAATATCAGGATGATGCCCTTCTGATTCTGCAATATCGGCAACTTTATCAACAAACTGCATTGCTTCAACAAAATTGGTAAACGTGAATATGTGAGAGAGTTTCTTTATATCTTCCGAAACGTCCCACATGCCAATGCTTCCGCGAAGATCATCAACTTGTTCACGTGTCAGCGGGGCCACTCCCCCTTCGCACGGCACGCAATGTTTCGTAGATAAATTATTCATATATTGGTACCTTTAACCTTACATTGCAGTTCCACGGGTCCGTGGATTTATTAAATGGATATAGTATCATGGAACTATGGAAGGCCTTGGATTGATGATTTTACTAGTGTACTTAATGCCAGTAATTATACTGTCTATCGTAACACTTATCATTCAGTTTATTTATTTTGTCGCACCAAATACTTTTAAAAAGAAAGTAAATCGTTGGGCGGTTCTGCTGTCATCCATATTTCTAATCGGGTTGGTATATTATATTATTTCAAATTAATAGCCCCAGCTGCGAGTTTATTCATATCGTAATGCCTCAATTGGTTGCTTTTGTGATGCGCGAAGCGCTGGCACGACACCAAACACCAGTCCCACTGCCACCGACACCCCTACACCGATTCCAATGTTTGCAAGTTCAATCCCTGTCCCCCACACAACTCCCAGTTGAGCGGAAAGCACTACCGAGAGTAGGTATGCAATAAGCATACCAAAGAGTGCACCAAGCACCCCACCTGCTCCCGTGAGCATAATGGCTTCAATCATAAATTGCTTGAGAATGTCGCCGCCGGTAGCACCAATGGCTTTACGAAGTCCAATTTCGCGCGTACGCTCGGTCACCGATACGAGCATGATGTTCATTATACCCACTCCTCCCACCACCAGCGCAATCGCCGCGATGGCCGCCACTGCAACCGTGAGAATGTCGATGATGCTCGACACTTGGCCGAGGAGTGACTCTTGCGTCATCACATGAAAATCATCTTTGTCGGGATTTGTAATCCCGTGTAATTCGCGAAGCGTGAGCTTAATATCACGCACGGTTTCATTGATACGACTGACGTCGGCAGCCTGCACCCATACCTCATTGTAATACGCAGTGGCGGCTAAGTACGTACGCGCAGTGGTGTATGGCACCACGACAAGCTCTCCAACATCAAAAAAGAGTACTTGCCCTTTATCGGGAAGCACGCCGACAATACGAAAACTCTTTCCGTTGATTTTCATCACCTTCCCCACGGCCGCGTCTCCACCAAACAATTCTTCGCGCACTTTTGCACCAATAACCGCGACGCGCTCTTCATTGCGAATTGCCACTTCGTCAAAAAATACACCCTCTTCTGCGTATAAATCAAATACGTCGCCTAAAAATTCCGCCGAAAAACCAATAATCATAGGGCGATAGGTTTCCGAGCTGTATGAGACGCTCCCCGAGACATTCCGTGAAGGAACAATCGCCTTGAGGCCGGGCACGTTTTCTGGCCGCATGAGCGCGTCAACATCGCGTTGTGTGATGGAATTGGTCAGTGCAATCGTCGCAAGTCCTGATGGTCCTTCTGGCTCTCTCCCTGGTTCGATCCAAATAATATCGGCTCCCAGCGAGGCAATTTCCCCCGTAATGACCTGCGTTGCTCCGTTTCCTGCAGACATAATGATAATGAGTGCCGACACGCCAATGACAATACCAAGCACCGTGAGCAGTGATCTCCCTTTGTGCGTGGAGAGATTGTTCAGCGCGCCAATAATAATGTGTTTGAGTTGCATATTATTCGTACCGCAAAGCTTCGAGCGGACTTTTTTGGGATGCTTGATATGCTGGATAAATCCCAAACACCAGCCCAATACAAAAAGAAAGAGCTACTCCAAGCACGGCCGCAGTGGTTGGAAAAATAAACGTCCAATTCAATCCTGCAATATTTGTGAGTACAAGCGTAATTCCATACGATCCCACGGCACCAAGGAGTATGCCAATAATTCCCCCGATGCTCGTGAGTGTCACTGATTCAAGTAAAAATTGGTATAAAATATTACCGCTGGTGGCTCCGAGCGCCTTCCGAAGTCCGATTTCGCGCGTACGCTCGGTGACACTCACGAGCATGATGTTCATAATACCCACCCCGCCAACCACCAGTGAGATTGCGGCCACCGCGCCAAGAAACCACGTGAGCGCGGAGGTAATGGTACCTACCGAATCGGCAATATCTTCTTGTGTGCTCACAAAAAAATCGTCATTCTCCGGATCAGTGATATCGTGAAGCGCCCGCAAGGTTGCGGTGATGTCCGCTACCGCAACGGGCACGTCGTCGTGACTGGCAACCGTGACTATGATGCGATTGAAATGTTTCTGACCAAATACATATAGTTGTGCAGCGGTGTAGGGCATAAAAATAGATTCATCAGCGTTAAAGAATAGCACTTGCCCTTTTTTTGGAAGCACTCCAATTACGCGCGCCTGAAATTCTCCGACACGGATATTCTTTCCCACCGCATCAGATTCTC
>CAYHBS010000028.1:0-5773 GCA_964354975.1 uncultured Candidatus Saccharibacteria bacterium
GCCGATGATACTCGCAAGGGGAAAGTAGGTAGTCGCCGGAACAGAGCAGTTTTTTATTTGTGTAGAAGAGATTATGTGCGCAAATACAGAGGCCTCAGTATATGTATCGATAAAATACCGCTCAACATAAATTGATACAGAGAACGATGTATCATTGCACCCGGATACTTGCAGAGCAGACAATCTTTTGATATAGAAGCAAAAGGGAGTTCCCTACGATGTTTTCAATAGGAGTAGTCGACATGAGAACGAACAATGCGGATAAGTTTTTGGATACTGAGTTGCTGGCTGCGCGCAACAAGTTTTACCCCGGGTGGTGGACTCTTCCAGACAATTCAAGGACGCAAGCAGTGAGCTCAACATACATACTCGTATGTGTAGCACCCCGGGAGGTCGCCGTAGCTCTCGCTGCAAAACCACCTAACGTTCGGGTCAAGATAGTGGCCGCAGACAGATCAGCACAGGAACGGGACCGATCCCTAGTAATCCTGAGAGCTGAACTCAGAGAGCTATTCGAAGAACCGGACAACTGGCTTAATACTCCAAATGAGGCGCTAGGGGGTCGTCCTCCTTTGCACTTTTTGGGCTCCGTGGAGGAGATTGTCCACTTGCGGGAGATTTTTCCGCGAATCAAACACGGCTTCGTGACATAAAGTGGATTCACTGCGAGGCCGCGAAGTAGTTCGACAACGTTGCTGATCTTAATGAGTTCACAAATTTCTGTCAGGCAGTTTGTTACTAACCTTAGCCTCTCTTTGGAGAGGCTAAATTTATATGAGATAAGAAGATGAGTAAGTAGTCGCCAGTGCACAGCGGTCTTTTTTCTTTGGTGCGGGGAACACGGTCGTAAAACACAGTAGTGCCGATGATACTCGCAAGGGGAAAGCATGCCGAGCGTCTCATTGGCGCTTGGTAGGTAGTCGCCGGAACAGAGCAGTTTTTTATTTTTTTGCGGGATTTTTCGCATTCAGTATTTATCCTTGCAAATATTTATACATTGTGTTATTGTCGCTTTAAAGTTGATTTGGAGTATTACTGCAACGCTTTAAGATGCTCCACTGTACTTAAGCGGGAGGATGTAATGGCGCTAATAGCAGAGTTCATTCGTAACATTTCCACACGATCAATTGCGCAGATCTATGGCGGAGAAAGATCGGATCTCATGCTAGAGTTTTCATCTTATATTGGAGACGAGGGAAGAACCTATGATCCACAGGTGATTCGAGGTTTCCTACACGGAATGCGAGAAACGGCAAAAGAGGAATATGAAAGAACCATTCGGAAAGTCATAGAGATCGAGCAATTGTTGCAGGATCAGGAGAAGCGAGCGCAGAGGAGAGCCATAAGTAGGCGCACAAAAAAACACAAAAAAAGAAAAAAACAACAAATCCGGCGTAAGAAGAAACGGAGATAATATCAAAATGTTGTTTATATGGCAGCCTAAGGCTGCCATTATTTTTTGCAAAGGGCGTAGTCGCCGGTGCGTAGCAGTTTTTTATTTGTACATTTATATAAAAAAGAACCCCAGGCTTTACACCTGGGGGTTCGGTTGTGCCCTCTTTAAGAGGGTTTATTCACATTCGGTGATGGCGTAGAAGAAGACAGCCACCTGTGCGAGCTCACTCGCATCGAGTAGGTCGTTGTTTTCATCTTTCGCAGCGAGCACGACTGCCTCTTGTGCGGACTCCGTCATTATGACATCCGAGTTGCTGGATGAGTAGATATAGCAGTGCCCCACTTCTCCTCCGCCCGCTACGACGACCGGATTGTCCGAGATTTCTCCCGTGACCTTGTCGAGAGAGTCGCTGTCGACGAGATTGTCCCAATGTGGATACATCGCGCACACGGTACCGCTTCCGCTCCCCACGACGTCGAGTGGATAGTGTGGTGCCAGTGGATCTTGATTGTACTTGATCCGGATCTTCACCCAGTTGAGGTCCATGGGGCTGTTCGCGTACACTGCCATTTTGCACGTGTACGTAGTTGCCTCGGCACGTGGGGCGTACACGACCAGAGCCAAGAGGGAAATGAACACCAGCACTAGCAATTTTTTCATAAAGAACGTCTCCTCGTTCCCATGTGTGACAGGGGAACTCAACAATAGTAACGATACATCATATGAAAGTCAAATATTGTTGCGCCCACATGCCGCGTCATGGGGTTTTCCCAGCAATGTTTCCGGTGATGATATTTATCAAAGGACTCGCGCTCATATTCTTCGAGGCACTCCATAGAATCATTTGCGCGGAAAATAGCATAAGAGAAAGGGCATATAAAAAGCGCCCCCTCGGAATTTCTTCCAAAGGGGGCGATTACGGTTCACCACTTATTAGGTTTCCCTAACAGTAGCGCAACGACATCGGCGGTTAGACCGCCGCGACGTCGACGTCGATGATCAGGCCGTCGCGAGATCGCAATTGACGAAAAAACGCTTCAGAGTGGCCTGCGGGCCAGCTCTCGATCGGTTCATGGGAACCTCCTCTGCACCTTAAGGTGCTCGTGCGGCTTGCACTATTACTTGCCGCCCAACAACCGATTAACATGGCGATGGGTGTCGAATCACACCGATCCCACGTTGGATAGACTAGCACACTTGACTTCTTATGTCAATAGTTGTTTGGTACGCAGTGGATATCAAAAAATCCCTTATTCCACAATGGTTTTATGTTTACCCTACCGAAACGTGATAAAATTCTTTGGTGAATCGGTATCGCGTCAAACGGCAAATAATAGGGATCGTATTGCTTCTCGTTATAGTGATCGGGGGGGTTTTGCTACTCATGAAATTTATCACCACCTATGGGTCGTGCACGGACAAGCGGTTAAATCAGAACGAAGAGCGCGTTGATTGCGGAGGATCGAAGTGTGGTCCTTGTCTTGATGAAAATATTCAGCGCCCTGTAATGGTATACACGCGATTTTTTGAAGTATATGCACGTACCTACGACGTTGTTGCAAGCATTCGAAACGGGAACCAAATAGCCGGTGGAAAGCTTGCCTACACCATTCGTCTCGTGAATCGTGACGGGCGAGTGGTAGGGATACGTTCCGGAACCATAATGCTTCGTCCCACCAGCGAGAGTATTATTTTTGAACCTAATATTCAAATTGATGACGCGGAGGTTACGCGTGCGGAAGTACTCATCGGAGACATTCAGTGGGTAAAAGTCGACTCTTTTCTTATTCCGGTGAATTTTAGTTCGTATCAGTATTCCGAAGATCCCACACCGCGTCTTTCTGCAGTAGTGACCAATCAAGAAGTGAGACCACTCCCCGGATTTCGTGTTGTCGCGCTTCTTGAAGATAATGCTGGGAATGTTTTTGCCGCTTCCGAGACGTATGTAGACGGTATTGCAGGATCGGGTACGGAGACGATATTATTCACTTGGCCGCAGCTTCCTGCAAGGCCCACGCGACCCGTGTTTAAGGCATTTCCCAGCGAATGAGACGCACACTCGAACAATTCGATTGGTGGCTTGCGCTGAGTGTTCTCCCACTCATTTTTTTTGGTTTGGTCACAATGAAGTCATTTGGTACGGAAGCGTCGGGAGATTATTTTTTTTGGAGGCAACTGATGTGGGTTGGCATGGGTATCGTGGTGTTTATTATCGCGTGTCGTATTGACTGGCATGTGTATGAGTCCAACACGCCGGTACTCCTCGGAATATATGGGGTTTCCATTGCACTGTTGGGGATTCTGCTCATCGTGGGTTCAGTCGTACGTGGTTCACAGTCGTGGCTACAACTCCCGCTTTTTAGTTTGCAACCTGCGGAGCTCGCAAAGCTATCACTGATTCTGGTACTCGCGAAATATTTTGCTCGCCGGCACGTCGAAATTGCGCTCTCCCGTCACCTCATTGTGTCTGCGGTATATCTTGGAGTGCCGCTCGCACTCGTGCTGGGGCAGCCTGACGTGGGCACGGCAATGGTGCTCGTTGCCATTTGGGGAGGCATGGTGTTATTTTCTGGCATTACGCTCCGACAGCTCGTTGTGCTTTCCGTGATTGGAGTAACCGTGGTACTCACTGCATGGTTCTTCTTTTTTACCGCAGAGCAGCAGTCGCGCATTATTAGCTTTTTGGCCCCCGCATCTGATCCCCGTGGTGCGGGGTATCACTCGATTCAAGCCACGGTTGCGGTGGGATCCGGGGAGATGTGGGGCAAGGGGGTTGGGTACGGAACACAATCACGTCTGCGATTTCTTCCGGAATCACAAAATGACTTTATTTATGCAGCGTTTGTTGAGGAGTGGGGAGTCGCAGGGGCGGCTGTGGTATTTGCACTTTTTGGGGTGATATTTTGGAGACTTTTTAGAATTGCTCGTCGGGCGGAGGGAAATTTTGCCCAGCTGTTCGTCATTGGCCTTATGATGTTCCTCGCAAGTCATATTGTGATCCATATTGGTATGAATACGGGCATGCTTCCGATTACGGGACTCTCCTTGCCATTTATGAGTTATGGAGGATCTCTCATGCTTGTGCTGGCTGCAGGAATTGGTATCGCCCAGTCCATCGCAATACACTCTTCTTTTCTCGGACAACGCCACAGCATCCAGGGGCTTGATTAATTGCAATGGATGTGGTAGACTGCTGCCATGTCAATTTTCGATGGAGAACTCGAAGACGGTGTGCGGAAAGTGCTCGATATTCTTCCGCCACGTACTCGGAAGATCGTGGAACGCCGTTATGGTCTGTTTGGCAATGCCCCAAGCACATTGGAGGCTATTGGTCGTAAAGAAGGGGTCACACGTGAGCGTGTTCGCCAGATCGAAAACGATAGCTTAAAACGCATTCGCGCTCATACATCATTCCACGTACTGGACGGAGCGTTTAAAAAGCTCGAGCAGCTCTTTGAAGCAAAGGGTGGCGTGCTTTCCGAACCGCATCTTTCCGACGAGGAATATTTCGGCAGTCCTCAAACACAGCAGCTCGCAGTGTTTCTTCTTGAGCTCGCGGGTTTTGCAGAACGCGCAAAAGAAACGCCTCATTTTTACGCGCGTTGGTATCACGCTAAGCTTCCACGCCAGCAGTTTGAAAAGGCGCTCTCTCAATTTACTGATCAGCTGGAAAAGAAAGATGGAGGGGCTGTACCGGAAGTAGATTTTTTTGATGCCATGAAGCGCGCGCTTGTAGGGGCGGGTATTTCCACGAAGCCAACGCAGTTGCGCTCTTATTTCACCGTACTCCGACCTGTTGAGAAAAATGCGTGGGGAGAATATGGCCACATTTCATCTCCCATTGTAAAGCCGCGTGGTATGAAAGATGAGGCATATATTGCGCTCTCAAAAGCAAAGAAGCCTCTCCACTTTACCGAAATTGCGGAGCGTATTTCCAATGCAACCGAACGCAAAGTCCACGTACAAACCGTGCACAACGAACTGATCAAAGATACACGTTTTGTGCTTGTTGGGCGTGGGCTCTATGCACTGAAAGATTGGGGGTTCCGTCCCGGTTTTGTAAAAGATGTTATCATAGAGATACTGCGCGAAGGTCCACAAGATGAAGATTCTATTGTGCAGGCAGTTACAAATCGTCGCTTTGTTAAACGAAGCACGGTGCGTACGAATCTACAGAATAAAGACCTTTTTGTGCAGCTTGACGATGGGAGTTTTACTCTCGTTTCCTGATGCTGCTCGATATTTATACAGATCTATTTGTCAGTGTGTTCGGCTCGTTTGGAGTCGTGTTTCGGTTTTGGTACATATGGTCTCCATTCGTGCTCTTTCCTCTTGCGCGTCAGACGTGGCTTAGTTGGGTGCGGTATAAATACATTG
>CAYHBS010000029.1:0-5459 GCA_964354975.1 uncultured Candidatus Saccharibacteria bacterium
CCATGGTGGTGTGGCGAAAAAAGAAAGATAATGGGTGGCTCCACGAAGCAGAAAAAATCGTCCGCAATTTTCTTGAGGAACCCGCGTCAGATGCACCGACGTGTGGTCCGGGCCCCTTTTCTATGGCAGATGCCGATGACACCAGCAGATGGATGCAAAACGCAGGATTCGAGCGGGTCTCTCTCGAGCGACATGATATCGATATGAAGATAGGAAAAGATTCAGAGGAGGCTATGGAATTTTCGCTCGCGATAGGTCCCGCAGGTGAGGTCATCAGGCTCTCTGGCGAGAAAGCGAAATCTAAATTAGATGCTATTAAAGCAGATGTTGCAAAAGCGATTGAGCCGTATAAAAAAGACGATGGCGTCTGGATGCCATCGAGTACGTGGTTTGTGACAGGTTATCGTCCGGAGTAATACACAGCACCTCGTCTCATTTCAGATAGGTGGAAAAGGGGACAGCCGAGATTTGGATAAATCATCAGAAATTCACTTGTCTGCTAGAGAGGGTCGTCCATGAATGAATCCAATATTGTGCGACATGGGTATATGCACCCCGATTTTAGGTTTTGCTCGTGGTATATTGAATGAATGAAATCCGTGTACGCTGAAATTGGATATGGAAATGACGGCTTTCTCTCAACAGAAGTAGAGGATGGTGAATTTGAGTATCGCGTGCGTGGATTTATCAAGCCAGAAATCATCGAGGGATACTATGTACGTATCTGGATAGGGAAGCGGGTGTTTGTGATTTCAACAAATCGCGGCGTTGGCATGCACACAAAAAACAGAAATAATTTCAAAATACTCTTCGGCATCGGCGGCACCTCCACCAACCCTCCTGCCTCTGTCATGTAACCATATACACTTAGGAACCTTTCGCCCGAATAGGCGAATATACATCGGTGGTGCATGGGATATACTATGTAGTAGGGGATAGGTAACCATTCGGGCAAAGGCGGCATAGCAAATATGAAACTCCATAAACAATTCTTACAGTTGGGTGCTACGAACATTTTACTCGCAGCAATTACGGGCTACGCTCTCTACAACCAGAGTTTTGACATGGTGTTTGCCGGGGTACTTATGCTCCTTGTGTCGCTACTACCCATATACTTCAAGGCCGCACATAACGTGTATATACCGGCAGTATTTATGTATGTAGCGGTTGTTTTTATTTTTGCAGCAGTGTTCCTGGGGCAATTTGGTGGCCTGTATGATCGTTGGCACTGGTTTGACGCGTTTCTCCATTTCATTTCTGCGCTCGCATTTGGGCTCGCTGGGTTTCTTTTGCTCTTTGTCTACTACGTGCATAACAAGTTAAAACTTCCCAAGGGTGTTATCCTCTTCCTGGCCTTCTTTTTTTGTTTGGGAGTGGGAGCGTTTTGGGAGATTATTGAATACGGTATTGATCACGCCCTTGGAACAAACATGCAGGTAGGGAGCCTCGACGACACCATGATGGACCTACTTCTCAATGCGCTCGGCGCAATCGTGTCGGTGACGCTCTGTTCTATTTACATGAGCAAGATGAGCGTACCGATTGTAGACAATGTCGTGGGCGCCATGACTGAAGAGATTATTGAAGGAAATAAGGAAGTAGCGAAAACAACCACAAATGATTCCACGGCTTCGTCTAATCCCAGCTGAAGTGTGTATCCGCATAGCGACACTCGGTGTTGATGATATACAATTTGTACCCTAAAAATATATCGTCAAAGTGTTGAACGGATCATTCCACATTTCGGGCGAAAGGTAGAATGATAGTAATACGCATTGATTTATGAAAAATATTTTCACACGCATTGTGCTATACATAATCGCGGTGGTTCGCGCATTTGCGTATATTCCCGTAATACTGTTATTTGTTCCGATTGGATATGTACTGTTTGTTACGGTACTGAAGAATGGGGTAGATACGGGAGTTGTGCTTGGATATATCTTTCCAAAAGCCGGCGCCTACGACGCGAAATATTTGCTGACGGTCTTTGTGGCGATCTCGCTCGCCGTATCGATGATTGTGGCCACGTTGCAAGAATTTGCAGGTAGAAAAATATTTATCGAGAGGCAGCGTCTCACGCGCATATTGGTGACTGGAGCAGTATTTGGGTGGTTACTGGTTGGGGGACTACTCTATTGGCAAAGCTTAGGAGATGAAACATTTTTGTGGGTTGCGTGCGCAGGTCTCAGCGCGCATCTGCTATGTATTTTCATCGCCCGCAAAATATCGAGGTTCACACTTTTTATGAACGATTCCTACCGCCCAAAGCCAAATGGGGGAGTATAGTGAATCAACATATTGTGCGACATGGGTATATACGCCGTAATAATAGATGTTGTGTGTGCGTGTCAGATGCAACGTAATGTGCTTAAATAGGGCATTAGCATAATTCTGCACATATGAAGCACTTCGTTTTGATGCTCGTGCTTACCGCGTTGCCTCTTGGGTCATTTGCGGCAACCGACGTGTTTATTAAATTTGGGGGAGTAGAGGGCGAGTCCACAAAGACTACGTCCACCACAACTTCTTCCACGCGCGTGGGGGCAACCGTCACCGCGACGACAACTACGACCACCAGCATTGAACCAGATGAAATCGATGTATCTGCAACCGGAGATGGCACTGAGAAAAAAGGCAACGTCGAGATAAATTGGAAGGTTGAAGAAGGATCAAAATCTAATACAGGCGGCACAGTTGATGGTGTAACACCAGGTAACGATCCTGAACCTGTTACACCCGACTTTGGTATTTTGCTCGGGGGAGGAAATGATAATGACGACAGCGAGTCAAACACCCCTGCGGCAACCGAGGAGGGTCGCGCAGAAGTTGCAAAGATCATTCTCGCAGATCTAATAGAGCGTGGTGTTCCAGTGCAGTCGGTGTTGATCAATTCTGAAAAAGTTGAGACAAAAGTTGAACATCGCGTAAAGCTGCTTGCCCTGTTTTCCGTCAACACGACTGCAACAGTAGAGATTGATGCAAACGAGCAGGTAAAAGTGAAGTTCCCGTGGTGGGCTTTTCTCGCAAGCGGTAAGGATAAAGAGGGAGTTGGGGATCGTGTGTTTACTGCAATCTCAAACGTGCTCAAAACGAAACACGACACGGTCAAAAACTCCATCGGCAACATTCGCTAGTGCAATAATAGGTAGCATACGTCCGATCACAGATCGCCGCGCATCCGCGCGGCGATGTTCGTACACACGAGACAAACAGTTGAAATCCTATTTTGTTCTTCATTCGCACGCGGCTATTCGCGATATTGATATAGGAACCATTCGGGCGAATAGTAGAATATGGGTCGCTCTGTATTTTCGAACATATAACCAAAGCGCCGCGATTATACACCATCATCTAGGAACCTTTCGCCCGAATAGGCGAATATGGGTCAATGCTATTTTGCAATCATGTATGCAACGGAACAAACGTTATACACAAAACACATCTAGGAACCATTCGGGCGAATGGTAGAATAGTATGCATAGAGGTATGAAGAAGTATGAAAAAATACTGAAAGTACTTGCGAACATCAATCGACTCAAAATACTGTTGTATCTTGTTCGCCATACCGACGTGGCGGTGGGGGATATCGCAACGCGTTGCAATATTTCATATAAAACGGTGTCAAAACATCTCGGCATGCTATATCAAGCAGATGTTGTTGATCGGTCACGGCGTCAAACGGAGATGCACTATAGAATATCTGATACAATGCATCCTATTGCCAGCACCGTGATTAAATATATCCAAAAATGAAACGGACGGTTTATATTTTCTGCACGATTGTGCTTGGCTCACTGCTCGGTGTTATTGTGCATGGTTTTGTTGAACTTCCCATCATTGCACTTCTCATTCTTGATATTGATGCGTATGGCCTTGGACTTACGTGGAATCAATGGTATTTCATTCACACAATTTGGTCTGTGCTCACGTTTGGTGGGGGAATTGTGGGCGGATATTTTCTCGGTGTAACCTGGTGGCGCATTGTGTATATCGAGCGCCGCCATTGGAGATTTCAAAAGCGAAGTTGATCTGGGGATGCATTTGTTAACACGATGTATTGACATGTATCTATATATCTGATACACTATGTCCATCGAGTGAACATCTCACCCGCAAGGGCCCAGGGTAAAACCTGAAGTGAACGACTCATTCTGACCTATCCAGCACGATTTTTAGGCTGTACAGATACTCGGATCTTGTTCTCACAACATGTTTTTTCGATAAAAACCAGGCCACTCGCCTGGTTTTTTGTTTACGTAAAATCCCCCGACGCGCTTGGCAGTCGGGGGATTTGGTTCTGGCGTCCAGCCACGGCGGATCACAAGTAGATGCATACATTCGATGTGCTTCACACATAGTGACTGCGACGTAGCTTCTGTTCACTGCGCTTTTGCCCGATGAGTTGGGAATGCCACGAAGTGTGAGAGGCGGGAGTAATGCACATTGAGCACGTGTATTAAAAAATTACGCAGCTTTAGAGGGTTCGGACGGTGTGTGTCATTCTCCCACGCAGTCCAGATGGGCCTCGTCACTTCAATATATTCAGCACACTGCCGCTGATGCCAATGAAGAAACACTCGCAGTCGAGTGAGCGACAGCATATTCAGTCTGCGCGCTAGCGACTCCTTGTTGCAGGGAACTTTGTATGTCAACGCGATGAGCTCCTCCAGGATTTCCTGTTCGATATTAGAGAGAGGTTCATGGTTCATAAATTATCCTCCACTCGCGCAATTCGTGATTGTTATATAGTAATTAGAGATAATTTGCAAGAGTAATTGTTTGTAGGGGTAATTCGTGGTAATTTACCTGTCGAAACGAAGGGGTCGCATAGTTGCGCCAGCTGGCGGACAAGGTGCGCCACAGTACAACAGCGTTGCTGTGTACGTGGTAAACTCGCCCCAACACTAGCGTAAACGCAGTGTGGGGCATACTTGTTCCCGACTTATTCAAATCTTGATTTGAGCACAAGTCGCAATCCCAAGATAAAATACAATTCTTCTGAATAACGCGGAGGCGTCGGATAGTGGTTTATTCCACCGTCTTGCGACCATAGTACTTATATCAAAACAGTTGTGCCGAGTATTTTTGGCGGGGAGGGGTCGCATAGTGGTCTAGTGCGCTCGCTTGGAAAGCGAGTAGGGTGTTACAGCCCTCGAGGGTTCGAATCCCTCCCTCTCCGCCAAAGGTACTTAGGTAGAAAGACGGCATGCCGCAAGGTATCGTGAGTTCGAATCTCACCGCCTCCGCGTTGCGCAGAAGGTCACCACATTTTGAAAGGGAGTAAGCGAGTAAGATGTAAAATCCTGCGAAGGTTTTCACGACTTGTTCAAATCTTAATTTGAGTACTAGTCGCAATCCCAGAAGTGGAACGAATCCTCCTTTTTTCCAAGAATCGACCAAGCGCCCTTGAATTTCAGTCTGAAGTGCAACAGGAGCCAAACACCCGACACGGGGTTTGC
>CAYHBS010000030.1:0-4120 GCA_964354975.1 uncultured Candidatus Saccharibacteria bacterium
ATTGAGAACTCTAGTAGAGACTATACACTAAACATACAAAAAGTCAAATACGGGGGGGCCTCACTTTTTTGGAATGAGCGGCACAAACACAAAGCCCTCATGCACTTCTCGCATCGGCTTCTGGCCGGGAACTTTTTGAATTTTGATAATGGAATTTTTTACAGGAATGACAAGAATGCCGGTGTCGGATAATTGAGAGAGTAGCGCGCCCGGAACATCGGTACCTGCGGCAGACACGAGAATACGATCAAACGGCGCCTCCTCGGGGAGGCCAAACAGCGCACCCGCTTGTTCAATCGTTGTGTGACCAAACTGATATCTGGCGAGATTATTTCTTCCAAACGCAACAAGTTCTGGGATCAGCTCAATGCCGTACACGCGACCCGCACTTCCAACGATGTGCGCGAGGAGCGCGGTGGTCCATCCCGAACCCGATCCCACATCAAGAATTCGCTGGCCAGCAGACGGTGCGAGCAGGTTCAGCATAAATGCGACGGTGTAGGGTTGCGAAATTGTCTGTCCATACCCAATAGGGAGCGGGGCGTTTTCATATGCAAGCGATTGATATTCGGGAAGGACAAAATCTTTTCGATCAACCGCGCGAAACGCCGCTTCTAATGCGGGAGAGTCCAGTACTCCTTCTTTTTTTAGTTCAGCAATCAGGCGTTCCATCTGTGTATAGTAAGCCCAGACAGATGACAGACAATAGCAGTTGAATATTGAAGATATAAACATATAAATATTGACACATCAAAATAGGTACATTATTATGTACATATGAACAGCAAGACAACTATGTCAATATCTGAAGCGCGCAAGCGTATTTTTGATATTGCAGATAAAGTGCAGAATCCAAGTACGCACTACACGCTCACTGAAAACGGCAAGCCAAAAGTAGTGATGATGTCTGCAGAGGAATTTGAATCTTGGCAGGAAACACTAGAAGTTGTTGATCAATTTCCAGGAATTTTTAATGACATCGCGACGGTAGAAAAAGACATCAAAAGTGGGGCATATACGTCATATATATCTCTTGATACCATACTCAAAAATGCAGGATATATTGCTGTAAAATCTTCTTCAAAGCGCCATGCAGTATCACGTACTTCTCGCACCAAAAGCAGAAAAGGCTCTCGCTAATCTTTCTGCAAAAGATAGCAAGCGGATTCTCACTGCACTATTCGGTATTGCGCGAGACCCGCTTATTGGCAAACAATTAAAAGGAGAGTTACAGACATATTTTTCTCTGCGAGTATGGCCGTATCGCATCATCTATAGCATGATAGACAAAGAGCTGGTTATTCTCGTAATAGCGATTGGACATAGAAAAGATATATATAAAAAATTATGAGCCCACTACAAAAAATGAAACAACACATATGGAATGCGCTGTACCCGGTGTTTCCATATTTAGAGCGTGCGGCGCTTCCATTTCACAGCAAACAGAGACAAAAACATCATTTAGGATGGATTGCGCCAAATAGATCACTATCTGAACTGAAGCGCCATTTGCACGGCAAGTGGGGATACGGAAACCACTTTGTCGCATGGGAAGATAAAGATCAGGTGCTCTCGTGGCGAAAACTGACTTCCTTTAACGAGCAATATCATTTACGAGTGTATAGTGACGGAGAAATAAGAGGACATTACGAATTAAGTCCAGAGGCCTCTCCTATCAGGCACTTTTTTGCCACCGGACAAAATAGTCATCGCAGAGATTTTTTTAATTTTCTTGAAGGATTCATCGTGAGTGAAAAATATCCCCGCCACCTCAAACCCGAAACCGATGACAAAACATTTTCATCTGAAACCGTGTTTGAAGAATAAAGATAGCTTGGAACTTTTAGCTGGTAGCTGATAGGGTAATACATATAATATGGGATTTGAAAATTCAAAAGATCACAATAACGTAGAAGAAAACAGGCGCGCTGAAAAAGAGCAGCTCTGGAATCAAATTTCTGAACTTGCAGCGAAGGAGTGGGGGTGACAGTCGAGGACACGGAATTGATGAGGGTATTCAAGATGTTGTGGTGAGCTTTAACGTGATGGAGATTCCTACATCTGCGTCATGCGAAGGTCATGTTGATAGCGGGGTACCGCATCCGTGGGTGCGCGTGGAGGCAGATGGGAAGCCAGAAGAGCAGTTCGAGCAAGAGAGAGAAGTCGCAGAAAGAATTGCGCAGGAGCGCGGAGTAGAAATTGAACAAATATTACGCTCGCGTGATTATGAAGGATGGATGCGATGGAGAGAGGAAAGAAAAAAATATCCGGAGACCACAGCATATCAAGAGTGGAGAAAGAAACAGCTAGAGCTCGTGCAGAGGATAGAGGAATTGTTGCGCCAGTTCAATCTAAGTCGCAACCCGAATGAAGATGTACGCTTGCAGTGTGACGATGGCCCGGAGGCAGCGCATATCGAAAACGGAGGCGAGAGCGATATTCCATTCTTTCGACTAAAGGAAGCTACTGAAGAGATAATGGAAAAACGAAAGGAGCGGCTAGTAATTCTTCAAAAAGAAATGCGCGATTTTGGTGAATTTCTGAAGCAAAGATATTTTGAAGAATAGGAGTGGCTGTTAGTTGATAGTAAGGACTTAAAGAAACGACTTGCACTCAAATCTTCACAAGTGGTTTAGGAACCATTCGGGCGAATGGCAGAATAAGGAAAATAAAAAAAATCACCCGTCCCGATGTACATCGGGACGGGTGGCATCGTTATGGTGGCACATGTGTGCGAATATATCCACGAAACACATCAAAGATGGGTTTGAAATCCGGGCGATTCAACGCCCAACCGCAGTCCTCTACTTTTACTTCGAGCGCCTCGTGCACAATCACATACACACGAGACTGAATGAAGACAACGCGTTTCTCACTACGAGGTCGCTTTCCCGAATTTGCGTATGCAGTACACAATGCGGCCATGCGGTACTCGGTTGGCATGAGGTGCGGATAGCCCCAGTGAGTATGCAGATCAAACCACTGAAGTGCGGACCAATGAGTATGCTCCTGCGCCGCAATATTCTCTATGATCTCGCTTGCAGCACTCACGGTGCTCGTGCGTTTTTGTCGTTGAACGCCAGAAAATATACAGTGGTGATCGAGCACGAGGTATGCGACCCAGTTGTATTGTGGAAAATTTCCATATCCCCAGCCGAAACATTTGTACGGTACGAGTTTCATCATGGAAGCGCCCCCATGTAGTTATTTCGCTTTCAGCATACACCGCAACGTTGTGTGTGACAATAAAAGCGACATATAGGAACCATTCGGGCGAATGGTAGAATATGGAAATGTGAAAATAATATTAAAAATAGCGCATGGAACCATCCGGGCGAATAGGCGAACATAGAAAATCAAAAAAAATCGCCCGCAACGTCGAAACACTGCGGGCGATTTGCTTTCTGTAACCAGTAGAAACTATTCTCTCATTCGCGCGAATGGGCGAATATGGAAAATTAGAAAACCACCCGGAACGTCGAAACATTCCGGGTGGCAACATGTTGATGCGCGTGATTACCAGGATGAATTCATCCACGTGACTACGAAAGGGAATGGTCCCTCTTCGCCGCCTTGACGCCTGTTTTCTACGCGAATCATCGTGTAGATTTTACGAAGTGATACGTCGTCATATCGCTGAACAACGTGCATTCCCGTTGTGAGGGCGAGTGCTATCCTTTGGATTGGTTGATAGGCCAGCAGACCGTCTTGAGATGCGCGGAGCAAGTGAGCGCGCCCACGGCCAATCGCCTTACCGGCGGGCACCACAAGATCCAGAACGTTCTGCGTAGCAATAACCATCGATCCGCCAGAAATGCCCTCCTCCAGCAACGTGCCGTCGAACACGCATACCGCGCGACGATCTCGAGGATCCAGCGCTTTGAGTGGTTCCCGGAGTTCTCCAAGCCACAGAAATGCATCGATTTCTTCCCGTTCGATGCTGATTGCTGAAGTGTTTTCTCCACGGAAATAAGTGTGAATACGTAGTGGGTGCATTTTGCCCTCCGCTGTAGGGATAGTTCTGCAAAGCATTATACTAGAAAAACGATATATGTCAAGTTTTATGCTTGAATTCAACCTTGAAGTGCAACGACTAGGAAACTAAACATACCCGCAGGTA
>CAYHBS010000031.1:0-3614 GCA_964354975.1 uncultured Candidatus Saccharibacteria bacterium
CTCTGCGTCGCACGCCAAAATTTTGCTGGAAATGAGTTAAGTTTTCTACTGGCTCCGCGGGTAGGATTCGAAAGTCGAAGCATGTCTCCACCAGCTGGCGGAGACGCGAGACGGGGTCGAGAGTACTTAGCGAAGAGGGAGAATTGCGACCGATGAGCTTAGTAACTCGTGACCGAATCCTACCCGCGGAGCAAGTGAGCAAAGTGATGAGCTCTCTCGATTACTTTCGAGCGCAGTCCGTGGGCAACTAGGCAATCCAATTGCCGGTTACCCGCGGAGCAAAGTTATCGAAGGCCAGTTCAAAACAACCTCTGTTACGGAGTTTGTTTTTTGTATTTATTGATATAAAATAGGTTCATAAAAACATTAAAATGTGATTTATGCGAAGTAACAGCAGAGGGTAATACTTTCGAAGAGTGGATGAAAGCGCTTATGCCTCACTATATGCAGGTACACACTGATGTGATGAAGGGTAAAGCTGATCTTTCCGACGAGGAGAAGAAAGCAGAACAGCAGAAGTGGATGGCGGAGAATAGAGCGAGATTTGATTCTCAATAGTATAATCTAGCAAACAATTATCGTTGATGTCAGGACAAAAACACTCTAAAAAAAATCCGCATACTATACCCGATGATTTTCGTAAGGCAATCGAAACTGACGCGAAGGTAAAAAATGTGTGGTCAGACATTACACCACTTGCGCGCAACGAGTGGATTTGCTGGGTAACGTCGGCGAAGAAAGTGGAAACCCGCGCACGGCGTATCGCTGTTGGACTCGATAAAATGCGAAAGGGTACGCGCCGACCATGTTGTTGGGCAGGTTGTCCGCATCGGTGAGCCCTCACACTCCAACAACGTGGCGTGACTTGCGAGAATGATACTTATGTTCGCAAATTTTCCTTGCATAGGAAGTGTTTTTGTTTTCAGGGTGCCATTATTATTGACATAAAGGTCGTTCATATGCTATGGGGAGTGATCCCCTAAACATACTACTGGAGAAAAGTCGGACTCCTCTCCAGTACCCCTTTTGTATCAGAAGAGAAGCAAACATAAAACACCCCCGCGTAGCGGGGGTGTTTTATGTTTAGTATGCCATTCTCTACACGCCGAGCGAGGAGCGTACCAATCGAACGTATTGTCCGAATGATGCCTGACCCCAGTATCCTGTACCAGCGAAAAGTCCAAGCGGCGTGAGCACGGTTGATGCGTTGGCATTTTGCCAGCGCACAACTGCAGCTGCCGTTAGTGCACCATAGTACGTTGTCTCACTACCTGGTGCACCGGAACCAGAAATGGCAACAGTATGTCCAGACCAGTTCAGGTATCGCTGGAGACATCGCACATCTTCACCAACGGATCCAATTGTGAGACCGCGCTGGATTTCGCAGAGCGGTATACTTGGGGTAGTTTGTGCAGAGACAGGTACTGCAAATGCAATAAAGAGAAATGCGACCGTCCCGATGCACACAAACTCAAATAACCGAGTCGTCATGTACGTAGTCATAAGTGTGTACTTGTGAAGGCAAATAACACTCGACCTTTTGTATATAGTGACGAATATCCCGCGGGTATATCACTCATATATCGATGTATATTCCATTCTTCTCTATAAATACGATACAATGGGAACTACAATGACCGTCGCGCTCTTCATTAGGGATTTTTTTATCTGGATGTATTTTGAAGCTCCCGCAGCATACGCGCGGATCTGGGGTAATATACTTTGGTTTTTGTACCATTTCTTTTCGATCAAACAACTTTCTTTCACATTATTTGCGCGGTGGAAGCAACTTGGCGAAGTGCCCTCAAAACGAGGAATAGAGGAATGGGCGTCGGTATTTGTTGTCAATTTACTCATGCGTGTTGTAGGCGCTTCAATTCGGTTGATTACCATACTCGTTGGAGTTGCTTCGCTCGCGATCGCGCTGGTACTTGGTGGAGTGGGTTTTATACTTTGGTTTCTGCTTCCTTTTGTCATTATCAGTGCGTTTGGCGTGGGGGTTACGTTGCTGCTCATATGAATATTTCTCCCCGTAGTATTTCACAACATCCAATGTATTCGGTAGTCGCGCTCGATTTCAAATTTTCTCATCCGCTTCGAGATACAATCGATAAAGTGCTGAATGGAACAATTCTCATTTTTACGCTTCTCATCGCGGTTGCGTACGGACTGGCATATGTGCAACTTCCTGTATCCATCAATGTTGATCCGGTGATATATGCTGCCCCGTATGTACTTGGGATGACATTGATACTCGTTGCTCTCTACCTTTCCATTTTTGTTATAGAATTATTCTTTAGACATTCTTACCTGCAAGATGAGGCCCCAATAATCGGCCCAACGTTTGATGTGTTGAAAGTACTGTATCGATCCAACCGAGACATTACTCGCGCATTTGTAAATTCGGAGGCGGGACAGCTTATATTACTGCGGTGCGGAATAACTCCGCAGATGGTGCAATCTAAGCTACTAGCACAAAAGACCACCTCCATTTCTGACCTCAACATTCCCGATACTATCCAGGGCCCTATTACACTCGCAGTGTTTGTGCACGCACTCCTCGCATCAGACGCTGTATTTCGCACCTTTATTGTGGATGCGGGCAGTCGAGATTCGGAGCTTATTGGGTCTGCGGAGTGGTATGCGCACAGTCGTGCGATTACGCGCACGCGTGAACAGTGGTGGACACGCGAGCGACTCGCGACAGTACAAAGCATTGGGAGAGATTGGGCATATAGCGCGGCGTACACGTTGCAGCGGTTTGGCCGAGAGATCATTGAGCACTATGATGCCGCCGCGGTTGCAATGTCGCTCAAAGATACTGAAGAGGTAGCGGCACTGGAACGCATTCTTGCTCGCGCACATGGAGCCGACGCAATAGTGGTAGGACCCAATGAGGACGCCGCTCGCGACGTCGTATACAATTTTGCGCGCTCCATTGCCCGAGGTACTGTGACACCGGAGCTTGAGGGTAAAAAAATATATACACTCGACTATAACATTATGGCGAGTGTACTACACACAAAAGCCGAGTATGAGGTAGCACTTGTATCGCTACTCAACAACGCGGTACGCGCAAAGAATATCATATTAGTCATTTCTAATTTTGCTGCATTTCTGGAACACGCACGATCGATTGGGTCTGACGCTGTACAAATTCTTGAGCCATATTTTTCGTCTCCATCACTGCAGATTATCGCGACAGTAGATTTGGATAGTTTTCAAAATACTATTGAATCGAATATGCTCATCACGAGCAAAATGGAAAAAGTAGAAATAACCGAGCCATCGCGCGAACGCATGATTGCCCAGCTTGAGCGATCCGCAGAACACATTGAGGCGCGTACCAATGTCTTATTTACCTACGGCGCTATTGAAGAAGCGCTGACCAGTGCAGATAACTATCTCCCATATGGCGTCATGCCGGATAAGGCAGTTGATCTCATTGTTGGAGTTGCTCCACGTGTTGTTCAACAAAATAAATTTTTCGTAGTGCGCAGCGACATTCTCGCACTTGTACAATCAAAAACTCATATACCCGTGGGGGAGATTCATGTAGAGGAGCGAGCAAAATTACTCTCACTTGAAGAGTATCTTCATCAACGTGTTGTGGG
>CAYHBS010000032.1:0-3488 GCA_964354975.1 uncultured Candidatus Saccharibacteria bacterium
CGTCGAGTGTAAGGGTGGCGGTGTCTCCCACATCTACTCCACCAATATCTACTTCAGGAACATACGCTTCTACTTCATATCCTGCGTCTCCCACGACCGCAATGATGGTTTTCCCAGCAGTTGCAAACTCTCCCACGCGCGCTTCTTGCATCACCACAATTCCACCAACGGGAGCGCGAAGGATGGTTTTAGATAGTTCGTCCCGAAGTGAATCAACACGCGCTTGCATTGCGTCCACGAGTGCGCGTTGCGCGGAAATTTTTTCCGGCGTGCTTCCTGCTTGCAGGAGCCGCAGTTCCTCATCCGCAAGTAGCACCGCCGATTCCGCGCTCCGGATTTTTTCATCTGCGGTCGTGAGATTTGTAATGGCGGTATTGACGTTTGTGCGAGCCGTATTGGTATCTGACTTATACCCGTCGATGATCGTTTTAGAGAGAGAGGCGGATGGTTCAAGCGCATTCACCCCTAACGCAAGTGATGTAAGGTACGTGCGTACCTGCACAAGATACCCCTGCGCTTTCGTACTGTTTGCTCGTTGATCTGCGGTTGGAGATATTTCGTCAATTTCTTTGCGCCACTGCACAAGTATTGGCTCAAACGTTGCACGCATTGCTTCTAAATCATTATCGAGTTGTTGTGGAACCACAATATTCAACGATGGGTTTCCGGATCTCGGATTTGAATACAACTGATCGGTGAGATTATGAATTGCGTCCTCCGCTTTAGCGTAGCTATCGTTAATGATATTGAGGGCACTCCGTTGCGTTTCTGAAAGCGTGCTGGACGCGCTCGCAAGTTTTACCTTCGAAATTTCAATTTCTTCTGGGCGCGTACCACGCAGGATTTCTGTTAGTTTTGACTGCTCTACGCGTAAATTCGCTTCCGCTTGGCGGAGATCCGACGTAATACCTCCCGCATCGAGTGCAGCGAGTATTTGACTACGTGTTACGCGCGCGCCCACCCCCACCGGCACCGATGAAATCCGCCCCGCTCGTTCAAAGCCAAGATCAATCCGCGTCACCGGGACTACCTGCCCCGTTACACTCACTTCTTCCACCACATCCTTCTTTTCTGCGATTGCGGTTTGATATGCCGGCGTATCACTATTTCCTGCAAAAACCCAATACAGGCCAACGATAATTACAACTGCAACTACCCCAACAATAATGCGTCCGCGTGTTGACAGCCCGAGAAATCGTTTCATTACGTATCACTCTAGCACTCTTTTCTCTTCATTTAAAGAATGGTATGGTTGAGCCATTGCAATCGGAGCATTGCGCTCTCGCTTGCCTATCAGCTCCAAGCTATCAGCTAAAAGCTGCATGACATGGCCCTATTCCGCAAAGCGGACCCGCCTTGCGGGCGACGGTTAGTCCTCAGCGACGATCGCTGTGCGAGACATCGGCTTTTTCCGCAGAGCGGATCCGCTTCGCGGACAAGACAGTATGAAGTACTATTTATATATCATTGCATCAGAAAAAGGACGGAGGTATATCGGTATAAGCGAGAACCCCGATGTTAGACTTTTACGACATAATGCAGGCTTTGTAAGATCTACGAAAGGATATCGGCCATGGAAAATAATTTATCGCGAAGTGTTCTCTTCAAAAACTGACGCTCGTAAGCGAGAGCTGCAGCTGAAGAATAAGGGGTCACTTCGCGAGCAATTATTTGCTCATATCATGGCCCTATCGTCCTAGTCGACTTTGTGGATAACGGTTTGGACAAAAATTGTGAAGAAGTGCAAAAAATAATTGCTATATTGGCCCTATCGTCTAACGGTTAGGACATCGGCTTTTCAAGCCGGTAATCCGGGTTCGATTCCCGGTGGGGTCACAAATTGTGCAAAGCAAGTAAATAGTTTTACTTGCGGACAATTTGTGAGAGCGCAGCGTTGTCTCACAGTAGTGAGACCGCGAGCTGGGGTCGCGAGTCTTAGGTCGGAGAAGACCGCCTTGTCGGTCAAGACGACTTAGTAACTCGTGACCACCATACCATCAGAACATGCACGAAAAGTGAATTATTGTGGCTCACTCTTTATTTTTGTGACCCTAGTGTTAGTATGAATTCATGAACATTCTCATCGTAGGGTCCGGTGGAAGAGAACATGCAATTGCTTGGAAATTACGACAATCCCCCCGAGTGGAGAAAATATATATTGCAGCAGGAAATGCTGGTACTGCAATAATTGGAGAGAATGTTCCTGTAGATACAATGTCGGAAATTCTTGAGTGGATTTCGCACAATACAATTGATTTAGTAATCATACAACAAGATCAACACCTAGCCGACGGACTGACCGATGCTATTCGAAAGATGGGCATTGCAGTGTTTGGGCCGAGTAAAGCAGCGGCTGAAATAGAGTGGTCGAAAAGTTTTGCAAAACAGCTGATGCAAAAAGCTAGAATACCAACTGCGGCATCCATGGTTTTTAGTAGCCCCGAGGAAGCAAAAATATACTGTCGCACACAAATATTTCCATTAGTGATAAAAGCTGATGGGCTTGCCCAAGGAAAGGGTGTCATCATAGCACATGACCTTGTAGAGGCTACTGCCGCCATTGAGCGCATTTCGATAATGAAAGAATTTGGTGACGCGGGAACTGAAATTCTGATTGAAGAATACCTTGAAGGGATAGAATTTTCCGTGCATACATTTTCTGATGGGAAACACGTTGCTATGTTCCCCTCCTCGCAAGATCACAAGCGTGCATATGATAACGATCAAGGCCCGAATACCGGAGGTATGGGAACGATTGCGCCAGTACCTGATATCACAAAGGAAATCATGAACGAGATTGAACAAACAATTATTCTTCCGTGCATACGTGAATTGAGTAGATTAGGTAAACCGTTTGTGGGAGTACTTTACCCAGGTATTATGCTCACAAAGAATGGTCCAAAGGTCATTGAATTTAATGCGCGATTTGGAGATCCAGAAACACAAAGTTATATGAGAATTCTTAAAACTGATCTGCTCGATGTTATGCTCGCATGTATTGAACAAAGACTAGACGCCGTACATATCGAATGGTCCTCGGAATATGCGTGTTGCATCTCACTTGCTTCAAAAGGATACCCGGGTGAATATCAAAAAGGTTTTTTAGTATCGGGAATTTCTACCGCAGAAAAAAATAAAGATGTAGTGCTCTTTCATGCCGGCACAAAACATGAGGGAGGCAATATTATCACAAATGGAGGAAGGGTGCTTGGGGTTTCTGTAACTAGTAGCGATCTTTCATCTGCGCTCCAAAAGGGATATGAGGCCGTAGACACCATACATTTTAAAGGAATGGAGTATAGAAAAGATATTGGGAAAAATCACTCAAATCAAAAACACCCACTAGATAGCGAGTGTTTTTGATTATCAGTTAGAAACCTACTGGATAAGGTGTTTTCACATTTGGATCTCTCAGCGACTCATCCACATTTCTCGTGAAGCATGTTCTCCCTGTATCGTGTTGATAAAACACTTCCGGTTGTGAATAG
>CAYHBS010000033.1:0-3462 GCA_964354975.1 uncultured Candidatus Saccharibacteria bacterium
GAAAACTGGAATGTCCGCAAGGGCATCGAGGGTTCGAATCCCTCCCTCTCCGCAATCATTAAAGAGACTGCCGTGTGGCAGTCTCTTTAATGATGCGAGTATAATGATAGGGATGAGAAAACCGGAGCGCGACGGCGCGAGGCGGGGTCGCGAGTTTCGCCAGCAGGTGAAAACTTGTGACCGAATCCCTCCCTCTCCGCCAGTTTAGAAAGTTTTTATCAGCGCGACCCGATTAGCCCACGAGTGAATCGCGGCCAAAAAAATTAGCAACACTATATATATAAAAAGAAGGCCCGATCAGATCGGGCCTTAGTTGTTTTTTCACCAAGATACAGCCACCTCTGTCCAACAACTATGAACATATGTAGTACCGTCACAGTTGAAGGAGTCTACGTAGACTTGCCTCTTTCCTTTTGTTGTCCAGGATTTATGACCATGCCCACATCTGACTTGAGCACGAAAACCTCTTTCTTTCAATATTGCGATGACAATTTGCTGTAAACATTTACTCAATGGTTTCCTGTTACTTAAGGGGCGCCAGATATGCTCTTTTCCTCCATCCTTAGCAGATTCTTTCATTTCTGAAAGAAGCCCCCTGACGATCAACATACCGGCTCTTTTGGGATTCACATGAAGAGATTGCCGGATTGACTCTTCACGCGCGAGTGACCGAACTCGCTCTTTCTTAGCTAGTTCTAACTCTTTCTGTCTCTGAATGTGTGCATGAAACACAGATCTTTTTACCGCCACTCTCAACGATTCAGGGGAAGTTGCCGCCATGATGTATTCTCCTTATATGATTGTGCTACCCGCTTTCCAAACACATGGTATCACCCCCTCCCACGCATATCAACCACGCTTCTCATTCGTGAGCCCTAAATTTCTCAATGTTTAGACACTGAAAAGGCTTTGTGTCGCCCACATGTTATGGGTGTTTCATTTGAGACGAGTGTCGACGAGGCGAGAGGCGAAGGAGAATCCAATAAATTCCTATTCTCCCTCGCCGCTCATAACAAAAAGAGAGCAGAACTGCTCTCTTTTTGTTATGCTTCTCGTATGTATCGAGTAAAGAATTCTGCAGTAGTATTGTTTGTACTGATGCTTCTTTCCACTCCTTTTGCCTACGCCCAGGAAGTGCATCAGGATTTGCAGGGATCATGGAAAGCAAAAGTAGCGGAAATCGTAAAAGAAGAAGATGTAACCCTTGAGGGGCTGGATATTCTCGCACACACTCAAACCCTCCGTGCGGAACTATTGGAAGGCCCAAAGACCGGAGAGATAATCACGGTTGAAAATGATTTTACAAAATTGAAGGTGGGAGATCGATTTTACGTACAATATTTAATCACGGTAAACGGCGGCGAACTCTACACCGCGGGAGAGCCATATCGCATCCCTGCGCTTACGGTGCTTACGCTTATATTTGTCGTTGCAGTAATTATATTCGGTGGCTGGCAAGGGGTACGGTCTCTTGGTGCGCTCGCCTTTAGTTTTGCCGCGCTTTTTTATGTGCTCTTCCCGCTCATTTTACGTGGTATGAATCCGGTGCTGGTTGGTACCATATTTGCCTCGCTCGTGCTTACCGCGGCAATTTTCTTTACGCATGGCGTGAATCGCAAATCGACCGCGGCACTCCTTGGCACACTCTGCACTATTGCTGTCACCGTACTCTTTGCGGAGTTTGCCGTTGCGTATGCGCGCTTGAGTGGATTTGTGGAGGACGCGAGCGTGTACCTGAACACCGCAACAAAGGGGCTTATTGATTTTCAGGGGCTCCTGCTGGCGGCCATGATAATCGGAGTGCTTGGAGTACTCGATGATATTGCAATTACACAAGCTGCGGCGGTGTCTGAACTTGCCGATGCCTCTCCTAACATGAAGCGAAAAGAGTTATACGCACGCGCGCTAGTGATTGGACGTGAGCACGTGGGCGCGCTCGTCAACACACTCGCACTCGCGTATGCGGGCGCCGCACTCCCCCTACTGCTCTTCTTTTACACTTCGACGTCCGACGTGATGCTTAGCATCAACCGAGAAATATTTGCCGCCGAGATCGTGCGCACTATTGCGGGAAGTATTGCCATCATCCTCACCGTTCCTATCACGACACTCATCGCGGTGTGGCTCCTTGCTAAAAAGTCCCAGGGAAATACTGAAGCGCCAGGACTATAGCGCCCCCTCGACTACGTTCGGGGTATTTTATACTCCGGTGTTACACCTATAATCACAAGAAATTTCTGCCGTAGACATAAAAATACCCTATACTACTAGAGTATGAATGACGAGGATCAGGAGTGGGAAGACGACGACACTGCGACCACGGGTGAAAATGGTGCGGACAACTTTGCTGACGCAGAGGAAGAGTTTGACGCGGAAGCGGTCGCGGAACACAATTCCCCAGGCCACTATCATGTCGCACTCGCGTGGCATGCACTCGAGTATCACTATCATGAAAAATCGGCAAACTGGTACATTGCGGTCTTTATTGTCGTAGGCACCATTGCTGCGATCTCTGCGGTGTATGGAAACTATTTGCTCTCTACCCTTTCGCTTCTTGCAGGATTTTCCATTGGCCTCCATGGTGCACGTCGCCCACGGGTTGTGGAGATGAAAATTGATGATCATGGCCTGCGCGTTGGAAATCGCCTATTTCGATATAAACAAATGAAATCGTTTTGTTTTTTGCGGCACCCACAAGAAGGAACGTTTTTGAGCGTAGAGCTTGATAGCATGCTCAACCCGCGCACTTCGTTGCAACTTGGCGACGCCGATCCGCAGGATATCCACGACGCACTCATTCATCGCGTACCGTACGTGGAATACGAGGAGACCATTCTCGATATGTTCCTCCGCGCCGTAGGGTTTTAAAAGAACACAAATGAAAAATGGGTCGCCGTGTGGCGACCCATTTTTCATTTGTGCATGGAAGGAATTGAATTGGAACCAAGTGTTTCAAGAATTACGAGTGTGGCAAGGAATACTTAAATTTCAGGATCTGTAAAACCTTCCCAAGAGGCTCCTGTAACTGGAGTTTTGTACTTGTCCAATGCCTTCAATAAACGATCTACGTCTCCACTATGGGGTTCGGATGTAAAAACTTTGAATATAGGTTCGCCATTTTCATCAAACCCAACACACAGCCTTGTACCACCTATTGGGAATTTGCGAAGCTCTTGAATTGTTTTATGCACATTTCCAACCATTGCACGCTCCAATTTATCTTCCCCGCCCATAAGTTGAGCTGCCTGTTCGGAGCTTACGATATTACGTGAATTTTCACGTTTCTCCGAATTTTCCTCACCTTCCGGGTTATAAGGTTTTTCTGGATTATTAGTCATTATATTTATGTTTATTCTGTTCTGTGCCCTCGGTAGGAATCGAACCTACATTACGAGCTCCGCAAGCTTGCGTCCTATCCATTGAACGACGAGGGCATATGAACCCAGATACTATAGCCGGTGA
>CAYHBS010000034.1:0-3248 GCA_964354975.1 uncultured Candidatus Saccharibacteria bacterium
CACGTCCGTAGAGCCATCATTGTACGAGCTCGAGTTTGTTTCTGGACAGACCGACCCACAGGTGCGCGGACGGGATCACCCGAATAGCAATCTCCCTCCTTGGTGGGGCGTGCACATCTGGCACATTGTGCAGGCGGCGCATCTGCGTTCGCTCGCACGGAAAGTGTTCGCATTTGTGTGCGCGATGAACGTGGCATTCTGGATGCTCGTAGGCACCATATAGTGGAGTACTGCGGTGCGGCATCGGGATTTTCATTATGTATCTCAACGCCAACGGAGGCGCCTCAGGGCGCCTCCACTTCTTTAAATAGATCATGCGAACAAAATCCCGATTCATTGACAGGTTGTTGATTTGTTGGTATTATTTTTTGAGAATAGCGGTCTATAAAATTTTGGAGGATGGAAGCGTGGTACACAAAGCGCATCACGATGTTCGGGTAGAGGTAAAGGTAAGGAATAATCTCATCCTTTCTCAAATGGAGCTCTGCGGTATCCGCTCGCTTGCGGAGTTGGCGCGCATTGCTGGCGTGGGGTATCAGCATCTGACCCGGCTGGTGAGAATGGAGATCAGCGCGAAGCGTAAATCACAGCAAGGTACATACGTGTGGCGAGATTTCGTTGTGAGTATTGCTACCGCGCTCCATTCCGATCCCGAGTCTCTTTTTTCAGACGCGCAATCGTTTGGGCAGCTTGAGGATAGTCGGCGCACTTTCACCGTATCATCCGAGGAGTATCTGTCACTGGAGGACTTAAGAGGATCAACGCTGCAGCTCATCGAGTCAAATGAACTACAAATGGCTCGCCAAGCACTTTCGACTCAAGTCCGTTTAGCATGTGCCGCGTTGACTCCTCGACAGCAATTGGTGATCGTGCACCGCCATGGTCTTAATGGATATCCCAAACTGACACTACAACAGGTTGGAGCTATCTTGAAGATCACAGGACAACGGGTGCGGCAAATTCAAATTGCAGCAGAAAGAAAACTGCGACGGGCAAGAAGACTTTCGCTTGCGCTAGACGATGTTCAGCAGCTATAGATCACAACTCCAACGGAGGGAATCAATAATGAGTGCTACATCGCGAAATGCTAGAGTGACTCGAAGGTTTCAACGCAGATTTATTTTCGCTGTGGGGGTAGTGTTCGGCTCTTTTCTGTATTATTTTCTGGTGAGCAATCCGCCACCAGAGTCGTTCTGGGTGTATGTCATAGCATTTCCCATTGCCATGTTCTACGCATTTATAATCGTGCTCATGTGCACTGTAGTAGGAATAATGGCGATCGACTCTTACCGAGAGTATGGTAAATTTAAACAACAAAAGGGCAAGCACTAGTGCTTGCCCTTTCTTTTATCACCAGAAACCCTCGCAGTTCCTGCGGGGGTTTCTGCGGGGAGGATACTATTGTGCAGCTCTTGCGCGGCCGCGGAAGAGCTGCACATTCAGTGATGAGCGATACGCGCAGTGACAAGTTGATTTTTCCATTTTTTTCTGCTAGCATCTTGCTACTGTTCTATTTGCACTCACTACATGGCGAAACGATCACCCCGGGAATCTGAAGCGTTCATCAAGATCAGAGGCGCCCGGATGCATAACTTAAAAAATATCGACATCGATATTCCGAGGGGTCGCCTTGTGGTTATTACCGGACTTTCCGGATCCGGAAAATCTTCTCTTGCGTTTGATACGATCTATGCCGAAGCCGAGCGGAGATTTGTGGAGTCACTCTCCAGTTACGCGCGGCAATTTTTAGGTGTAAAGGAAAAGCCAGATATCGAGTCAATCGAAGGACTCTCGCCAGCAATTGCGATTGATCAAAAAAGTGTTTCCAAAAATCCACGCAGTACCGTGGGCACTATTACCGAAGTGTACGATTATTTGCGCATTCTATTTTCGCGCGCAGGGGTTGCGCACTGTCCAATCTGCGGTCGCGAAGTCGCGCGGCAAACGGTTGATGAAATTCTCTCCCACATTTTACAGTTTTCACTTGGGACAAATATTATTTTACTTGCTCCCGTTATTCGTGATCGGAAGGGTGAACACAAATCAGTGCTTCGCGAAGTACAGCGCGGGGGGTTTTTACGAGTGCGCATCGATGGAGAAATAATGACAATTGATGAAGCGATCGATGCCCCTATTGATCCGAAGCGCAAACATACTATGGAGGTCGTAGTGGATCGCCTTACCGTAGATCCCGACCTTGAGCGCCAGCGTCTTCGCGATTCACTCGAAACTGCGCTGTCAGTTGGCAAGGGGTTGATGATGGTGGGCGATGGAGACAAAGATCATTTATTTTCGGAGCATCTCGCGTGTCCTTCATGCGGCATATCTCTTCCCGAAATTGAGCCGCGACTTTTTTCATTCAACAGTCCGCACGGCGCATGCGCAACGTGCACGGGACTTGGCACTATTCTGGAGGTTGATGCGGATCTTGTATTTCCAAATAAAAAACTCACGCTCGCGGAAGGCGCGATTCAGCCGTGGTCACGCGCGTCACATCGCGTTGGGCGGCAGTCGTGGTATTGGTGGATGCTTGAAGACCTAAGCCAGCGGTATCGTTTTTCTCTTGATGATCCGGTAGTGAAGCTGCCAAAAAAAATCATTGATTTATTGCTCAATGGAGAAGAAAAAGATGCCGGAGGTACCACCACATTTGAAGGCATCATTCCCAATTTACAGCGTCGGTGGAAAGAAACTGATTCCGAATGGACGCGCGCGGAAATTGAGCGCTATATGGTGGAGCACTCGTGCGAGGCGTGCAAAGGTGCGCGTCTTAAGCCCGAAGCGCTCGGTGTTTGTGTGGTAGAAAAAAATATTGCGGAAATAAGCAATCTCTCAATTACCGAGGCGGTGGCGTGGGCGCAGAGTATTCAGAACAGTCTCGGGAAAGAACTTGCTCCACTCGTAAAAGAAATTTCAAAACGATTAACGTTTCTACTCGACGTGGGCCTTGGCTACATGACGCTCGCACGCTCTTCAGTCACGCTCTCTGGAGGAGAGGCGCAACGTGTGCGACTAGCAACACAAATTGGCTCGCAACTGACGGGCGTGATTTATGTGCTTGACGAGCCGTCGATTGGACTCCACGCGCGGGACCACGCCATGCTCATTGGCACGCTCAAACACTTGCGCGATCTCGGAAACACCGTACTCGTCGTCGAACACGACCGCGAAACCATGATGGAAAGCGATTGGATTGTGGACTTGGGACCGGGTGCGGGTGTGCACGGAGGAAACGTCGTATTTGAAGG
>CAYHBS010000035.1:0-2996 GCA_964354975.1 uncultured Candidatus Saccharibacteria bacterium
TTTGTGCACCCAGAGGCAGTCACCGACGTGGCCGCACGGCAACTTGCGCGCAATATTGCAGATAATATTGAAAAGGAACTTAAATACCCCGGAGAAATTAAGGTGATGGTGATACGAGAAAACCGCGTCATTGAGTTCGCAAAGTAAGATTGGGCTTTGTCAATTGTCCCCCTCCCCGACGTACGTCGGGGAGGGGGATGTTGTGTTTTTTCCACCCGTCATCACACTTTTTCTCTGATATCTGTGATACCATAATACTGTCTATGCCCTTACCAATAGGTATTCGTCAAACAGCGATCATTTCCTCTGTATTAGTGGTGTTGGTCCCGGGCATCTCACGAGCGGAAATACTGCGAAACTTACGCTACGGAGATTCGGGCACGGATGTACGTGAGCTGCAGCAACTTCTCAATCGTGATCCTGATACTCTTGTTGCAACCACAGGGTCAGGATCTCCCGGAGCGGAAACGGATTTTTTTGGACCACGCACTTTGGTTGCGGTTAAAAAATTCCAGCACAAATATGCGGGCGAGATACTTTTGCCTCTCGGAATTTCCGTCCCAACGGGATTTGTAGGAGTGCGTACACGCGCTCGGTTATCTGCGCTTGTTGTACAAACATCCGGATTCCCCACAATCCCCACTGCCCCGTCAGCGCCTCCTGACCTACAACCCACAATCACCTCGGTCACGCCGTCTGTTATTACCCGATCATCCGAAGAGGTGACACTCATAGGAAAACACTTCTCTGCCGTGAGTAATACCATTACCGTAACGTCGGAACAGACGAAAGTAATTACAGGGATTGCTTCTCCGGACGGCACTACGCTCAAATTTGTATATCATCCATTATTTGCGGACGATCTGATACAGCGCATTACTGCTGCAGGATACCCCGGAGGAAACAAGGCGCTCGCACAAATAGTTGCCCAAAATATTATTGAAAAAGATCCACTTGATGGGAGTGTACGTATCCCATTTTCAGTGTATGTGCGGAACGAAAATGGTGTGAGTGCTCCGGCTGTTATATTCGTTGATCTCGCCGCCTTATTAAATAATATTTCAGAGTAAAATATGAATTACCCAATAGCAACGTCATTAGAATCGATGCGAGCTGGAATTTTATTGTTGGCGCTACTACTACTAATGAGTGCGGTTGCGATAACGCCAGAACATGCGCTCGCACAAGTCACGTCCACTGAAACTCCATTTGCTGGCCCCCAATTATTTTCTCTCACCTGTACGTGCAGCGGTAATGTACTTATCGTTCTCTGGGATTATTATTCAATGATGCCTCTTGCGCTTGTCTACCAGCCGGGAATGTCCGTGTTATATTCCTACTTTAATATTTGGGGTCAGTATTACCTTGGTTCGTATCAAAAAAATTCTGGGTCGTGCAAAATGATAGCTCCGAACAGCTGCCCGGAAATTACGAGTAATGGCATGATGGGATCCATGCCGGGTACAGGCACATCGTTGTAAAAAAATACTCCCCCGCCCCGCCCGCCCCCGCGCGGACTGGGCGGGGGATGTTGTGTCTCACGTACACGTCGTTACCCGGGAAAAGGAAAGGCCTTTTTGTACCAGATCGTCGTCTTGTGGTACAACTCTCCCGTGAGTCGCTCGACCACACACAGTGATGGGCGAACCACATCAATGTCATCGCGGTGCGATTTGAGCCACGCATTGACCTTGTTATCTACTTCGCGAAGAGACTTTCCATCAAATGAAATGCATTGTTCCATCTCCTCTCCCTCCTATCGCGTCATCTGATCGGTAAATAGCTTCAGCGAAGGCATGTGATACAACGGGAGAATCTTCGCTACCCCCTTGTCCACGATATGTATTTTCCGCCCGGGAAATAAATACTCCTCAATCATGCGTGATAGCCACTGCTCGTATGGAATCCATGGGATATCGGTGCGCTTGGTCACGCAGATAGAGGCACGTGTCACCGTAATGGCAAGATGCATTTGCGATGCACTCAGCACGTCAATGAACTCCCGAAGCACGGTATCGTCACAACGAAGTACATACATCGAACCTGCAAGCTCACACTGAAGCCCTAGCCCTCCCTTCACCACATACTCTCGCGTCAGCTCGTGTGCAAAACGGGTGCGCTCAACAATGAGTGAAGATTGAGAAGGTATGGCGGTACGTAGCACCACCGCAAGGAGTAAAGTAATCATTGCGCGTTTCTCCTTTATTCTTTCCTGTAGAGTACTTTCCTACATAGAAACTCACATATTCGAAGCCCTGTCAATGATTTGCTCCACCGCACGTGATATTTCGACTGGTGGGGAAAACCTGTGGAATACCTGTCCACAGCGTGTGAATGGAAAAAGTTGTTGATATACAAGGGTCTTGCTAGGATACAAACGTTCTTTCTATTACTCTTACGCAAAGGTCGTTAGGGCATATACCACTAACTCATAACATTTCATGAATAAAGGAGATATCATTGAGGCCGTTTTCAATAAGATTGGCGGCACCAAGAAGGCCGCAGAAGACGCGGTTGACGTAATGTTCGATTCAATCACCAAGACGCTTTCGCACGGACAAGATGTTTCAATTTCAGGATTTGGCACCTTCCTCGTAAAAGATCGTGCTGCGCGTACCGCTCGCAATCCTCGCACTGGAGAAACTGTTAATGTTCCAAAGACTCGTGTACCAAAATTCCGTGCTGGTAAGGGCCTCAAGGACGCGGTGAAATAACTCGCCTATGTCCATTCAAAAATCCCATCCGCGATAAGCAGATGGGATTTTTGTTTCTCTCATCGGCTCCCATTCGAAACGCTCCCTATGTGATAATAATGTCACATAGGAGGCGCTCTCTTTTCCTGCAAGTAGTTTCTTGCTAGGATAGTGACGCCGCTGTAAACCCATACTACGCTTCGGTGTGGTCCCTGGGGATGAAGGCGGCATAATAAAATACAGCTGATAGCTGATAGCTGATAGCTGATAGCTGATAGCTGATAGCTGATAGCTGATAGCTGA
>CAYHBS010000036.1:0-2640 GCA_964354975.1 uncultured Candidatus Saccharibacteria bacterium
CAACTTCGGCGACCTGGATACCCCCGGGAACATTCATGCGCAGTGGCGGTAAATCCGGCTCCGGAAAATAGCGATAATCATGTGCGTCCTCTTTGATACGCTGCGAATACGTCAAATTTTTTATCTCATCCCACCCACGCGTTTCCTGAACAATTGCACTACCCGCCTCAATGGCGGCGACGTGGCGATTATATTCGTATGCAATTGCGCCATCAACCGATCGAAATGAGTTAATATTTTTTACTTCTACCTTCGTACCAAGCGGCGCACCTTCAGGTGCCACCGAAATATTGGCCTCCACGCGCATCTCTCCCATTTCCATGCGTGCATGCGATGCACCCACATATCGCAAAATCAGTTGTAGCTCTTCCGCAAATTCTCTCGCTTCTTCCGCACTCGAAATATCGGGCTCCGTCACAAGTTCCATGAGTGGCACTCCTGCCCGGTTAAAATCCACAAGTGACGTACCTGCATCCGCGTGTGAAAGTCTGCCCGTGTCTTCTTCCAAGTGTACGCGCGTGACGCGAATCACTTTTCCGCTCTTGAGCGTAATACTTCCGCCCGATACAATTGGGTGCTTATATTGTGAAATTTGATACCCCTTTGGCAGATCGGGATAAAAATAGTTTTTGCGATCAAATTGCGTGTACTCATTGATAGTTCCACCAATTGCGAGACCCACGCGTACGACATGCTCCACGGCCGCCATATTGATGACAGGAAGCGTTCCGGGATGTGCCATGCACACCGGACAGATAAATTGGTTGGGCGCGTCCCCTGCGGGGTGATTTGGAGAGTCACAAAACATCTTCGAGTTAGTATTTAACTCTGCATGTATTTCTAACCCTACGGTAAGTTTATATTCAGACATAAAGACAACATGTGCCGTGCGTGCCGAGTCGAGACCTTGCACTCAAGGCAAGAGCTTGGCTGGACATATCTGTAAAAACATCCTATACTTTTTTTCGTATGTTGTCATTTTCTGAACTCAAGCCCGGAACCACGTTTGTGCTCGATGGAGAGCCGTATATCGTACTCGAATACAACTTTCTCCGCATGCAGCAACGCCGTCCAGTGGCACAAACCAAAATCAAGAACTTGCGAAACGGCAAGATTGTGCAGCGTACGTTTATGCAAAGCGACTCCGTCGAAGAGGCGGAAATTGAACGCGAACCGGTGACATTTATCTATGAAAATCGCGGAGAGTATTGGTTCCACAAAAAAGGGTCTCCAAAAGATCGTTTCCAACTTTCAGATGATTTAATTAGTGAGGCAAAAAATTTCCTCAAACCAAATATGGAGGTAATGGCGAATAAATTTGGGGAAGACGTGATTCGCATTGAAATCCCCATTAAGATGGATTTGAAAGTAAAAGAAGCCGCTCCTGCTGTGAAAGGAAATACGGTGCAAGGAGGCACAAAAGAAGTTATTCTTGAAACTGGTATGAAACTCAATGTCCCGATGTTTGTCAACGAGGGAGATATTGTGCGCGTGAACACCGAAACGGGTACGTACGTGGAGCGCGTTGAAAAAGCATAACCACTTGTGCTGCCCACACAAAAAACGCTACGCTAGACGTAGCGTTTTTTGATACAGGAGGAACTATGAAACCACTCGGCAGTACCGCTTCTTTTTTTCTCGGAATGCTGGCGGGAATGCTCACCGTCGGAAGCTACCAACTGGTTGCGCTTGCGCCGTGGTCTCGCTTCGTCATAATAAGCTCGCCACTCATGGGAGTATTTGTCCTCCTCCCTTGCGGACAGCTCCATTGGTCTCTTCACGCACCTTCATACCTCAAAGGTATGTCGTGCGCAGGAGCCACAATGCTGATACAAACGAGCTGGGAGTTTGAAACATATATCGAGCTTTTCTGGAGCGTCATGCTCATTCTAAGTTACCTCACGTTGCAGTGGATAACGGCGACGCAAATGCTCTTAGATCTCGCGCCCAGCCCGCACGTGAGCAACCGTGTACCAAACCCCGTGAGATAATTTCCTATCTCACGGGGTTAATTTATTTTGATTGGTCGTCCTGGCTCGAGTGCACTCCCTTTCACTATCGTAGCGTTGGACGTTGGAACATGGGGAGCGGTGATGTTTTCTGGCGTAGCGTCCACTGGCTTTTCCTCGCGTGGCGCGCTCTCGGTGGGTTTCGCACGAGCGAGCTTGAGCGCCTCCTTCAGAGCGTCGCGTAAACTCGTTAAATGCTCTCCTTGTGGAGCATTCATCGCGGGCTTCGCATCTCTCACCGGTGATCTTTCTTCATTTCGTCGTTGGGGTCTCTCTCCACCTTTTCGCTCGTTCTCTCTGCGCGGTCCTCCATTTTTTTCTGGAGCATCATTTCTTGGGCGCTGCCCATACCGGTCTGGATGCTGCGATGGTCGCGGAGAAGAAATTGCTACTCCGGATTTTGTCTCATCGAATTCAATACCGAGTATTCCCAGTGAAGATCCAAATGAATTCTTTTTGATGGGATCAGGCATATTCGGGAGCGGCTGTATTTCTCCGTTCTGCACTTTTTTATAGCATTTTGGGCAATAAATTGGGCGCTTGCCGTCTGGCTTGAATGGCGCCGTCGTTTGGGCACCACAATTTGAACACACCGCGGGATATTCTTCTTTTGCCTTCCCTGCAGTTCCCG
>CAYHBS010000037.1:0-1709 GCA_964354975.1 uncultured Candidatus Saccharibacteria bacterium
ACGCGCGCCTGAAATTCTCCGACACGGATATTCTTTCCCACCGCATCAGATTCTCCGAAGAGTTCCTCTGCAACGGTGGAACCAATAACAACCACGGCGGATCGCCCACGCACATCATCCTCTCCGTAGAACTCTCCCTGTGCGGCTGCGAGTCCAAAAATGTCAGGAAATAACTCCGATCCTCCCAGTACCATCGATTGATAGGTCTCTCCCTCATGTGATACTCCCGTGACTCCAAACACGATCGGCATGACATCCTGCACTCCGGTAATATTATTACTGCGAGACAATGCATCAAGTTCACGCTCTTTCAGGGAATCTCCGTAGAGCGTGTCAATCACCGCAGGATCGGAGGGTCCCTTTGGTTCTCGTCCGGGAACCACGATAATAGTGTTTGCACCAAGTCCCTCTACTTGATTTAAAATAAGTGCCTCTGCTCCTGCGCCAACCGACACCACCAGCATCACCGCGAGAATCCCCACCACGATACCAAGTATGGTAAGTATGGAACGTGATTTATGCGCTCCTAAGCTTGAGGTCGCGGTGCGTACAATGTGTTTTGCCTGCATGAGAAATTACTTACGAAATTCTTCGCCACTTCTGATGCGATTTTTGATGGGGGAATCGAGCTCGATGATTCCGTCTTTCAGACGAATCATGCGCCGCGCATACTCGGATGTATATGTTTCGTGCGTCACAAGAATAATTGTGTGTCCTTCGCGCTCGTTGAGTTCATGTAATGTTTCCATGATGACCCCACCTGATTTAGAATCGAGGTTGCCTGTCGGCTCATCTGCAAAAATCACGCTCGGATTGTTGACGAGCGCGCGCGCAATAGCGACGCGCTGTTTTTCTCCTCCGGAAAGTCGCACTGCCGAGAAGTCGGCGCGATGTGAAAGTCCTACGCGCTCCACCGCTTTGCGTGCGAGCGCGTCCCACTCACGCTCGGGAACGTCAGAATAGAGTAGTGGTAATTTGACGTTTTCGAGTACACTTTGGCGTGGAAGTAAATTGAATGTTTGAAAAATAAACCCCATTTTTTTGTTGCGCACATGCGCAATGTCCACCGCAGAATAGTCGTCGTACTTCTTCCCATCGAATGTGTATGTTCCCTCTGTATGTCGCTCTAAAAATCCAAGTACGTGGAGCATGGTGGACTTTCCCGATCCCGATGGCCCCATAATTGCTACAAATTCCCCTGCGTCAATGTTGCACGAAACACCACGAAGCGCCGCAGTCACGACGCCTTCGGATTCGTACACTTTCGTAACGCCGCTGACCTCAATGAGTGCCATGGGCTACTCTTCGAGGAATGTAATGACGACTTGTCCCTCGGTAATACCGGAAACAATTTCAATAGTTCCGTCAGAGCCGCGTAGCCCCGTGACAACCTCAACTTCGGTATAGGTATCCCCCGATGGGATACGAACAAATTTGCGACCTTCTCTGCGGATCACCGCGCGCTGCGGAATTGCGATAACTCCGCTTACCATATTGGAGAGAATATCTACGTTTGCGGTCATGCCAGACTTCACACGATTTTCGGTATCTTCAAAAATGAGCGTTACTTTATATGTCGGTACTCCCTCGCGAATTGTTTCGGCCGGGTCGATGGTGCTCACGGTTGCGGTAAATTTCATGTCTTCACCGAACGCGTCGAGTGTAAGGGTGGCGGTGTCTCCCACATCTACTCCACCAATATCTACTTC